>NZ_JARTWB010000001.1:658097-1316194 GCF_031450785.1 Caballeronia sp. LZ062
GTCGCGGCAGGCGCGATCATAGCAATGTTCTTATATATGTGCTTCGCCCGCTTGCGCCTGTCTTGGAACGGAACCTGCTCGATCGGTTGCATTTACCGCTCGGGGGTCCGCGCAATGCGCCGCAGGCCCGCGCCGCCACCGTTCGATTGAACCGAGAGATTCGTCATGAGCTCCGTTTCCACGCAAAAAATAGGTTCCGCAGTCAAAAAAGATGCGTCGTGGGCGCTCGGCGCGCTCAAGCAGTTCTCCGAAAATCGCTGCGCCGCGATGGCCGCGAGCATTGCGTTCTATTCGGCGTTCTCGCTCGCCCCGACGCTCGTCATGGTGATCGCGGTGGCGGGTTGGGTGTTTGGGCCGGAAGCGGCGCGCGGGCAGCTTTTTCATCAGGTCAACGGGCTGATCGGCGATCAGGCGGCGGCCGGCGTGCAGAGCATCGTGGAGAACGCGCATCGCAGCGGCGGAACGGGGCTGGCCGCGATCATCTCGTTCGTGCTGCTGGCCGTGGGCGCGTCGGCGACGTTTTCGTCGCTGAATACGGCGCTCAATATCGTGTGGCCGCTCACAGGCGAGCAGCGTTCCAGCGTGCTCGCGATGGTGCGCGTGCGGCTCGTGTCGTTCGGTCTCGTGCTGGGCGTCGCATTTCTGCTGATCGTCTCGCTCGTGCTCGATACCGCGATTCAGGCGGTCGGCCTGTGGCTGTGGGGCGATTCGCCGTTTGTGATCATCGGCGATGTGGTGCAACTCGTCGTAGGACTCGCGATTCTTTCCGTGGCGTTCGGCGCGCTCCTGAAGTTTCTGCCCGACGCCCCCGTTCAATGGCGCGACGCGCTCGTCGGCGGCGTGGTCGCGGCGATTTTCTTCTCGGCGGGAAAGAAGCTCTTCGCGTTCTATCTGACGCACGCGGGAACCGCAAGCGCGTTCGGCGCGGCCGGTTCGCTCGCGGTGCTGCTCATGTGGCTGTATTTTTCGGCGGCGGTGTTGCTGCTGGGCGCGGAGTTTTCGGCTGCGCGCGCACGCATGCACGATCCGCGCGGCGCGTGGGGCGTGCAGGACAACGGCAGCGTGCCGCCCGGCAGCCGCGCAAAGATCGGTTCGATGCTCGCGGCGTCCACGCGCGTCGGCATGGCGGCTGCCGAATCGCAGCCGCTCGCACCGACAACGCCGGACGCTCGAAGCGCGCGCCCGCAGTACACGCGGCTTTCGAGCGGCGGCGCCACGCGCCAGGCCGCGCTCGCATTGAAGCGCGCAATAGAACTGTCGCGCAAAGTGGCGCGCGCCGAGTCGACGGCCACGCGCGCTACCGCCGTCGCAATGGTGGGCGCCGGGCGCAAGGCGTCGCAGGCGAATGCCGCCGTCAAGCGTCACCCGTGGCGCGCCGTGCTGGTCGCGGCGACGGCGGGCGTGGCCGTGGCGCTGCTTTCGCGGCGCGACGAAGATCGCTCGCGCGACGCCTGAACTGCGGCTTATGCGTAATTTGGAAGAACGGGCGCACACGCCGTTTGTTATCGGATTCAACACCAATCGCCGCGGTGACTTAATTGACGCCGCGCGCGTCAAACTGCGCGAGGAACTTTTCAAGCGCGGCTCTGTCGTCCTGAAAATCATTCGGAAACCGACGCGAATGCCGCGCGGGGCGGGCGTTTCCTGTCACTGTGTCTTTTTAGAGACAGTCCATTTTTTTTCGTTTCTAAGGTAACGAAACGTTGCGTTATTCTCTGCGCCGGTAACAACGATTTTAATCATTCGCGTGGAGAATTCGATGAAACGATTCGCACTGACGTCCCTCTCGCTGGCACTGCTCGGCGCAGCTGGCGCAGCACAGGCCCAAACGAGCGTGACGCTGTATGGCGTGATCGATACGGGCATTGCCTATGTCAGCCATGCCAACGTGGCGGGCGACCATCTGTTCGGCATGGTCAACGGCACGCTGTCCGGCCCGCGTTGGGGCTTGAAGGGTCAGGAAGACCTCGGCGGCGGCCTGAAGGCGCTGTTCCAGTTGGAAAGCGGCTTCGATCCGGGTACGGGTCGTCTGAACCAGGGTGGCCGCGAGTTCGGTCGTCAGGCGTTCGTGGGTTTGAGCGGCAACCAGTGGGGTACGGTCACGTTGGGTCGTCAATATGACCCGTCGGTCGACATGGTCCAGGGCCTCACGGCCGACAACTACTGGGGCGCTGCGTTCGCCACGCCGGGTGACGTCGACAACTACGACAACAGCCTGCGCGTGAGCAACGCTGTCAAGTACGTGTCGCCGGTGTTCTCGGGCTTCCAGTTCGAAGGCATCTACGGCTTCAGCAACCTGGCAGGCGCCACCGGCCAGGGCATGACCTGGGGCGGCGCGGCGACGTACGCCAACGGTCCGTTCTCCATCGCAGCCAGCTACCTCTCCGTGAACAACCCGAGCGCAGGCCGCGCTCCGTTGACCACGACGAACACCGGCTGGAACAGCCCGTCGTCGGATTCGCTGTTCAACAGCGTCATCAACGGCGGCTACTCGACGGCCCACGCCATCGACATCGCACGCGGCGCAGGCCAATACGTCTTCGGTCCGTTCACGGTCGGCGCGTCGTACAGCTTCGCGCAGTACAAGAACGACGGCAACTCGCTGTTCCGCCAGCAAGAGAAGTTCAACGTCGGCAACGGCTACGTGAACTTCCAGCTGACGCCGGCTACGTTGCTCGGCCTCGGCTACACGTACACGCACGGCAGCGGCGACACGTCGGCGACGTATCACCAGGCTTCGATCGGTGCCGACTACTCGCTGTCGAAGCGCACGGATGTCTACGCGGTCGGCGCATATCAGCACGCAAGCGGCACGCAACGCGTGAACAACGCGGACGGCGTTTCGACCTCGACGACCGGCGCAACGGCTTCGATCAGCGACTTCGGCTTCGACAGCGGCCGCAGCCACCAGGAACTGGTCCTGATCGGCCTGCGTCACAAGTTCTAAGAAAAACCGACGGGCGTGGCACGCGAGTGCCGCGTCAGCGGACAAGCGGTATCTCGAACAGCCATCGGTTCTCCGATGGCTGTTTTTTTATGCGCCGCCGAATCGCTCGACGGGGCCGCGCGCCCGGATAAAGGCAGAATCGCGTTTTCGATACCGCTCTCAGGAGTCCCTTCGATGTTAACCCCGCTCCGCTGGATCGCCTGCGCCTGCCTCGCCGCGAGCGGCGTCGCGCACGCGTTCGCGGACGATCCGCCCGCGCTGCCGATGATCGTCGCGCATCGCGCCGGCACCGCCGATTTCCCGGAGAACACGCTGCTCGCCATCGCGGGCGCGCTCGAACATCGCGCGGACGCCATCTGGCTCTCGGTGCAAATCACGCGCGACGGCGTGCCGGTGCTGTATCGCCCGGCGGATCTGTCGGCGAATACGGACGGCAACGGTGCCGTCGCGAGCCTGAATCTGAACGCGTTGCAGCGCCTGAACGCAGGCTGGAACTTCGCCCGTCTCGATGCTTTCGGCGCAAGGTCATATCCGTATCGCGCGCATCCCGTGCGAGTTCCGACGCTCGAGGAAGCGCTGCGCGCCATTCCCGCGCGGGTGCCCGTGATCCTCGACATGAAGGCGCTGCCCGCCGAGCCGCAGGCAGCCGCCGTCGCTCGCGTGCTCGACGCGGCCAACGCGTGGTCCCGCGTGCTGATCTACTCCACCGACGCGGCCTATCAGACCGCATTCGCCGCGTATCCGCAGGCGCGGCTGTTCGAATCGCGCGATGCGACGCGTGAACGGCTCGCTGCCGTCGCCTTGGGGCAAAGGTGTGCCGAGCCGCCGCAGCCCCGTACGTGGGCTGCATTCGAGTGGAAAAGGCAGATGGAACTGGTCGAGACCTTCACGCTCGGCGAAGCGCGTTCGCCTGTCACAGCGAAGTTGTGGACGCCAGCGGCGCTGGCGTGCTTCCGTGCGCGAGGCGAGACGCATGTGCTCGCCATCGGGATCGACAATGCGGAGGACTATCGCGCGGCCGCGTGTCTCGGCATCGACGCCGTGCTCGCGGACTCGCCGCGCAACATGCAGGCGATCAAGGCGAGCATCGCGCAGCCGCTGCAATGCACGGCCGACGCCCGCTAACTGGTCAATGCTGCGGCGCGTTTCCCGCGCCTTCGACGTCCTGTGCGAGCGTCTGCGCGGGTGCGTCCGGACCGGCGGGCAGGTCGCCGATCACGAGCCGCGGCACCGTATTGTCCGCTTCCCGACGACGCAGCGGCACGTCGGCGAGATCGGTCCACGTCGGGTTCGGAATCTCGCCGAAAAGCTGCCGCAGGCGCTCGCCCCACGTGCGGTTGATCATCTGGTAGTACGCGCTGTTGTTGTCGAGCGTGGCGAAACGCGTGACACGCAGCGCGTCCCTTTCATACACCAGAAGATCCAGCGGCAAACCGACCGAGAGATTCGAGCGCAGCGTCGAATCCATGGAAATGAGCGCGCATTTCGCGGCTTCGTCGAGCGGCGACGCCGGCGTGATCACGCGGTCGATGATCGGCTTGCCATACTTCGATTCGCCGATCTGAAAATAAGGCGACACGCGCGTCGATTCGATGAAATTGCCGGCCGCGTACACCATGAAGAGGCGCGGACCCTGCCCGCGAATCTGCCCGCCAAGAATAAAGCTGCAATTGAAGTCGACGCTGAATTCCGCGAGCGACAGCGCATCGCGCCGATGCACTTCGCGCACGGCATCGCCCACAATGCGCGCGGCTTCCGCCATCGTGCTACAGCTATAGAGCGTCGGCGCGTGATGGTCGGCGGGCTCGGAGAGCAATTGCGTCACCGCTTGCGTGAGCGCGAGGTTGCCGGCGGCAAGCAGCACGATCACGCGCTCGCCCGGCTGCTCGAAAACAGCCATCTTGCGAGCGGCGCTGACGTGGTCGACGCCAGCGTTGGTGCGCGTGTCGGACAAGAAGACGAGACCCTCGTCCACGCACATGCCCACGCAGTAAGTCATGTCGAAATTTCCGAAAACAAAAAGCCAAGCCACTATTGTACTGATCTGCCTGCGCATCGCATCGCGTATGCACGTTTTTGCTTAACGGCAATTGCACGCCGCGGCTTGAGCATGAATGCAAATGCGCTTTTCGCGCTAGACTCGGCGCACCCCGGCCTCTTTCGTCCCCGCTGCCTTCATGCAAGAAGATTTCCTCGCCGATGCCCTCCTCGCCGGGCTCGCGCGTCCCATTGTTTTCGTCGACCTCGAAACCACGGGCAGCGATGCAACCGTGGACCGTATCACCGAAATCGGCGTCGTCGAGGCGAGCACGGCGGGCATCGAGCGATGGAGCGTGCTCGTCGATCCGGGCGTGCCGGTGCCGCCGTTCGTCTCGCGCCTCACGGGTATCGACGACGCCATGCTGCGCGGTCAGCCGACGTTCGAAGCGCTCGCGCCGGCGCTGGCCGAGCGGCTGCACGGCAAGCTCTTCGTCGCGCATAACGCGCGCTTCGACTACGGCTTCCTGAAGAACGAATTTCGTCGCGCAGGCATCGCGTTTCGCGCCGATACGCTCTGCACCGTGCGGCTGTCGCGTGCGCTCTTTCCATCGGTCGAGCGGCACGGTCTCGATGCGCTCATCGCGCGGCTCGATCTCGCGCCGCAAGGACGCCACCGCGCGCTCGCCGATGCCGATCTGCTCTGGCAGTTCTGGCTCAAGATTCACGCGCTGTATTCCCAAGACCTGGTGGATGCCGCCATCAAGACGCTCGTGAAGCGCGCGAGCTTGCCCGCCGCGCTGCCGGAAGGCGCGCTCGACGCGCTGCCATCCACGCCCGGCGTCTATCTTTTTCATGGCGACGACGACGTGACGCTTTACGTTGGCAAGAGCATCAACTTGAAGCAGCGCGTAACGGCGCATTTCTCGGGCGATCATCGGCTCGCGAAGGACTTGTCCATTTCGCAGGCGATACGGCGGATCGAACATCGCGAGACGGTCGGCGAACTCGGCGCGCTGCTGCTCGAAGCGAAGCTCGTGAAGGACTTGCGGCCGGTTCACAATCGCCTGCTCAAGCGCGCGTCCCCGGCGTGCGCGTGGCAATGGCTGCCCGGCGCGCCCGCGCCCGTTCTGCTGCGCGCCGACAAACGCGACCTCTCACGTGAGCCACATCTCTTCGGCGTCTTTCCATCGCGCGGCAAGGCGCATGCGTTCATGCGTCATCTCGCTGATGAACACAACCTCTGCCATGCGACGCTCGGCCTGGAAAAAGCGCCGCCCGGGAGAACGCGCGGCTGCTTCGGCTTTCAGGTGAAGCGTTGCCTCGGCGCGTGCGCAGGCGTGGAATCGCTCACGGATCACGCGGCGCGCGCGCTGGAAGCACTCGATGCTTCGCGCATCGTGCGCTGGCCGCATGAGGGTCCCGTCGCGATTACCGAACGCGATGCAGAGACGGGCCGCGAAGCATGGCACGTGATCGATCGCTGGTGCTATGTGGGCACGTGCGCGTCGCGAGACGAGATCGCCGCGCTGCTCGCAGACGCGCCCGAGCTTCGTCCATTCGATGCCGACGTGTACAGCTTGATCGCCAAACGACTCGCATCGGGACAAGTCGAATGGGTGGCGTGCGATGCGCGTCCGGCATTCAGCCTCGTCATCCAGCAGGCGCTTGCGTTGCCGGCTGTATCGCACAAGAAGCGCGCTGCGCCGCGCCGCCGCAGCGTTGCCGTGCCGCACGCGAGCGCCGCACAACTCGCGCTGTCTTAGGCCACGCCGCCGTTTGCGCGCAGTACTTGCCCGTTGACCCAGCCTGCATCCTCGCCGACGAGAAACGCTACAACGGAGGCGATATCGTCCGGCTGGCCGAGACGTTCCAGCGGCGGCATCTTCGCGAAGTTCGCAATCTGCTCGTCGGTCTTGCCGTCGAGAAAAAAGCGCCGTCGCGACCGGTCCCGGCGCGACCGCGTTCACCGTGATGCGCCGCCCGCGCAACTCCTTCGCGAAGACATGCGTGAACGCTTCGACGGCCGCTTTCGTCGCGTTGTAGACGGCATAGCCCGGCATGTTCAGCGCGAGCGTGGTGCTCGAGAAGTTCACGATGCGCCCGCCGTCATTCATGCGCGAGGCCGCTTCACGCAGCGCGTTGAAGGTGCCGCGCACGTTGATGTCGAACGTCTGGTCGTAGAGCGTGTCGCTGGTATCGGCGAGCGGCGTCGGCTTCAGCACGCCTGCGTTATTGATGAGCGCATCGACCTTGCCCAGTTCGGCTTCGACCGTGTCGAACATGCGGCGGACGTCATCGGCTGAAGCGACGTTCGCTTTGACCGCGATCGCCGCGCCGCCTGCCGTGCGCAACTCGTCGACGAGCGTATTGGCTTCGCTCGCACTCGATGCATAGTTGACCGCGACGGCGAAGCCTTCCCGCGCGAGCCTACGCGCAATTGCCGCGCCGATGCCGCGTGATGCGCCCGTGACGATGACCACGCGTTTCGCTTGTGCCTGATTCATGACTCGCTCCTTCAAATGGCTGTTCGATGTGGAGCATGATGAATCATTCGGTTCAGGCGATCATTGGGCGCGGCTTAGTATCATCGTTCCGGTTGCTTCAACAATCCAACGCAAAACAACAGGCCAAGAACATGGATCGGTTTCAGGAGATGCAGGTCTTCGTGCGCATTGCGGAGCGGCACAGCTTCACGCAGGCAGCCGACGATTTGCAGATGCCGCGCGCCACCGTCACCAATCTGATGAAGCGTCTCGAAGAACGGCTCGGCGCGCGCCTGCTCGAACGCACGACGCGCACGGTGCGCCTCACGCACGACGGCGAAGCGCATTACCGGCGCTGCGTGCGTCTCTTGCAAGACCTCGAAGAAGCGGAAGGTTCCTTTCGGCATGCTGAACCGAAGGGCCTCTTGCGCGTGAATCTGCAAGGCACGCTCGCGCGACGGTTCCTCGTGCCCGCGCTGCCCGCGTTTCTCGAACGTCATGCGCAGATCGAACTGCACGTCGGCGAAGATGACCGGCTCGTCGATCTCGTTCGGGAAGGCGTCGATTGCGTGCTGCGCGCGGGCACGCTGCAGGACTCGTCGATGATCGCGCGACGCGTTGCGCTGCTCGAACAAGTCACCGTGGCGAGCCCCGCATATGTGGCCCGGCATGGCGTGCCGGAAGACTTGCATGCGCTCGAAACGCATCGCGCGGTGAACTACATATCGAGCGCGACGGGTCGCGCGGTGCCGCTCGAATTCAATGTCGACGGAAGCATCGAGACGGTCGAGCTTGCGTCCGCGATATCGGTGACAGGCGTCGAGCTTTACACGCAGGCGGCGCTTGCGGGCTTAGGCATCGTGCAAGTGCCGCGCTATCACATCGACGATGCGCTTTCCGACGGTCGCCTGCAACGCCTGCTGAGCGCGTTCCCGCCGCCACCGATGCCGGTGTCCGTGCTGTATCCGCATAGCCGTCAATTGTCGGCCCGTGTCAGGGTTTTCGTGGATTGGGTGGCGTCTCTCTTCGACGAAGCGAGCACGCGCGACAGCTAATACAACCCATGCAAAAGAGGCCAGCTTTCCGCGAGGAAAGCTGGCCTCTTCAGGCACCGACGGGAACGTCGAGCGCGATTCTATAACTTAGGCTGCGGCGTCTTTCAGCTTCTTCAACGCACGTGCCTTGATGCGCACGCTTGCGGGCTTCGCCGGGAACCAGCGCTCTTCGCCGGTGAACGGGTCTTTGCCGAAGCGCTTCTTCTTCGCCGGAACGGCTTGCGCGGAGATCTTCAACAGGCCCGACAGCGTGAATTCGCCTGAACCCTTCTTGTGAACCGAACCGAGGATGGTGTCTTCCAGCGCGACCAGCACGGCCTTGACTGCCTTCACATCCACTTCGGCGCGCTCTGCGAGATGCGCTGCGAGCGATGCCTTCGTGAAAGTGTCCTTGACCGGTGCGAAGCTGCCCGGCGTCTTCTTGGCGGCAACGGTCTTGCTGGCTACTTTCTTCGCGGCAACCTTCGTGGCTGCTTTCTTTGCCGGTGCGGCGGTCTTTGCCGTGGCCTTCTTGGCCGGGGCTTTCTTAGCAGCGGTTTTTGCGGAAGTCGGCATGTTTCTCCTACCTGTGTGGTCGTTGATATCGAATACGTCCGCACCGATGCGTGCGTATCACGCCGGATTCTACATACGCCGGACGCGTTCGTGCGAGTCTTTTGCGTTTTTATATCGTTTTTTCAGGGCTTTTCTTGTCGCTGCGTGGCGTCCTGCTGACATGGGCGACTGCTCGTCGATGCATTCGCAATATGCGCGATAAGCGGATAGTGATCGGATGCAATGCGAGAAAGCCGTGTGCGATGCACGTCCACACGCATGAGCCGTTCACCTGGATGCACCCAGATCCGATCCAGCGCGAAGAGCGGCCAGCGCGTCGGAAAGGTGCGTAGCGCGCTCGCGCGATGAAAGTGCGTGACGAGGCGCCGCAGCGTGCGGCCGTAGACGAACCATTCGTTGAGATCGCCGAGCAGGATCACGGGAAGCGCGGGCGTGTCGAAGCTCTGCAGCACCTGTTCCACTTGCGCGCGCCGCTCGCTCGATGCGAGGCCCAGATGCGTTGCGACGACACGCCATGTTTCGCTGCCGCAATCGATGTCGGCGTCGAGCGCGCCGCGCGGCTCGCGGCTGCCGAACGACAGGTCGAGCGTGCGCACGGCCTGCACCGGATAGCGCGTCAGCACCGCGTTGCCATAGCGGCGCTCGGGTGTATCGAGCGTCGGGCCGGCAACCGCATGCAGGTTCGTCATGCGTTGCAGCATGTCGAGCACGTTGGGCGCCGTGCTGCCGCCGAGCGGCACTTCCTGAAGCGCGAAGATGTCCGCATCGATTTCGGCGAGGACTTCACCGATGCGCTCCGGCGCGAACTTGCCGTCGACGCCCACCGCGCCATGGACGTTGTACGTCGCGATGCGCAGTTCCTTGGCGCGCGCTGCGCTCGCGCGTTCGATGTCGATTCCGGCGTCGTGCATCAACGTCATGAGTTGACCTCGTCGTGGCTGCGGGGCGATGCGTTCGGCGACGCATCAGGCGACGCGTCGCGCGGCATCGCGCTGCGATGACGCAAGACGCTTGCGCGCGCCGCTTCGTCACTGGCGCGTGACTTGTCTTCGTCGCTCGGCGCGCCTTCGTGCGCAATGTCCTCCTGCGGCTTCGAACCGCCGAGGAAGCGTTGCAGCGCGATCGACACGGCAAGCAACACGGCGCCGATGCCGATCAGCACCGCGAACGAGCCGATAGTCGGATGCCGCAGCGAAGCAACGAGCTGATGCGCGAACGCGACCGTCAGCAGAATGCCTGGCCCCATGCCGAGCAGCGTGCCGATGAGAAAGTCCCGCATACGAATATGCGATGCGCCCGCCACCATGTTCACGATGGCAAAGGGCGCGACCGGCAGCAGCCGCAACACGACAACCGCGACGATGCCGCGCTTCGCGACGCGTTCTGACAGCCGGTTCACGCGCGCGCCCGCGAGCTTGCGCACCGCGTCGCGGCCGAGCCATAAACCGAGCAGATACGAGACTGC
Organism: Caballeronia sp. LZ062; assembly: GCF_031450785.1. NCBI lineage: Bacteria > Pseudomonadati > Pseudomonadota > Betaproteobacteria > Burkholderiales > Burkholderiaceae > Caballeronia > Caballeronia sp. LZ062. Next base: position 668,583 of record NZ_JARTWB010000001.1, read on the forward strand.
CGCGGCCGCGATGGTGCCTGTGAACGCGTAAGCACTGCCCCATCCCGCGCCGAAAACCAGGCCCGTGGTCGCGATCAGCAGCGTGACGGGCACCGAGATCACGGCGGCCGCCACGAAGGAGAGCACGATCCATAGCGGCGCGAGCGGCAACGCGTCGATGCGCCGCGTGGCGGTCGTGAGCGACTTCAGATTCACGTAATCGCCGAGCGGCGTCCAGTGCCACGCCGCAGCCAGACCGACGATCATCAGCGCGAGCACGCCGAGCAGCGCGAAGCGACCAATGAGCGGCCGAGTCTTTTCGGCCGGCACGAACTGGTCGACGAGTTCGTCGGCGGCGATGGGCGCTTCGGGATCGATGAGCGCATCGGGCGGAATCAGCTGATCGAGTTCGCGCGACACCACGGGATCGAGCGGCACCAGCGTGCGATGTTCGTCGCGGTCGCGCGAAAGCGCCGCAATTGCCGCATTCAGGCCGCCGCACGCCTCGCGTTCGCGCGCGACGTCCGCCACTTCGCAGCCGAGATGTTCGGCAAGCAGCGTGTCGCGCATCTTCGCAATCGCGCGGCGGATACGCGCGTCGGCGCCCGCATCGATCGACACGTTGCATTCGGTGTCCAGCACCATCGAGCGATTGTTCAGATTCGCCGAGCCGACGATCAGCAACGCGTCGTCGACGATCATCAGCTTGCTGTGCACGTTGACGATCTCTTCGCCGAGATCGGGCACGGTCGGACAAAGCAGACGATAGCGGCCATGCCGGTCCGCCTGCTTGAGCAGCGTATGCAGACGCGCGCGCAGTACGCCCATCGTCACTTCCTGAAGCCAGCCGCTCTGATTCCGCGGCACCACGATGGCGAGATCGGGACCGTCCTCGCGCGCCAGCGAATCGGAGAGCGCCGCACCGATCGAGCCGGAAGTGAAGTACTGGTTCTCGATATAGATGCTGCGCCGCGCACGCGCAATGGCATCGAGATACTGCGTGCGAATCTGCTGCACGGCGGGGCGGCCGAGATACGCGGGTTCGGTGAGCGAGATCGCGATATTGACATCGTCGATGTCGACGGCACGCGATGGCGGCCACGGATCGCCTTGCAACGCGGCGCGATGCGCCCGAATGGCGAGCCGTCTGCCGCACGCGCGCGACCAACGCTCGCGTGCAAGCACGCCGATCTCGCGTGCAGCTTCGCCGTCGAACATCGTATGGACGTCGTGAAACGGCTGATACGCCGCACCGTTGGCGTCGCGCCGATGCGGATCGGCAGGCGAATGCGCAGGCGTATCCCAACGCGAACGTGTGAGATCGAGCCCGCCCACGAACGCGAGACGGTCGTCGATCACGACGATCTTCTGATGCTGCGAACCGCCGAGCGGATGCTTGCCGTCCATCTGAAACGCGATGCGCCGATGCGTGCGCCAGCCCATCTTGTACACGGGCAGCCATTCGCGCTCGAATGCATAGAGCATCGCGAAGTCCCACGCGAGGATATAGATGCGCAGGCGGCGCTTCTCGGCGGCAATGGCATGCAGGAAGTCGCCAAGGGCTTCGGGATAGCCGTCGTGCGCGCCTTCGGGCGTGAGCTTCATGCGGCTGTCGATATCCCAGCCGAGGATGAACACCGTGCGCTCCGCCCGCGTGATCGCCTCGCGCAGCACGCGGAAATAATCCGACCCGTCGATAAGCAGGCTGAAGCGGTCCGCATGACGCACGCTTGCGCAGTTGCGTCCGGGCTCGAAGAAGGGTGTGCCGACGTCGTCGGTGGTCTTGGCGTTCGCACGGGAAACGCCCGTGATGGTGTCGTTCAAACGCTCTCCGTGTTGGGATGCAAGTGACATACGTTGCGCAAGGAGTTTGCAAGCCTCATGCCCGCGTTCAGGTGGACAGCCGCTGCACGCAGGCGACGCTTGCGGTAGTCTCGTCAATCGACGTTCGGCGTTCACCGCGACGCGTGAACGACATCCCTCTTCAACGCAGCGTTCAACGCAAAGGACATGCAATGGAATATCGACACTTAGGCGCTTCCGGCTTCAAGGTTCCCGTGCTTAGCTTCGGCACCGGCACGTTCGGCGGCAAGGGTGAATTCTTTCAGGCATGGGGCGAGACGGACGTGAGCGAAGCGCGCAAGCTCGTCGACATCTGCCTCGATGCCGGCGTCACGATGTTCGATAGCGCCGACATCTATTCGCACGGCTCGTCGGAATCGATTCTTGGCGAGGCGCTCAAAGGGCGACGCGAGAAAGTCCTCATCTCGACGAAAGCCACCTTTCGTTTCGATGCCGACGATCCCAACAGCGTCGGGTCATCGCGCTTTCATCTCATCAACGCGGTCAACGATGCGTTGAAGCGTTTGCAGACGGACTACATCGACTTGTTCCAGCTGCACGGCTTCGATGCGAAAACGCCCGTGGAAGAGACGCTCTCGACGCTGGACGATCTCGTGCGCGCGGGCAAGATCCGCTACACGGGCGTATCGAACTTTTCGGGCTGGCACCTGCAGAAATCGCTCGATGTCGCGGACCGTTATGGCTATCCGCGTTATGTCGCGAACCAGACGTATTACTCGCTCATCGGCCGCGACTATGAATGGGAACTGATGCCGCTCGGTCTCGATCAGGGCGTCGGCGCAGTGGTGTGGAGCCCGCTCGGCTGGGGACGTCTCACCGGCAAGATCAGGCGCGGGCAACCGCTGCCCGAATCGAGCCGGCTGCACAAGACGGCCGACATGGGGCCGCCCGTGCCGGACGAATATCTGTACCGCGTCGTCGATGCGCTCGATGCCATCGCCGAGGAAACGGGCAAGACCGTGCCGCAGATTGCGCTCAATTGGTTGCTGCAACGCCCGACAGTGGCCACCGTGCTGATCGGCGCGCGCAACGAGGAGCAACTGAGGCAGAACCTCGGCGCGGTCGGCTGGAAGCTCACGGCCGAGCAGGTCAAGCGGCTCGATGACGCCAGCAAGGTGCGGCCCGCTTATCCGTATTGGCATCAGGAAGGCTTCGCGGAGCGCAATCCGTCTCCGGTGTAAATGTTCACGCCGCGCGCGTACCAGCGGAACGCGCGCCGTACCGGGATTCATATGCGCATCTGTACCGGTACTGTACAGATGCGCGCCCGTACACTGGCAGCAATCGATCTTTCCACTCGGATTGCGCCATGACCTCGACCCTGCTCAGCGCCCTGCCCGCGGCCGCGCTCTTCGCGCTCGTGATGAGCATCACGCCCGGCCCCAACAACACCATGCTGCTCGCCTCGGGCGTGAACTTCGGTCTGCGGCGAACGGTGCCTCATGTACTCGGCATCAGCGCGGGCGTGGCGCTTCTAATGCTTGCGGCCGGCTTCGGTCTCGCCGAAGCGTTCGGTCATCTGCCGTGGCTCTATTCGGTGCTGGAGGCCGCGAGCATCGCCTACCTGCTGTATCTTGCGTGGAAGATCGGCACGTCGTCGTCCGTGCAGACGCGCGACGGCGAGCGCCGCCCCATGCGCTTTCATGAAGCCGTGGCGTTTCAATGGGTCAACCCGAAAGCATGGATGATGGTGCTGACCGCCGCGACGACCATTCATCTGCACGCAAGTCTTTCGCTGAATGCGGCGTTCATGGCGGTCGTGTTTATCGTGATCGGGTTGCCGTGCATCACGGCCTGGGCCGCGTTCGGCGTGTCGCTGCGGCGCTTTCTTGCGAATCCGCGCCTGTTGCGCGTTTTCAATCTGACGATGGCGGCGTTGCTCGTGTTGTCGCTCTATCCGATCGTGGCGCACTTGTTCGAGTGAGGCTCGGTTCGATACGCTATTCACGCCGGCGATAAAGCACTTTGCCGCCACGCCGGACCGGCGCATACTCGGCGTACGCGCTGGCCAGGCAAAACTTGCCGTCCCGCTTGCAAGAATGGGACGGCGTGTTTCTTCCCGTGTTTCTGTCAGTCTGCCCGCGACAATCGCGCGTCCAAACGTCCCTTAAGCGATTCGTTACGGCAGCCTGCTCGGCGGCTTCGTTGCCCGATGCGGCATGCCCATCCTGCACGTTCTTTCGCGCCACACTTAATGGCGCGGCCTCGAAATCCGTCCAAGGAGTACGCCATGTCTGGAGCCAATCGCCCATCCGGTCCCGCGACGCGCAAAGCCCTCGACCTCGCCGATCAGATCGAGCGCGACGAACTGGAGAATCACCTGCGGGATGCGCAGAGCCGCACAGATGACGAAGACGACGACGAGGACGACGACTCCGATCGCACGCCCGCCCGATAGCTTTCGCGAGCGCGCGCCACGCCGCAATGGCCCGATAACGTCGGGCATTGCGGCGTTTTCATTTCTCCTGGCGACACGTGCGCCGATTTAGGCACAGCGGTTGCTCTGACCCCTCGTGCCGCCACACCCTGAACAAAAGCGCGGCACGACCGATGAGCGAAGGCGGCAACGGTTCCAGTCCGCATGCAAATCGAACTACCAACCGATCCCCCGTAGGAGGCCTCATGCTCCGTTATGCTGCAATATTTTTCATCATCGCGATCATCGCTGCCTTTTTCGGCTTCGGCGGTATCGCAACCGGCGCGGCGGAAATCGCCAAGATCCTGTTCTTCATCTTCATCGTGATCTTCCTCGCGACGCTGCTGCTCGGCGTGTTCAGGCGATGACGATTGCTTGATCGCATAGGTTGAAATCAAAGCGCGCGGGCTCGACGGCCCACGCGCTTTGTTTTGGTCACTATATTACGGATTGCTTAGCGATTGCTTTTCTGTCGACTCGTCCAGACGAATGGTCTGGCCATGCATGAGCACCGTGAACGCATCGGCAGGCAGTCCCGCCTTTCTGACCGCTTCTGAGAGACGGCGCGGCGGTTCGTCGAGCGGCTCGTCGGTAAGCTCGAACGTGCCCCAGTGGACTCCGATAGCCCGCTTCGCGTGAATGTCCTGGAAGATGCGCAGAGCCTCTTCCGGGTCGACATGCTGCGCATGCATGAACCAGCGCGGGTCGTATGCGCCTATAGGAATCAACGCGAGATCGAAGGCCCCGAAGCGCGCGCCTATGTTGCGGAAGTCAGCGGAATATCCTGTGTCGCCCGCGAAGAAAAACGAATAAGGATGCGCGGCGTCCGGCGGCGTCTTGACCACCCAACTGCCCCACAACGTCTCCGCGCGATCGAACGGCGTGCGAGCGGACCAGTGCTGCGCCGGCGTGAACCAGATATCGAGGCCGGCAGTATGTGTTTCATCGCCCCAGTCCAGCTCTTCCGCGTTGGTCACGCCGACGCTTGTCATCCACGCCTTCACGCCCATCGGCACCAGAAAGCGCGGCGGCCCGCCAGCTTGCCGGTTCAGCGCCTCCACGCTCGCCTTGTCGAGGTGATCGTAGTGATTGTGCGAGATAAGCACGATGTCGATGTGCGGAAGCTCGTCGAGCGTTAGCCCGGGCGGCGTCTTGCGCTTGGGTCCGACGAAGGTGAACGGCGAAGCACGTTCGGAAAACACTGGATCGGTAAGAACGTTGACGCCATTGATCTGTACGAGCGCGGTCGAATGTCCGATCCACGTGAGCGTATCGACACTACGGTTCACTTTCAGAAAAGCAGTGTCGGGATGCGCCATCGGAAATTGATAGCCATTCGCGGGCGGTTTGGGCAGGCCCTGCGTGAAGCGTTCCCACTGCCATTTCCAGAACGATTCGCGCGGCAGATGCCCGTAGTTATTCTCGTAACCCGACGACGTGCGCTTCGCATGATGCAGCGGCTGCGGCTCGCTGGACGGTGCAGATCCTTCGTCGCTCACAGCCGAGTTGCCGGCAGCGCATCCCGTCATGAGGGCTAGCGTACAGACGGCTGTGCGCGCGTACGTTCGAAGAAAGTTGATGGCATCTTTAGCGCTGCGCATAGCGTGTCTTGGTTGGCGCATTCCGCGTTGCACATTCGTTCATACGGAATGTAGAAAGGGAGAAGAGAGTTGTGTTGCATCGCGTGCGCGCGGGTGATGACCACCTACCGCAGCCCCGCGAACAAAGGCGCTAGAGCAAGATGCGCGCCGTCGGCCCGCTTCTTGCCTATGTCTCCCGGCGCTGAAGTCAGCGACTCAAAGAACCAACGGCGACGCGTATGCAGATGCGCAGTACGCCGGCAAGACACGGGGGCCCCATGGGCGGCAGCAAATACAGAAATCTCGCTTCACGCACGTTCAATCCGCAACTTCACCCGATGCACGCGATGCTCGTTTCGCGCAGCGCGTCGCACATCGCGAGCGCCTTCACGGCGACCGGACGCGACGAGGCGCTCGCAGAAGGCATCGCCGATGTCATCGCGCATTGCGGCCATGCAGGGCTCGGCCTTTTCCTCGCGGCCGTATGGCACTGGCTCGACGAGCGCGACTACTACGACGCAGCCGATGCGGTGCAGGGCTACATCGAAAACGGCAAGACGCCGAAGCTCAAGGCAAAGCCACAAAACGCGCGACCCCGCGACGCGCGCCTGTGAGCGACTTGGCCGTCTAGTGCGAATGACGCGGATTGCCGCGCGTTTCAATGACCTTCAGGAAGAGCGTCGCAGGCTCGAGGCATCCGCCCGTCGATAGCTGCCCCACAGTCTGCCGATAAAGCTCTTGCCACGGCGTCTGCGCCACCGGCGCCGCAAATGCGGCGTCCTTGCTTCGGCTTTGGAGTTCCGCTTCGTCGATCAGAACGTTGACGGAGCGCGCATTCAGATCCACGCGAATTCGGTCGTTCGTGCGCAAGAGCGCAAGGCCGCCGCCGACAGCGGCTTCCGGCGACATGTTGAGAATGGACGGACTCGCCGACGTGCCGCTTTGGCGGCCATCGCCCATGCAGGGCAGCGAATCGACGCCTCGCTTGATCAGCTCTGCAGGCGGCGCCATGTTGACCACTTCCGCACTGCCGGGATAACCCACCGTGCCGCAACCGCGAATGACGAGAATGCAGTGCTCGTCGATTTCGAGCGCCGGATCGTTGATGCGCGCGTGATAGTCCTCCGGGCCATCGAAGACGATCGCACGCGCTTCGAACACGTTCTCCGCGCCGGGCTCGCTCAGATACGTCTTTCTGAACGCCTCGCCGACCACCGACATCTTCATGATCGCGCTGTCGAAGAAATTGCCCGAGAGCACCATGAAGCCTGCGGCGTGCATCAGCGGATCTTCTGCAGTCCGAATCACGTCGTGATCCGCCACGGCTGCATCGTCGGCAATCTCGCCGATCATGCGGCCCGACACGGTGAGACAATCGCGGCGCAAGAGTCCAGCTGCATCCAGTTGACGCAGCACCGCCGGCACTCCGCCCGCGCGATGGAAACTCTCGCCGAGATATTCACCCGCAGGCATGCAATTGACGATAAGCGGAATCTGCTCCCCGTAACGCTGCCAGTCTTCGAGACTCAATTCGATGCCCATGTGCCGCGCAATCGCGATCAGATGCGGCGGGCAATTGGTAGACGCACCGAGCGCGGACGCAACGACGATTGCGTTGAGGAACGCATCGCGCGTCATGATCTTGGACGGACGCATGTCCTCTCGCACCATGTCGACGATGCGCTTGCCTGTTGCGTAGGCCATCTGTCCGCGCTCGCGATACGCAGCAGGAATGCTCGCGCACGTGGGCAACGACATGCCGAGCGCCTCGGCCAGGCTGTTCATGGAGAGCGCGGTGCCCATGGTGTTGCAGTGCCCGATCGAAGGCGACGAAGCCGTCGTCAGGCGCATGAAGCCTTCGTAGTCGATCTCGCCGGCCGCGAGCAGATTGCGCGCATGCCAGATGACCGTGCCGGAGCCGACGCGCTTCCCTTCGTACCAGCCGTCGAGCATCGGGCCGCCCGACAGGACGATGGCGGGCATGTCGACTGTCGCCGCCGCCATGAGGCAGGCGGGCGTGGTCTTGTCACAACCGGTGGTGAGCACGACGCCATCGAGCGGAAAACCATGCAGTATCTCGACGAGGCCGAGATAAGCGAGATTGCGATCCAGCGCGGCAGTCGGACGGCGGCTTTGCTCCGCGAGCGGATGCACGGGAAACTCCATCGGAATGCCACCGGCATCGCGGATGCCGGCTTTCGTGCGCGCAGCGAGTTCGATGTGATGCCGGTTGCACGGCGCAAGATCGCTGCCGGTCTGCGCGATGCCGATGATCGGCCGGCCCGACTGCAGCTCTTCGCGCGTGAGGCCGTAGTTCATGAAACGCTCGACATACAGCGCTGTCATGTCGGCGTGCGAAGGGTCGTCGAACCATTCCTGACTGCGCAGGCGGCGGGGTGTCTGTTGCGACATGGCGTCTCTCTCCGTAGGGTTTGCTCTCGCGCTGTGCGCTCGAAACCCAAGTTTAGTTACCGGTAACATCGCGTGATGTTAGCACGCATTTCCGCAACATCTTCGTTCAGGCGCTCTCTCGGGCCAGCACCTCATAACCGATGCGGATGCGCTTGCTCGCGCGCTTGATAACGCCCTGTTCCCGTTCTTCGAGCGCCGCCAGCAACACTTCGCCCGTGCGCAAACCGATACCGTATGCATCGACGGATACCGTCGTGATCGAAGGCGTGCAGCATGCGGCCACCTCGAAATTGCCGAAGCCGGCCACGGCAATGTCGCGGGGCACCGACATCCCGCGCCGGTGACATTCCATTATCGCGCCAAAGGCCGACATGTCGCTGACGCACATCACGGCTTGCGTGTCCGGCCACGTCGTCAGCAGCGCAGCGATAGCAGGCCCGCCGTGGCTCATCGTGATCGGTGAATCGCCGAGGCGCACGACACGTTCCGCGTCGAGGCCTTGCGCCTTCATCTCCATACGAAAGCCCTTGAGCCGGTCAAGGCCGCGTCGATCGAGTTCGCTCGCCCCGCCCAAGAAGCCGATGCGCTCGTGGCCACGCTTCACCAGATAGCGCACCATCTCGCGCGCGGCGTTGACGTTGGAGAAGCCCACGGCGGCGTCGATGGGATCGGTCGGGAAGTCCCACATCTCGACGACGGGCACGCCGGACCGGCGCAGCAGCGTACGGGTCGCATCGGTGTGACGCGAGCCCGTCAGCGCGACGCAGCGCGGCTGATGTCGCAGCATCGAACGGATGAGGCTCTCCTCGCGGTCGAGGTGATAGTCCGTGTCGCCGATGAGAAGTTGCAAGCCGTGTGGTTCCAGCGCGGCGGCGAGGCCGCGGACGGTATCCGAGAAGTTGGAGCTGGCGAGCGACGGCACCATGACTGCGACGAACTCGGAGCGCCCGGACGACAACGCGCCGGCGGCGGCATCGGCCACGTAGCCGAGTTCGTCGATGGCGTTCTGTACGCGCTCGCGCGTCGCCGACGCGACGCTATGGCCCGCGAGCACGCGCGACACTGTCATCTTCGAAACGCCTGCGAGCCGCGCAACATCCGACATGCGCGGGGGAACACGGGGGAGATCGTCGGGAGTAGCAGCCACGTTGTTCAATCGACCCTGACCCAGCCGTCCTGCCGCTGTTCAAGCGTGACATGCAGCTTCGTCTCGCCGGCTTCGCGGTCGGCCGCGGTGAGGTCGGAGAAGGCGCGCTTGATGTCGCGATCGTCGGCCCACGGCGCGACGTTGTCGAGCTTGTACGTGTACGTCACTTCAGACCGATGCGTGGCGGGATCGGGCTCAGTCCACGCGGTCACCTTGTCGAGCTTCACGTGCGCGTAGCAGATCATCGAAACCCGAGAGTCGGCGGTGGCGTTGGGATCGCCCGCCTGACGCACGGTCTCGACCGCATACTTCTGGCCTTCGCCAGTCAAGCTATACGCGATTCCGTCTTGCCTTGCACTGGCATTCGACGCTGCGGCAGCGGCTCGCGCGACCAAGCCGCTTTTTTCGAGTGCAGCCAGTTGCTCGCGCAATGCTGCAGCCGAATATTCGTTCAAGTCGCGGTTGCTATATGCAGACGGAAAGGTGAACGGACCACGCCCGCTGCGGTTCAGGCATAGCAAGCCGCGGTTAGTCTTCATATTGGCTGAAATAGCGTCGCCCAGCGTGGACTCGCTCGCATCGTTCTTCTTGCCACAGGCCGCAGCCAACAGCGCGACGCTGACAGCGGCGATCAACAGGCTCGTTCTCATATGCGCTCCGGTGGGATCGGCGTAGTAGTACACCTGCGATGCCATTCTACCGACAGAAATGTCGCGTCCGGGAGGCTACGGCGTCAGGAGTTTTGCTTAATATGGCGCACCAACGCAAAAACCCCACCTTTGCGGGGTGGGGTTTTTGTTTTGGCATGAGGAGCCTGACGATTACCTACTTTCACACGGGCAATCCGCACTATCATCGGCGTGGAGTCGTTTCACGGTCCTGTTCGGGATGGGAAGGGGTGGGACCGACTCGCTATGGTCATCAGGCATGAGGGGATGTCGTCTCGCGTTTGGGGCGCGACGACCAATCGGGGAAGAAGCAGTAGTGAATTCGGGTGGCGATTGTCGCACACGCTGTTACTCGACCAGTGGCACCCTCTTCGAGGGTGGGGTCCAAGTAAGCGCTGAAGCGCTAACTTTGACCGACAAAACACACTGGTTATAGGATCAAGCCTTACGGGCAATTAGTATCAGTTAGCTCAATGCATTACTGCACTTACACACCTGACCTATCAACGTCCTGGTCTGGAACGACCCTTCAAGGGGCTCGAAGCCCCGGGGATATCTCATCTTAAGGCGAGTTTCCCGCTTAGATGCTTTCAGCGGTTATCTCTTCCGAACATAGCTACCCGGCGATGCCACTGGCGTGACAACCGGTACACCAGAGGTTCGTCCACTCCGGTCCTCTCGTACTAGGAGCAGCCCCCTTCAAATATCCAACGCCCACGGCAGATAGGGACCAAACTGTCTCACGACGTTTTAAACCCAGCTCACGTACCTCTTTAAATGGCGAACAGCCATACCCTTGGGACCGGCTACAGCCCCAGGATGAGATGAGCCGACATCGAGGTGCCAAACACCGCCGTCGATATGAACTCTTGGGCGGTATCAGCCTGTTATCCCCAGAGTACCTTTTATCCGTTGAGCGATGGCCCTTCCATACAGAACCACCGGATCACTATGACCTGCTTTCGCACCTGCTCGACTTGTCGGTCTCGCAGTTAAGCACGCTTATGCCATTGCACTATCAGCACGATTTCCGACCGTACCTAGCGTACCTTCGTACTCCTCCGTTACGCTTTGGGAGGAGACCGCCCCAGTCAAACTGCCTACCATGCACTGTCCCCGATCCGGATCACGGACCAAGGTTAGAACCTCAAACAAACCAGGGTGGTATTTCAAGGACGGCTCCACCGAAACTGGCGTTCCGGTTTCATAGCCTCCCACCTATCCTACACAGATCGGTTCAAAGTCCAATGCAAAGCTACAGTAAAGGTTCATGGGGTCTTTCCGTCTAGCCGCGGGGAGATTGCATCATCACAAACACTTCAACTTCGCTGAGTCTCGGGAGGAGACAGTGTGGCCATCGTTACGCCATTCGTGCAGGTCGGAACTTACCCGACAAGGAATTTCGCTACCTTAGGACCGTTATAGTTACGGCCGCCGTTTACCGGGACTTCAATCAAGAGCTTGCACCCCATCATTTAATCTTCCGGCACCGGGCAGGCGTCACACCCTATACGTCCACTTTCGTGTTTGCAGAGTGCTGTGTTTTTATTAAACAGTCGCAGCCACCAGTTTATTGCAACCTCGTCACCCTTCTGGCGCAGGCCAGTCAAGCTACAGAGGCGTACCTTATCCCGAAGTTACGGTACCAATTTGCCGAGTTCCTTCTCCCGAGTTCTCTCAAGCGCCTTAGAATACTCATCTCGCCCACCTGTGTCGGTTTGCGGTACGGTCATCGTTAGACTGAAGCTTAGAGGCTTTTCTTGGAACCACTTCCAATTGCTTCGTGACCGAAGTCACTCGCGCCACACCCTTGAATTGCGTGCCCGGATTTGCCTAAGCACCTTCTCCAATGCAGCGACCGGGACGTCCAACACCCGGACAACCTTCCGCGATCCGTCCCCCCATCGCATCTAACAATGGTGCAGGAATATTGACCTGCTTCCCATCAGCTACGCATTTCTGCCTCGCCTTAGGGGCCGACTCACCCTACGCCGATGAACGTTGCGTAGGAAACCTTGGGCTTACGGCGAGGGGGCTTTTCACCCCCTTTATCGCTACTCATGTCAGCATTCGCACTTCCGATACCTCCAGCACGCTTTTCAACGCACCTTCGCAGGCTTACGGAACGCTCTCCTACCATGCGTGTAAAACACGCATCCGCAGCTTCGGTGACTGGCTTGAGCCCCGTTACATCTTCCGCGCAGGACGACTCGATCAGTGAGCTATTACGCTTTCTTTAAAGGGTGGCTGCTTCTAAGCCAACCTCCTGACTGTTTTAGCCTTCCCACTTCGTTTCCCACTTAGCCAATCTTTGGGACCTTAGCTGGCGGTCTGGGTTGTTTCCCTCTTGACACCGGACGTTAGCACCCGATGTCTGTCTCCCGTGATTGCACTCTTCGGTATTCGGAGTTTGCTATGGCGTAGTAATCCGCAATGGACCCCACAACCATGACAGTGCTCTACCCCCGAAGGTGATACACGAGGCACTACCTAAATAGTTTTCGGAGAGAACCAGCTATTTCCAAGTTTGTTTAGCCTTTCACCCCTATCCACAGCTCATCCCCTAACTTTTCAACGTTAGTGGGTTCGGTCCTCCAGTACGTGTTACCGCACCTTCAACCTGGCCATGGATAGATCACTTGGTTTCGGGTCTACGCCCAGCAACTGATCGCCCTATTCGGACTCGCTTTCGCTACGCCTGCCTTAATCAGTTAAGCTCGCTACTGAACGTAAGTCGCTGACCCATTATACAAAAGGTACGCCGTCACCCCTTGCGAGGCTCCGACTGTTTGTATGCATGCGGTTTCAGGATCTATTTCACTCCCCTCCCGGGGTTCTTTTCGCCTTTCCCTCACGGTACTGGTTCACTATCGGTCGATCACGAGTATTTAGCCTTGGAGGATGGTCCCCCCATCTTCAGACAGGATTTCACGTGTCCCGCCCTACTTGTCGTACCCCTAGTTCTTTCATACTGTTTTCGCTTACAGGGCTATCACCTGCTATGGCCGCACTTTCCAGAGCGTTCAGCTAACAATACAAATAAAGAGTACAGGCTCTTCCCATTTCGCTCGCCACTACTTTGGGAATCTCGGTTGATTTCTTTTCCTGCGGTTACTTAGATGTTTCAGTTCACCGCGTTCGCTTCGCTAGACCTATGTATTCAGTCTAGGATGACCCATACGGGCCGGGTTTCCCCATTCGGACATCTTCGGATCAATGCTCGTTTGCCAGCTCCCCGAAGCTTTTCGCAGGCTACCGCGTCCTTCATCGCCTGTGATCGCCAAGGCATCCACCACATGCACTTGTTCGCTTGACCCTATAACGAGTGTGTCTCGTTGCTGCTCCAGACTCACACGCTACAGGCTGAGTATTCGCGTTGTGCCGTATTCCAAGTCATCATTAAGATCACTTTTCATACTTGATACAATCACTACCCTGACTACCCTACTCGCACCCATCTCTAAGTGCTTTCAGATAATCTCTTTACTACTTCTTCCTGATTGTTAAAGAACGTTTAGCCGATAAGCGTACTTCGTTGCCTTCGACATCAACTGGCTACAATCGCCAATGCTTAACATTCACTGCTCGTGAACGCTAGGCATTGAAGATTGGTGGAGGATGACGGGATCGAACCGACGACCCCCTGCTTGCAAAGCAGGTGCTCTCCCAGCTGAGCTAATCCCCCGTATGCCTGACTTGAGTATGAGCTCGGTCAGCACTTGTTAGGGTGGTGGGTCTGGTTGGATTCGAACCAACGACCCCCGCCTTATCAAGACGGTGCTCTAACCGACTGAGCTACAGACCCTTAGCCTGTTTCTAAACCACAGCCGATAAGCGTGAGCGCTTAACTTGGTGTGCGAAGCTCGAGAAAGGAGGTGATCCAGCCGCACCTTCCGATACGGCTACCTTGTTACGACTTCACCCCAGTCATGAATCCCACCGTGGTAAGCGCCCTCCTTGCGGTTAGGCTACCTACTTCTGGTGAAACCCACTCCCATGGTGTGACGGGCGGTGTGTACAAGACCCGGGAACGTATTCACCGCGGCATGCTGATCCGCGATTACTAGCGATTCCAGCTTCACGCAGTCGAGTTGCAGACTGCGATCCGGACTACGATCGGTTTTCTGGGATTGGCTCCACCTCGCGGCTTGGCAACCCTCTGTTCCGACCATTGTATGACGTGTGAAGCCCTACCCATAAGGGCCATGAGGACTTGACGTCATCCCCACCTTCCTCCGGTTTGTCACCGGCAGTCTCCTTAGAGTGCTCTTGCGTAGCAACTAAGGACAAGGGTTGCGCTCGTTGCGGGACTTAACCCAACATCTCACGACACGAGCTGACGACAGCCATGCAGCACCTGTGCGCCGGTTCTCTTTCGAGCACGTCCGCCTCTCAGCAGACTTCCGACCATGTCAAGGGTAGGTAAGGTTTTTCGCGTTGCATCGAATTAATCCACATCATCCACCGCTTGTGCGGGTCCCCGTCAATTCCTTTGAGTTTTAATCTTGCGACCGTACTCCCCAGGCGGTCAACTTCACGCGTTAGCTACGTTACTAAGGAAATGAATCCCCAACAACTAGTTGACATCGTTTAGGGCGTGGACTACCAGGGTATCTAATCCTGTTTGCTCCCCACGCTTTCGTGCATGAGCGTCAGTGTTGGCCCAGGAGGCTGCCTTCGCCATCGGTATTCCTCCACATCTCTACGCATTTCACTGCTACACGTGGAATTCTACCTCCCTCTGCTACACTCAAAGCCTGCCAGTCACCAATGCAGTTCCCAGGTTAAGCCCGGGGATTTCACATCGGTCTTAACAGACCGCCTGCGCACGCTTTACGCCCAGTAATTCCGATTAACGCTCGCACCCTACGTATTACCGCGGCTGCTGGCACGTAGTTAGCCGGTGCTTATTCTTCCGGTACCGTCATCCTCCATCCATATTAGGGACGAAGTTTTCTTTCCGGACAAAAGTGCTTTACAACCCGAAGGCCTTCTTCACACACGCGGCATTGCTGGATCAGGGTTGCCCCCATTGTCCAAAATTCCCCACTGCTGCCTCCCGTAGGAGTCTGGGCCGTGTCTCAGTCCCAGTGTGGCTGGTCGTCCTCTCAGACCAGCTACAGATCGTCGCCTTGGTAGGCCTTTACCCCACCAACTAGCTAATCTGCCATCGGCCGCCCCTACAGCGCGAGGTCCGAAGATCCCCCGCTTTCCTCCGTAGATCGTATGCGGTATTAATCCGGCTTTCGCCGGGCTATCCCCCACTACAGGACACGTTCCGATGTATTACTCACCCGTTCGCCACTCGCCGCCAGGCCGAAGCCCGCGCTGCCGTCCGACTTGCATGTGTAAGGCATGCCGCCAGCGTTCAATCTGAGCCAGGATCAAACTCTTCAGTTCAATGCCTGTTACTGTTTTCGGTTCCGTTAGAAACCGGTCGCTCACTCAACGTACTGACGATGATTAATCCGTCTTTCGACAGATAAACCTTCCTCTGATACTTCGTGTGAGACTCTTGATACTTTTGCTTATGTTGCGATTCCGAAGAACCACAACCGCACTCGCCATCAAGCGCCCACACTTATCGGCTGTTAGTTTTTAAAGAGCATTGCACAAGATTCGCCTCGCTTATTCGCTTGCTTTCTTGCGCGCCGTCATTCAACGGGAGGCGAATTATGACTGGCGCAAGACACCTAGGTCAACCCCTTTTTCGAATTATTTTTCAACCGCCGATAAGGCACTAAAAAAGACCGCGAAGGGCGCGACAGTGCAAGCACCGGCGCGCCCATCCGCGTGCGTTCAGTTTACAAAGAACGACGCGCAGAACGCCGCCGGGCCAACACAACTCGACGCATCAGCCGTCTACGAGCCGCCGCGCCGCATCGCTTCCGGCGCGCCAGCAGCGGATCGTCCCGATTGCGTCCCGCCGTATGCCTCTTGCGCGTTTTGGGCTGCGACCTTCGCCTCGGCGGCCTGAATGTCCGCGGGATACGTCGCGTTCTCTCCCGAAGCCGGGGAATAGCCCGCCCGTTCCAGTTGTACGAGTTCAGCCGTAACCTGCGCACGAGTCAAGGGGCCGCCCTGGCTCTGCGCGAAGACAAAGGACGGCGCGATAGCCGCAGCAACCGACAGGACAACGCTAGCTATGGTTTTCATGACGTAGAGACTCCGACGAGACTGGGTTGAGATGGATCGCTTCCGATCCGCACACCTCGCTCGCTTAGCCCGGGTTCCAAGCATTGAGGCTTCGAGTGGTTAACCGCGGCACATTGCGATCTATTCCATGCCTCGGCGGAAGATCAGCGTTGCACGAACGCCCGCCGCGTATCACTCAGCGCGCTTGCCGCGACGAAAGGCCCGAGAAAATTGACGTTTCGTACGCGCACGCCGCCTCGCCTATTTACGAAACACGACCAACTGAATATCGGGAAGAAAGGGATGCTTCGTACTGCTGTCTAATCACGCGTGCGTCACACTGTGCTATTGACGGCGTGTTCGCAGACAGACCGAGTCTTCCAGGGCTAGGTCGAGGACAAGTGACTTTTCTTCGGATCGTCGCAAGCGGGAAAGTTCTTCGCCTCGCAGGTCGAGCGCGGACAAACTGTTAAAACGAACGCGTCGACGTTCGCGCTCGAATCGGGCGATGAAATTGCCGCTGCTGATGCAGTTCGACGCCAGCTCGCGGCAGCGCGAATGCAACAGCAAAACCGTCAGGCGCCGAACCTGCCCTGCACCGCCTTTCGAATCTCGACGAAGGCAACCGGCTTCACCAGATGATGATCGAAGCCCGCGTCTCTCGAACGCTGCCGGTCGTTCGCCTGCCCGTACCCGGTCACGGCGATCATCAGCGCATCGCATGTGGCCGGACGCGAACGCATCTCGGCCGCGAGCGTGTAACCGTCCATTCCAGGCAAGCCGATGTCGAGCAGAACGATCTGCGGCGCAAACGTCTCGCTGATCGTGAGCGCGGTGGCCGCGTCGTGCGCGGTGCGCACATCGAAGCCATCCGCTTCGAGCAGCAGGGACATGGCCGTGGCGGCGTCCACGCTGTCATCGACAAGCAAGACGCGCTTGCCGCCGCTCACGTGCGCCAGAGCATTGTCGACGGGATGCGGCGCAACTTCCGCCTCCTTCGCGAGCGGCAGCCACACGACGAACTGGCTGCCCTGCTGCGGCCCTGCCGAATGCGCGTCGATGCGCCCGCCCTGCAATTCCACGAGCGTCTTCGCCAGCGGCAAGCCGATGCCGAGCCCGCCTTCCGAGCGTTCGAGCGACGTCTCCGATTGCACGAACAGATCGAAGATATGCGGCAGCATGTCGGCCGCGATGCCGATGCCCTTGTCGCGCACGGTGATGCGCACTTCGTCGCCACACCGCTCCGTCTCGATGGCGATCTCGCCCTCTTCGAGGCTGTACTTCGACGCGTTCGACAGCAGATTGCCGAACACCTGCGCAATGCGCACGCTGTCGCCGACAATGAAGAGCGGCTCATCGGCCAGGTTCGTGGTGAGCCGGTGACGCTTTCGTTCGAGCGCCGGCTGCGCCGTTTCGATGGCCGCGTCCACCGCCGCCGCCACATCCACGACTTCCTGCCGCAGCGTGATCTTTCCCTGCGTGATGCGCGCGACGTCGAGCAGATCGTCCACGAGACGGCTCAGATGCCGCACCTGCCGGTCGATGATCGCCCGCACGGTCGTGAAATGCTGCGCGGACGGCGCGCGCCCAGGGTCGAGCAGGTCCACGGCATTGCGGATCGGCGCGAGCGGATTACGCAGTTCGTGCGCGAGCATCGCGAGAAATTCATCTTTGCGTCGATCGGCGTCGCGCAGCATCATTTCGGCGGCCTTGCGCTCGGAAATGTCGTTGACGATGCCTGCGATGCGCGCCGGCCGCCCCTGCGAATCGCGCACGAGCGACGCGCGTTCGGCCACCCAGCGAGGTTCGCCATGTGCACGCGCGATGCGGTATTCGACCTGATACGGCGCGCCGCTCGCGAGCAACTGCCGGTACGCCGCCGCGACATGCTCGCGATCCAGCGGATGAACCTCGCCGGACCAGTGATCCGGACTGGGCTCGGGCGTCGGCGCGCCTTCGCCCGAATCCCACAGGCGCGCGTAAGCGGGGCTCACGTAGAGCAGGCGATTCGCAGCGGGATCGAGCATCCAGAAGACGTCGTCGATGTTCTCCGCAAGCTGACGGAACCGCTCTTCGCTTTCGCGCAACGCGTTTTCCGCGAGCCGCACGCGCAACAGCGCGCGCACGTGCGCGATGAGTTCGGCAGGCTCGACCGGCTCCGTCAGATAGCTGTCCGCGCCGCCTTCCAGACCGCGAATGCGATCCATGCTATGCACCGCCGCCGCCGACGTTTGCAGCACGAGCGTGCTCGCCGTTTCCGCCGACGCCTTGATCTGACGGCACACTTCGAGCCCGTTGATATCGGGCAGTTTCACGTCCAGCAGCACGAGATCCGGCGATTCAGCACGCACGCGTTCCAGCGCCGCAGTGCCCGTGCCGGCCTCGATCACGTTGAAGCCCGCGCGCGACAGAATGCGCGTTTTCGCATAGCGTGCGCCGTCGTTGTCGTCGACGTTGAGGATCAGCACCCCGCTCCAGTCGCTTTTCATGTCGACAGCCCTTCCCCGCGACGCATACCGTCCATCGCCTTCGAAACCATGTTCAGTACGCCGGCCAGTTCGCCGCCGGAGATCGGCTTCTGAATGAACGCGGCCGCACCGAGCGCCTCCGCCTCGTTGCGGTCCGCGGCCTCGCCGAGCACGACGACCGGCACGTTGCGCGTCGCGGCCTGCGCGCGCAGCGCGGCGAGCCAGATCCACGCTTCGGACGCCGCAGGCCGCACCGCGAGCAGCAGCGCAACGGGCGACGTGCGCGCGAGCGCGCGGCTTGCCTCGTCGAGCGTCGCCGCGCTCGCCGTGCGATACGGCGAATCTTTCAGCGCCGCTTCGCAGTCGAGCCGCTCGATCGGATTGCTCGCAACGACCAGCACCATCGGGCGCGTGTCTCCCTGAGCGGCGTGCGTGCCGTCAGGTGCGCCGTAGACAGCGGGAATCGTCGCGCTGAACGTCGAGCCGCGGCCCGCCTCGCTTTCGAGAGACACATCGCCGCCCAGCAGCTTGCAGAGCTTCCTGCACAAAGGCAGACCGAGGCCTGTGCCTTTAACATATTGCTGGAGCCGGTTCTCGACCTGCCCGAATTCTTCGAAGACGACCTGCTGATGCTCGGGCGCGATACCGATGCCCGTGTCCTTCACGGCAAACGTGATGAGACGGCGCGCTTCGTCATAGCTGGCCGACACGCGCACTTCGCCGCGCTCGGTGAACTTCAGCGCATTCGATACGAAATTGCGCAACACCTGCGCGACCTTCGCTTCGTCAGTGCGAATGGGTGGCAGACCTTCGCAAGAATCGAAAATGAGCTCCACCGCGCCGCCCGGCGTCAGCGGACGCAGCATGCCGCGCAGCGCGGAAAAGAGCGTATCGACTTCGAATTCCGCGGCGCGCACTTCGATCTTTCCTGCTTCGATCTTCGCGAGGTCGAGCAGATCGTCGACGGTTTCGGACAGATCTTCCGCCGCCTTGCGGATGAAGCGCACCTGCTTTTCCTGCTCCTCCGTCAGATCGCCGTCGATCCGTTCGAGCAGAAGTTTGGACAGCGCGCGGATCGACGAAAGCGGCGTGCGGAATTCGTGACTCATGTTCGACAGGAACCGCGACTTCGATTCGTCCGCGCGGCGCAGATGATCCGCGCGGGCGTCGAGTTCGGCATAGAGCGCGACGACGCCACGGTTCGTGTCTTCAAGTTCGCGTGTCAAGCGCGTGAGTTCTTCCTGACGCTCGCGCAAGTCGGCGAGCGCGCCGATCAGCTCGCGGTTCTGCCGCGCCAGTTCTGCCGTCGAATCCTCGCTGTCCTGGTGCGATAGCGTGGCCGCTATGACCTGCACCGCGCTCGAATCGACAGGCGCGTTCTCGGGCAGCGACTTCGCGAGCGAGATGGCCGTGCCGCCGCCGGCTTCGTCCGCGATTGCGCATTGGTCCATCAGGCGCTGCGCGGCGAGCAGGCCGAGCGCGGCTTGCGAATCGTCGTTCTCCATCGCGCGAAGCCGCTCGCCCGCGCCCGCGCACGCCAGAAAGCGCACGACGAAGCGCGGCGGATACGTCGCGTCATCGACGAGAAAATCCGCCCGCGCGTGGGAGCCGGCGGCAAGTACCGTGCGCGCCGCTTCGAGCACCGAAGTCGATATGCGCGTCTGATCCTGCGCCGAAAAGCCGAGCGCGGCGCTCGCCTCGCGCGCCTTGCGGCGGGCCGCGACGATATCGTGCTCGCCGTCGATCTGCATCGAGTAGAGCGAGAAAGTCATCAAGCGCTCCCGGCCGCGCGGGCGACGAACACCGTGACGTCGTCGCGGCCACGCGAAAAGTCACGGTACAGCACCGCCGCGACGAGCGCCGGATGCCGCGCGCTCAGGCCCGGATAGCGCGCGAGGTCCCAGCGCGAACCGATTCCATCCGAATGCAGCACGAGGAGCGCGTTGGACGAATACGGCACCTCGAACTGTTGCGCGCGCCGCGCCCCATGCCCGACGATGCCGCTGTGCGACACCAGATGACGGTGCGAATCCTCCGTCCACACGCTCGCCGCGATGTTGCCGATGCCGGCGAACGCAACCGCCGCGCCGCTCGGCGAGGCAGAGTTTGCCGACGCCGGCATGCGCGCAATGCCGACCGCCGCCCCGCGCGTCGGACGCAACGCCTCATTGGCCAGCTCCATGATGCGTTCGAGCGGCGCATCGCCGTGCGAGCCGAGCACGCGCGCCGCTTCCACCGCCGCGACGTTCGCGAGCGGCCCGTGGCCCAAGCCGTCCGCGACGAGCACGGTAAAGCCGTTCTCGCCCGCGCTACAGGACCACGCGTCGCCGGAAACCGTTTCGGTGCGAAGCGGCAGGTTCACGACGCCGTACGTCACTCGCGCGTTGCCGATCGCATCGGCAGCAGGCGTGGCCGCGCGATTCCAGCAGACGACGCGCATCACGGTACCCCGTTGCGGCATGCTCCAGATATCGAGTTCGCCGGAGAGACGCCGGATCGCGCCCATGCCGTTGCCAGGGCTGCCCGCCGTCGTGTAGCCGTCCTCGAAGCAGCGGTACAGATCGTGGATGCCGGGGCCGCTATCGATGCTCAGAATCTCGATGCCGTAACGTTCGCCCGCGTCCATCAGCGGACGCACGAGCAGCTCGCCGCTGCCCGCATGTTTGAGAAGATTGGTGCCGCATTCGGTGACGACGATTGCGAGTTCGCCCGCGACTGTCTCGTTGAAACCGAGCCCGCGCGCGAGTTCGCTTATCGAGCGTCGCGCGAAGGCTATCTGGCTCGCCTCCGCGATCTCGTGGCGCTGCTGCGCGGCCATCGACTCCTTCAGAACGGTTTCCATTTCGTGATCGAGACGTGCGTACCTTCACCCGGCGCAGAGCGGATATCGAATTCGTCGCACAGGCGTTTCGCGCCGCCCAGGCCGAGGCCCAAGCCGCTGCCGGACGTGTAGCCGTCCGAGAGCGCCCGGGCGATGTCGGGAATGCCCGGCCCGTTATCGACGAATTCGAGTTTGAGGCCACGGCGGCCATTGCGCTCGACGAGCGTGCAATGCACGTCGCCGCCGCCGCCGTAGATGAGCGTGTTGCGGGCCAGTTCGCTTGCCGCCGTCACGAACTTGGTTTGATCGATGAGGGACAAGCCCTGCGCCACCGCCTTCTCGCGCACGAACTGGCGCAGCCGCACGATCTGCTCGTCCGAGCGGATCGGCAGCGTCTCGGCCGGTGAAGTGGCAGCGCGCGCTGCCGAGGAATCGAAGGTGATCATGGAATGGTTCGCTGGGCGGCCGTCAGACCGCGCCGCCCCCGGTAAGCAGCGCCATGCCTTTTTCCACATTGAGCGCCGTGCGCACGCCGGAGAGCGTGAGCCCGAGTTCCACGAGCGTGATCGCGACCGAAGGCTGCATGCCCACGACGACCGTCTGCGCGTCTAGCACGCGAGCCATGGCCGCCGTGTTGCCGATCATGCGCCCGATGAACGAGTCGACTACGTCGAGCGACGATATGTCGATGAGCACGCCCTTCGCGCCGTCTTTCACGATGCGGCTCGTCAGGTCGTCCTGCAGCGCGAGCGCAAGGCGGTCGTGCATGTCCACTTGAATGGTGACGAGCAGCAGCTTGCCCATCGTGAGAATTGGAATGCGATCCATCGCTAGGGGCCCTGTTCAGTCGCGGTGCATGCGGTTGATGATCTCGCGCGCCGTCATTCAGGCAGCGAGGAATCGTGCATGCCGTCGGCGCCGTTGCGCGCGGTCTTCTCCTGCGCACCCGCCACTGTCACCGACTTGC
The DNA here is from genome assembly GCF_031450785.1 of Caballeronia sp. LZ062. Lineage (NCBI taxonomy): Bacteria > Pseudomonadati > Pseudomonadota > Betaproteobacteria > Burkholderiales > Burkholderiaceae > Caballeronia > Caballeronia sp. LZ062. The sequence goes on from NZ_JARTWB010000001.1 coordinate 691,039, forward strand.
CCGTGCGCTGCAGCGCGACGATGAACGCCGCGGCGAGCGACGCCTTTGTCGTCACGTTCGACAGGTTCACGCCCAAATGCACGATGGTCTGCGCGATCTGCGGACGAATGCCGCTGATGATGCAGTCCGCGCCCATCAGCCGCGCCGCCGCGACCGTCTTGAGCAAATGCTGCGCGACGAGCGTATCGACGGTCGGCACGCCCGTGATGTCGATGATCGCGATGGCCGCGCCCGTCTCGACGATCTTCTGCAACAGGTTTTCCATCACCACTTGCGTGCGCGCGGAATCCAGCGTGCCGATGAGCGGCAGCGCGAGAATGCCGTCCCACAGCTGCACGACCGGCGTCGACAGTTCCAGCAGTTCCTGCTGCTGACGCACGATAACTTGTTCACGGCTCGCCTGAAACACCTCGGTGGTGTAGAGGCCGAGTTCATCGAACAGCGAGCTGACGGTCCATGTGAGATCCGCGAGCGCGGCCGGATCGTTCGCAAGCTGCTCACGCAGACGCGCGACGAGCGGTTGCTTCAGCGAAAAGACGAACATTGCGGTCTCGACGGGCGAAAAACCCTGACGAGCGCGCTGTCCCGACATATCAGCGAGAAACGCGCGCACTTCCTGCCAGTGCGATGCCTTGAATTCCACGCGATCCGATGCTGCGAGCGCCGTCAGCAGCAAGGAGACGAACTGTCCGAACTGATTGCGCAGCTCCGCTTCGCCGACGAGCCCGCGCCGCGACGCGATAGCGTGCTGCTGCGTGATCCACTCGGCGAGCAATTCCGCCTGATTGGAAGAAAAGAGTTGGGCGAGTCGCGTTCCGCCGACCAATTCCATACCGAGATCCCTGTGCGAATGATGGTTTTTATGGGCGCCAAAGCCCCGGATGTCGCCGTTTTTTGCGTTGAAAGCATCGGGCCCCGTGGACAGCGCCCGTCCCCGCACAACGCAAAGGCGCTCGGAATGTAGCACGTCATCTCGAAATTCGACAGTGCGCGCACCCTTGATTTTGAAGAGTTATCCGGATTCTTGCGAAGAATTGCGCCTAATCATTTAGGGATCGGGAAAATGTGCCGGGCGTGCGCGTGTGCATGGACAAAAGAAGGTCAATAGTCCCTGCGCTGTCGCACCGAACGCGCGATGCCGCGTATAGCAGCGCGATTATTTTTTTGCACGCCACCGGGTGCAATACTCGATCGACCTCACACGATTCACCTGCCGCCCGGAGCGCACATGGCCCACAACCCTCATCCTGTCGACGAAGTATTGCCCTCCGGACAGATGCTCGCCGTCGGAATACAGCACGTGCTCGTCATGTATGCCGGGGCCATCGCCGTGCCGCTCATCATCGGCGCGGCGCTGAAGCTGCCGAAGGACCAAGTGGCGTTCCTGATCAGTTCGGACCTCTTTGCATGCGGCCTTGTCACACTCGTTCAATGCGTCGGCATATGGAAGTTCGGCATCCGGCTGCCCGTCATCATGGGCGTGAGTTTCGCGCCGGTCGGCCCGATGGTCGCCATGGCGTCGTCCGGCGCCGGACTGCCCGCCATCTTCGGCGCGACGATCGCCGCGGGCGTGTTCGCCATCGTCATCGCGCCGTTTTTCGGGCGGCTGATGCGCTTCTTTCCACCTATCGTGACCGGCACGATCATCCTGACGATCGGCATGACGCTCTTTCCTGTCGCCATCAACTGGGCGGGCGGCGGGCATGGCGCGCCGCATTTCGGTGAGCCGAAGAACCTGATGATCGCGGGCATCGTGCTGATGGCGATCCTTCTCATCAACAAGTATCTGAAAGGCTTCGTCGCCAACATCTCGGTGCTGCTCGGCATGGCTATCGGCTTTCTGCTCGCATTGACGTTGGGCATTGTCGATTTCGCGGGCGTGGGACGTGCGGCATGGTTCGCGCCGGTGCGCCCCTTTGCGTTCGGCTTGCCGACCTTCGACATCGCGGCTATTGCGTCGTTGTGCCTCGTGATGATCGTCATCATGGTCGAATCGCTCGGCATGTTCCTCGCGCTCGGCGATCTCACGATGCGCCCGGTCACGCGTGCCGATGCCACGCGCGGCCTGCGCACGGACGGACTCGGCACGGTCATCGGCGGCGTGTTCAACACGTTTCCGCACTCGTCGTTTTCGCAGAACATCGGGCTCGTCGGCATCACGGGTGTGAAGAGCCGCTGGGTGGTCGCGGTATCGGGCGTGATCCTGATCCTGCTCGGGCTTTTGCCGAAGCTCTCGAATCTCATCGCTTCCATACCGGTCGTCGTATTGCGCGGCGCGGGCATCGCCATGTTCGGCATGGTCGCGGCGACGGGCGTCAAGATTTTGAGCAAGGTGGACTATGAGAACAAGAACAACCTGCTCATCATTGCGATCAGTCTTGGCGTGGGCGTCATTCCGCTCGCGGCGCCGACATTCTTTAGTCAGATGCCCGCGTGGGCCGGCCCGCTGACCCATAGCGGTATTACACTCGCAGCGATCTTTGCGATTGTTTTGAACGCGCTTTTCAATCGCGGACGATCCACCGAGCACGTACAGCGTGAAATTGCGGCGGACATGCCTTTGAGCTTGCGGCAAGGCGAAGAAGCCGGCGTACGCCCGCGCGAATAAGGAACCACATGTCTTGCGGCCACTCATGATCGAAGCACTGTGCATACTCGTTGCGGCCGTCGCGTTGGCGTATCTCTTTGCACTGGCCGCACTCTATTGGCTGCAAGGGCGGCTCGTGTATCCGCTCGAACAGATACAGGCTTTTGTCGATCCGACCTTAGAAGAACGGACCGAAGTCATCACGCTCGAAACGCAAGACGGCCTGGCGTTGAAGGCGCGCTATCGCGCACCGCCAGATGCACATTCGGCCACCGTGCTGCTTTTCCACGGCAACGGAGAGGACCTCACGCAACGCGCGCACATCGCGCTCGAACTGATCGAGGCCGGTTACGGCGTGCTGCTTGCGGAGTATCGCGGCTATGGCGGCAATCCGGGCAAGCCGCACGAAGCGGGGCTCTATGCGGATGCACGCGCCGCTTACGCCTACGCTGCCGCGCGCTCGCCGTTCATCGTGCTGCACGGCTATTCGCTAGGCTCGGGCGTGGCCGTGCAGCTTGCAAGCGAAGCGCACATCGACGCGTTGATACTCGAAGCGCCGTTCACGAGCATCGTCGATGTGGCCGCGGCCCGCTTCCGGTTCTTTCCCGTAAGAGCGCTTGCAAAGGACCGCTACGACAACCTCTCGAAAATTGCCTGCGTTCGCGCGCCTATCCTTATCTACGGCGGAACGCGCGACTTCGTGGTGCCGCCCATTCACTTCGAGCGTCTTTTCAATGCCGCGCAAGGCGACAAGCACTTGGCGATGCTCGAAGACGCCGATCATCTCGACGCGTGGCGCAACGGCGGGCGCACGCACGTCATGCAATTTCTGGCTCGCGTCAGCGCGCACGAACGGCAACAAATCTCGGACGCGACTTGACCGGTCGTGCTGGAAAAAATCGGACGCTGGATGGGAACCGCCATGCGCGGGCTTCGTCAGAATCAACTCATGTGCGCGGGCCGCGCAGCTCGTCCATGCGTGATTTTCAAGCGAGCGTGCGTTCGTCATTTACCGATTGTTATTCGGCTTACGAAAGGAGCGGTCAATGTTTCAGTATCCCGGTTTCATCGCTTATCAGATGCCGTCCATCGCGCGTGCCAATCTTCAGGCGTTTCTCAGCGCGAGCCAACGTTTCGCGAGCGGCGTGCAGGCGCTGACGGAACTCAACGTGCAAACCGTGCGTACCGTCATCGAGGAAAGCAATACGCTGCTGCGCACCGGCGATGACACGACGCCCGGCGAGGTGCTCGGCTGGCAGTCCGTCATGTTCGCGCAGTTGCCGCAAAAGGCGGCCTCTTATGGACAGCATGTGCTGTCGATCATCACGTCGACCGAAGCGGAGATCATCGGCGAGGTGCGCAGCCAATACGAGCGCAACGGCATCACGCTGAAAGGCCTGCTCGATACGAGCGCTCAAGCCGCGCAAGAGACGACCGAATCGACGAGCCTAGTTGTCACCGAACTCACGGAAACCGCGAACGAAGCAGCGGAAAACGCGAGCGGCGTGATCCTCGATGCAAGCGGTGAGATCGCCAACGAATCGGCCAAGGAATCGGCTAATGAAGCCGCCAGCGAGACCAAACAACTGGTCTTGCCTGCCGACAGCACGGAAAGCGCGCCAGTGAAGGCGCCGCGCACGTCGTCGCGACGCCAGGTCTAGCGCACCAGCCGCTATTCAGCGGCTTTTTTCTTCGTGCGCGGCTCTTTCAGCACGACCCACGTGGGCGCGTGATCGCTCGCGTGCGGCTCGCCGCGCACCCATGTGTCGACGCCCGCGTCCTGAAGCCGAGGCGCGAGGTCCTTGCTCAGCAAGATGTGATCGATGCGCAAGCCCGAGTTCGTCTGCCAGTGCTGCCGGAAATAATCCCAGAACGTATAGATGCGTTCGCCCGGATGCTTCTTGCGCAGCGCATCGGTCCAGCCTTGCGCGACGAGCTTCGCGTAAGCCTCGCGGCTCTCCGGCTGAAGCAGCGCATCTTTCAGCCATGAGCGCGTGTTGTAGATGTCCTCATCGGTCGGCACGACGTTATAGTCGCCCGCGAGCACGACCGGATGCCCACTCTCGAGCAGCGCCTGTGCATGCGCGTTGAAGCGTTCGAACCACGCGAGCTTGTAATCGAACTTCGGACCCGGCTGCGGATTGCCGTTAGGAAGATAAAGACAGCCGATGAGAATGCCATGCACGGCCGCTTCGATATAGCGGCTATGCGTGTCGTCTTCATTGCCCGGCAAACCGCGACGGCTCAAAACCGGCTCGGCGTCTTTAGCCAGGATCGCCACGCCGTTCCAAGAGGCCTGTCCGTGCCAGACCGCGCCATAGCCCGCACTCTGTATGGCGGAGATGGGAAATTGCGCGTCGCTCGCCTTCAGCTCCTGCAAGCAGACGATATCTGGCGCTTCGCGTTCGAGCCAGGTGAGCAAGGCGTCGAGACGCGAGCGTATGCCGTTGATGTTGAAGGTCGCGATTTTCATTCTGCGGTCTCAATCGGTCTGTGCGTTTTTTTCGTCGTCGATCCTACACGCAATGCACGATGCGTGCCGCCACGCGATAATCCGCGCCAACTCACCATATTCGGCAGCGTTTCATGTCCATTTCCGCCCCGCCGCAGCCGGAAGGCTCCGCGCACTGGCAACGCAATCTCTACGTGTGTGTGTTCGGCTCCTTCACGACCATCATGGCCATGACTTTGCTGCTGCCCTTCCTGCCGCTTTATGTGCAGCAGTTGGGCGCGCGGTCAGTGGATGCAGCGGTGCAGTGGTCCGGCGTCGCTTTCGGCGCGACGTTTCTTGCGGCGGGCCTCGTAGCGCCACTGTGGGGACGGCTTGCGGATAGATACGGCAGAAAGCAGATCCTGATTCGCGCGAGCCTTGGCATGGCCATCACGATGTCGATGCTCGGCATCGTGCAGAGCGTCTGGCAACTGGTCGCCATCCGCTTTCTCGCGGGACTCGTCGGCGGCTATGCGAGCGGCGCCATCGTAATGATCGCCACGCAGACGCCAAAGCGTCGGACGGCGTGGGCGCTGGGCACGCACGCGGCCGGCATGATGGCGGGCAACCTCGTCGGGCCGCTCGTGGGCGGCTTGCTGCCAGGGCTGATCGGCATTCGTTCGACGTTTTTTCTCGCAGGCGGCCTGATCTTCTGCTCGTTCGTCATGACGACGCTGCTCGTCAAGGAAGAGCGGCGCGCGCCTGGGCACGACAAGCAAAGCCGGCGCGGCGGCTGGCGCGATGTCCCCGCGCTCACGCCCGTCATCGCCATGCTTGCCAGCGCCATGCTGTTGATGTTCGCGAACATGTCGATCGAACCGATCATCACGGTCTACGTATCGCAGCTCGTGAAGGATCAAAAGAACGTGACGCTGGTGGCGGGCTTGGTGATGTCGGCGGCCGCGCTGGGCAGTGTGCTCGCGGCGCCGCGCGTCGGGCGTCTGGCGGATCGCATCGGCGCGCCGAAGGTGATCGTCGCGTGCCTCGCGCTTTGCGGCGTGCTGCTGATTCCGCAGACCTTCGTCGCGACCGGCACGCAGCTGGTCGCGCTGCGCTTTCTGATGGGCATCGCGCTAGGCGGACTGCTGCCCGCCATCACGAGCGTCGTGCGTCATAACGTGCCTGATACGGCCGCCGGTTATATCCTCGGCTATGCGACGTCCGCGCAGTACATCGGCCAAGTGACGGGGCCGCTTGCGGGCGGCTTTATCGCGGCGCATACCGGTATGCGCTCGGTCTTCGTGTTGACGAGCATGTTGATGTTCGCCGGCGCCGCATGCAATGCGTGGGTCTTTCTGCGACGCGAGCCTGCACCATAACAACCGAAACGCGTTACGACTGAACGCCCCAACGCCGCACGGTCACGCGCTCGATGGTATCGAAGACGAGATGCTCGACGGCAAGCCCGATCACGATCACCGCAGCCAGACCCGCAAAGACGCGGTCCGTATAGAGCTCGTTGCGGTTCTGGAAGATGTACCAGCCCAGTCCGCCCCGGCCCGAACTCGCGCCGAACACGAGTTCCGCTGCGATCAGCGTGCGCCACGCGAACGCCCAGCCCACGCGCAAGCCGGCGAGAATAGACGGCAGCGCGGCGGGCACGAGAATGAGCACGACATGCCGCAAGCCCGTGAGCCCATAATTGCGGCCGGTCATGCGCAGCGTCGCGGGCACGGCCTGGAACCCGGCATAAGTATTCAGCGCCAGCGGCCATAACACCGAATGCACGAGCACGAAAAGAAGACTGCCCGTGCCAAGCCCGAACCACAGCAATGCGAGCGGCAGCAGCGCAATGGAAGGCAACGGATTGAACATGGCGGTGAGCATCGAAAGGATGTCACGGCCGATGCGAGTCGACACCGCAAGCGACGTCAAAACGAACGCAAGCGCCGCGCCCAGCACATAGCCGCGCAACAGCACGGACATGGAAATCGCGATCTTGTCGATCAGTTCGCCCGAAATGATGCCCTGAACGAAGGCGACGCACGTCGCGCTGAAAGTGGGCAGAAGCAGGTCGTTATCGACCATGCGCGCGGCGCCTTCCCACAGCGCGATCAGCACCAGTGCAATCAGCGTCTTGCGCAACCACGCGCGGTCTAGCAGACGCTTGGCAAGGGGGACGGATGTCTCATGCGGCCTGGCGTCGGATACCGGCTCGGATGGCGACGGAATACGTTCGAATTCCGGCCGCACCGGCGGCTGAATGAGTTGCGGCGTGCTCATCGCGCGACCTCCTCTTCAAACAACAGGCGATGAATGCGCGCGACGCTCTGTTGAAAGTCGCCGCGACCCACGCTTTCCTGCGAATATTGATGACTGTTCAACTCCGCCCGCACGCGGCCGGGATGCGGAGTCAAAAGCAAGATGCGATTCCCGACGATCAACGCCTCTTCGATGGAATGCGTCACGAACAGCAACGTGAAGCGTTCATCGCTCCAGAGCCGAAGCAGTTCTTCCTGCATACGGCGGCGCGTGAGTGCATCGAGCGCCGCGAACGGCTCGTCCATGAGAAGCACGCGCGGCTGCATGGCAAGCGCACGCGCAATGGCAACGCGCTGCTTCATGCCGCCCGAAAGCGTGTGCGGATAAGCATTCGCGACATGCGCGAGGCCCACTTTGTCGAGATAGTGCAGGGCCCGTTCGCGCGCCTGTGCGCGGCTCAACTTGCGGGCAACGCGCAATGGGAACGCAACGTTCTGCAGAACCGTCTTCCACGGCGGAAGTTGATCGAACTCCTGAAACACGACAATGCGGTCCGCGCCCGGCCCGCTTACACGCTCGCCGTCGATCTCGATGCTGCCCGAAACAGGCTCGATGAAACCGCCGACTGCCTTAAGCAACGTCGACTTGCCGCAACCGGAAGGCCCGAGCAGAACAAAGCGGTCAGCGCCGTAGACGTCGAAACTCACGTCGTGCGTCGCGCGCACCAGACGCTCCGCCGTACGATATTCGAGCGTGACGTTGCGTGCGCTTAACAGCTTGCCGGTCGAGGCGACGGCCTTGTCGCTTTCGACCGGATACAGCACATGAGGATTGGCAGCCATGGTTGCAACGCTGAGAGGCAAACCATCAAGATACCGGCGCGCGTTTCGCGGGCTAACCAATGAATGCGCATATCCAATGCAGGATCGCGGATAAAGCGCCCCAGTGTCTGCCCTAGCTGCCGTCGCGCGTGGCGGGGTCGCTAAAGAAGTAGTCTTGCCACGACTTCGGTTCGTTCTTGATGACGCCCACGCGATGCATGAATTGCGCAAGCGCGAACGTGTTCTGCGGCGCGACCTTGAATTGCACCGCCGGATCTTTGATGACCTTCACGAGCAATGCGCGATCGATCTTCGCGTGATTCACACGCAGATAGATATCCGCGGCCTCGTCGGGATGCTGCGTGATGAAGCGGGCGGCATCGGCAAGGCCATCGACGAAAGCGCGGTACGTCTTGGGATTGTCGTTGCGGAATTTCTCCGTCGCATACAGAACCGTCGCGGAACTAGGTCCGCCGAGCACGTCGTAGGAACTGAGAACGATGTGCGCTTTAGGGTTGCCCGCCAATTCCTGCTGCTGGAACGGCGGATTGGCGAAGTGCGCGTCGATTTCGGTGCCGCCCGCAATGATCGCGGCCGCTGCATCCGGATGCGGCACCGCTTGCGTCAGTTTGTCGAGGCGGTCGTATTGCTTGTCGCCCCACTGCTTCGCGGCGGCATATTGCAAAATGCGCGATTGCACTGACACGCCGACAGCAGGCACGGCAATGCGGTCCTTGTCGGTGAAATCGGCGATGGTCTTCACGCGCGGATCATTCGATATGAGGTAATACGGCAGATTGCCGAGCGATGCGACGCCCTTCACGTTCTGGCGGCCGTGCGTGCGGTCCCAGATCGTGAGCAGCGGTCCGACGCCTGCAGCCGCGATATCGACTGAACCGGAGAGCAATGCGTCGTTGATGCTTGCGCCACCGGAGAGCTTGGCCCAGTCCACTTTGATATCGATGCCCTGCTTCTTGCCTTCCTGCTCGATGAACTTTTGGTCGCGCGCGACGTTCAGCAGCAGATAAACGACGCCATACTGCTCCGCGATGCGAATCGTGCCTTCCGCATAAGCATTGCACGCGCTGCCCAGCGATAGCACCAAAGCGCCGACGAACGCGCGCAGCGCGCCCTTCCCTTTTCGAGAATGCATCGAAAAACCCCGTTTTTGAAGGACTCTTTGTGTTGGAACTTAGAAAGGCGCGTCGCCTTCTATGGTCGTGCGATACAGCTTGCGGCGCTGATCGTCCGGCGTGCCGGCCGCCAGATGCATGACCGAGCGGTTGTCCCAGAACACCATGTCGTGATCGCGCCATACATGGCGATAAACGAACTCGGGCTGCACACTGTGCGCAAAGATCTCGTCGAGCAGTGCGCGGCTTTCATCGTCCGGCATACCGACGATGCGCGTCGTGAAATGCTCGCTAACGAAGAGTGCCTTGCGGCCCGTTTCCGGATGCGTTCGCACGATGGGATGCACGACAGGCTTCACTTGCGCAATCTGCTCGGGCGTCAGATTGGGACGCCACGGGCTTCGCTTCTGCAATTCAGCATATTTCGCGAGGTACGTGTGCTCCGCTTCACGTCCCTCGATCGCGCTCTTCAGATGCTCGGGCAGCGTATCCCACGCGAGATGCTGGTTGGCAAAGAGCGTGTCGCCGCCAGTCGAGGGCAATTCCTGCGCGTGAAGCATGGAGCCGAGGCTAGGCTTCTCTTTGTATGAAAGGTCCGAATGCCAAAAGTGACCGGCGTCGCCAAGTCCGATCGGCTTGCCGTTCTCGATGATGTTCGACACGATGAGCACTTCGGGATACCCGGCCAGTCCGAACTGGTGCAGCACGTGAATCTGCAAGGGACCGAACTGCTTGCTGAACGCGACCTGCTGCGCGGGCGTGATGCGCTGCTCGCGAAACACGAGCACATGATGGTCGAGGTGAGCGCGATGAATCCGTGCGAAGTCCGCTTTGGAGAGCGGCTGCGACAGGTCGAGTCCGATGACTTCCGCACCCAGCGGGCCGTCAAAGGGACGAATGACGATGTGTTGCTCGACGGCCTCGGCGGCGTCTTGAGTCGGCGAAAGAAGGGTCACGGTGTAATCGGCGGCGTCGGACAGACGAATAATCTACGCCCGGCACGCACGCGCGGCAACGAACGATGCGCGATTTGATTATCTGGCGCGATGCTAAGGCCGCAAGCCGCTGGAATCTTCGACCGCGTCGAAAGGCAGTTCGACTTGCACCGGCGTGGCGTGACCTTCGGCTTCAGCGCTTGATTCGAGGGCGCTGACGCGTACCCCGAGCAGCCTGAGCCTTCTGTCGAGGACGATGCGCTTCAGACATTCGGTGGCCGCGCGGCGAATCTCGGATGCGTCGGCGGTGGCGACGGGAATCGTCAGATCGCGTGTGACGGTGCGAAAGTCGTCGAAACGCAGCTTGATGCCGACAGTGCGCCCCACGTAGCCTTTGCGCTGAAGATCGTCGGCGACGCGGTTGCACAGGCCCGTAAATTCCGCCGACAGCGTAGCCCGGTCTTGCTTGGGATGAAGATCGCGCTCGAAGGTAGTCTCGCGGCTCATGGACTTGGGCGTGGAACTCACGACGACGGGCCGCTCGTCGTGGCCTTGCGCGATGCGGGCAAGCCACGCGGCATAAGTCGGACCGAAATGCGTTTGCAGAAGGCCCAGATCCGCGGCGGCGATGTCGCCGACCGTCGCGATGCCAAGTGCCGCGAGCTTGTCGTTCGCCTTGGGTCCGATGCCGTTCACCTTGCGTGCGGCAAGCGGCCAGATGCGCGTGGGCAGATCGTCCATCGTGAGAATGGTGAGACCGTCCGGCTTGTCGAGTTCCGAACCGATTTTCGCCAGCAGTTTGTTCGGCGCGATGCAAATGGAACACGTGAGGCCGGTTGCATCGCGCACTGCGTCTTTCATGCGTTGGCCGATATCGGCGGATTCGCCGGGTAAGTCGCTTACATCGATATAGATTTCGTCGATGCCGCGATTCTCGATCTGCGTGGTGAATGTGGCGATCGCCGCCTTGAAAAGGCGCGAATAATGCCGATACGACTCGAAGTCCGTCGGCAGAAGAATAGCGTCCGGCGCGAGTTGGGCGGCCTTCATCATCCCCATTGCGGAGAAGACGCCGAATTTACGTGCTTCGTAAGTGGATGTCGTGACTACACCGCGGCCCGCGTAATTGCGCAGCCGCTTGAATCGGCGCGTGCCGTCCGCAAGCGTCTCAGGCGCGGCATCGCGCCCGCCGCCGACCACCACCGGCTCACCGCGCAACTCCGGGTAGCGCAGCAATTCGACGGATGCGAAGAACGCATCCATGTCCAGATGCGCGATGCGGCGCGGCGAGTGCTGCGCGGCGGAGGAAGAGGGAACTGAAGCGTCCATCGACGGCGAAGCGGGCAGGCGCTATAGCGCATCGGCCCTCAAGACGAAAATGGCTTACTGTACATTCATACAGTAATTTTCGCCAGTGAACCTAATGCCTATTCCGCTGCGCGCTTGACCGCGAGTGCGCGCCGGCAATCGTCGAAGACCTGCCTCACGACATCCGACTGATAATTCAGGTCTTCGCTATCGAGGATCTCTTCAACAGCATCGCGCGCCCAGTCGGCTTCCAGCAGCGCGCAATGACGCGCAGCGAGATCGCGCGCGATGGCGGCGAGTTTCGCGACCGTCAGCCAGTCCGCGAGCCGTTCATGCCTGTCCAGCCACTTGTGTGCTGCCTGCACGTGAAACGACGCCGCTGGCCAGTCTCCATTCAGGTAGAACGCGCCCAGACTGCCGCATGTGAGCCAGCACAGCAATTCGACGCGATCACGAGCACTGAGGGTACGAGGGACATCGTTCATGGCGGCGCTCACGAAAGACGTTTCGACGAGGAATGCAAGCGAGGCGTGCTGCATTCCGTATGAAAGGCGTATGAATGAACGATAGCACGGGATGGTGCGCCGCGGCAGTGGATACGCAGCGGGGCATCGTGTGCTGACGAACGTACTTGCCGCGCTTGCTGAGAGCGCAGGGGCATGCAAGCGGAAGCTCGTGCGCGGTGAGAGTTGCCCTCGCCTGTTGACAAATGGCGCCGCAAGCAGCCTTTCGCGAGCCGGGATACGATGACGGGTCTTTGCTTCGCGCATGTCTTTGCTGCGCCTGTTTTGCATGGCGACCGACGCTGCGAGTGGCATCCCCTCTCATCGACTCTCGACCGCATGCCGCATTCCACGCAGACACGCCGCCCCCTCGTCATTGCCGCCGTCATGGCTTCCATGGCCATGGTGGCAATCGAAGCCACCATCGTTTCAACCGCCATGCCGCAGATCGCCACGCAGCTCGGCGGCCTCAATCTCTATAGCTGGGTGTTCTCGTCGTTCTTGCTGACGCAGACGGCGCTTACCGTGGTGTTCGGCAAGCTCGCGGACCTTTATGGCCGCAAGCCCGCGATACTGGCCGGCATCGCCATCTTTCTCATCGGGTCGATACTCGCGGGCTTCGCCTGGTCGATGCCCGCCATGATCGTCTTCCGTCTGGTCCAGGGCGTCGGCGCAGGGGCGATCCTGCCCGTTGCCCTGACGGTGGTCGGCGACCTCTATCCGGCGCGCGAACGCGGCAAGGTACAAGGCTATCTCGCAAGCGTATGGGCCGTGTCGGCCGTGCTCGGGCCGATGGTCGGCGGCTTGCTCATTCGCCACCTTTCCTGGGCATGGATCTTCTGGATCAACTTGCCGATCGGCGTGCTTGCCGCGTTGCTCTTCGTACTCTTCCTGCACGAGGAGAAGCGCCACGAACGCCCGGCAATCGACCTTGCCGGCGCCTTCCTTTTCACGGCCGCCGTCGCTTCCCTGATGATGGCGCTCACCGATGCAGGCAGCGCGAGCGGCACCCGCGCCGGGATAGAAGTGGCGGTATGTCTCGTGGCCGGCGTGCTCTTCGTCATGCAGGAAAAGCGCGCCGCCGATCCGATGATTTCGTTCGGCTTGTGGGCGCATCGCCCGATCGCGGCGGGCAACGCGGCAACGCTGCTCGCGGGGATGGCAATGATGGGCCTGACCACGTTTCTGCCGATGTACGTACAGGGCGTAATGCATCGCTCGCCGGTCGAAGCAGGCTTCACGCTCACGATGATGATGATCGGCTGGCCGAGCGGCGCCACGTTCACGTCGCGCACGTTCAGCCGCATCGGGCTGCGCCGCCTGCTGATCGGCGGAACCATCTTTATTCCGCTCGGCGCGGTTCCTTTCGTGCTTCTGACGCCGCAGGCGAGTCCCGTATGGGCCGGCGTCGGATCAGCCGTGATGGGCTTCGGCATGGGCATATTGAGCGTGTCGTGCCTTATCCTGATTCAGGAAATCGTCAAGCTCTCCGAGCGCGGCAGTGCCACTGCATCGAATCTCTTTGCGCGCAATCTCGGCAACACGCTCGGCGCCGCCGTGTTCGGCGCGGTGCAGAACTATGGACTCACGCACGCGAGCGGCGTGCCGGCGGTCAGCGCCGATCAACTGAAGCGACTGTTATCGGCCGTGCCCGGAAACTTCACGAGCAACGCGGACATTCGCTTTGCGCTGCACCATGCACTGCATCTGACATTTACGTCGATGTTCGTAATCGCGCTCGGCGCGGTGATTGCCATGCTGTTCATGCCGGCCGTCGAAATTGGTCGGGCGCGTCAGACTGTGGAGACGGTAGGCGCCAACGACGCATCGAAACATATCCGCATCGACGCTTGATCGCTTACAAGCGTCGATGCGTTGCACGCCGAGCCTCAGTCCTGCGCCTGAATGAGCGGACTATCCTGCTTGTCGCGCGATACGCTCGCGTCCCCGCTTTCGGTTCCCGGTGCGGCCGATTCGTCCGCTGCAATCGTCTGCGTGTTCATGCCTTGCTGGGACGTGGGCGCGCCGGCCTCGGGCGTATAGCGCGGCGCCGGACCATAGCCGCTTGCGATTACGTAAGACGCAGCAAGCAAGGCCGCGACGAAAAGAATGCCTTTGAATGTGCTCATCATGGTCGTACTCCTGAGGGTTTCAGATATCCACTTCTTCGGCCCCGATGCACTGTCTGCAAGCATTCGGCCTTCCGATATGTGCACGCAGTCTACGTGCGTGCCTTGGCTTTGAAATCCCCCCAGAAGCGCGCATATGAACGGCGGTAGCGATGAGTGAAGCGCTCCGCGCGCTCAGACGTTGTCCTCCACCGCAATCGATACAGCACCCGCATTAATCGTCAGGCGCGTGCGCTTTTGCAGCGGATTCTGTGGCGCGCTGCCATCCGCATTCAAACCTCTGACCTTGTTGTAGATGGCGACGAACTGCGTGGGCGTGACCGTCGCGGACGCGTAGCCGATAGCGTCATGGTCCGCATAAAGCATGTCCGGATTGTTCTGGCGAATGAACGCGTCGAGCGCCGCGGACGAACTGAGGAGCGAAGACAGCGGCAAGCCGGCGACAAAGCTCGTGGCATCCTGAAAGAAGGGCCGACTGCTGATACCCGCCGACATCAAGTCGACTAACACGGGCGTCCCTGTCGCAGGGTCGGGCACATCGCGCACGATGCCGGCCTGGAACGCGTGCAGATCGCCCGTGATGGCGATGAGATTCGTGATGCCTTGCGCCTTCACGAACGACGTGAGATCCGCCTTGTGCGATGGATACCCGTCCCACGCATCGCAGTCCATCACGATAACGGCGTTATCAGGCGCCGGTGCGATCGAACGCAGATCGAGCCACAGGCGATTCATCATCACCTCGTTGCCCCAGACCTTCCATACCGCGGTCGATGCCTTGAGCGTGTCCTTCCACCATTGCGTCTGCACGGGACCGAGCATGGACGGGATGCGGCCCAGACGCTGGGTGTCGGCCGCCTCGAACTGTGCGAGCACCTGTTGCGGTACCCCATACCGCGAACCGACGAGATCATTGCCGTTCACGGGATCATGTCCCAGGGATTGGGCAATGGCCGCTTCACTGACGACATGGTCGTCGCGATAAAGCCGCTCGTCCGTCATGACAAGGTGGATCAGCGAGCCGAAGTGGAAGTCGCGGTAGATACGGATGTTGTCGTAGCTTGCATTGTTCAGGTCGAACGACACATCGCCCCAATCCACCGGCAAGTATTCGGCCCATGCCTGATTCGCGTTGCGGCGTCGCGCTGTCTGCTGCACGTTCGCGTTCGTGTACGTCTGGTGGTCTTGCCAGCAATCGTCCGAGAACTCGTGGTCGTCCCAGATAGCGATCACGGGAAAGCGCGCATGGACGGTCTGCAGGCGCGTATCGCCCCGATACGTGCGATAAAGCGTGCGGTAATCAGCGAGCGTATTGGCATAGACGCCGCCGCCCGAAATCGACACTCCATCGGGCAAGGCAATCTGTGGGTGCGCGGGCTCGGCCGCATTCTTTTCGTTCGGACTTCCAACTGTTTCGTAGATATAGTCTCCGAGATGCACGACGAAGTCGAGGTCGGTTTCCGCGGCCAGCAGCGTGAGCGCCTGCCAGTGGTTCACACTCCAGTTCTGACAGACGAACCACGCAAAGCGCAGTTGGGACAGCGTCTCCGTAGCCGCGGCCGCGGTGCGCGTGGTGCCCGTCGCGCTTACATCGCCACCGGCGATGAAGCGGTAGTAATAGGTCGTCTTCGCGCTCAGACCCGTGACCTTGGCGCGCACGGTGAAGTCGTAGTCGGGAATGGCGCTGAGCGGCACGCTCGCCGCGAGCTGCGAGAAATCGGGCTGAGTGGAAACCTGCAGCGTCAGTGCAATTGCCGTTTGCGCCGCGTTGCTCGCATTGGCGACGCAGCGCGTCCAGAACACGACGGACGTGTCGCGCGGATCGCCGCTCGCGACGCCCTGAGCGAAGGCATATACGCCGGTAGGCGGGGGCGTCGAGCCACCACCCGAATTGCTGGTGCCTCCATCATCGCCCGAATGACACGCGGCGAGCGTGCCGGACGCCGCCGCAACGGTGTAGAACATAGACAGTGACATAAAGCGGCGACGATCCATGAAAGCCTCCAGGAAACAACGTGGCAGACAGGCCATGCGCGCTGAGTGTGTCGACTGTGTGTTCCGACCGATAGCGGCTTGCGACGATGCAAAACGCTTACACGCTACAAACGGCAGAGGAAAGTGTCAATGCGGTTCTATGCTACGAACGTTTCGGAACGACCGTTCTAAAATGCGGCTGCGCTAAGAGGTGGCTCGCAAGGGAAACACCGGCCTTGGGCAAAGCAGGCCGATTCTGCCGCCAAGCAACGTCTCCCAAGCACGCGTGGCGAGCAGCGGCAAGCGAGCGTCACCTCTTCTTTCGCGGCGTGCGCGTCAGCGCCTTCGCTTGCGCGATGCCGGTCTCGCCCGCTGCCGCCTCGACGATGCACTCGGCGAGCTGCGCCGCCGCGTCATGATCAGCCCGACGTACACGTTCGACGAGACCGATCTCGCGATAAAACGTATCGTCGCCGAGATCGTGTGCCACTGCCCCTCGCGGCCACGCACCGATCCCCGCCGATTTCGGCAGCAAAGCGACACCCATGCCGCGTGCGACGAGCTGGGCGATACCTTGCAACTCGTCGGCTTCGATCGTATCGCGCACGGACAGCCGCTTCTTGCGCAAAAAGACTTCCACTTGCCGACCGCCGAATGAACGACGGTCGTAACGAATGAATGGCTCGGTTTGGATCAATTCGCGCCACGGAACGCGCCTCTTCGCAGCGGGTGAGAGCAACACGAAAGGCTCCGCGATAAGCGTGCGCCAGCGCAGTTCCGACGGCAATGAAAACGGCGGGCGAATGATGACGGCCATGTCGGCTTCGGCGGCATCGACCTGTGCGAGCAGATTGAGCGATACGCCGGGCACGAGACGTACGCGCCATGCAGGCAAGCTGCGCCGGAAGGACGCGACGGCGTCTGGCAACAACACCGCATGGGCCGATGCGATAGCGCCTACAGAGAGCGTGCCGCCGCGCCCTTCTTGGTCATCCGGTTCTGAAAGACGCGCGTAGAGGGCAATGAGTTCATCGGCGAGTTCGAGCGTGCGGCGGCCTGCTACGTTCAACGTCGCGGAGCGGCCCGTGCGGTCGAAGAGCGTGAAGCCGAGATGCGCTTCGAGACGTTGCATTTGCGCGCTCACCGCGGATTGCGTCAAGCCGATATGCGCCCCCGCGCCTGCGAAGGTGCCGTGGCGCGCGACTGCCATGAAGGTTCTCAATTCTCGCAGCATCTGATCGATCGATTTTGCTGTTGCTCAGGCCCGCAATATATCGTTTTTCATGGAATTTATTCATCAATACACTAGCGGCTCGTTTCAATCAATTAAGCAAGGACTGACGCTCATGAACACGCCGCACGACGCCATGCCGCCCTTCCATCTCGCGTTTCCCGTTCACAGTCTTGCCGATGCGCGGGAGTTCTACGGCGAACTGCTCGGCTGCCCGGAAGGACGCAGCGCCGACGACTGGGTGGACTTCAATTTCTACGGGCATCAGATCGTCGCGCATCTCGCACCGGACGAAGTGGGTCACCGGTCGACGAGCGCCGTCGATGGCGACGCCGTGCCGGTTCGTCATTTCGGTGTCGTGTTGTCCATCCCTCAGTGGGAGGCGCTCGCCGAGAAGCTGAAGGCAGCGGGCACGCGGTTCGTTATCGAACCGCATATTCGCTTCAAGGGCGAGGTCGGCGAACAGGCGACGATGTTCTTCCTCGACCCGTCGGGCAATGCGGTGGAAGTAAAGGCCTTCGCGAACATGGCGTCGCTCTTTGCGAAATAGGCGACCGCGAGTCTTACAGCGTTAAGTCGCTCACGCCAAAAGAAACGGGACGCCACCGGCGTCCCGTTTTTACATCGAGCGAAAGTAAGGCTTACTGGCCCGAGCCGCTTGCGCTGACCGGTGCGCCCGGACCGCCCGGCGTTGCGCTATCGCTTTGGCCCGTGGTCGAGCCGCTGTTCGACGACGAATGGCTGCCGTGCGATTTCTTCTTATGCGAGTGCTTGTGCGACGTTCCCGTGCCTTGCGTGGTCGTCTGCGCGTTGTCGCCCGCTTGCAGGCCCGTGGCGGAGCTCGGCGGATTGTCCTGCGCGAACGCGGACGCGCAAACGAGAGCGAATGCGCCGGCGGCGCAGGAGAGAGCGATACGTTTCATGTCGGATGACTCCTGTTGGCGGTTTGCGAATGCGATTCTTGCAGCTTGTTCTGCATGCTGGCCGTCGCGTATCGTGAGCGACGGCCGGTCGCAAGACGTCATGGAGCATGAGGCGTGCCACGGTCTGACGATTCGCAAACCGGAAGGACGCGATGTAAGCATGCGTCCATCGGCAAAGAGCGTGTCATCCTGATGACAGCGCGGCGCTCGTCTCCGAGCACCGCGAAGCGCATGAACAACTCAGTGGCCTACAGGGCCCGTCGTCTTGAGGTCGCCACTGACCGCGCGCTGCGGATGCGCGGCTTGCTTGATCAACAGCGCAACCGCGGACACGAGCCCCGCCACCGCGATCACCGCGAAGATACCGCCGAAGCTGAAATGCAGACGCGTGAGTTCCGCAACCAGAAACGATCCTGCAATGCCTCCGAAGCGCCCGATGCCGAGCATCCACGCGACACCGGTGCCGCGCCCTTGCGTCGGATAGAACGCGGCGGCGAGCGCAGGCATCGACGATTGCGCCGTGTTCATCAGCACGCCCGCGAGGAACACCACGAGCACGAGCAAGCCTACGTTGCCGACTGCCTGTCCGATGCAGTAGACGCTCACGGCCGTCAACGCATAACACGCAGCAATGACCCGGTTGGCGTTGAACTTGTCCATCAGCACACCGAGCAGCACTGCCCCTACGCCACCAAGCGGAAACAGCGCGGAAATGAGCGTGGCGCGTTGCGGACTCAGACCGGATTCCTTGAGGAGAATCGGCATCCAGTTGATGGATGCATAGAAGATCACGAGGCCCATGAAATAGGCGAGCCACAGCATGATCGAGCCGATCACGTAAGAACGCGACAACACGACACTCATGCCGCTTTGCCCCTGCACGGTGGGCGCGGCTTCCGTCATGAAGAACGAACCGGCGTTGCGGGCATCGTCGGAGATGCGGGCAAGCGTCGCGCGAATCTTCTCGACCGGCTTCGATTTCGCCACCATGTAGCGCACGGATTCCGGCAACGTGATGAGCAGCAGCACGGCCAGCACGAGCGGCGCCACGCCGCCGAGGAACAGCACGCTTCGCCAGCCGAAGTGCGGAATCATCCACGCCGCGAGAAAACCGCCGAATGCAGCCCCCAACGGGAAGCCGCAGAACATGAGGTTGATGAGCGTGGCGCGACGGCTATCGGGACAAAACTCACTCATCATCGTGACGGCGTTGGGCATCGCGGCGCCGAGCCCGAGGCCGGTGATGAAGCGCAGCGTCGTCAGGTGCGAGAGGCTCGCCGAATACGCCGATGCAAAGCACGCGACGCCGAAGACGATAACCGACGACAGCAGCATCGCGCGACGGCCCAAACGGTCCGACAGCGGCCCCGAAAGCAGCGCGCCCGCAGCGAGCCCGAAGAGCGCCGCGCTCAGCACCGGCGCGAGCGCGGGCCGGCTGATGTGCCATTCCGTGACGAGCGACGGCGCGATGAAGCCGATGGCGGCCGTATCGAAGCCATCGAGCAGCACGATGACGAAGCACATGCCGAAGATGAGCCACTGAAACGGCGAAAAGGGGTGCTCGTTGATGAACGTCTGCACGTTCACGTTTGGGCTTCTGCTCACTTCATTCCCTTCCAAAGAGGCGATAAGAGACGATGAATGTTCGCAATGCGAACACCGATTCACATAGCGAACTATGCATTTCGCGTGAGAATACGTAACAAAGCATTGACCCGCAACGCGGGGATACCCGGAAATGATGGGCGTGCGAGCGATTCGAAGATATCGACGACATGCGCCGTGCCTCCAGGCAGATACAGGACGCTGACCGTCACGTGCACGCTTCGGCACGCGCCGATAAAATGACCGCATGTCCACGTCACAAAGAAGCTCGCGCCGGCACGAGCCCGAGTTGCCGCTTCACACACCGAGCACTGCTTCGCTCGCGCTGGCCGCGGCCATCGCAATGATTGCGTGGCTTGCCATCGCAGCGCAAACGGACCTGACCATCGCGCGTTCGCTGGATCGCGGTATGACCGTCGTAGACGGCATCGCGCGCATGAGCAGTTACCTCACGAATCTGACGGTGCTGCTTACCGCAATCTGCTTTACGTGTGTCGCCACGCGCGCCCAAGCGCCGCTCGCGCGATTCTTTCGCCAGCCGACCGTCGTGACGGCCGTGGTCGTCTATATGGTGTTCGTCGGCATCGCGTATAACGCGCTGCTGCGTTTCTTATGGACGCCATCGGGGTATCGCGAGTTCATCAACGAGTCGCTGCATACCGTCGTACCCGCGCTTTCCGCCGTGTATTGGCTTCTTTTCGTGCCGCGCTTTCATCTCTCATGGCGACGATGCGCGCTTTGGCTCGTCTATCCGCTGTGCTATTTGTTCGTGACGCTATGGCGCGGAAGTGAATCGGAGTTCTACCCGTACTGGTTCATCGACGTGGGGGAACTCGGTTACGACCGCGTGTTCTTCAACTCCGCCATGTTGATCGTGGCTTTCCTCGTTCTGATGAGCGTGTTTCTCGTCATCAATCATCGTCGCGAGGATTTAAACGCGCCCGATCCCGAAGTCGAATCCGATGACCTCTCGGACCCGGACTCCCCACGTTGATTCGCGTTCACGCTTCCTTTGTATCGAACATCATCAGTTCGACGCCCGCCTGCGCGAAGTTTGAAAGATCGCCGGCGGTCGCCTGGCCTTCGGGCGAGTCCAGCGCGGACTTGATCGCATCGAGCGAGTCGAATTCGAGCACTGCGACGAAGTAATAAGGCGATTCGCCTTGCGCCACTGCAATCGGTCCAGTGCTCACTTCGAAACGCTTGAGACCAGGCATTTTCTTGGCAAGCGGGGCATGCGTCGATGTGTAATGCGCATCGAATGCCTGCTTGTCGGACGGCGTCTTGTACAGCGCGATTAGCTTGGCCATTCTTGTGTCTCCTTGGGTGAAGGTCTCTCTCGAGGAACGGACTATTGCTTCTCCAGTTGAAGATAAAGGCGCTGCACGTTTTGCGGCTGTGCCCTCGTATAGAGCTTATAGCCCCGGAATGCAGGCACCTGTACCGTGTGCATAGCCTGCGTCAGTCCCATACCGCTTTTGTACGCCTGCTTCACAGACGCATCCAGTTCGCGAAGATACACACCTGTCTGCATAATGTCGTCGCCCCGCACAGGCGGGCCGAAGGCCGGCACGACGGTATTCAGATCGAGCGCACGAAGGCTTTCCAGCGCACCCAGCCAGCCCGGTATCTGCTCGTTGCGCAGCTCGGGAATTCGGCCATTGGAAACGAGACTTCCGGCAAAGAGAACGCCGGTTTGCGTATCGAGCACGGCCAGATCGCCGGGCGTGCTTGCCGGGCCGAAATGG
Source organism: Caballeronia sp. LZ062 (assembly GCF_031450785.1). Taxonomy (NCBI): domain Bacteria; kingdom Pseudomonadati; phylum Pseudomonadota; class Betaproteobacteria; order Burkholderiales; family Burkholderiaceae; genus Caballeronia; species Caballeronia sp. LZ062. The sequence continues at coordinate 712,629 of NZ_JARTWB010000001.1, forward strand.
AGCAATTGCAGCTTGCGGCCGCCGCTTTCCAATTCAGTCGTTCCGTCGATGGTGCGATTCGGTACGGTCACGCGCGAGCCCGCCATTTCATCGTCGCCCAGTGTCTTACGCAGATTGGCGAGACAAATCGAGCAGCGGTCGTGTATCAACTGGGCAGCCCGAACATGCGCGAGTATCGGCACATTCTGGTCGCGAAAGGCGGCTGCACCGAAGACGAATTCGGGCGCCTGATGCGTGATGATGACGAGCGTCACGGGCAAGGGTGTCACTTTGCGAATAGCTTCGATCATCGCACGGCCGTAGCGATAAGACGGCCCCGTGTCGATCACCGTCACTCCGCTCTTTCCCACGATAAAGCCATTATTCGCGACGATGCCGTGATTCTCCGGCGCAACGGCGTCGCCCCTGCCGATGAACGCATACACCCCCGGCGCGATGTTGATGGGCGCGGGCATGCCGGCGAGCGCGGCCATCGCGAACTTCGCCAATGCGCTCGATGCGACAATCAGCGCGACTGTCAGCGGCTTGATCGAGCGCAGCGTCATTTCATTGCCGACGCTTGTCCAGCGGCTTGCGTTTCGATAGCGATAGCGCTTTCGAACTGCTTGTTTTTGGTGTCTTCCACATGCACTTTCAATTCGCCATTGCCGTTAGGTAGGAAATAGAAACGGAAATTTGGGTTCTCGCTAATCGAGAAGTTGACGTTCGCGGTCATCACGGGTCTATCTGCATACGTGACGGCGACCTTGCGAATGAAATAAGCCGTCGCGTAGTTGCGCGTGATCTGATTCATCGCCATGCCCGTGCGGTTCGGGTGCCGCACCATCACTTGCGCGAGTTGCGGTTTGTCGACGACTGCTCTGCCCTCGGACTGCAAGCGCACCGCGCCTGCGGCGCGTTCGGCGGCGTCCTCGTCCTTGTCGGCCGGCGCCGAACATCCGCCCGATGCCTTCACGAAGCGCACCGCGCTATACAAGTGCCCGTCGTTCGTTTCGGCAATGGCGCGCATGAACGTATAGTCTTCCACGCGCACGCGCGTCTCGATGCTGGCAAGCCCCGACTCGGGAGTGAATTCGAAATAGCCCGCGTAAGGCTCGGGATTCTCGTCGATGAAGAGATGAATCTTCTTGATGTAATGATTCGGGCTTTGAGCGAATTGTGCGTTGATTTCGATCGGAACGACCGCGGCATCCGCAGCACGCGCCGGGGCGTCGAGCTTGATGACGGAATCGCCATGCGCATCGACGGTGCGGCCCTTGAATGCACCTTCCTTGAAGTCAAGCCAGCGGGCGACCTTGTCAGGGTCGTCATCCGGCTGTGCGGCTTGCGCCATGCAGGGCGCGAGCAATGTCAGTAACGCGATCGTCGCGAAGAACGGTGCCGCGCGTTCGCGCACAGGGCAAGGCGTATCGGTCATCATGATGTCCTCCATGCTGCCTGCTACTGCTCCCACTCGAGCTCCGCATACGCCGCCGTCACGTTGCGGCGATGATAGATCTCGTACAACAACCACGTATCCTGCTGATCGAGGCCGATGGTATCCACGGCCTGCTGAATGGTCTCACCGCGCTTGATGGCCTCGCGCACGCCGTGCGCGAGGTCAGCGAGGTAATGTTCTTCCGCTTCGAGCGCCTGCGGCCACGGTGGATCGAGTGGACCATGCCCCGGCACGACATGCCGCGGATTCATCTGCTTAATGCGCGCGATGTCGTCCAGCCAGCCGACGACACTTCCGTCCACCACCGGAATGCAGCGCACGAAAAGCAGATCGCCGGTCCATAGCGTGCCGCTCTTCTCATCGTATACCGTCATGTCGTTGTTGGTATGCGCTGTTTGCCAAGTTTGCAGCCTGAGAGCGCGATCGCCGAGATCGAGCGTCGCCGTGCCATCCACTGTTCTCGTCGGCGGAATGATCTCACTGCCGGTGGCGATGTCTCCCAGTTCGCGATTGAGCACGCGAAGATAGTTCTGCGCCCGCGATGCCTCCGCTTGCGTCAGTTTCACGCTTCCGACGAACTGCGGATGATCGTTCACGAACGCTGCGTTGCCGAAGATATGGTCGGGATGCATGTGCGTGTTGATGACGAAGCACACCGGCAAGGACGTGACCTTGCGCACCGCTTCCCTGAGCGCGCGCCCTTCGGCGAGCGTGCCGCCCGTGTCGATGACAGCGACGCAACGCGTGCCGACTATGAAGCCCACGTTGGCGATATCGCCCTTGTTCGCGCGCGTTGCAACGTCATCATGTGCGCGATGCGCGTAGTTGCCGGGCGCAATCTCTTGCACCGGGAGCGGCGGCTCGGCCCGGGCGTGTCCCACCAGAAGCGCGAAGAGCGCCAATGCGCGCCACGCGCGTGCGGCGCTCATCGAACATTGTCCGCATCGACGAGACGCTTCGGACGCAGCAAGCCATATTGTGCGTACTCGCGCTCCAGAAACGGCTCGGCATGTTCAAGCAAAAAGCGCCGAAAGGCGACGCATGTAGGCGATAGCTGCTTCGAGCGCGAATGCACGAGTTGCCAGGTTCGCTCGACCGGTGTGCCGTTCACGTCCAGCACAGCGATCTCGCCCGTGCGCAATTCGAGCCCGAGCGTATGCAGAGAGATCAGGCTCACGCCCATTCCGGCCATGACCGCCTGCTTGATGGTCTCATTGCTTCCGAGCGTGACACTTCGCGTTGGAACGAAAAGGTTCTGCCTGAAGACGTGCTCAGCCACTGCACGCGTGCCCGAACCCGGCTCACGCAGCAGAAAGGTATCGTTAGCGAGTTCCTGCATATCGAAGCGTCGCGCGTATCGCAACGGATGCGATAAGGGCGCGACGATCACATGCGGATGACAGGCAAGCGGCTCTGCCGTCGTGCCCAGTTCGGGCGGCGGGCGTCCCATGATGGCGAGGTCCGTCGCATTGTCCTGTAGCAACCTGAGCAAAGTCTCGCGGTTGCCCACGGAGAACTGCACGTTCACCTTCGGGAACTGCTGTGAATAGAGCGCAAGCAGCTTGGGCGCAAAGTAAGTCGCCGAACTCACGATGCTCACCGCAATGGAGCCGCTATCCGCTTGCGTGAGCGACATCATCGCGTCTTCCGCGTCCTTTATCTCGCCGAGAATGCGGCTTGCGTGATGTTGCAACCGCTCGCCTGCTTCAGTTAGTGACAGCCGGCGAGCGACACGCTCGAACAGCGGCAAGCCTACGGCATCTTCGAGCTGCTTGATTTGCATCGACACTGCGGGCTGCGTCAGATGAAGTTCTTCCGCTGCGCGCGCGAAGCTCGGGCAACGCGTCGTGATGACGAAGATTTGGAGCTGGCGCAGCGTAAGCGAGCGGACAAAGTTCATGCGATCCGCCACGAAAGAAATATTACCGGCTTGCGCGCGGAATGTTGCCCGCCTTCGTTGGCGCGCCGGCGGGCGGCGTCAGATTCCTGAGCGCGCCCTGATAAGCGATGGTTTCCTTCTGCAGTGGATGCGCGAAGTCGTTGCGCGCACCCGGCACCTCCGTGCGGATCATGAGAACACCGCCGGGCACGTCATCAGCAATCACAAAGGTATAGCGCTTGCCGATGTATTGGGCGAAGCGTTCCGCGTTGGGATCGTTTAGGTACGGCTGAATGACGACCTGACGCGCCTTGACATGCTTGCCGCCGCCGATGCCAAGCGCATCGCTCGATACGGGCGTGATTGCCGGACCAGCCGCTAAGGCAAGGCGAACGCGCTGCTGGAAGTAGCGCCGCTGTCCGCCTGTCAATTGCTCCATCTCGGCTATGTCGTGCTCCAGAAAGTAGATGATGACCGGATTGCAAGGTAATCCACCCGGCACCTGCACCGAACCCGTACGATCCGTGACGCGCGCATCGTTCTTACTGTTTCCGGGACTCAAGACGAGCACACGGACGGTATCGCTGACCTTCGCGGGCGGGCCTGAATAGTCGACCGCGTAGTCCAGCTCCGTCTGCGGCTCCACACCGTTCATATGCGGCTGCATGAACAGCAGGCGCTCCGCAGGCGCAATGTCCCCACCTGGGGCCGGAGCCGGATCCGAACCTGCGGCGAACGCGGCGGGCGCTTGCATAAAACCGAGTGCGCAAGCGGCCACCAGCGCGCGAAGCAACACCGGGTGCGCTCTCATTGCGCTTGCACAGGCTGCATCGGCTGCAGCGGCAGCAATGGAACCTGATAGCTGGTCAGGATCTGGTCGATCTTCGGCTGATTCGACGCAATCCAGTTGTCCACCTTGTCACGCCAAGCCTTCTCTCCGTAGCGCACGCCCATGGAGATTTCGAAGTCGAAGCGAATGCCGGGTTGCGGCGGAAATGGCACGAGCCTTACTTTGTTATCCGAACGATTGACGAAGTATCCGGCGATCGGCCCCCAGACGAACGCGGCATCGACATTGCCTTGCGTCAGGTCGTGCTCGATCATCTCGCCCGGAAACGCTTCAGGGTCTCCGCTTTGTCCCTGATACGACACTGCCTGCTCGATGAGATTATTCCGGAGCAGCCAGTCCACCGCCGGGCTCTTCACGAAGATGCCGAGCTTCAATTTTTTCAGTTGTTCCGGCGGCAGATTCATGAGATCCGCAGGCGTCTTGATGTTCGCGAACTCCGGTCGGTTCGGGAATACCATGGCGTAAGTGGAATGCAGATAGGGCCGCGTCGTTGCCGTCAGTTCATAGCCCTTGGGGACGCCGATAATCAGATCGCATTTATATTGCTCCGTATTCGGCACCTTGTCACGCAGCGTATTTCGCACGAAGCCCATGCGCTGCGGATAGAACGTGTATTCGAGCTTGTAGCCGAAATCACTCGCCATCTGGCTCGCGATCTTATTTTCGAAGCCTTCTCCCTTTTGGTTCGAAAGTGGCATGTTGTTGGGATCGGCGCATACCCTCAGGACGCCGTCCGCGCCGTCATTGTTCGGCAGACTCGGCGGCGGCCCACCCGCGCCCTGCGCGTAGGCGGCCTGCGTCGCTAGCACCGTAAGCATTGCGGCAATACATCGGAGCCACACCGTACGACTCGTCTTGCGCTGAGACATGAAGCCTCCGGGAGTGAACGCGCTCATCGTGCGCCGGCTTGCCGTCGAGCATGCAGCGAATTCATTTTGCATCGATCGCTTGCAGGTCGCCCGGATTGATCTTGCCGTCCGAGCGCCCTTTCAAATAGGCGTAAAGATTCTCCCAGTTCTTCTGCATCATCTGGCTCGCGCTGAAATCGGGCATGCCTTTATCGACGCGTCCGCCAAACACGGTGCGATGGAATTCGTTCTTGTCGAGCGTCTTGAAAGCATCGACCAGCGAGGGGCCGACCAGACCTTCCTGCTTCGCTCCATGACAACGTTCGCACGCGAGCGCGCGCCAGGTACGCCACCCTTGTAGCGTATCGTTGTCGACCTTGTTGCCATCGACGACCTGATACGCCACCGGCTTCATCTGCCCTGAACTGGTCTGAGCGAATGGCATGGATGACGCAACGAGCGCTATCGACAGCACCAAGATGAATCGGCCTTTCATTCGCTTGTCTCCTTGAATAAGTCTTTTAGCTAAGGCCTTTATTCGCGCGACGGCGCCGCCATGCCGCCGCGCGTGACCGCTGCATCAACTCGGGATAGCGAAAACGAAGAGCGTTCCGCCGAGCGCCGTGTACTTCGCCAGTTCGCGATAGCCGCCTACCGCGCCGAGGCCTTCCGTCGACTTTTCGAGTCCCGCCGCCATGCCGATGCCGGCCCAGCCGCCGATCCCCGAATAAACACCGACGAATTGCTTGCCCTGATACTGGTACGTGAACACGTTCCCGATGATGCCGGACGGCGTCTTGAACTTCCACAGCTCCTTGCCGTCCTTGATGCGCACCGCCTTGATATAGCCTTCGAGCGTGCCGTAGAACACGATGCCGCCCGCCGTGGCGAGCGCGCCGGACCACACCGAGAAACGCTCCGGCTTCGACCACGCGATCTTGCCCCTAGCCGCGTCCCACGCGATGAAGTTGCCCATTGCACCGTTCTCATTCGGACCCGGATACATCGAGAGCGTCGCACCGACGAACGGCTGACCGGACACGTAATCCACTTGGAACGGTTCGTAGTCCATACAGACGTGATTCGTCGGCACGAGGAAGAGACTCGAGTTCGGATCGTATGCGGCAGGCTGCTGATCCTTCGATCCGAGCGCGGCTGGGCAGATACCCTTTACGTTGTGATCCGGTCCAGCCTGTTGCGTCGAGTAGCTCGCATTGCGAATGGGCAGGCCGCTCTTGACATCGACGCTATCGGCCCAGTTCACTGCCGGGTCGTATTTCTGCGCGACGAGCAGTTCGCCGGTTTCGCGATTCAACGTATAGCCGAAGCCGTTACGGTCGAAGTGAACGATAGCAGGTACGCGCTTGCCGCCGATGCTGAGGTCCGACAGGATCATTTCGTTGACGCCGTCATAGTCCCATTCATCGTGGGGCGTCATTTGATAGACCCATTTCGCTTTGCCGGTGTTGAGGTCGCGCGCGAAGATGGACATGGACCATTTGTTGTCGCCCGGACGCTGCGTCGGGTTCCATGTGCCGGGATTACCCGTGCCGTAGTAGACGAGGTTGAGTTTCGGGTCCCATGCGTACCATCCCCACGTGGTGCCGCCGCCGTATTTCCATTGGTCGCCCTGCCAGCTCTTGGTCGACGAGTCCGCGCCCACCGGCATCATCTTTCCGTCGGACCAGGTCATGGTTTGCTGCGGGTCCAGAAGCATTTCATCGTCCGGGCCTGTGCTGTACGCTTTCCAGACTTCCTTGCCGTCCTTGATGTTGTACGCAACGAGACGCCCGCGCACCCCAAACTCGCCGCCGGAGATGCCCGTCAGCACCTTGTCGCCGAATACGTGCGGCGCATTGGTATTCGTCTCCCCCTTCTTCGGATCGCCGTTCTGCGCGCTCCATACGACATCGCCGGTCTTGGCATCGAGCGCAACGAGTTTGGTATCGGCTTGCTGGAGAAAGATTTTGCCGTCGCCGTAGGCAAGACCGCGGTTGACCGTATCGCAGCACATCACCGAAATGACTTGCTGATCCTGCTTGGGCTGGTATTGCCAGATGAAGGTCTGGTCCTTCAGGTTGATCGCGATGACTTTGTTGGGAAACGGCGAATGAATGTACATCGTGTCGCCGATAACGAGCGGCGATCCCTCGTGCCCGCGCAGCACGCCGGTGGACATGGTCCAGGCGACCTGCAATTTGCCGACGTTGTTTTCGTTGATCTGCTTGAGTGTGCTATAGCGGTGATTCGAGTAATCGCCCGCTTGCGCCGCCCAATTAGAAGGATTCTTGATGAGACTGTCGAGTTGCGGATCGGCCTGCGCGACATATGAATTGAGGCTTGCCGTCGCAACCACCGCCAGTCCAAGAACCAGGGTGCGTAAGTTCATGTCTCCTCCAGAATGGTGATGCCTCCGACCCAGGGATGACCACGCTACCGGGATGCATCGTGCGCGCCTTCTCAATGCAGGTAACGATCTACGCTGTGCCCGGTCATGGCCGGGAGCATGCGTATCGACGCGGTTTGCATATTCCATGCCGGTTTAATGTGTATGCACGGGCTTGGCGATGGCGCGGCAATCTGATGCGGTCACGACCTCCACCGCGCTGTATTGCGAGACATACTGTGTCAAATCCGCGAAACAGAATGCTGGAGCCACTTCGGTTGTGACGCGCCGCAGCAGCGATTGCTTCGCTTGAATGCGTTGGATCAAGGCGCGCATACTGAGTCATTCACGTATCGTTCGAGGACCTGCCATGGCTCAAGCGGAGAAGGTGTATTCCGAAGCGGAGATTGCCGAACGTTTGGGCGGTGCTCTCAAGCACTGGTATTTCGAGGACGGGTGGCTCAGGCGCAAATTCCGCACGGAAGGCTGGAAGGGGACGCTAATGGTCGTCAACGCGGTGGGGCATCTTGCTGAAGCGGCGTGGCATCATCCGGACCTTACCGTTTCTTATGCCTTCGTTGTCGTCAAGCTGAAGACGCATTCTGCTAAAGGCATTACGGATAAGGACTTTGCGCTGGCATCCAAGATCGAAGAGTTTGTGCAGTGGCAGCCTGCGCTTGAGGGTGGGCCGCTTTCGGGGACGCCCGTGGACGATCAGCGGTTTCGCTATATCAAATACGATTAGATTGTCCCTTCCGGGGCGGGGTTCGTGCTTTCCGCCGCAACGCTCTTTGTGCTGCGTCTTTCGTGTCGGTCCATTGGTGCGCCGTTCTTGTGGCGCTTCTTCGCGCTGCCTCTATCGCGAAGAAAAAAAAGAAGAAGAAAAAGAAAAAGAACGACAACACAAGCGCGAGCAAATCAAATTGGTACACCTTTTGCCTACCGCAAAGCGAAAGCCCAAAAAGGAACCAACGCCCGATGCCCACCCCCGGCCGCCTATCGCCGCCCCCCGCGATCACCCTTTCGGCGTTTGCGCGACTGCATCTCGGCTTCATCGATCCGAACGGTTCGCTGGGCCGTGCCTTCGGCAGCGTGGGACTGGTCATCGATACGCATGGCACGCGTATCACCGCACGGCGGGCGCAACACAAAGCGCGCATACACGGGGCATCGACGCAGGCACAGCACGAACGGATCGAAGCGTACTTGAAGCAACTCCACGCCGCGCTAGGCGTGACACAGCCCATCGACATCGAAGTGCACGAAACGCCCCGCGCGCACACAGGCCTCGGCTCCGGCACGCAGCTCGCACTGGCGCTCGGCACTGCATTCGCCCGCGTGACCGGCCACGATCTCGCTACGGCGGACATCGCGCGCATGCTCGGACGCGGTGCGCGCTCAGGCATCGGCATACACGGGTTCGATCACGGCGGACTGATCGTCGATGGCGGACGCAGCAACGCGCACAGCGAAAACACGACGCTGCCGCCGCTGCTCGCACGTCAGTGTTTTCCCGATGCCTGGCGCGTGCTGCTCGTCGACGATACCTCGCGCGAAGGCCTGCACGGCGACGCCGAAAAGCGCGGCCTTGCATCGCTCGCGCCCTTTCCCGCCGCGCTCGCCGCACACCTCGCGCATCTCGTCTTGATGCGCCTTCTGCCTGCCGTCGCCGAATGCGAATTCGAGCCCTTCGCCGATGCCATCTGCGACATGCAGCAGACCATCGGCGAATACTTCGCGCCCGCACAAGGCGGCGTGTTCGCGAGCCCGGCCGTGGCGCGCGCGCTGCAAGCCGTCGCCGCCGACCAGAAGGCCGGCATTGGGCAGACGTCGTGGGGACCGGTCGGCTTTGCGTTCGTCGCAAGCGCACAGCACGCCGAGCGCGCGCTCGCCACGGCACGACGCGCCGCCCCGGACGCATCGCTGAACTTCTCCATCGCCAGCGCACGCAATCGCGGTGCAACGTGGCGCGCAGGCGCTTGCCGTACGCCAGGCGCGAATGCTGCGTGATTGCGCGCTGCAACGCGTCATTCACCTTCCGACAGAGTCCAGACCATGCCCGATGCCGCCGAAAGACCCTACGTGCTGCACATGTTCACGAGCACGCCGCAGATGAGTCCCTTCGATGTGAACATGGCGGCGGATGCCGGTTATCAAATCGTCGTGCCGTACTGCAACGTCGATGAGGGCAGCGTCGTGCAACTCACACAGGACGCCATCTTCTCGCGCGGACCGAAGGGCGTGTCGCGCACGGGAATCTTCCTCGGCGGACGCGACGTGATGCTCGCCGCCGACATGCTCGAGCGCGCGCGCAACGCGATGGTGCCGCCCTTCGAAGTCTCCGTGTTTGCTGATCCGAGCGGTGCCTATACGACCGCCGCCGCACTGGTCGCGCTGGCGGAGAAGCACCTGAAGGCCGTGCATCACGTCGGGCTGGACGGCAAGCGCGTGCTCATTCTCGGCGGCACCGGCGCAGTGGGACGCGTCGCTGCGGCCATGGCGGCGTCGCTCGGCGCGGACGTGGTGGTCGCGAGCCATTCGAGTCAATCGCGTGCGACGCAAGTGAGCGACGAGATCAACCGGCGCTTCGATATCGCTACGTCGGGCGTCGCAACAGGCACGACGGAACAGTTGCATCGTGAACTGGCGCGAGCGGAGATCGTATTCGCGACGGCGGTCGCCGGCGTGCAGGTGATGAGCGCTGCGGATATCGCGCACGCGAAGCATCTGCTGATTGCCGCCGACGTCAATGCCGTGCCGCCCGAAGGCATCGCGGGCGTGAACGTGATGGACGACGGCAAGCCGCTTGCCGGCGCGGCGCGCGCGGATGCAATCGGCATCGGGGCGCTTGCCATCGGCAACGTGAAGTATCAGGCCGAGCATCGCTTGTTCGTGCGCATGAGAACCGGCGGCAAACCGGTTTACCTCGGTTTTCCCGAGGCATTCGACGAAGCCCGCGCCATCGTCGCGGGACAGGACGCGTGATGAACGCGCGTGCGCCGCGCGTTGCGGTGGCGGGACTGTCGGCGCGTCTGCTCGCGCAGTCAGCCGCGCGCGCCGGCCTGAACGTCGTCGCGCTCGATATATTCGGCGACCGCGATACGCGCACGCACGCGGGCATGTGGTTCGATATCGGCGGCGATGGCCTGTCGATAGACCGCGTGCGTCTGTACGATGCCCTGGAACGCGTCGCGCGCCTGCCGCGTATGCTCGGCCTCATCGTGACGAGCGGGCTGGAGCCGCATACCATGGAGTTGAGTCGCGCGCCGGGGGTGCCGCGTTTCATCGGCAATGGTGCGCAGTCTGCGGCCGTGCGCGATCCGCGCCGCTTCTTCGCTTTACTCGATGAAGCCCGCATCGCGCATCCCGATGTGTGCCTCACGCGTCCCGCCGATGCACGCGACTGGCTCGTGAAGCGGCGCGACGGCTGCGGCGGCACGCATATCGAATGGGCGCGCGATATCGACGTCCTGCCGTCCGGCGCCTATTTTCAGCGCCTTGCGCAAGGCCGCTCGATGTCCGCGCTGTTCATCGCGGCGCATCGCGAGGCCGTGGTCATCGGCTTCGCGGAACAGCTCACCGTGAGCGCGCATCACCTGCCGTTCGTGCATGCGGGATCGCTGGGACCCGTGACGTTGCCGCGCGATACGGCGGCGCGCATCGTTGAAGCAATCGAAACGATCGTGTGGCAAACCGGTCTCACGGGTCTAGGCAGCATCGACTTTCTGCTCGACGGCGATTCGTTCCAAGTGCTCGAAATCAACACGCGCCCCTCATCGACCATGGCGCTCTATGAAGCCGCATGGCCCGATGTGTGGCCGCACGGCCTGATCGAAGCGCATCTGGACGCGTGCCTCGACGGTCATTTGCCGCGCACCGACACCGCGTTCAAGCGAGCGCCGCTCGTCGCGGGACAACGCGTGGTGTTCGCGCAGCAAGGCTTCGTGGTGTCGCAGGCGTTCAGCGACGCCTGCTTTGCCGATCCCGCGTGCCACGACGTGCCGCTGCCGGGCGCGCGCATCGAAGCGGGCATGCCTGTCTGCACGATGATGGCCGCCGCGCCCGAACTCGACACCTTGCGCGTTTCGCTCGACAGCGAATGCACGCGCATCTTGCAACGCATCACAAGCCACTAAGCCCATGACACTGACATCGCCCCTTCCCGCCGGACTGAGCGTCAACGCGATGAGCGAGCCGCTCGTCGCGCAGCTGATCGAGTACAGCGAGCGTCTTCACATCGGCATCACGCGCACGCCTGCCGGTACGATCATCGTGGATGCAGGCGTCGATGCGCCGGGCAGCGCGGACGCGGGCATCCTGATCGCGCGAATCTGCATGGGCGGGCTCGGGCACGTAGCGCGTCGCACGGCTTTCGATGTCGCTCCGCTCTGGCCGACTTTCATCGAAGTGCATACGTCCAATCCCGTGCTTGCCTGCCTCGGCAGCCAGTACGCGGGCTGGAGCCTCTCCGCGACGAAAGAGGAAACCGGCGGCAAGAAGTTCTTCTCGCTCGGCTCAGGTCCGGCGCGCGCGCTTGCCTGCAAGGAGCCGCTCTTCGACGAACTCGGCTATCGCGACCGACACGAACGCGGCGCGCTCGTCATGGAAGTGAATCGTCTGCCGCCGCAAGTGGTCATCGACAAGGTCATCAACGACTGCGGCATAGCGCCCGACAAGCTCGTCATCGCGGTGACGCCGACGCACTCTGTCGCGGGGACGGTGCAGGTCGTCGCGCGCGTCGTGGAAGTTGCCCTGCACAAGACGCATGTGCTGGGCGTCGATCTGAGCGAGGTTGTCGAGGCAAGCGGCAGCGCACCGCTGCCGCCGCCCGCGCCCGACGACACGCAGGCGATGGGCCGCACCAACGACGCGATCCTTTACGGCGGCCGCGTGCATCTGACCGTGAAGACCGACGCGGCGGCGAGGCGCCTCGCCGCCGAACTGCCGTCGCTGAACGCGCGGGACTACGGCAAGCCCTTCGCGGAGATATTCAAGTCCTTCAACTACGACTTCTATCAAATCGATGCCGCGCTCTTCGCGCCCGCCGAAGCGTGGGTGTCGAGCCTGGAAAGCGGCGCAACGTATCGCGGCGGCAAGCTCGATCACGCGATGCTTCATGCGCAGTGGCACGTGACGCGAGAGGCGCCATGACACGCATCGCGATCATGACCGACGAGACTGGCTGGCACACCAGTCGTCTGAAGAAAGCCTTTCGCGCGCGCGGCGTCGAGGCGCGCTGCGTCGATCTTGCGGAATGCCGCATCGATACGACATGGGCGCCGCACGGCCTCGTGATTCCCGGCTTCGGGCACGCGCTGCCCGATGCGGTGTTCGTGCGCGGCATCGCGGGCGGCACGTTCGAACAAGTGACGCTGCGACTCGGCATTCTGCACGCGCTGCGCGAAAGCGGCGTGCCGGTTTATAACGATGCGCGCGCTATAGAACGCAGCGTCGACAAGTCGATGACGAGCTTTCTGCTCAACCGCTATGGCGTGCCCACGCCCGCGACGTGGGCCGGCGAATCGCCCGCATTCGCCAAGCGCGTGTTGATGCGCGAAGCCGCAGCGAGCCGCAAGCTCGTGATGAAGCCGCTTTTCGGCTCGCAAGGCAAGGGCTTGCGGCGACTCGGCGACGATACAAGCGAGCCGCTGCCGTCGCTCGACGACTTCAACGGCGTGGCCTATTTGCAGCGATATATCGATGCAGGGCATCCCGGCTTCGACTGGCGCGTGCTGGTCATCGGCACGCAGGCGATCGCGGCGATGAAACGCGTAGGCGGCGATGACTGGATTCACAACTTCGCGCGCGGCGCGCGTTGCGAGCCGGCTGAACTGACGCCCTCGCTCGCCGACACGGCCGTGCGCGCGAGCCAGGCGCTGGGCCTCGATTACGCGGGCGTCGATCTGATCGCGGCCAGCGGGCGCCCGCTCGTGCTCGAAGTGAACGGCGTGGCCGCGTGGCGCGGGCTGCAATCCGTGACATCACTCGATATAGCCGCCTTGCTTGCCGACGATCTGCTCGACCGCAAGCTCGCTGCATCGCAGCGCACGCTCGCGCTGGCCAGCGGCGATGCCCGCGCCTGACCCAGCGCACGCGCGTGCGGCTTTCCTGCGCGCCTGTGCGCTCGACGTGGAGACGCGCAAGCCGGGCAACGTGAGCATCGCGAGCGCGGGACACGGCATGACGGCGGCACAGTTCATCGAAAGCGCAGCAATGGCGGCGGCTGGCCTCTTCGCACGCGGCGCAAGTGTGGGCGAGCGCATTCTCGACGCCGTGCGCCGCACGACCGACGCAGTCGGCTGCAACACGAATCTCGGCATCGTGCTGCTTGCCGCGCCGTTGTGCGCCGCGCTAGAGCGTCTGCCGCGGGATCGCGCAATCGACGCGAAAGAGTGGCATGCCGCGACGCAACGCGTGCTCGCGTCGCTCGATCTCGACGATGCCCGCCTCGCCTATCGCGCGATTGCACTCGCTAATCCGGGCGGTCTCGGAGAAGCGCCCGAACAATCCGTGCACGCGTTGCCGACCGTGGATCTGCGCACAGCGATGATGCTGGCTGCCGACCGGGACAGCATTGCGCGGCAGTACGCGAACGGCTTCACCGATGTATTCGGCGCGGCGCAAGACGTGAGCATCATCGACGCGCAATCAGCGATGCTCGATGCATTCCTCACCTTCTTATGTGCCTGGCCCGACTCGCACATTGTGCGCAAAGCGGGCGCGGCGATGGCGCAAAGTGTCACGCGCGATGCCGCCGTTCATCGCGCGAACTGGCGCGCAGCGGGTCGTCCCCTCAATGCGCCCGCGCTCGATGCATGGGACGCCGAACTCAAGGCGCGAGGCATCAATCCCGGGACGAGCGCCGACCTCGCAGTCGCGACGATTTTCGTCGCGCTCATGACCGTGTGAGTCGTTGTGCGCACGATCTGCCGCACTGCAGGGCAAGTGAAGTGGCACGGTTCATGTTTAGGACGTACGCGGTTATGCCGCCCTGTGTGCTGCCGTTTGCATCAAAGATGCCTTGCGCGGTCTTCGGGTTATCGACCGTGGCCGCCATGAGCCTAGAGCAAGTCGATCGTCCCAAGAACCAATCACTGGAGGAACAGCATGGCCAAGATCAACCGCGTCATGATAGGCGAGTCGCTCGTCGGCGATGGCAACGAGGTCGCACATATCGACTTGATCATCGGACCGCGAGGTTCCGCTGCGGAGACCGCGTTCTGCAACGCGCTCACGAACAACAAGGACGGCTTCACGTCGCTGCTGGCCGTGGTCGCACCGAATCTCATCACGAAACCCAACACCATTCTCTTCAACAAGGTCACGATCAAGGGCGCGAAGCAGGCCGTGCAGATGTTCGGCCCCGCACAGCATGCAGTGGCGCTCGCGGTCGCCGACTCCGTCGAAGACGGCACCATTCCCGCCGATGAAGCCGACGACCTTTTCATCTGTGTCGGCGTATTCATTCACTGGGAAGCGTCCGACGACAAGAAGATCCAGGAGTTCAACTACCAGGCGACCAAAGAAGCCCTGCAGCGCGCGGTGGCGGGCGAACCGAAGGCATCGGAAGTGGTGTCGCGCAAAGCATCAGTGGCGCATCCGTTCGCGGCGGCCTGACGCGTTCATATGCCTCGCGGCCGGCGTGCGTCATCGCGCGCCGGCCGTGCGTCATCGACTACGACGAGGTTCATCGAATGACTGCACGTTGCTGCGCCCTGACCCTGTTCGCTTCTGTCGCGCTTACGAGCCCGCTGTCATTCGCGGCGGCGGGCGTGCCGGCACAGGGACACGACTATCCGACCGAAGGCCGCGTCGAATACGTGCTCGCCTGCATGGACGATAACGGGCATGACTTCGTGAACGTCTATAAGTGCTCGTGCGCCATCGACAAGATCGCGCAAGTGCTCACCTACGACGACTTCGTCGAGCAATCCACGTTTTCGAAATACGCAACGCTGGGCGGCGAAGGCGGCGGCGAGTTTCGCGTGGATCGCGCGAAGGCGCAGACGAAGAAGTACCGCGAACTTCAGCGCGATGCCTTCAAGGCATGCGGTCTCGTGAAGCCGGCATCGGTCGCTAAATAGCGCTGGACGCCACGCTTATTGCGGAACGTAACCAAGGCCGATCCATTCGAGTCCGCTCTTCACTGACGGCGCGCGACGCCGTTCTATCACGACGCCTACCGCATCGACATCGTCGAACTTCGCGGGCTTCGCAAGCGACACCCTCACCCAGTGCGCGCCGAACTGCGCGATGACAAGCTGCGCGATGTGTTCGGCGAGCGCCTCCAGCAACTGAACGCCGTGCGACGCGAGGAGTACGTGAATGGCATCGCGCACCGCAGCGTAGTTGACTGTGTCTTCGATGCGGTCCGTCGTGCACGCGCGCAGCGACGGCACGCCAATGGCGAGACTCATGCGCACCGGCTGCGCATCATGCAGTTCGGTCTTGTCGATGCCGATCACCGTCTGCCCCGTCAGTCCTTCGATAAAAACGATGTCCATCGGCGCGGCATCCTCAGCGGCGTGTGGCGGCGTGTCGGGAACGGCTTCGCGGATCGGATCGAATCGGCCCATATGCGTGTCGCCGCGCGAGCGGCCCGGTGAGTGGATCGAGTGTGAAACGCTGCTTTCGCTGGCTGCTCGCGAGGGAAAAGCAAAAACCGCGCGCAACGGCCCAACTCTATGCGACTACTTATTGAATCGGCGCGTCATCGGATGTAGAGTTTTTGAGAACCGGGCGCGATTGAGGCGGCAACCTTGACCGAATTCACGTCCGGCCACGAGGCGCGCACCCGTGCGGCAAGAGCACGAGGTCAATCAGACGGCCGCAGCGCCAGCGGTCACACGAACAGATTCGGCGTCGCACGCACGCGCGGCTCATGCGCGAGCGCAACGAAAACGCCACGGAGACACGCCCTCATGTCGTCGCTAGCTGACGTAGACACGCATGTCCGGGAAGTGCTGAACATCGTCAATAACCCGCTTGCCACGCGGCGCGCGAGCGATTCCGTCGCGCAATCGTGGATGCGGTGCCTCACCGAATTCCATCTCGATCCCGGCCGCTTCGTGATGCCGCCCGTGCTGACATCGCGCGAACTCACGGAACGCCGCGAAGCCGCGAGCGATCTCATCGCGTGCTCCAAGCTCGAGATGACGACGCTGTATCAGCAGCTTGCCGATCCGGAACTCGCCGTCGTGCTCGTCGATGCGGACGGCGTGATCGTGCATCAAGTGTCGTCGGTGCCGTTCGGCGAGGCCGTCGCCGCCGACGGTCTGCGCGTCGGCGCGCTTTGGAGCGAGCGTGAAGCCGGCACCAACGGCATGGGCACGTGCCTGATCGAGCGCGAGTGCATCGCCGTGTGCCAGCACGAGCACTTCTATCCGCGCTATACGTCGCTCACGTGCTCGGCCGCGCCCATCTTCGATGAACGCGGCACGATCGCCGGCGTGCTCGACGTGACTAGCCGCTCGAAACTCCTGCAACAGCATTCGCTCGTGCTTGTCGGCATGTCACGGCAGATGATCGAAAATCGTCTGATCGATGCGCGCTACCGGCACGCGAACATCGTCCACTTTCACAGCCGGCCCGAGTTCGTCGGCACATTGCACGCAGGCAAGCTCGCGGTAAGCGACGAAGGCGTCGTGCTCGCCGCAAGCCGCAGCGCGCTCTTTCAGCTCGATCTGCGCTCGCCCGCCGAGCTTTGCGGCAAGCGCATCGAAGAAGCGTTCAATGCTTCGCTCGAAGATATGATCGCGCGCAGCATACGCGGATCGTTTCATCCGGTCACGGTGTACAGCGCGAAGACCAACAGCCGCTTCTTTCTCACCGCGCAAACGCCGCGTGAGGCAGCAAGCGGAGCAAGCCGCATCTTCATGAACGATTCCGCGTTGACGACTAACGCGAACGCACGTGCGAAACCCGTGCGCAAAGAATCGCGCGACAACGCGGGCGCGGGGCGTCTCGACAAACTCTCGCATCTCGAGTTCGGCGATCCGCGTATGGCTTCGCAAATCCAGCTTGCTGCACGCGTGATTCAACGCAAAATCCCGATCATCCTGCGTGGGCAAACGGGCACCGGCAAAGAAGTCTTCGCGAATGCGCTGCACAGCATCAGCCCGAACGGAGCGGGCGCGTTCGTAGCGGTGAACTGTGCGTCGCTGCCGGAGAATCTCATCGAGAGCGAATTGTTCGGATATCGCGCGGGCGCATTCACGGGCGCACAGCGGGAAGGACGGCGCGGCAAGATCGTGCAGGCGAACGGCGGCACCCTGTTTCTCGATGAAATCGGCGATATGCCGCTCGCGTTGCAGGCGCGCCTGCTGCGCGTGCTCGAAGAACACGAAGTGACGCCGCTCGGCGCGGAAACCACCGTGAAGGTGGACTTCCAGTTGATCAGCGCGAGTCACCGCAATCTGGCGGAACTCGTGCAGACGGGCATGTTTCGCGAGGACCTGTACTACCGGCTCAACGGTATCGAAATCAATCTGCCGCCCTTGCGCGAACGCGCCGACGCGCTCGCGCTCATCAGCCATATTCTGCAAACGGAATCGGCCGATCCGCCCACCTTGAGCCCCGAAGCGCGACAGGCGCTATTGAGCTATCCGTGGCCCGGCAACATCCGTCAGTTGCGGCACGTGCTGCAAATGGCGATAGCGCTATGCGACGGTCCCGAGATTCGATGCGCGCATCTGCCGCCCGAGATTGCGAATGGAACGCGTAGCGTCGGCGCTTCGGTTGCACCCACTGCGCCGCACGCTCATTCAACCGATGACGTCGACACCTCTGCGCTCAATGCGATTCAGGTGAAGGAACGCGAGACCGTGCTGCTGTTGCTCGACGAGCATCGCTGGAACGTGAGCAATGTCGCAAAGGTGCTCGGCATTAGCCGCAACACGCTGTACCGCAAGATGCATCGGCTGCATATACGGCTGTCGCACGATTCTTCGGCGCCGCACGACGCATGACGCAGCACGCGCCCGCCCGGCGGCTCGACGAATTCAAACCCGACGCACGCTTCGCCTGGTGCGTGACCGGTTCCGGCCACATGATCGAGGAATCGCTCGATCTCGCGTTGCGCCTGCCGCGTTGCGATCTTTTTCTCTCACGCGCAGGCGAAGAAGTGCTGCCGCTCTATGGCTGGCCTATCAAGAAACTACGCGAGCACTTCAAGGTCTTTCGCGACAACAGCGCGAGTAGCGTGCCCGTGGGCATGCTGTACCACGGCGACTATCACACTGTCGTGATCGCGCCCGCGACCAGCAACACGGTCGCGAAGTGCGCGCTCGGCATCTCGGACACGCTGCCCACCAATCTCTTCGCGCAGGCCGGCAAGCAATGCGTGCCGGGCATCGTTTTCGCATGTGATACGGCGCCGAGCGTCATTACGCAAACGCCGCGCGAATGGGTCGAAGTCAGGCCGCGCGCAATAGAATTCGATAACGTCGAACGGCTCGCGCGCATCGAACATACGACCGTCGCGCGCACGCTCGACGACCTGAAGGCCGCGCTCGAACGGCGGCTTTCGGACCTGAATCTCGCATGGAACACATTGTCTTCCTGACCGGCAGGCTCGCGGAGCAGAGTCTTTATCGCGTGCTCGAAGGCATTGCGCCCCAGAGTGCCGCATCGCCCTTTACTTGGGAAGTGCGCGAGATCGGGCTGCAAGTGGCGGGACTCATGACCGCCGACATGATTCGCCGGCGCGTCGCTGTGCCGCTCAGCGAAGGCACGAGTCGCATGATCGTGCCGGGACGATGCCGCGGCGACCTCGATGCGCTCACCGCGCTCTACGGCGTGAAAGTGGAGCGCGGTCCCGAGGAAGTGAAGGACTTGCCGCAGTTCTTCGGTCAAGAAGCACGGCATATCGATTTATCGCGCTACGAGACGGAGATTTTCGCGGAAATCGTCGATGCGCCGCGCCTCGACCTTGAGGGCATCGCCTCGCGTGCGCGCGACTACGCGAATCAGGGCGCAGATGTGATCGACATCGGCTGCCTGCCCGCGACACCGTTTCCGCATCTCGAAGACGCGGTCGCCATGCTGAGGGAGCAGGGCTACCGCGTGAGCGTCGATTCGATGCATGCGGAAGAACTGGTGCGCGGTGGCCGCGCGGGCGCCGACTATCTGATGAGTCTTAACATCGATACGCTTTGGGTCGCCGACGAGACGGCATCGACGCCCATACTGGTGCCGCGCGAGCCGCATGACATGGCATCGCTCGATGCGGCCATCGACGCCATGAAAGCGCGGCATCGCCCGTTCCTCGCCGATCCGATTCTCGATCCGATTCCGTTCGGATTCGCGGCATCCATCGCTCGCTATGTGGATTTGCGCGAGCGGCACCCGGATGTCTCGATCATGATGGGCATCGGTAACGTGACCGAGTTGACCGAAGCGGACACCACAGGCATCAACGCGGTACTGCTGGGCATGGCAGCTGAACTACGTGTCGCGGCGGTGCTTACCACATCCGTGAGCCTTCACGCGCGCCGCGCCGTGCGCGAAGCCGACGTCGCGCGACGCGTGATGCACGCCGCGCGCGAAGCGCAGACGCTGCCCAAAGGAATTTCGGGCGACCTGTGCGCGCTTCATGCCAAAAGGCCCTTCCCTTACAGCGCCGAAGAGATCCATGACCTAGCTGCATCCATACGTGATCGTAACTTTCGCGTTCAGGTATCCGCCGAAGGCATTCACGTCTATAACCGCGAGGGGCATCGGATCGCCACAGATCCTTTCGAGCTGTACCCAGAACTGAAACTGGAGGCGGACGGCGGCCACGCGTTTTACATGGGCGTGCAACTCGCACGCGCGGAGATTGCATGGCAACTCGGCAAGCGCTTCGATCAGGATCAGCCGCTCGACTGGGGTTGCGAGGTGGATCGTCCGGAAGAGGATGTCACCGCTTGGCATGCGCCAGGCACGACCATAAAGAAGCGTTGATCAACGCGCCTTCGCTTTCAAGTGGAATCATGTTGCTACGCGATGCGCTTTCTCCACACGCCTCCGTCGTCGCGCCGAAGTGCGCATAGAGGTTCTCTGGCCGGTGCGGACTCGCCGAACCGGTCGATCCGGATGACACCACGGTTTAATCCGACGTATTGCCGCCAAAATGCCGTAACGCCCGTCTCGATGGCAGCACGCGTCGGGCTTCGCGTACGAATGCGCGCGGCCAGTCCCGAAGCAGGTAGCCGCCATGTTCAATGCCATCAATCTGCGCGTCGTCGCGCGGCGTGACGGCCCACTTTGACGCGACAGCAGCAGGCGCAGACTCGCAGCATGTTCGATGCGCTGATGCGTTGGCCGATCCTCACCCACACCGATGGCACCGCGACTCGGCAGTAATCGGAAAAGGTGCATGAGCAAGCCGCTCACGCACGTGCGCGGCGGTCGCGCAACTGCAGAATCATGGGCGTGAAGATGAGTTGCATCGCAAGACCCATCTTGCCGCCCGGCACGACGATCACGTTCGGGCGCGACATGAACGAATCGTGCAGCATGGTGAGCAGATACGGGAAATCGATGCCATTCGGCTTCGCGAAGCGAATGACGACGAAGCTCTCGTCGGGCTGCGGAATCTCGCGCGCGGTGAACGGGTTGGACGTATCGACGGTCGGCACGCGCTGAAAGTTGACATGCGTTCGCGAGAACTGCGGGCAGATGATGTTCACGTAGTCCGGCATGCGCCGCAGGATCGTATCGACCACGGCTTCGTGCGAATAGCCGCGCATGGTCTGATCGCGATGCAGCTTCTGTATCCATTCGAGATTGATGATCGGCACCACGCCGACAAGCAAGTCCGCGTGACGCGCGATGTCCACCGTCTCCGTGACCGCGCCACCATGCAGACCTTCATAGAACATCATGTCCGTATCGGGCGTGACGTCTTCCCATGGCGTGAAGGTCCCCGCGTCTTGCTGAAAGCGCGCGGCCTCAGCTTCATCGTGGATGTAGCGGCGAAACTGTCCGCCACCGCTTGCGCCATAGTTCGCAAAAAGAGCTTCCAGTTCTGCGAGGAGATTCGCTTCAGGCCCGAAGTGGCTGAAGTTGCGCAGTCCGTCGCGCTCGCTCTGCTTCATCGCTTCACGCATGCCGAGGCGGTCATAGCGGTGGAACGCATCGCCTTCGACGATCTGCGCGTGAATGCGCTCGCGCCGGAAAATATGCGTGAAGCTCTTCATGACCGTAGTCGTGCCCGCACCGCTGGAGCCGGTCACGGCGATGATCGGATGCTTGATAGACATGCGCGTCTCCCCTTACGCGGAGGTCTCGGGCAGAAACAACGATCGCTCATGGAAGAGCGGCGACGTGAAAGGCTTGTCCGCGCCGCTGTCGTATTCCGCGTGATAGCGCGCTATGCGCGCCACTTCGTTCCGCGATCCGAGAATGACCGGCACGCGTTGATGCAGCGCGCACGGCGTGACATCGAGAATGCGCTCGCGTCCCGTGATCGACAGTCCACCCGCCTGTTCCACGATAAAGCTCATAGGGCTGGCTTCATATAGCAGCCGCAAACGGCCCTCCATCGCAGGGGTCTTGCGGTCGCGCGGATACATGAACACGCCTCCGCGCATGAGGATGCGATGCACTTCCGCCACCATCGACGCTATCCAGCGCATATTGAAGTCTTGCGCGCGGCATCCGCTCCGGCCGTCCTTGCACTCCTGCACATAGCGGCGCACGGGCGGCTCCCAGAAGCGTTCGTTAGATGCGTTGATCGCGAATTCGCACGAGTCCTCGGGAATGCGGATATCCGAGTGCGTGAGCACGAAGTTGCCGACATCGCGTTCGAGCGTGAAGCCATGTACACCATTGCCGACGGACAGCACGAGCATGGTCGAGGGGCCGTAGATCGCATAGCCGGCTGCGACTTGCTCGCGACCGGGACGCATGAAATCGGCTTCGTCGAGCGAGGCGCTTCGCGCATCACTTCGTCGCATGACCGAGAAGATGGAACCGACCACGCCGTTGATATCGATGTTCGATGAACCATCGAGTGGATCGAAGGCCAGCAGATAATCCCCGCGCGGATAGGGCTCCGGCACCGCATACACGCCTTCCATTTCCTCCGACACCATGCCGGCGAGCAGTCCGTCCCATTCGCAATGCTGCAAGAAGATGTCGTTGGTCAAGAGGTCGAGCTTCTTGTGCTCTTCCCCGTGCGTGTTGATGCTTTGCGCCGAGCCGTGCTGGCCGCCGAGCGCACCGCGCGTCAGCGCGGCCGCAATCGCCTTGACGGATGCCGCCACATCCACGAGCAAGGCGGACAGACCGCTCGCCGCATGCGAACCGGGCTGGCGGTCGAGCGTATCGATCAGGAACTTCGACAACGTCGTGCGTCCATCCCGCATGATTCACCTCATTCGTTGTCCGAATCGTTGAACACACGGCTCGCGCGTATGTCAGCTGCGGCCAGTTGCGTGAGCGCGATGGCGTCCGCGGGTCCGCTGCCGCGTTCGGCCGCCGCGAACAAGCGGTTAGCCTGTCGCAGCCGCGCACGGTCGAGTGCGTTGCGCACCGAACGCGCATTGGCGAAGTTCGGCTGGCGGATGCGGCGCGCGAGGTAGTCGGCGAAGGCGCTGCGCGCGTCGTCGCCGAATCGGTAATGCAAATCAGCCAGCATGTGCTCTGCAATCTTCAACAGCTCGTCCGGAGCGTAGTCCGGAAACGCAATGTGATGCGCAATGCGCGACCGGAAGCCGGGATTGCTGCGGAAAAACGTCTCCATGCGCGCTTCGTAGCCCGCAAGAATGACGACCAGGTCGCCGCGCTGGTTCTCCATCGTCTGAAGCAGAATCTCGATGGCCTCTTGCCCGTAGTCTCGTTCGTTCTCCGGCCGATACAGGTAATAGGCCTCGTCGATGAAAAGCACGCCGCCCATCGCGCGCTTGAGCACTTCGCGCGTTTTAGGCGCCGTATGGCCGATGTATTGGCCGACGAGATCGTCGCGCGTGACGGAGACAAGTTGATTGCGCCGGATATAGCCGAGCCGGTGCAGCACTTGCGCCATGCGCAGCGCCACTGTCGTCTTGCCCGTGCCGGGATTGCCCGAAAAGCACATGTGGAGCGTCGGCGCGCCGCTTGCGATGCCGAGCGCCGCGCGGGCCCGTTCCACCAGCAGATGCGCGGCGATCTCGCGGATGCGCGTCTTGACCGGTGCAAGCCCGATGAGATCGCGGTCCAGTTCCGCAAGCACCTCGCCGATGCGCGAATCGCGGTAAAGCGCCATCAGGTCGGCGCGCGCTTCTTGCATATCGTCCACGGTGGCTTCGGCGCCCATCGTCGTCTCCTAGTCAGTACCGCTCGCCGTTCGGGCGATCCGTGGCGTATGTGCGAATCGAATATCGCTGAATGCGGCTGCGATCGTCTTGTCGTTCGAGGCGGAAGCCCTTCTCTTCAGGCGGCCGGTTGACGATGAACGAGAGCCGCATCGTCTCGAACCCGCGCACCGAGTCGAACGCATTGACCTTGATGTAGTGACGCGGATACGCCTTTCGGCACGCGTCCACTTCCATCATGACGCCGGCCGCGTCGTGCAGATCGAACATCGGCAGCCCCCACATCTCCCAATACGTATTGCGTGGATGCGGGTCGTCCGTGTACTCGACCGAGCACGCCCAGCCCTGACTCAGCGCATAGTCGATCTGCGCGCAGATCTCTTCGTCGTTCAAAGGCAGGAGGAACGAAAACGTTCCTTGCGTGATGTGCATGACAATCCCCTTATCGTTCAGGCCAGCGAAGGCGTTACAGCGAAGTCGGGCGTATCGGTCGATGCGTAGTTGAACGTCACGTCTCGCCATGTATCGAGCGCGAGCTTGAGCGGCGTGCACCAGCGCGCGGCAGCTTCGAGAATCTCCGGCCCTTCTTGCGCGATATCGTGGCCTTCGTTACGCGCCTTGACCATCGCTTCGAGCGCGACGCGGTTGGCCGTCGCGCCGGCTTGTATGCCTTGCGGATGCCCGATAGTGCCGCCGCCGAACTGCAGGATCGCATCGTCGCCGAAGAGGTCCAGCAACTGATGCATCTGGCCCGCATGAATGCCACCGGATGCCACCGGCATGACCTTACGCAAGCCCGCCCACGGTTGATCGAAGAAGATGCCGCGCGTCAGGTCCACGTCGTTGCGCGCTTCGCGGCATACGTTGTAATAGCCCTGCACCGCGAGCGGATCGCCTTCCAGTTTGCCGACCGCCGTGCCCGCATGTGCATGATCGACGCCTGCCATGCGCAACCACTTTGCAATCACGCGAAACGAAATGCCGTGATTGCGCTGCCGCGTGTACGTGCCGTGTCCCGCGCGATGCAGATGCAGGATCATGTCGTTCCTGCGCGCCCAACGTGACATCGACTGGATTGCCGTCCACCCGACGACGAGATCGATCATCACGATGCAAGAGCCCAACGCCTTTGCGAATTCGGCGCGCTCGTACATGTCTTCCATGGTGCCGGCCGTGACGTTCAGATAGTGACCCTTGACTTCGCCCGTCTCCGCTTGCGCGCGATTCACCGCTTCCATCGCAAAGAGATAGCGGTCGCGCCAGTGCATGAAGGCTTGCGAGTTGATGTTCTCGTCGTCCTTCAAAAAGTCGAGGCCGCCTTTGAGACCTTCATACACCACGCGTCCGTAGTTCTTGCCCGACAAGCCGAGCTTCGGCTTGACCGTCGCGCCGAGCAGCGGACGCCCGTATTTATCGAGCCTTTCGCGCTCGACGACGATGCCTGTCGGCGGCCCTTGAAACGTCTTCAGATACGCGACGGGAATGCGCATGTCTTCGAGCCTGAGCGCCATCAACGGCTTGAAGCCGAATACATTGCCGATGATCGAAGCCGTGAGATTCGCCACCGACC
This sequence comes from Caballeronia sp. LZ062, assembly GCF_031450785.1. Classification (NCBI taxonomy): domain Bacteria; kingdom Pseudomonadati; phylum Pseudomonadota; class Betaproteobacteria; order Burkholderiales; family Burkholderiaceae; genus Caballeronia; species Caballeronia sp. LZ062. Next base: position 737,877 of record NZ_JARTWB010000001.1, read on the forward strand.
CTTCCTCGAAGAGATCGAGTTCGTAAGCGATGTACGCGAAGTACTGGGGCTCGTCGGCGCGTGCATGTGGCACGGGTTCGACGCGATACGCTTTCGCGCGATACATGTCGCATGCGGTCAGCCTGTCGGTCCATACGACCGTCCACGTTGCAGTCGACGATTCCCCCGCTACCGCTGCGGCCGCCTCCTCCGGCTCCACGCCGGGCTGCGGCGTGATGCGAAATAGCGCGATGATGTCTGTCTCCTTGGGCGTGTAATCGGGTTGCCAGTAGCCCATCTCGCGGTACTTCATGACCCCGGCCGCATAGCGCGAGCGCGGATCGGACGGATTACGTGCCGCCTCGACGGCGGCCTTGCTGAAGTCGTTCATTCCGTTTCCTCGACACAGGGAAGTTGAGAACGACGTGCGCATTGACTTCGGGCGACCGTCGTAGCGTAGAGTGCGCCTGCCGTGATTGCAGAGTAGGCGCGAACGTGTGCCGAAGGGAATTCACGAATTTCTTGCACCGCTCTAAAGGATTGCTTATTCAGCGTCACGCCGCGCGCGGGACACTTTGCTGCGTTTCCGTCACAGTAACTTGCTCGGGCAAGCCCGCACGCTGTGGCATGACGCTTGCGTGCGCCTCGACTGATGCACTCGTTCACCCAAGGAGAAACTGTCATGCAATGGACCACGCCGAGCTTCACCGATATGCGCTTCGGGTTTGAAATCACGATGTACATCGCCACGCGCTAAGCATGGCGCGGGACCGCGCGAAGTGGCATCGTCCGATGCTTCGCGCGGCTCTCCACTCATGAGCGCATGCGCACATAGCCATGATCTACGAGACGATCGTCACGACGGCGGATCGCGATGGCCGTGCGCATGTCGCGCCAATGGGCGTGCGCTTCGAGGAAGCGTTCGCGATCCTCGCGCCGTTCCGCCCTTCCACGACGCTCGATAACGTCATTGCGACGCAGAGCGCCGTCATCAACTTTACGACGGATGTGCGCATTTTTGCGGGCTGCGTCACGGGTTTTCAACGCGACTGGCCGACGCTTCCCGCGACTGCGGTGCCGAGCGTGCGCCTCGCGGAATCGCTGGCGCATACCGAGTGGCGTCTTGTCGAAGTCAGCGATGACGACACGCGTCCCACGCTGCGTATGAAATGCGTGCATCGCGAGACCCATGCGCCGTTTCCCGGCTTCAACCGTGCGCAGGCAGCAGTCGTGGAAGGCGCAATTCTCGTGAGCCGTCTCTTCATGCTGCCGCAAGAGAAAGTGGAACGCGAGATCGACTATCTGCGCATTGCCATCGACAAAACTGCGGGCGATGTTGAGCGCATTGCCTGGAACTGGCTCATGCAGGCAATCGAACAGCATCGCACGAAGACGCTGCGCTCGTGATGCAATCTTCTGGAGTATCTCGATGACCGCGTTGCTCGCGAGCGTTCGCTCGGTGGATGAAGCACTCAATGCCGCACGAGCCGGTGCAGAACTGATCGATCTGAAAGAACCGCACGCGGGCGCGCTCGGCGGCGTGGCGACGCACGACATCGCGCGAATCGTGCGCACACTGCGAGCGCAGTACGCGGTGCGGCCCATCAGCGCAACCATCGGAGACTTGCCTGACGACGCGCTCGACGAGATCTGTGATCGCGTGCTCGAGGTCGCGGGCACCGGTGTGGATTACGTGAAGGTCGGCATCGTGCAGGGACCGCACGCCGCTGACTGTTTGCATCGTCTAGCGGCGTTGCCCGCGACTGTCGTGCCTGTGCTGCTGTCGGACGACGGCATCGACACCGCGCTCGTGAGGTTGTGCGCACAGCTTGGATTCGTAGGCCTCGTGTTCGATACCGCAAACAAGAACGGACGCACGTTGTTCGATTGCGTCGATACGGCGACGCTTGCCGCGTGCCTTTCTCAAGCGCGTTCACGCGGCATGATGACCGCGCTCGCCGGATCGCTCGCCTGGTCTCATCTCGAACGGATACGCGCGCTCGCGCCCGATATCGCGGGCTTCAGAGGCGCGCTATGCGACGAACGCGCTGGACGCACGGGCCGGCTCGATCCCTCGCGCGTGCGTCAGTGGGCGAGTGCGCTGCATGGTGAGCGCATGACCGCTCATGCCTGAAACGCAAGCAAGCGGTCTCGCACGACCGAAGCCTCGCGCTTGCTGAAGACTTCCACCAGATAGTTGGCGTCTTTCACGTAGGCGGGAAAGCGCCTGTCGACGATTCCGCGCGCCGCCAGCGTTTCGAGCGGCGCATGTGCTTCGATTTCGCACGACTTGACGATCATGAGACGCTCGGCGTTGAGCGTCGTCGAAAGCCATGCGGCGAGGCTGTCCGATGTAGTGTCCCAGTTGGTCATGGAATCGGGCGACGTGCGCATGAGGTCCGTGGGCACCCAAACGGCCACGCGGCCTTCGCGCAGCGCACGCCGGATGCGTTGCTCGTTCGATGCGAGCACCAGTTCGGGCAGCACGCCTTGCATGAGAATCGCGTATTGAGCCATCGCGAGCAGACACATGTTATGCGCGGCGAGGTCGTCGAAGCGCCATTCGCACTGATATTGCCGCACCGCATCGGCGAAATCGCCGCCGCCCGGCACGATCACCACGCGCCCGCCGCCCAGTTCCCAGAGCCGTGTGAGCCATTCGCGCAGCGCGGGATCGTGACTCAGGCTTCCCCCGATCTTGACCACCCACATGGCCATCATCCTCGTTCAAGATTGAGCGCATCGTTCGCGCTGCCTGCTCCCATGACAGCACGCGGCGACGATGCGAGCAACGCCACCGCGACGCTCGGCGCGCACGTCGACGCCCATTCGGCCCGCTCTGCATCATGCGATGCAACGCCCGCGAGCCGCGCGAACTCGACATAGCCACGCGCCTCCTGTCGCGCCAACGCTGCGGCCATGAAACGTCCGCATCCTGCGCCGACGACAGGCGCGCTCGCAAGCGCTTCATGTTGCGCACTGACGCGAGCGAGGTTCGCCTCGATGATCCGCAACTGCTCATGCCGCCACGCGAGCGCGAAGCGCCGCCACTCTTCGGCGCTTGCATCTGACGCATCACGTCCGATCATTCGTGCGATACGCGCGCGACTTGCGGCTTCCGTCTTCGGGCCGTTGTCGGCGCTCGGATGCTGGTCATGCGCGTCCCACAACTCGCCGGTCAAACGATACACATCGGCTGTCGTCGCGAACCACTCGTTCATCACGCCCGTGGTCTCGCCTCGAAACGTTATGCAATGCGCCACGCCGCACAACGGCGTTCGCACGACGCCCTGATACACGAGCTCGCCGCTGACAAGACGCTGCGCATCGTTCGTGCCGCGCGCGGCGACATCGCCCGCGACAATCGGAACGATGTCCGTCGTCGTGCTGCCGATATCGACGAGCAACGCATTGCGTACACGCGTTGCAACGTACTCGGCGGTGGCGAGCCAGTTCGCCGATGCAACCTTCCGCCAGCCGTCCGCACACGCGGAACGGGCGAGCCAGTTCTCCTTGCCGCCATAGAACATCGTGCGCGGTCCGAGCCGTTGCGCAAGCGTGCGGGTCAGCGTGCGTACTCCTTCGGCACGGTCAGCGAAGAGATCGACCATTTCACCGGTCATCGTGACGGCGTGGCGCGCGGCGGCATCGGCGGCCTGGGGCCAGCGTTCGAATACGTCGTCGATGACCCGCTCGAGATGCGCGATGCCCTGCCATAATGGACAAGCCCATTGCGCGACATCGATCAGCGCGCCTGCGGCCACGATGCACACCTTCACATGCGCGCCGCCGACGTCCCAGCCGACGACGGGCGCGTCGCTCGTGCGCGTCGTCATGAAGAGGCCCCGCATGCACGCAGCAATGGCGCAACTTGTACGAAGCCTGGTACACCGTGCGCCGCCAGCAAACCGGCCGCGAGCCTACGCGACTTGCTCAGCTCGGCATAAGCCACAGTCAGGCGCGGATTGACTTCGACGACGACAGGACCACGCTGCGGATGCCACACCACGTCGATGCCCGCGAAGCCGCGCAATCCGGGAAGCGCATCGACCACGCGCCTTGCAAGCCGCTCCAGCACGCGCCCTCGTTCGCCATCGCGCTCGATGGTGTCGACATCGACGCCATCGAACTGTACGACACGTTCGTGTCTAGGCGACAGCGCGACATCCGAGAGCCCGATACGTTGTCTATTGATCGAAAGAAGCCGCACACCCTTTTCATCGCATAGAAGCGACAGGCTGAGCGGCTCGCCATCGATCCATTCTTGCAGCACGGCATTGCGGCCCGCCGCTGTACGTGCTTCGTATTCTTCACATGCCGCGTCGCGTGAATCGAAAACATAGGTGTCGAGACCGCCCGCACCGTCGTCGGGCTTCACGACCCAGCTACGTCCTTCCGCTTCTACGGCTCGCTCGGGTTCCAGCGCGGGTGTCACAGGGATGCCGTATGCGGCGAGGCACGCAGCGGTTGCGCTCTTGCTCGATGCCACGCGTATCGCTTCCTTGGCGCAGCCTAGCCAACGTGCCGCGCCGACTGCATCATGAAGCCGCAACAGCAGGCCGTCGCATTCAGGCGCGATGACCATGGCATAGTCGTGCTCACGCGCGATGCGCGAGACGAAGCGCGTGATCGGCTCACCGTGTTGTGGGCGTGCATGAGCGTGATGTTCGTCGATACGCTCGAAGCAGGACGTGGCGATGGTCACATCGACGCCATCGAGCGCGCGCAAGTCGGCGGCGACGGCATCGCGCATCACGCGCCCTTCGACGATCAGCGCGCTGAGATCCGCGAGGCTGCCTGCGCTCGCGACATCAGGATCGATGCCGCCGCCGGTGAGATACTCGAACACGAATATTCTGGTCAAGGGAAAGCCATCCATGCAGGTGATACCGGTTCTTGATCTGCTCGACGGCCACGCGGTGCGTGCTGTGCGAGGCGAGCGTTCGCGCTATCGGCCGATTCAGTCTTCGTTGTGCGCCACAAGCAATCCCGTGGATGTGGCTCGCGCGCTAATCGCCGCGACTGCGTCATCGACGTTATACGTGGCCGATCTCGGCGCGATTCTCGGGCGCGGCGCGCATATCTCGACGCTTGCTGCGCTTCGACGTGCGCTCGGCGGTGAAGTCGCGATCTGGCTCGACGCGGGTTTTAGCGGTTTCGCGTCGATGCATGCGTTGTTCGAGCGAATCGGGGGCTTTGAGCCGAGCGATAAAGCGGCGACGCTCGTGCCTGTGTTCGGCACGGAGACTCTGCTCGAAGAGAATGCGATTGCCGATGCGCGCGCTGCGGGCCATGAGCCCATTCTGTCGCTCGACTATCGCGGTGGGCGCGCGCTGGGTGCATTGCGTGTAGATAGCGCGGGGTGGCCTTCGCGCGTCATCGTGATGACGCTGGATCACGTCGGTGCAAATGCCGGTCCGGACCTCGATACGTTCGCCGCCGTGCGGGCGATGGCCGGTGATCGGTATGTCGTCGGCGCGGGCGGTGTGCGGGATCGCGATGATCTCGCGCGGGTCGCGCAGTGCGGCGCGCAAGCGTGGTTGGTGGCTTCTGCGATTCATGATCGGACGATTTAGTTTGGCATTCGCGTTTGTGACTCAATATTTATGCCAATTGCCGTTGGTCTTTGTGGGCGTTGTTGCTTTGCGGTACGGCGGTTGGTGGGGCGCGTGACAGTGTGTTCCATGGACGCCGAGTTGCTTGGCGTTCTGCGTTGGTTTGCCTGTGTATGCGGTGAAGAAGAAAGAGAAGAATCCCGACCGGCATAGACCTTGCTCAAAACGCGGACCATGCCCGCCTCCTCTCACCCAGCGCCAGCAAGAGACCTTTGGACCTGTCCATTCTGCCCGCTGCTATGCGACGACATTGCGCTAGAAGTCACCGCTGATGCGCGTATGAGCGCAACCAACACTGCATGCCCGCGGCTAGCGAGATCGCTTGCGAGCATGAACGCTGAAACGGTGAATCGCGAACCGCAGATCAATGGGAAACCGACCGACTTAACATCCGCACTCGCGCAAGCCGCAGACGTACTCGTGCAATCCCGCCACCCGCTCATCGGCGGCCTCGCCACCGACGTCGCCGGTGCACGCGCGATCTATGAACTCGCCGCGAACAGCGGCGCAATCCTGGATCATCTGCATGGCGATTCGCTCGCCGCAGCCACGCTCGCGCTGCAAGATCGCGGCGCGCTCTTCACCACGCTATCCGAAGTGCGCTCACGCGCGGATCTCATCGTGGTGTTCGCGTGCGAGCCCTCACGCCGCTATCCACGCTTCTACGAGCGGCTGCAAACCGCGCAACCCCAAACGGAAACAGTCTTCGTCGGATGCGATGCCGATACCGCCGCCACGCACGCCGATGCACTGCTTCCAGAAGCCGATCCGTTCGATACGCTCGCGCTCTGGTCAGCCATTCTCGAAGGCCGCGAGCCGAATGCACTCGCCCACGCCGATACCGCTCACACGTTGCAAGCATTAACCGACCGCATTCGCGCCGCACGCTACACCGCATTGGTCTATGAACCCGCCGCGTTGCCAGGCCCACATAACGCGCTCGCAATCGAAGCACTGCACCGAGTCGTCAAGACATTGAACCGCACTGTGCGCGCTGGCGCACTCGCATTGACCGGGGACGATGGCGCGCTCTCGGTCAATCAGACGGTCACCTGGCTATCAGGCTTTCCGCTCAGGACACGCGTGACGCGAGGACTGCCGCTCGATCACGATCCGCATCGCTATCGCACGCAGGCGCTGTTGCAGCGGCACGAAGCCGATGCGCTCGTCTGGATATCCAGCTTCGGCCCGGCGCCCATGCCCGATGCTCTCACTGACGACGTACCCGCAATCATCCTCGCGCATCCGGCCACCGCACTCGATGAACGCAGTGCGCCCACTGTCTTCATTCCCGTTGCGACGCCGGGCGTCGAAAGCAGCGGTCATCTGTTTCGCATGGATGCATCGGTGGTTGCACCACTCACGCCCGCACGCGATTCCACGTTGCCGACCGTCGCGGCCATTGCGAGCGAACTCGTCCAATTGCTGCGCATGAGGAGGCCGTCGTGAGTAATGCGCGCCTCAGAGGCGGCATCGTCTATGATCCGGCGAACCGTATCGATGGCGAACAACGCGATATCCATATCCGCGATGGCCGCATCGTCGATCACATGGAAAATCACGACATACCGCCGGATCGCGACTTCGATGCGACCGGCATGGTCGTCATGGCTGGCGGTATCGACCTGCATTCGCATATCGGCGGCGGCAAGACCAATCTCTCGCGTTTGCTGTTGCCGGAGGACCATCGCGACGATCCGCGTGCCGTGCCGAACCGTCCCGAAGAAGGCCGCTATATGCGCCTGCCTTCTTGCGGCACGTGCGCACCAGGCACGCTCGCCACGGGCTACCGTTACGCGGAAATGGGTTACACGGCTGCATTCGAGCCCGCGATGATCGCCTCGAACGCACGCCATACGCATCTGGAAATGGGCGATACGCCGATCATCGATCACGGCGCTTACGTGATGATGGGCAACGACGAATTGTTCCTGCAAATGCTGGCTGCGCGCGAAGACTTCGAACGCCTGCGCGATTACATCGGCTGGACCATCAATGCAAGCAAGGCGCTCGGCGTCAAAGTCGTGAACCCTGGTGGCATCTCCGCGTTCAAGTTCAATCAGCGTTCACTGGACCTCGACGAAGCGCACGTGCATTACGGCATTACGCCGCGTGATGTGCTGAAGACTCTGACTCGCGCGCTCACGAACTTGCGCGTGCCGCATCCACTGCATGTGCATGCAAGCAATCTAGGGGTGCCGGGCAATGTGGATTCGACCATCGCGACGATGGATGCAGCGGAAGGTCTGCCGATTCATCTGACGCATATCCAGTTTCATAGTTACGGCACTGAAGGGCCGCGCAAATTCTCGTCGGGTGCGCGCGCCATTGCAGAGGCGGTCAACGCGCGTCCCAACGTGACGATCGACGTGGGCCAGATCATCTTTGGTCAGACTGTCACGGCATCGGGTGACACGATGATGCAGTTCAGGAACGCGCCGCTCGCCCGGCCGCGCAAATGGATACTCGGAGATATCGAGTGCGATGGCGGCTGTGGCGTTCTGCCCTTCCGGTATCGCGAAGAGAGCTTTGTGAATGCGCTGCAATGGATCATCGGGCTGGAGATTTTCCTGCTCGTGGACGACCCGTGGCGCGTGTCCATGACGACCGATCACCCGAACGGCGGGCCGTTCACCAGTTATCCGCATCTCATCCGGCTTCTGATGGACAAATCGTTCCGCGATGAGCAGCTCGACAAGCTGCACGCCGATGCGAAGACCGCAAGCGCGCTCAGCGAAATCACGCGGGAATTCTCGCTATACGACATCGCGATCATCACGCGCGCCGGGCCCGCGCGGCTGCTCGGGCTCGCGGATCGCGGGCATCTCGGCGCGGGTGCAGCGGCGGATATTGCCGTCTATCGCGACGATCCGAACCGCGAGCGTATGTTCACATCGCCTGCATACGTCTTTAAGGATGGCGAACTAATTGCACGCGACGGGACGCTCCTGAAGACGCCGACGGGCGGCATTCACTATGTGCAGCCGGACTACGACCGGTCGATCGAACCGCGCGTGCGCGCCTTCACGGAGGCGAACCTCGCCGCGCGCTTCGAGAACGCGGCTATCGGTGAAGATGAAGTCTGCGCATGCTGCAACGGCGGGAGGCTTCTGCCGGTTGCTTGCCTCGCCACGCGCGCGAACGGATGATCACGACGCCCATGCGCATCAACGACACGCAAATCGACGACACGTTTGCCGAAGCATTTCCGATGAAGGCGACACGCCTCGTCATCACCGCGCATACGTCGACATGGGCGCGTCACGCCGCCAATTCACTGACGGGCTTCGCGACCTCCGTGATCGACTGCGGATGCGAAGCGGGCATCGAGCGCGATCTCGCACGCGACGAAACACCCGATGGCAGGCCCGGCATATCGGTGCTGATGTTCGCGATATCGTCGAAGGAACTGGCCAAGCAGATCACACGGCGCGTCGGGCAATGCGTGCTCACGTGTCCGACCACGGCGGTCTATGGCGGTATCGATCCGGCGACGACTCGCGCGCCGCTCTCCGACAACGCGCCGCTCGGCGCGGGACTGCGCTTCTTCGGCGATGGCTTTCAGATATCGAAGGTGCTTGGCGCGACGCGCTATTGGCGCGTGCCCGTGATGGATGGCGAGTTCGTCTGCGAGGAATTCACGGCCACCGTGAAGGCTGTGGGCGGCGGCAACCTGCTCTTCCTCGCACGCGATCTCGACAGCGCTTTGGCCGCTGCCGAAGCAGCGGTGGCTGCAATGCATGCGTTGCCGAACATCATCACGCCGTTTCCGGGCGGTGTCGTGCGTTCAGGCTCGAAGATCGGCTCGAAATACGCAGGCGCAACTGCTTCCACGAACGATGCCTTCTGCCCCACGCTCATCGGCTTGTCGATGAAAAGCGAACTGACGCCCGACATCACATGTGTGCTCGAAATTGTAATCGACGGCCTGACAGATGCCGATGTCGGCGCGGCAATGACGGCCGGCATTGCGGCTGCAACCGCCATCGGGCGCGCGGGCGGCGTGCTGCGCATATCGGCGGGAAACTATGGCGGCAAGCTCGGACCTTACCACTTCAAGTTGCACGAACTCGCGGCCGGTGTGGCAGGGAGCCGTGCATGAGCGCGATCACGTTACGCGTAAAAAATGCGCCCGGCTTTCGCGTCGATGCGTCGAAGTTACTGCCCCGCACTCTATCCGACATAGCGCCTGATGAGTTACCGCGACGCGTGCTACAGGGCCTCGGCGAACAATGCGCACTGGGCGATCTCTTCGACATCACACGAGCGGAAGCGGTAACGCCATTGCTTCGAATTGAAGGCGACGCTGCATGGCTGGATCGCATCGGAGCAGCGCTGAACGAAGGCTCGCTAATCGTTGAAGGCGACGCTGGCGATTACGCGGGCATCGGCATGAGCGGCGGCGAACTGCATATTGCGGGAAATACGGGCCGTTTTACCGCATGCGAAATGCAAGGCGGACGCGTGACGGTGCGCGGCAGCGTGGGCGATTTCGCGGCAGGCGCCCTTCCGGGCGACATGGAAGGGATGCGCGGCGGCATGCTCACCATTCATGGCGATGCAGGCGCGCGCCTTGCAGACCGAATGCGGCGCGGCACCGTTCTGGTCGGCGGGAATGCGGGAGATTTCGCGGCGTCGCGGCTCGTAGCGGGGACGCTCTGCATCGCGGGCGAGACGGGCGCGCACCTCGGTTATGGCATGCGACGCGGTACGGTCGTACTATTGAAGAAACCGCGGCGCATCGAGCCTACGTTCACCGAAGGCGGCCACGGCTTCGACGTGTTCTGGCGGCTGCTGACGCGCATGCTGACCTCCGAGATCGAGCCGTTCGCGACGCTTTCCACTAACGTCACGCCCACACGCTACGCAGGCGATCTCGCTGTGGACGGACGGGGGGAATTGCTGATCGCCAATTCATGAACAGACGACAACAATGGACCATGTATTCGGCGGACGAAAGCCCTTGACGAAGGAGGCGCGCCATGACCGCTGTGCGGATTCCAGCCGCAACGCACGATGCAACTTGCGTGGCGAACGACCGCTTTGCGCGGCCGCTAGTCGTGCTGCACTGGGTCATTGCAGTCGCCATCGTCGTGATGCTGTGCATCGGCTTGTATATGGTCGGCCTGCCGCGCGGGCTGCCGTTCAAGTCGACGCTCATCAACTTCCACAAGTCGCTCGGCATGACGGTTTTCCTGCTGGTGCTGATCCGCATCCTGGTACGCCTGGGCTATGGCCGCCCGCCTCTGCCGCCGATGGGAGCGTGGCAACGCGCCGCCGCGAGCACCACGCAGGCTCTTTTATACATTGGCATGATCGCGATGCCGCTTACCGGCTATCTCGGATCGTCGTTCAACAGGTTCGGCACGCGCTTCTGGGGCGCGCCCTTGCCGCAATGGGGATGGGACGACAAGGCCCTGCGCGAGCTGTTCTTCGGCTTGCACGTCTATCTGGCGTGGATCATGGCCGCGCTCATCGTGCTGCATACGCTGGGCGTGGCAAAGCACCAATTCATCGAAAAAGACGGACTGTTAAGGAGAATGTGGCCATGAGCGCCATCATGCAAGTCACCGAGGCCCGCTCATGAAAATACGTGTGCTGGGCTCGTCCGCAGGCGGCGGTTTTCCGCAATGGAACTGCAACTGCCGCAATTGCGACGGCCTGCGTCGCGGCACCATCGCGGCGCGGGCGCGCACGCAGTCGTCTATCGCTGTGAGTGACAACGGCGAGGACTGGCTGCTCGTCAATGCGTCGCCGGACATACTCGCGCAAATCGCGGCGAATCCTGAATTGCAGCCCGCACGTCGAGTGCGCGATACGGGTATCGCGGCAGTCATCGTGATGGATGCGCAGATCGATCACGTCACGGGCCTTCTCATGCTGCGGGAACGCGGGACGCCCTTACCGCTCTATGCGACCGACGCCGTTTGGCGAGACCTCTCGACCGGCTTTCCCATCACGTCGATCCTCTCGCACTATTGCGGGGTCGAGCATCGTCGCATCGCGCTGGACGATACCGCGTTGAGCGTGCCCGAACTGCCGCGCGTGCACATCGACGCGCTACCGCTGTCCAGTAAGGCGCCCCCATATTCGCCGCATCGCGAAGCGCCCGAAGTGGGCGACAACATCGGCCTCATGTTCACGAATAGCGCAACCGGCAAGCGCGCGTTTTATGCGCCGGGTCTCGGTGCAATCGAACCGCATGTGCTCGCCGCGATGCGCACCGCGGACCTCTTGCTGGTAGATGGAACCGTATGGACCGACGATGAGATGATTCGTCTGGGACTGACGAAGAAGACGGGCGCGGACATGGGGCATCTTGCCCAAAGCGGCGCGGGCGGCATGATCGACGTACTCGATTCAATCGAACGTGACGGAATGCGCAAGGTGCTCATCCATATCAACAACACGAATCCGATCCTCATTGAGGACGGTCCCGAACGGCGCATGCTGTCGGAGCATGGCATCGAAGTCGCGCACGACGGCATGAGCTTCGAGCTATGAAGCTTACCTGGAGAACGATGCATGCCTGACAACGCCTTCACGCCGATGCTCAATCCCACGACCGGCCCGCACTTCACTGCAGTGAAGACGACGGAGCCTGCGTGGACACGCGAGCAGTTCGAGGAGCAACTGCGCGCGAAGGGAACGGCGTACCACATTCATCATCCGTTCAACGTAAAGATGAATAGCGGTGGATGTACGCCCGAGCAGATTCGCGGCTGGGTCGCGAACCGCTTCTACTATCAAATCAACATCCCGCTGAAAGACGCGGCGGTCATGTCGAACTGCCCGGATCGCGAAACGCGCCGCCGCTGGGTGCTCCGTATTCTCGACCACGACGGCTACGAAGATCAGCCCGGCGGCATTGAAGCCTGGGCGCGTCTGGGCGATGCAGTAGGCCTTTCGCGCGACGATCTATGGTCGTTGCGGCTCGTGACGCCCGGCGTGCGCTTCGCCGTCGATGCCTACGTTAATTTTGCGCGGCGCGCGCCGTGGCAGGAATCGGTGTGCTCGTCGTTGACGGAGATGTTCGCTCCGCAAATCCACAAGGACCGGCTCGCGACATGGCCCGAACATTACAAGTGGATCGAAGCGGACGGCCTCGCTTATTTCCGCTCGCGCGTCTCGCTTGCACAGCGCGATGTCGAACATGGTCTCGAAGTGACGCTTGCTCATTTCACGACACGCCAGCAGCAACAGCGCGCGCTCGATATATTGCAATTCAAACTCGATATTCTCTGGACCATGCTGGATTCCATCGAAAAGGCCTTTCCGTCATGAGCGACACGAATCCGACGCAGCGCGTGAACGAAGCCGTTGAAGCACCGGATGATTCGCTGCATCCGAAGCTCAAGCGCCTCTTTCGCCTGCAATGGGAGCCCGCGCAGGACGCGCACGTACTGCTCTATCCCGAAGGCATGGTCAAACTGAATCAAAGCGCCGCGCAGATTCTTCTGCGGTGTGACGGCACCCGCGATATTCCGGCGCTCGTCGCGGACCTGGAACAGGCGTTCAATGCAACTGGCCTCGGCAACGATGTGCGGGCGTTCATCGCCGGTGCGCGCTCGCGCGGCTGGCTGGAGTAAAGCGCTACAAGTAAAGGTACAAGCATGACCGATCTTTCCGAACCCATTGCGAAACCCGAGCACGAAGGCGCGGTCATCCCGCCGCCGTTGTGGTTGCTTGCAGAGTTGACGTATCGCTGTCCGCTGCATTGTGTGTTTTGCTACAACCCCGTGAACTACGCGGATCACACGCAAGAGCTGAACACTGAGCAGTGGCTCGACGTACTGCGTCAAGCACGCGCGCTCGGCGCGGCGCAACTCGGCTTTTCCGGCGGCGAGCCGCTTCTTCGCGACGATCTCGAAACGCTCGTCGCCGAAGCGCGCAAGCTCGGCTTCTACACGAATCTGATCACCTCGGGCATCGGTCTCACGGACAAGCGTCTGACCGCGCTCAAGGACGCCGGCCTCGATCACATTCAGCTCTCGTTTCAGGACTCGACGCAGGAGCTCAACGACTTTCTTTCGAGCACGAAGACGTTCGATCTGAAGAAGCGCGTGGCGAATCTCATCAAGGCGCACGGCTTTCCGATGGTGCTTAATTGCGTGCTGCATCGCTATAACTTGCCGCACATCGGCCGCATCATCGACATGGCCCTTGCGATGGATGCCGAGTATCTCGAACTGGCGAACACCCAGTATTACGGGTGGGCGCATGCCAACCGCGCACAACTCATGCCCACTGCCGAACAGTTGCAGGAAGCGGAAGCCGTGGTCGAACGCTATAGGCGCGACATAGGCGACAAGTGCAAGATATTCTTCGTGGTGCCCGACTACTACGAGCGCCGTCCGAAGCGTTGCATGAACGGATGGGGTTCTGTGTTTCTGGGCATCGCGCCCGATGGCGCAGCGCTGCCGTGCCATACCGCGCGCTCTTTGCCGGGCCTGACGTTTCCCAACGTGACGGAGATGCCGCTCAAGGACATCTGGTATGAGAGCGATACGTTCAACCGCTTTCGCGGCTTCGGCTGGATGAAAGAGCCGTGCCGCAGTTGCGACGAGAAAGCGATCGATCTCGGCGGCTGCCGCTGTCAAGCCTATCTGCTCACGCAAGACCCGGCGAACGCGGACCCCGTTTGCGACAAGTCGCCGCATCATGAACGCGTGATCGAAGTCGTTCGCGCGGCATCGCTCAGACAGGAACCGGCCGAGCAGCCCATTGTCTTTCGCAACGATGCCAACTCGCGGCGCATGGCAGCGGGACATCGCAACGATCATTCGGACTCCGGAGGATAGCCACCGTGACCGCTGACATCTCCGTGCTGCTGGTGGACGATCACGCAGTCGTGCGTGAGGGCTACAAACGTCTGCTCGAACTGAGTCCCGACGTCAGCGTCGCGGGCGAAGCGGCAGATGCTGCTCAGGCTTACCAGAAATTCTGCGCGTTGCAGCCGGACGTCGTGGTGATGGACCTTGCATTACCTGGCGCGAGCGGCATCGAGGCGATGCGGCGAATGCTCGCGCGTGAGCCTCAGGCGCGCGTGCTCATCTTCAGCGTCCATGAGGAAGCCATCTTCGTGCGCCGCGCACTGGATGCCGGCGCGCGCGGTTATGTGACGAAAGCGAGCGCGCCTGATGTGCTCGTCGAAGCCGTGCGCTCCGTCGCGCGCCGCATCGGATATCTCAGCCCGGACATATCGCAGGCGCTCGCGCTGCGCGAAACGATTCAGGAAGGGCCGCCGGGACGGCAACTATCGGCGCGTGAATTCGAGGTTTTGCGTCTGTTGGTTCAGGGCTATACGTTGCCGAGCATCGCGGAAAAACTCGGTCTGAGTCAGAAGACAGTCGCGAATCATCAATCGGTAATACGGCATAAATTCGGTGCGGACAACGGCGTGCAGCTCGCGCAAATTGCAAGCCGTCTGGGGCTTCATTTCGCTGATTTCACCGGGGCGGCGGACGCGCCGTTCCGCTCACTGGGCAACGGCAGCCCTGCGTGAGCCGGCACTCGAGCGCAGAACAGGAAGCCTTCGCCCGGACTACTCGCGATATGGAATTCGCCGCCGAGCGCCTCGACACGCTCGCGCATGCCGACTAGTCCCAAGCCCTTGCGTGGAATCGCGAGATCGATGCCGGGGCCGTCGTCCGCCACGGTCACGACGATCTCAGCCGAACGCGACGCATGCACCAGATAGATCTCGACGCGTGATCGACACGCGAACTTGGATACATTCGTCAGGCCTTCCTGCACCAGCCGATACAGCGCGATATTGAGCGCATCGCTGAGATGGTCGAAGTCGCCTTCCACCGTGAGCGAAAAGACCGCTTGCGGTAAGCGTTCACGCCAGCCGTCGATGCAATGCTCGAGGGCCGTCGGCAAGCCGAACTCATCCAGACCGATGGGCCGGAGCTTGCGTATCATTCCGCCGATTTGGCGGTACACGTGCGTGGCGTTCTGCATCAACGCCAAAGAGAGCCGATGTATTTCCGCCTCGCGTTCGGCGGAAAGATCGCGGATGCGCGCAGCATCCAGCGACATGGCGTTCAGGTATTGACCGAGTTCGTCATGCAATTCACGCGCAAGATGACGGCGCTCCGTCTCTTGTGCGGAAATGGCCTCGTTGGTCAGTCGTCGGTTTTGCGCGAGCAGATGTTCCGCTTCTTCTTCGAGCGCTCGACGCCGCCGCACTTCGCGTCGTGCTTCCTGATTACGCCGCCAGGCAAACCACGCAAAGCCGAGTGCCAACACCAGGAGTGTCGCGGGCATCTCGTCAAGCTGAAAGCGCTCCGCGCTGCGCGTCCAGCGATATGTGATCTCGCTGAAGTCGACCATCGCGAAGACGATCCCCGCCACGATGGTAACGGCGAGCACGCACGCAAGATCGCGCACCGCCGTCGATTGCGGCGCGCGCGCGGAGTGCTTCCTGGCAAGAGAGGTCAAGGGCTCGGATGGCATCACGGAGAACATTCTACGCACGCTGCCGCGGCCACCGTAAGCTCGATACGCTTTCCCGCGTGAACAGAAATAACTCCCGGCACGTCTGCCAGACTTCACAAGCCGAGGTGGATCAGCGCGGCTTGAATGGATAGATTCTGGCCGGCCGCCGTTGCTGCAATTCCGCCAGATAGTTCTCGACGAAACGGCTCAGCGCGTGGGCCTTCAGTTGTTCGAGCATGCGCATGGCGTCG
This sequence comes from Caballeronia sp. LZ062, assembly GCF_031450785.1. Classification (NCBI taxonomy): domain Bacteria; kingdom Pseudomonadati; phylum Pseudomonadota; class Betaproteobacteria; order Burkholderiales; family Burkholderiaceae; genus Caballeronia; species Caballeronia sp. LZ062. The sequence continues at coordinate 754,165 of NZ_JARTWB010000001.1, forward strand.
CTTGGTGAATCCGGTCCCAACACCAGCGCGCCGACGCCCAGCGCGCCGAGATGAACGACCAATGCACATGATGAGAGCGAGCCGGCGTCGAAGAGGCGGACGGCATCGGCGGCTTCGTCGTCGATCTCGACATCTTCTTCGTCGCGTGCTTCGAAACGCAGTTCGCCGTGCTTGCCGATGGACGCCGGCAGCCAGCGGCAATTTCCTGTCTCTCCTTGAGACGCGATGAGGATGCGCTTGCGCGTGGGGGTATCGCTGATCGCGTCGAACGCCTCGGCTAATGTATGCATGATTGTCCTCGCCGGCGAGCCTAACTGATACTAGCAGCCGCCCGCAGCGAGGCGCCACGAGGATTGCGCAATGATGCGCGGCACAAAACGAAACGGCCGTGCGGCGCGCCTCAACGTCCGGTGATGGAACCCGCGCTCGGCGGATACGTCACGACGCCCCATGCAAGCGGTACATCGCCGATCTGCTTAATCGTGGCGTAGCTCGAAGCGTCGAGCACATACACCGCGTTCGAGCGGCCGCATGCAAGCAACAGCTTCGAGCCGTCCGGCGTGAAGCTGAAGTGCCAGCAACGCTGTCCGACCGGCACGTCGGTGATCGGTGCGTAAGTCGAAGCATCGAAGACTTGCAGCGTCTTGTCGCGCGAGGCGGCCACGAAAAGACGCTTGCCCGATGGATCGAACGACACGCCATAGGGGCCGGCTTTCGTATCGACGGTTTTCCCTGGCTTGAGCGCGCTTCCTTCGAGCACGATGAACTTGTTCGCGTTTTCGAGCGTGACGACATAGTCCTTGCCGTCAGGCGATGCCTTGATGCCGCGCGGGCGCGATCCCTTGGGCAGCTTCACCGTGCGCACATGCTGACCTGTGCCGGCGCGATACACCGATACGGTGTCGTCGCCTTCGTTCGTCACGAGAATGAGCTTGCCGTCCGGCGAGAACTCGACGCCTTCCGTCTCATGACCGCTCTTGACGGAACGCCTGAGCGTCATGGTGCCGAGATCGACGATAGCGATCTCAGCGGGCGGGGAATTCGCGTCGTCGTCATCCTGCGGTGCCTGGCCGGCTTTAGGCGGGCCGCCCGATTCGCCGGGTTCATAGGTCACGTACGCTTCATTTCCATGCACGCGAACGAACTCCGGATTCTTGCCGATCTTCGCGCGCCGCAGCACTTTGCCCGACGACGTATCGATCTCCGATAGATCCCCCGTCGATTTGTTGGCCACATAGAGACGCGTGCCGTCCTTGCTGAGACTCAGCCCACGCGGACCGTCCTTGCCGACGTCGATGGTTCTCGCAAGCGACAGAGTGCCCAGATCGATTACGCCGACGCCCGTGCTTTCGCTCGTCACGTACGCTATCGGCGCTGCCGCTCGCGCGTGGCTTGCGGCAAGAAGCAGCGCGGGCCCTAACAGCGCCGCGATTGCAAGGCGCATGGCGTTGAAGCTCACATGCATGGTCGTCTCCGCTAAATGTTCTTTGCTTTTAAGGGCGTTGCTACAAACGAGCCCGCAATCAACTTAGCGCAGGACTCCGCGCGCGAGCAACGCTGCAAGGCGGGAGAAATTCCCGAAATGCCGCACGCCGCGCCGGCAACGTTCAGCGCATGACGGATGCGTCGCTCGTCATCAGATCGACGAGCGCCTTCGCACCGCGCCGCCACGATTGATCCGTGTTGCCGCGCATATCGACGGAACGCTGAAAGAGCGTCGCGCCGCTATCGACGTCTTCCACGCGCAAATTGATGTTGAGGATAAGGTTGCTGATTTTCTGCACCCAGCACACGCCGACGCGCGATACGCCCAGCTTGCGCGCCACGCGAAGCTCGCAGCCATTGCACGCGTTCATGTCCTGACCGCTTTTCAGCGATGCAATGAGATCGCTCGCTTGCGCGTTGTCCGCCACGCGCATAGGCGTGCGTTCTCGCAGTTGATCGCGCAATGCGTTGCTGACCATCACAAGGCGCTCGGCCTGGATGCGGTCGATGTCCGCATCGTTATACGCGGCGTTGTCGTCGATCAACGTGCAATCGAGCAGCGCAATGGACGGCTGTGCGCCTTGCGCCTGCACCCGCGCGCTAAAAAGCAGCGCACACACAATCAGAAGCGTCAGCGCACGGGCACTGGATGTCATGGTCATGGTGTCGATCATTGAGTCGTGACGCGGGCGCCAACAGCATGCCGCTCGTCTGTCGGCTTGCGTCCAACATACCGGTGTACGGCGATCCGGGCAAGCGCAGCGTGTCGACGTTGGAGGCCATGCCACGTGCGCCATGCGCGCATGGACGCGCACATTGGCATAGGCCTTGCAAAAATCCGCACGAGCACGTCACGTGCTCGAATTGATTCCTTCACGCCGCCAGGAGAACCGTCATGAAGCCCACTCTCGTCATATCCGACCTCGCGCCCGACAACGCCGCGAGCCGCAACGAAGCCGCCCTTTCGCGGCGACAGATGCAAGACGTCGTCGGAGGCCGGTCCGTTCTCGCGACTGTCGACGGCCGCTCGACGGCGGCCATCGACGACTGGCAGATGAACATCGCCATCTTCGAAGGACGCGTTGGCGGACCCTATATCGTTTGACACTTGAGCAAGCGGCGCGCGTGCTGACAAGCGGGCCGCCATTACGTTGTTATGGACACTTTCGCCGATGGATTCGCAACGTCAAGAGGAGTAAGGTGGGCTTGCCAGCACAGCGCAACAGGAGACGATCATGGCCGGCGACCTTTCTACTCAATGGCACGTCTTCGAATACGAAGGCTTCGATATTCACGTGCTTCCTCAACTCAAGCCCGGACCTGAATACGCCCGGCGCTATTGTTTCATCGGCCACGTGTGCCTGCATGGCACGAATGCGGACATGCCGGGAGAGGTCGTTCATTTTCACTCCGACGGCGACGACGAATACAAGACCGCCGAAGACGCCGTGGACGATGCGCGGCATATCGGCAAAAGCATCGTGGATGGCACGCATCCGGATCTCTCGGTGCTGTCTATCGTGTCGCATCACCACCACTCCTGACGGTACTGCATGGCGACATCGAACGACGATGCGCGCGTCGAGAGTCTAAGCGCGATAACGCTTGCAACGCGCGACATGGCGCGCGCCGTGAGCTTTTATGAGGCACTGGGCTTTCGCATCGTTCATGGCGGCGCAAACGAGGCGTTCACTTCGTTCGCGCTCGGCAGTTCTTTCCTCAACATCACGACCGAGACGCATGGCCCCATTCAGTGGTGGGGCCGCATCATCATCTACGTTCCGACGTCGACGCGTTCTATCGCAAGGCGCAAGCGCACGGTATCGAGCCGCAGTTCGCGCCACGCGACGCGCCTTGGAACGAGCGCTACTTTCATCTCACCGATCCTGACGGTCACGAACTCAGCTTCGCGCGTCCACTTTGAAGAAAGAGCGTTGAGCGCGATTCGAATGACCGTTCGCGCACATACCTGCGCGTCATCCAGCATGACCATCAGACAACGGCCCGCGCATGTTGCTATTTCGCCAAAGCACGCGTGTGACGTGGATTCCAGGCGTAGAGTTCAAGTGCTTTGTCACGAGCGTGGTGCGTTGCGGCGAGGGCTGTTCAATAGATCGCTCAAGCGTCGAGCGTCTTCGGCCGATATACAGCCATGAACGCCGCATGCAGGAGACTTCAGATGAAATGCGCGAACGAACGATCGCTTCGTTTTCTGGTTGAGAAATGGCTGGCGCCGGCAAGCGTGCCGGTACACGTCAAGGAGTTCAGCCGCACACGCACCGATCATCGGCGTTTCGTGTGCGTCGAGACAGTGCAGGGCGCGGCATCCAAGGCGCTGTTCTTCTTCCGTCACGACGACGGACAGTGGTGCGTTTATCCCGCCGCGCCGCGCGCACATAAGGCACGCGGCGAAAGACTTGCGGCTTGAACCATGCGCTTAGAAGCGCAGCGTGTTGAAGAACGGAAACCACAACGCGCCCAGCGGATTCGCGGCACCTGTCTCGTCTGATTTTGCGCTTTCAGCCGTCTCTTCGGCGGGTTCGTTGTCTTCGGTCTGATCGCGCGCAGGCGCTTGACGCGACTCATGCAGCGCGACGACGCTCTCGGCAATATGACGCGCGGTCTGTTCATCGCAGTCCTGCCCAAGCAGTACACCGAATACGACATCACGGTTGTGCCCTTGCGATGCAAAGCGCATTGCAAGCTAGACGCGCCTTGCATAGAGCGCCTCGCGCTCCGCTTCCTCTTCGCGCGTGTGCGCTTCCCAGCGGGCGATTTCTTCGGCGAAGGTCCGGTCGTACACCTCGCGTTGGGCGGGGTCGGAAAGAATGGCGTACGCTTCCTTCACTTCCTGAAACCGTGCGCGCGCCGCATCTTCATGACCGGCATTGCGATCCGGATGGCAGCGCATCGCGGCCTTCCGATAGGCACGCTTGATCTCGTCTTCAGTGGCGTGTTCATCGACGCCTAGCGTTTCGTATAACGTTGCCATGTGCAGTGCGGAGAATGGACGCGAGGCATCGTAACACGCTAAAAATAGGGCTCTTTCCGCGCTAACGGCGCGTTCCCAAGATTGCGCCGAGGTCTCGCGTGCCTAATGCGTCGTAAGCCGCGCGGGCCGCGCGCAAATAACGCGCGATATGCAATCGAATGACGATGACCGCCACCGCGAAGAACACGAGCGTCGCGTAGAGATATGAGCGCTGATCAGGCAACAGCCCGAACTGCGTATGGAGCGCCACGAACGCGAGCCACGCAAACGCCGGCGTATGCAGCGTCCAGTGCCTCTGCGCGAAATGCCATGCGAGCCGCCGCACGTCGCTTCGTGCACGACGGTCGAGTCCCGCAAGTTCGGGGCGTCGATTGAAGGAAAATGGCATGACGTCACCGCTGCGCCATTAGCGCGTCACATTGGCAAGCGACAATTCGAGGCTTCGTTCCATCAAGCATACGCGCGAGGCCGCTTCCTTACGATGGCCCTTTCTCTCGACGATATCCGCGAGCTCTTCGATGCTCACGGCTCGATGGCCTATAGCAGCGAGCCGGTCACGCAGTTGCAGCACGCGCTGCAAACTGCGTCGCTCGCGGAGAATGCAGGCGCGAGCCCCGAATTGATCGTCGCGGCACTGCTGCACGACCTCGGCCATCTGCTGAATCTGCAAGGCGATACGCCGACAGAACGCGGCATCGACGATCTCCACCAGTACTACGCGCTTCCCTTTTTGCGGCCCGTGTTTCCAGAAGCGGTGCTTGAACCCATTCGCCTGCATGTCGACGCCAAGCGCTGCCTCTGCGCGACCGATCCCGCGTATCACGCGCGGCTTTCGGCGGATTCGGTGCGAAGCCTGCAATTGCAAGGCGGCGTGTTCGACACGGACGAAGCGCGCGCATTTCTCGCCAGACCCTACGCACAGGACGCCATGGCCTTGCGACGCTGGGACGACGACGCCAAGGACGCAAAACGCCTCACGCCGCCGCTCACGCACTATCTGGACATCGCGGCGAGCATCGCGTAAGCGCGGCGACGGTGCAGCGACCGTTGGCGTAGACTGGCGTGCATGCACGCTCAAACCACCACAAGCAAGCGGCCGCAGCATCCCGACACCTCTCTGAGCCGGGCATCATGAAAGGCGGCAACTTCCGCATCACCGCCGCCGTCGTCGCCAGCGCCCTTTTTATGCAGAACATGGACGGCACCATCGTCGCGACCGCCATTCCGACGATGGCCCGCGATCTCCACGTCGATGCCGTGCACCTGAGCAGCGCCATTACCGCGTATCTCGTCGCGCTGACAGTCTTCATTCCCGCGAGCGGCTGGGTCGCAGACCGCTTCGGCGCGCGACGCGTCTTCATGTGGGCCATCGCCACGTTCACGCTTGCCTCCGTTGCCTGCGCCGCCGCGATGAACCTGCCGCAACTTCTCGTTGCGCGCGTCGTTCAAGGGCTCGGCGGCGCGATGATGGTGCCGGTCGGCCGCCTCATCCTCTTTCGCGGCGTCAAGCGGGAAGAACTGCTGCAAGCAACGACGTGGTTGACCATGCCCGCGCTCGTCGGCCCGCTGCTCGGGCCGCCGCTCGGCGGTTTTCTTACTGACGCACTCTCGTGGCGCAGCATCTTCTGGGTGAACGTGCCGGTCGGTCTCGTGGGTTTGCTGCTGACGTGGAAGCTATTGCCGCCCTCGCCGCCCGAAGCGCGCACGCCGCCGGATTTGCGCGGCATGTTGCTCTCGGGCGCATCGCTGAGTCTTTTCATGACCGGCATCGAAAGCGCCGGGCGCGATGTGCTGCCTGCGGGCGTGCCGTGGGTGTGCGTGATCGTCGGCGCGCTGCTTTTCCGGGCCACCGTCGCACATTGCCGCAAGACGCCGAATCCGGCCATCGACTTCTCGCTGCTCTCCATTCCGACGTTTCACGCAGCGACAGTCGCAGGAAGTCTCTTTCGCGCGGGCGCGGGCGCGCTGCCATTTCTCGTGCCGCTCACGTTGCAGACGGGCTTCGGCTATAGCGCCTCGGCCAGCGGCCTCGTCACGTTCGCGAGTGCGCTCGGCTCATTCTGCATGCGGCCGATGACCGCGCTGGCGCTGCGGCACTTTTCCGTGCGAACTGTGTTGTGCGCGGGAAGCATCTCGTTTGCCGCCGTGCTCGCGGTCTGCTCGACGATGTCGCAAGCGTGGCCCGCGAGCGCCATTTTCATGCTGCTGCTCGTCGGCGGCCTTGGCCGATCGCTCAGTTTCGCGACGATGGGCGCGCTGGCATTCGCCGATGTCCCCAAGGCGCGCCTCGCCGCCGCCACTTCGTTTCAGGGCACCGCGCAGCAGTTGATGAAGGCGCTCGGCGTGACGGTCGCGGCCGGAACCATACAGGCGACGATGCTCGTATCCGGCAACGTGCAGACGGAGCGCTGGCAACTCGCGTGCGGATTCATCGCGACGGCGTTGCTCGTGCTCGCCTCACTGCCGATGTTCGCGCGCCTTTCCGACGACGCGGGCGAAGGCATCTCGGCGTCATCCGCCAAGTAAATCGTTCCGAACGTCGAAATTATTCTTCGTATTTAAGACAAGTACCTGATCCGGAAGGAGATTTTATCGCGATATAATGCGGCACCGCTTACCTTGTCAGTCCGATGCGCCGCACATTCTTACTCCTCGCCCTTGCCTTGACCTGCACGCACGCCGCCGTCGCGCAGGAAAACGCGCTCGCCGCCAGCGACACGAGCCCACAGGAAGTCGTGCATCAGGACTCGCGCCTCGACGCAGCACGTCACAAAATCTCCGAAGTCATTACGCGCAAGTTCGGCGTCGCGCGCGAAAAAGCGCAAACGATAGCGGACGCGGTCATGGCGTCGGCGTCGAAATACTCGCTTCCGCCGGCGCTGCTGCTCGCCATTATTTCGATCGAATCGCGTTTCAAGGAGACGGCCGTCGGCGCGAATAACGCGACCGGGCTCATGCAAGTGGTGCCTTCGGCCCACAAGAAGCTCGTGCGCAATGCGGACTTGACGGAGCCGGAAACCAACATCGAAATCGGTTCGTCCATCCTGCACGGCTATATGAAGTCCGCACAAGGCGACGTCGATGCCGCGCTAAAAAGCTACGGCGGATCGCGTGCTTATGCAGAAAAGGTGAGTCTGAGAGCCAAGACGTTCGAGCCGGTGGCAGCGGTTTATTCAGCATCCGCACCCGCTCAATAAGACGGTTCTTCTTTTGATACGCGCCGCCGCGTGGCGGATGCCGCGAACCACGCGGCGATAAAACCCGCTTGCGCGCTGACATGCGGCCATAGCCGCTTACTGCGAGTTGTTTCCGTGCGACATGCCGCCGGGGCTCGTGCTGCCGGTGCTGCCGGGGCCGCTGCGTTGCATGGTACCTTGGCCCATGCCGTTGTTTGCGCCATTGTTGCCCATGCCGCTGTTCACGCCGGTACCGCTCGTGCCATCGCTCGAACCGCCCATGCCGGTGCCGCCCATGCCGACGCCGCCGCCCTTGCCCGACGCGCTCGAGCCTGCACCCGCGGAACCGTTGCCGCCCGCGCCCATGCCGCCCGCCGCGCCCGCGCCGCCACCGCCTGCGCTACCGCCGCCGCCTGCACCGCCACCACCGCCGCCTGCCTGCGCATAAACGCCGCCTGACAAGCCCAATACCAGCGCCGAAACTACCAGCTTCGTCGTGATCGCTTTCATCGCAAGTCTCCAAGAGTTAGCGTGCCGACCGATGCATCAAACTCACTGCATCCGCCGTATCTGTGAAGCGCAAGCAGCGTGCCGCATCCGCTCGACTGCGTTCGATCAATAGCCGTAGCCCGCAGGGGCGCACGGCACATAGGCGCGCCGATAACCGTCGAAGCAGTAGCCCGCAGGCGGCGCAGGCTGCGCGTAGACCGGCTGAGAATATGCGGGCTGTGTATAGACCGGCTGTGAATAGGTCGGCTGTGCGTTCGCGACTGACGTGACCAGTGCGCCCAGCACCGCGCCGCCGATTAATGCGCCGACGATCGCGCCGCCATCGCCGCCCCCATGCCCACCGTGCCCATAACCGCCGCCGTGACCGTGCGCGGATGCCTGGCCCGCTACCGAAAGACTACCAATCATCAACAAGACGAGGGCTGCGCGTTTCATGACTTCTTCTCCGTTCCCGATTGCCGGGTGTATGAAGCCATCTTAAGCAGCTGCGTTGGAAATATCTGCAGCAGATGGTAACGGTGGATTTCACCGCTTACATTTCTGGCTTCGTTCGGATACCGAAGCAAACGTTGTAACGGGTGCAATGAGATTTGCGTCGCAGTAACAAAGCCGCTCTTGAACTCACCCCGCAGTGTGCATAAGGACAGGGCGCCGAGGACGCTGTTTCATTTGCTCGCCACTGGTTACGCTTTGTCACCAGACAGCGGTCAACGGTGCGAAGCGATGCTGCGTTTTTATCGTCACATGCCAACCGTGGCGTGTTCAAAGAAACGCAGGATCACAGGAGTCGAACATCATGAAGAAAATCGTCGCTGCTCTCGCATCCACGCTGCTGGTAAGCACTGTCTTCGCGCAAACGGCCGCTTCCGACGCAGCCAAAGCGCAAGTCAAAGCCAATCACGAAAAGGCAGAGGCTCAAGCCACTGCCAACCGCAAGAAGACCGATGCTCAACAGGATGCGGCGAAAGCGCAGGCATCCGCCAATAAGGACAAGGCATCCGCGCAAGACGATGCCAACAAGGAAGCCGCGAAGGTAGCGCAGGCGACCACGCCGGAGCAAGCCTCCGACGCCCGCGGTGATGCCGCCAAGGCACAGGCGAAAGCCGACAAGAAGAAGCACGCTGCACAGTCCAAGGCCGACAAGAAGAAGCAGGACGCAGCGCAAGATGCCAAGGTGGCGCAGGCCAAAGCCGACAAGGAAAAAGTCGAGGCACAAAGCGACGCGAACAAGACGGCTGCCGATGCGAAGGTCGACGCGGCGAAGAAGTAAGGGAGGCCGGCGTCGTCGCATTGCGCAATGGGGCGCGTGCGCAGAATGGCCCCGTGCGTTGTGACATCTGGCGAGCCTTCGGGCTCGCCTTTTTATTCGCGTGCGCGGGATTGCTTCATCGGGCAGGTCGTGCCGTGGGATGACTCAATCGACGCGCTTAATAGACTCTGCACTGACTTCATGTTCGACACTCGCATGATGCTCGCTGACCGGCAACGCGGTCTCCGATGCGCGCTCACGCAGCAAGAGCTTTGCGCTATGCAGAGCGGTCAGCACCACCGCAATCCAGATCGGCGCATACGTACCCCACTGATTCGCTGAGAACGGTTCGCCGAGCAGCAGCACCGCAACACCGACAAGCAATACCGGTTCGACATATCCGAGAATCCCGAACAACACGAGCGGCAAATACCGGCTTGCCCGAAGATAAGAGGCGAGCGCAACCGTACTCAATGCGCCCAGGCCGGGCAGCAGAAGCATCGCCAAGAGCGGCGAATGCGTCACGACGGCAAAAGAGCCGCGCATGACGAGTGTGACCAGCGCCACCGGCGCAAGCAACATCATTTCGATCGCAAACGCTACGAGCGGATCGGCGTTGAGCCGCCGCCGCAACATGAAATACGGCGGATAGCCGAGCATTACCACAAGCGTAGGCCATGCGAACGCATGCGTCGCGATGAACTCGTGCGCCACGCCCACGGCAGCAGCAGCCACGCCCGCCCATTGCAGCGTGTCGAGCGATTCGCGATAGTAGAAACGCCCGAGCAGCACCATCGCGAGCGGCAATAGAAAATAGCCGAGCGACACTTCGAGCGCGCGCCCATGCAACGGCGCCCATAGAAATATCCAGAGCTGCACGCCCAGCAGCGCGGCGCTCGCGACAAAAGCGGCAAGCAGGCGCACGTTTTTGGCGAGCATCGCAACGAGCGCGCATAATTGCGGCCAGCGTCTCCGCAGCGCCACGAGCCCGAGCGCGCCCGGCAATGTCCATACGATGCGCCATGCAAAAATGTCGAGTCCGTCGAGCGGCGCAAGCCATTTCGTATAGCCCGACAAGAGCGCAAACAGAGCGGAAGCGGCGACGGAAAGCGCAATGCCGCGTCCAAGGGCAGGCTGATTCATCGAAGGAAGCGCGAGGCGCCAAGTAACTGCGTGGCCGACAAAGCGGAGAACTGCGCATTCTAAACGTCCGTTCGCGCGGCCGACGCGCGCTTCTTGCTGCATCGCGGATTCGCCCGAACTCTTCACGTTATCGCCCTGTCTTATACCGTTCACGCCGTCAGGCAACCCGGAAGTCGACAGAAGTCGAGCAGCGCATAGCAGCAACTCATCCGCCGCTCACGTCATTGCATCAGCCGCATCCAAGCGCCGTGCTTCGCACCTCGCGAGCACGCGAAGAAAACGCAGCATCGATGGAGACGTCATGACTCAGCCTGCCCCGTCGCCCCGTTTTTCTAGCGCCTTTGCCGAAGCCGTCCATGCTGGCTTGTCCAGGCGGCCGCAAAAAGAACTGCCTTCCATGTATCTGTATGACGAAGTCGGCTCCGCCCTCTTCGAAGTCATCACCGCTCTGCCGGAATACGGCGTGACCCGCGCCGAAGAACGCGTGCTGAAAGCGCACGCCACGGACATCGTGGCCGCGCTGCCGGGCAACGTGAAAGTCGCGGAACTCGGTAGCGGCAGCGGACGCAAGACGCGCCGCATTCTGGAGGCGTTGTGTAAAAAGCAGCCGACTGCGTACTACCCCATCGAAATCTCGCGCACGGCGTTGCAACTTTGCCGCCGTGAATTGGGCGACATCGAGCGTATTTCGATCGTCGGCTATGAGCGCGACTATCTGGCCGGACTGTCGGAAGTGAGCGCCAGGCGCAACGACGGCGAGCGGCTGCTCGTGCTCTTCCTCGGCAGCACCATCGGTAACTTCGCGCGCCTTGCGGCCACGAAGTTTCTTCAGTCGATTCGCAGCATGCTCGAACCCGGCGACGCCCTCTTGCTCGGCACCGACCTGATCAAGCCGCTGCCAGTGCTGATCGCGGCTTATGACGATCCCATTGGCGTGACGGCGGCGTTCAACCTGAACCTGCTCGCACGCATCAATCGCGAACTGCACGGCGACTTTCCACTCGATGCATTCGAACACGTCGCGCGTTTCAACCCGGATGCGCGCAGTATCGAAATGCATCTGCGCGCGAAACGCCCGCTCACGGTGCGCGTGCGCGACGCGGATTTGTGCGTGGAATTCCGTGAAGACGAGACCATCTGGACGGAAAGCAGCCACAAATATGCGGCCGAGGAAGTCGCGCCGATTGCCATTGATGCGGGCTTCGAATGCACGCATCAATGGCTCGACGACGAATGGCAGTTCGCGGAGAGCCTGCTGGTGGCGCGCTAACGCGCTAACGCCCGATACTCAGTGCTGCTCGAAGCGTTCATACCGCTTCTCGACGTAACGCTCTTCGCTGAAGAAATCGGTGACGCGGGCATGGGGCGGCCCGCGCCGCAGCCATTCGAGCATCAGATCGACCTGGTTCGCTGCGCCCTGAATGACGGCTTCGACGGAGCCGTCATTGAGATTCGCGACATACCCGCGCACGCCGAGCGCATGCGCACGCCGCACGGTGTGATGGCGAAATCCAACGCCCTGCACCACGCCTTTCACGCGTACGTAATACGTTTCGATTCTCGTATCGAGATCCGGGCCTGACATCATGCATGTCCTCGTGACTGATTCATACGCCGCATTGTAGTCACGCGCACGGATCCGCGTTTGGTCCGGCTCAACCGAGGCGAAACGGCTGTGCGATATCTGCACGATCCGCCGTTTGCGGGCGCGCCACGCGCGGCAGTGTCACCTCGAAAATGGTGCCCGTTTCGGCGGACGAACGCACTTTCACGTCGCCGCCGTGCATCTGCGCGATCTCGCGCGTGATGTAAAGCCCAAGGCCGAGCCCGCCCGATTCGTGCTGGCGCCGCCCTGAGCGATACGGCGCGAAGATGTTCGGCAGCACGTCGGGCGGAATCTCGCCCGCGTTCTGCACGATGATGCTGACATCCTGCGCGCCGCCTTCGAGCCGCACTTGTATCGACGCGCCTTCGAGCCCGTGTTGCAGCGCGTTGCCGATCAGATTCGAGAACACTTGCGAGAGCAGATCGCCATCGGCTTGCAGGAGCGTGTCGCCCTGACGCAGCACAAAAATGCGTCCCTTGCCCACGCGCGCCTCGTATTCCTCGACGATATTCTTCGCAAGCGTGTTCAGTTCGACGGCGCGCGGCTGCAAGGTCACGCGCCCGCCGCGCAGCCGCGCGAGGTTCAGCAGCTGATCGACCATGCGGACCATGCGCATACCGCTCGACTTGATGCGCGTGCCGATATTCGCGACGTTCTCGTCCTTCACGAAGCGCGCCAGATATTCCGCCGACGCGATCACCGCCGACAGCGGCGTGCGCAGATCATGACCGAGCACGGCCATCAGCATTTCATTCGCGTCGAGCAGTTGCTGCACGGTCGCGAGTTGCGTCGCGAGTTGCTGCTTTTGGCGCTCCATTTGAATGAAGACATCGACCTTCGAATTGAGAATGCGCGAATCGAACGGCTTGTAGAGGAAGTCCACCGCGCCCGCCTCGTAGCCGCGAAACGTGCGGTTCGTGTCTTGCGCCGTCGCGGTCAGGAAGATGATCGGCACGTGCGCGGTGCGCGGGCTGCCGCGCATGAGTTCGGCAAGCTCGAAGCCATCCATGCCGGGCATGTTGACGTCGAGGATGGCGAGTGCGACTTCGTGCTTGAGCAGAAGCTCCAGCGCCGCCGGACCCGATTCCGCCTTCAGCACCGACAGATCCGGCCGCGCAAGCGACGCTTCCAGCGCGGTGATGTTGTTGCGGATGTCGTCGACGATTAGCACGTGAATGGGTTGCGTCATCTGGTGACTCCTTGCCTTGTGTTGCGTGTCCGACGTCTCATCGGCGCGTGCGCCCAGCGAGGCGCGCGACCATGTCGTCAAGCGTGAGAATGTCCTGCACCGCGCCTTGCGCGATCGCCCCCAAAGGCATCGCAGGCGAGGACGCCGTCTGCGGGTCCTGCGCCCAGCATGTGCCGCCCGCGTCGCAGATCGCACGAGCGCCGCGCGCGCCGTCGTCGTTCGCGCCCGAAAGCACGATGCCGAGCAGACGCTTGCCATACGCATGGGCCGCCGATTCGAACAGCACGTCCACCGATGGCCGCGAGAAGCGCACTGGCGGGTCCACCGACAGCGCAATGGAAGGCGGCTCGCCGCCTTCGGCCTCGACCATCATGTGATAACCCGGCGGCGCGAAATACACGGTGCCGGGCGCGATGGCGTCCTTGTCGAACGGTTCCACCACGCGCAAACGGCAGCGTTCAGCAAAGAGCGCGGGCAAGAGGCTCGGCTGACCCTGCCGCACATGCACCACGATCAGCACCGGCGGCGCGAAGTCGCGCGGCAATTCGGGCAGCAGCAGATTGAGCGCCTCGACACCGCCCGCGGACGCGCCGATCACCACTGCGTGGAAGGCATCGGGGATGGCTGCAGGGCTCATCGCTATACCTTCTGATAAAGCCGCTCGCGGGCGTTGAAATCCGCGAACCGGTCCGTGTGTTTGGAAAAGCGCAGGCTTTCCTTGCTGCCGAGTCCCAGAAAGCCGCGCCGCACGAGCGAATCGCTGAAGAGACCCAGCGCGCGATCCTGCAACGCGCGATCGAAATAGATCAGTACGTTGCGGCACGAAACCAGATGCGCCTCCAGAAACACGCTGTCGGTGGCGAGGCTGTGATCCGCGAACACGACGCGCGACTTGAGCGTCTGCGAGAACTTGGCCGCGCCGTAGGCTGCATGGTAGTAGTCCGACAGCGAACGTTTGCCGCCCGCCGCGAGATAGTTCTGGCTGAAACCCGCCATGCGCTCCAGCGGATAGATGCCGGTCTCTGCCTGCCGCAATGCTTCGGCGTTGATGTCGGTGGCGTAAAACACGGTGCGCTCCGCGATGTTCTCCTCCGCGAACAACACCGCGAGCGACCACAGCTCTTCGCCGCTGCTGCAACCGGCGACCCATACCTTGATCGACGGATACGTCTGCAGAATCGGCACGACCTGCTCGCGGATCGCGCGGAAATAGCTCGGGTCGCGGAACATCTCGCTCACCTGCACCGTGAGGTACTGGAAGAGCCGCGCGAAGAGCGCCGGTTCGCGAAGAATGCGCTCCTGCAACTGTGAAAGCGTCTTGCACTCCAGGTCATGCACGGCCTGCGAAAGCCTGCGCCGCAGCGAACTCACCGAGTAATGCCGGAAGTCGTGCTGATACTTGAGGTAGATGGCTTCGAGAATCAGCTTCAGTTCGATGTCGAACGTCGCGTCTTCCTCGTGCTTGCTGTCGTTCATCGGGTCGATTGTCGGTTCATCGCTGCCGCAGCCAGACGCGGCATAAAGACACGAGCTTATCCACGTCGATGGGCTTCGATATGTAGTCGTCCGCACCCGCCTCGAGACATTTTTCGCGGTCGCTCTGCATGGCCTTCGCCGTCAGCGCGATGATCGGCAGTCGCGCGTGCTCGGGGCGCTTGCGAATCTCGGTCATGGCGGTGAGGCCGTCCATCTCGGGCATCATGACGTCCATCAAAACGAGATCGATGTCGTCGCGGCGCGCCAGCGCCTCCAGCGCCTCGCGCCCGTTGCGGGCAATTTCCAGCGTCGCGCCGAGCGGCTCGATCACGCGCGAGAGCGCGAAGATATTGCGCACGTCGTCTTCCGCGAGAAGGATGGTGCGGCCTTCGAACACGTCGTCACGCTGGCGCGCCGCACGCAGCATTCGCTGCTGCTCCGGCGGCAGCGCGCTTTCGACGCTGTGCAAAAACAGCGTCACTTCGTCGAGCAGCCGCTCCGGCGACTTCGCCCCTTTGATGATGATCGATTTCGAGTAACGGCGCAGGCGCTGCTCCTCTTCCTGCGAAATCTGCCGGCCCGTATAGACGATCACCGGCGGCGATGCGCTCCCGCTGCTCGTCGACACCTTCTCCAGCAACTCGTAGCCCGAGCCGTCGGGCAGCGCCAGATCCATCACGACGCAATCGAACGGCGCGCGCTTCATCTCTTCCAGTGCTTCGGAAATCGATCCCGCTTCGACGATGCCGACCGTCTCGCTTGCCAGCAACGCGTGAATGCTTTGCCGCAGCGCGGGGTCGTCCTCGACCACGAGCACGCGCCGCGCGCCCTGCGACGAACGCGCTTCCAGCTTGCGGATGGCCTGCGCGAGTTCATCGCGGGCGCTCGGCTTGAGCGTATAGCCGATTGCGCCGAGATGCAGCGCGAGATCGGCGTGATCCGTCGCGGACACGATATGAATGGGAATGTGGCGCGTGAGCGGATCGTGCTTGAGCCACTCGAGCACCGTGAGACCGGACTGATCCGGCAAGCCGATATCGAGCAGAATGCCGTTCGGCTGCATGGAACGCGCAAGCTCGACGCCCTGCGTCGCCGTGGTCGCGTGCACGCAATCGAAGTCGAGTTCGTGCGCGAGGTCGTAGAGAATATGCGCGAAACGCTGATCGTCTTCGATCACGAGAATCACGCGATCCGGCCGCTGGCGTTTCGCGCGGTCATCGGCGATGCCTTGCGGCTCGGGCATCGATGGCATCGATGGCACCGGTTGCGGGGAAACGGGAGCGGGCGCAGGAGCCACGGCGCGCGGCGGCTCGACCGCAGCCGGTTCCGGCTCCTTCATGTGACCAATGGTGTCGAGCTTCGCGGTCACCGTGCCTTCGTGATTGTCGAGCGGCAGCGTCACCGAGAAGATGCTGCCGCGCCCGACTTCGCTCGATACGCCGACCGAACCGCCCAGCAGCCGCGAGAATTCGCGCGAGATGGAAAGGCCGAGCCCGCTGCCGCCATATTTGCGGCTCGTCGTGCCGTCCGCCTGCTGAAACGCCTGGAAGATGAGATCCTGCTTGTCGCGCGGAATGCCGATGCCCGTATCGCGCACTTCGAAGCGCACCGCGTCGTCGCCCGCGCGCAGAACGGCGACGGTCACGCTGCCGCGCTCGGTGAACTTGAAGGCGTTGGACAGCAGATTGCGCAGCACTTGCAAAAGCCGCTGACTGTCGGTGACGAAGTACTGCGGCACGTTCTCGCCGACTTCGGTGACGAACGACAGTCCCTTGCTCTCCGCGACCGGCGTGAACGACTGCCTGAGCGCCTGCATGAGCGACTCGACTGCGGTCGGCGCGAACTGCACGTCCATCTGGCCGGCTTCGACCTTCGACAAATCCAGAATGTCGTTGATGAGCGAAAGCAGGTCGCTGTTGGACGAGTGAATGGTCGCGGCGTAGCGCACCTGCTCGTCCGTCAGATTGCCCTGCTTGTTGTCCTGCAAGAGCTTCGCGAGGATGAGCGAGCTATTCAACGGCGTGCGCAACTCGTGCGACATGTTCGCGAGGAACTCGGACTTGTACTGGCTCGCGCGCTCCATTTCCAGCGCATTCGCCGTGAGTTCCTGCTGCGCCTGAAGCAGTTCGGCCTTCTGCCGCTCCAGATGCTGCGAATGTTCTTCGAGCTGCACGTTCGTCTGTTCAAGCTCGGCCTGCTGCTGTTCAAGACGCGCCTGCGAGTCCTGGAGCGCCCGGCCGCGTTCCTCCAGTTCTTCGTTCGACACGCGCAGCTCTTCCTGCTGCACCTGCAACTCTTCGCTCTGGCGCTGCGTTTCTTCGAGCAATTCGACAAGCCGCATCCGATACCGTGCCGAGCGCATCGCCATGCCCATCGCTTCGGCGGCCAGTTCAAGCAACACGCGAGCGTCGTCGAAGCGGCCCTCGTCACCGACGAATCCGACTTCGATTGCGCCCGCCACATCGCCATCGGCATAAAGCGGTGCGACGATCACGCGCGATGCCGCCGCCGCGCCGAGCGCCGACCCCGCTTTCAGATAATGCGAGGAGGCATCGCGAAGCTGAAGCAGGCGCTTGTCGACGATAGCTTGTCCGACCAGTCCCTCGCCGCGCGCAATGCGGCGCGGCGCGCCGTTCTCGTCGGGCAGCGCCCAGGCCGCGATGCGTTCGAGGGTCTCGCCTTCGAGGGCGTAGACTACGCCGACCTTCGCGTTCACATACGGAATCAGCGAACGCAAAATGCTGACGCCGATGGAAGCCGGAGACTGCTCGCCGCGCAATTGCAGACTCATCTGCGCGACGCCTTCCTGCAGCCACGCGGTGCGTTGTACCGCAAGCCGCGATTTGATATACAGATGCGCCACGACCGAAAGCACGAGCAGCACGAAAATGCCCATCGCGCGGTTCAGTTGCAGCACTTCGTGGCTGGCAACAGCGTCGGCAGTGGAGAATGCGTAGCCGACGATCATCAGCACCGACGCAGCGCCAGCGGTGACGACCGGCACGGCAGGGCGGTCTATCCACATGCACAGCACCACGGGCAGCACGTAGAACACCCAGATCGCGACGCGCATGGGCATCAGCAGATCGATGGCAAACACCACCGCAAGCGAAATCGCGATGGCGAAGTAAATCCACAAGGTGTGGTGGCGAGTGTCCTGAGGCATCGTTGACCAGTAGTGTGTCCGTGTTCGCGAAGGCCGCGCGCCCCGCAGCAGGCACGGACCTTAGCACGAGCCGCAACGCCTTGTCACATCGGCTCCTGCGGCGATTCGGCCCGCTATTTCACCGCGGCACTTGTTACGAACGATCGCGCGTTGCGCGAATCTCACGAGGTAAGAATGACTGATATATCCGGCTCTCGCGTGCTCATCACCGGCGCCTCGGGTTTCGTCGGCTCGGCGCTCGCGCGGCTCGCCATCGAACGAGGTTTCGACACGCGGCTGCTCGTGCGCGCAACGAGCCCGCGCAAGAACGTGGAATCGCTCGACGCGGAAATCGTCGTCGGCGACATGCGCGACGAAGCGTCGATGCGCGCGGCGCTCAAGGGCGTGCGCTATCTGTTTCACGTCGCGGCGGACTACCGCATCTGGGCGCCGGACCCGAGCGAAATCGAGCGCGCGAATCTGCAAGGCACTGAGGCCACGATGCGCGCGGCGCTCGCGGAAGGCGTGGAGCGCATCGTGTACACGAGCAGCGTCGCAACGCTGAAGGTCACGAGTTCAGGCGCCATCGTCGACGAAACGAAGCCGTCGGATGCGGCGAGCACGATCGGCGCATACAAGCGCAGCAAGGTGCTGGCGGAGCGCGCGGTGGAGCGCATGATTGCGAGCGAGGCGCTGCCCGCGGTCATCGTCAATCCGTCGACGCCCATCGGCCCGCGCGACGTGCGTCCGACGCCGACGGGGCGCATCATCGTCGAGGCGGCGACGGGCAAGATTCCCGCGTTCGTCGATACGGGCCTCAATCTCGTGCATGTCGATGACGTCGCGCACGGCCACTTTCTCGCGCTGGAGCGCGGCAAGATCGGCGAGCGCTACATTCTCGGCGGCGAAAACCTGCCGTTGCAGCAGATGCTCGCGGATATCGCGGGACTCGTCGGCCGCAAACCGCCGACCATCAAGCTGCCGCGCGGGCCGCTGTATCCGCTTGCCATCGGCGCGGAAATGTTCGCGAAGGTGAGCGGCAAGGAGCCGTTCGTGACCGTCGACGGCCTGCGGATGTCGAAAAACAAGATGTACTTCACGTCGGCGAAGGCGGAGCGGGAACTGGGCTATCAGGCGAGGCCGTATCGCGAAGGCCTGCGCGACGCGCTCGACTGGTTCCGGGCAAACGGCTATCTCGACGCGTAAGACGCGCAGGGCGTCCGCCGAACTCGCTTCGACGCAACTCTTCTATAAGACCCAAAAAATCTAAATCGTTGATATAACAGGAAAACCGGCCAATTTCGATGCTTTGGCGAGCCTTCTTTCCCACGCGACGCCTTCAAATTCAGGCAAAATAGCGGACTGATGCCGGAAGGCGCGAGCAACCATGTTGCGTGCGACCGCAGGCGCGAAAGCGCCCGCGCAGGTTCACAGCAGCCGGCGGTCCTTTTTCAACCCGTTTCTGGATGTCGAGACAAGCGATGAGTAATCAGCAACCCACCATCATCTACACCCTGACCGACGAAGCTCCGCTGCTCGCGACCAGCGCCTTTCTGCCGATCATCCGCACGTTCACGGCGCCCGCCGGCGTGAACGTGGAAACCAGCGACATTTCGCTCGCCGGGCGCATTCTCGGCGAATTTCCCGAATTTCTGACCGAAGAGCAGCGCGTTCCGGACAACCTCGCCGAACTCGGCCGCCTCACGCAGCTTCCCGACACCAACATCATCAAGCTGCCGAACATCAGCGCGTCGGTGCCGCAGCTCGTCGCCGCGATCAAGGAATTGCAGGGCAAGGGCTACAAGGTGCCCAACTATCCGGAAGAGCCGAAGAACGACGAAGAAAAGGCCATCGCCCAGCGTTATTCGAAGTGTCTCGGCAGCGCGGTGAACCCGGTTCTGCGCGAAGGCAATTCGGACCGCCGCGCGCCGCTCGCCGTCAAGAACTACGCGAAAAAGCATCCGCACAGCATGGGCGAATGGAGCATGGCGTCGCGCACGCACGTCGCGCACATGAAGCACGGCGACTTCTATCACGGCGAAAAGTCCATCACGAACGACAAGGCGCGCGAAGTGCGCATGGAACTCGTCACGAAGCGCGGCGAAACCATCGTGCTGAAGCCGAAGGTCAAGCTGCAGGAAGGCGAGATCGTCGACAGCATGTTCATGAGCAAGAAGGCGCTCATCGCGTTCTACGAAGACCAGATGGAAGACGCGCGCAAGACCGGCGTCATGCTCTCGCTGCACGTGAAGGCGACCATGATGAAGGTCTCGCACCCGATCGTCTTCGGCCACGCCGTGAAGGTGTTCTACAAAGACGCATTCGCGAAGCACGCGAAGCTCTTCGAAGAACTCGGCGTGAATGTGAACAACGGTCTCGTCGATCTGTACTCGAAGATCGAGGCGCTGCCGGAATCGCAGCGCGACGAAGTCATCCGTGACATGCACGCGTGCCACGAACATCGTCCGGCGTTGGCGATGGTCGATTCCGCGAAGGGCATCTCGAACCTTCACGCACCGAACGACGTGATCGTCGACGCATCCATGCCCGCGATGATCCGCGCCGGCGGCAAGATGTGGGGCGCCGATGGCCGTCCGCAAGACACGAAGTGTCTGATTCCGGAAAGCACGTTCGCGCGCATCTATCAGGAGATCATCAACTTCTGCAAGACCAACGGCGCATTCGATCCGCGCACCATGGGCACGGTGCCGAACGTCGGCCTGATGGCGCAGAAGGCCGAAGAGTACGGCTCGCACGACAAGACCTTCGAGATTCCGCAAGACGGCACGGCGCGCATCGTCGATAACGCGACGAACGAAGTCATCGAATCGCTCACGCAGGAAGTGGAGCAAGGCGACATCTGGCGCATGTGCCTCGTGAAGGACGCGCCGATCCGCGACTGGGTGAAGCTCGCCGTCACGCGCGTGCGCAACTCGGGCATGCCGGCGGTGTTCTGGCTCGACCCGTATCGTCCGCACGAAAACGAGCTGATCAAGAAGGTCGAGAAGTACCTGAAGGATCACGACACCGAAGGGCTCGACATCCAGATCATGTCGCAAGTGCGCGCCATGCGTTACACGCTCGAGCGCGTGATCCGCGGCCTCGACACGATCTCCGTCACCGGCAACATCCTGCGCGATTATCTGACCGACCTGTTCCCGATCATGGAACTCGGCACGAGCGCGAAGATGCTGTCCATCGTTCCGCTGATGGCGGGCGGCGGCCTGTATGAAACGGGCGCGGGCGGCTCGGCGCCGAAGCACGTGCAGCAACTGGTGCAGGAAAACCACCTGCGCTGGGATTCGCTCGGCGAGTTCCTCGCGCTGGCGGTGTCGCTGGAAGAACTGGGCATCAAGAGCAACAACGCGAAGGCGAAGCTCGTCGCGAAGGCGCTCGACGCCGCCACCGGCAAGCTGCTCGACAACAACCAGGGCCCGTCGCCGAAGACCGGCCAGCTCGACAACCGCGGCAGCCAGTTCTACCTCGCCATGTACTGGGCGCAGGAACTGGCGAACCAGACGGAAGACCGCGAGCTGGCCGAGTTCTTCGCGCCGCTCGCGAAGAGCCTGGCCGAGAGCGAGCAGAAGATCGTCGAGGAACTGACGGTCGTGCAGGGCAGCGAAGCGGATATCGGCGGCTATTACAAGCCGGAAGACGCGAAGCTCGCCGCCGTGATGCGTCCGAGCCAGACGCTCAACGCCGCGCTCGCGCAGGCGCAATCGAAGTAAAGCTGCAACTGGGCGCGGGCGGCATGCCCGCGCTCACCATCGCGTTGGCGCCCGACGCCAACGCGATTTCTTCCGGACGCCTTCTCGCAGCGTTCCGTCAAAGCGGCATTCGACCGCGCCGTTCCAAAGCATTTGGTTACAACGTGTGCCGGCTCGCAGGTAGGGGAGCAGGTAAAATCCTGGACTCGCTGCCAGCTTCGCAAGACATCCAACATCGCATGAATCTACATGACCAGCTCGGCGCGCTGGAGTCGAGCCTCGATGCGCTCCTCCGGGCCGCCACCGTTCCCGCTCCCATCGGCGTCGCCGGCGAACCGATCGCCGAACCGCCCGCGCCGCTGCCGAGCCGCGCAGACGATTCCCATGAAACGGCGCTCACAGCACCTGCGCCCGTCGAACCCGAGCACGACACCCCGCCCACGCTGATGGTTTCGCGTCCGGACCGCGACACGATCCAGATGACCATCGCAGGCAAGTCGGTGCTATTGAACCCGGAAGGTGTGTCGGAGCTGATCGAAGAGTTGTCGAACGTGCGGGCGTCGATGTCGGTGGAACAGCCGATGGGCGTCGCGCCCGGCTGGCGCTTCGCGGCGACGAAGAACCCGGTGATGGCGGTGCAGAAGCACGCGAACGGCGACCGCCTGCTGCTCATGCGGCACACGGGTCACGGCTGGGTGCCGTTCACGTTTTCGCCGGACATGGTCGTCGAACTGTACGCGATGCTGACGCGGCGCTAATTTCTGCGCCGCCGCTCGATCAAGAACCTTCCTGCGTCGGCGCCTGTACGCGCGCCTTCCATTGCCCGCCCTTGCCGCGCCAGTAGCGCACGGCCGAACCGATCGTCGCGGACACGTAAAACAGCGCGACGAGCGGCAGGAGCGGCGCCCACAACAACGACCGCCGGTAATAGCGCAGCATCGGCCCATAGGCGATGCACATCATCGCCCAGGCCGCGCAGGCGGGCCACGCGCGCACGCCCCATGTGAGCGAGAAGACCGGCGGAACGAGGTAGATCAGCGCCATGCCGAGCACCGTGCCGGCAAGCAGCAGCGGCGAATAGCGCAACTGCGTGAACGCGGTGCGCGCGATCATGTTCCAGATTTCGCGCCAGTCGTCATAGGGGCGCAGCGACTCGCTCCGTTCGGCGAGATCGAGACGAATGGCACGCGCGTCCGCTTTGCCCGCGCGATGCTTGATGCGCAGCGCGAGACTGCAATCGTCGATCAGCTCACCACGAATGGATTCGATACCGCCCGCGTCCACCAGCGCCGAACGGCGCACGAGCATGCAGCCGCCCGCCGCGCCCGCCGTCATCTTGCGCGTGTCGTTGACCCACGCGAACGGGTACAGCTTCGCGAAAAAGAACACGAACGCCGGAATCAGCGCCTTCTCCCAGGGCGAATCGCAGCGCAGGCGCACCATCAGCGAGACGAGATCGCGGTCTTCCAGAATCGTACGCGCGACGAGTTGCGTCGCGGCATCGGCCGGATGGTGAATGTCGGCGTCGGTAAGCAGAAGGAATTCGGCGGGCAAGCCGAGCGTGTCGATGGCGTTGATGCCCTGCGACTGCGCCCACACTTTGCCCGACCATCCTGGCGGCAGCGGCTTGCCGGTCAGCACCGTCAGGCGGTCTTCGAGCCCGAGATCGCGAGCGGCGGCGAGCGCGGCGGCGGCGGTGCCGTCGGTGCTGTGATCGTCGACGACGACGACGTGGAACGCGCCCGCATAGTCCTGCTTCAGCAGCGACCCGACCGCGCGGCCGATCACGTCCGCTTCGTTGCGCGCGGGCACGACCGCGACGAGTGCGGGCCATCCGCCGCGCCGTGCGATTTCCGCCTTGCCGACGGCGTGCACAGTCGCATCCGAAAGCGCGGGCGCCGGTTGCGCGCGCCAGAAGCCGCCTCGCGCGAAGAGCAGCACGATCCAGATCAGAAACGACAGCCAGGCGATGAGTAACATGGATTAGACGATTATCTTGAACCCGCGTTGCGGGCGGCGCACTCACGCGCGCGCGGGCATCGACCGTGCGATACGGCGGAGCACGCGTTGCACGGAGAACACGCGAATCAGATTGGCGACGGCCTGCCGAAACCAGCCGTCGCGCATATGCACGGCGCGGGAAAACGCGAAACAGCAAGCATTCGCGGCGTCCCGGGCGTCCGACAGTTTAATGGCTTTGAAGAACCGGTGTACTTCCATCGCGGCGAAGTGCCTTCGCGACCGCCGTGCGACGAGCGCCCAAAAAGGGAACGCGTTAGAATACGCGGTCAACCTCGGCGCACAGACAAACTTACCGGTCCTTCTTCTCACGTGCTTTTCCGGCTTTGCAGGCATTGCGTATGCAATGTTTAGCAATCGAAGCGTGAGTTGCGCGCCTCTTACCCGAAACCCGCGCTAGTCGGAGTTCGCTCGAACATGCGTATCATCCTTGCTCAACCCCGCGGCTTTTGTGCGGGCGTGGTCCGCGCGATCGAAATCGTCGATCGGGCGCTCGAACGGCATGGCGCCCCGGTCTACGTACGCCATGAGATCGTTCACAACCGGCACGTCGTCGATAACTTGCGTGGCAAAGGTGCGCGTTTCGTGGAGGAGCTCGATGAAGTGCCCGAGGGCGCCGTCGCCATTTTCAGCGCGCACGGCGTGGCCCAAAGCGTCGAACGCGATGCAGAAGCGCGCGGCCTCGACGTGCTCGACGCCACCTGCCCGCTCGTGACTAAGGTTCACGTGCAGGGCCGGCAATACGTATCGCAAGGCCGCACGCTGATTCTGATCGGTCACGCGGGGCATCCGGAAGTGGAAGGCACCGTCGGCCAGATTCCCGGCAAGGTGGTGCTCGTACAGAGCGAGGCCGAAGTCGAGACGATGGCGCTGCCGCCCGACACGCCGGTGGCCTACGTCACGCAGACGACGCTTTCGGTCGACGACACGCGCGGCATCATCGACGCCTTGCAGCGCCGCTTCAGCGATATCGTCGGGCCGGACACGCGCGACATCTGCTACGCGACGCAGAACCGGCAGGCCGCCGTGCGCGAGTTGTCGACGCAAGTCGACGTGCTGCTCGTGGTCGGCGCGACCAACAGTTCCAATTCGAATCGTCTGCGCGAGATCGGCACCGAAAGCGGCGTGCCGAGCTATCTGGTCGCGGACGGTTCCGAGATCAAGCCCGAATGGTTTGCGCATGCGCAGACGGTCGGCATCACGGCGGGCGCTTCGGCGCCGGAAGAAATGGTCGAACATGTGATCGATGCCCTGCGCGCCTTCGGACACGTCGAAGTCACGACGATGAACGGCCGCGAGGAAAAGGTCGAATTCAAACTCCCCGCGAAGTTGCTGCAACCGCTCGCCGCGCTGTCGGCCACGGCGATTCGCGAAGAATAAGGAGAGCACGCAATTGTCTATTCCGATGCTTCAGAAGGTCCGCGTTGGCGCGTACATCGCCCGCCAGCACTTTTCGCGCAACAAGCGCTATCCGCTCGCGCTGATGCTGGAACCGCTGTTTCGCTGCAATCTGGCGTGTAACGGCTGCGGCAAGATCGACTATCCGGACCCGATCCTGAACCAGCGCCTGTCGCTCGAAGAATGCCTCGGCGCCGTCGACGAGTGCGGCGCGCCGGTCGTGTCGATTGCCGGCGGCGAGCCGCTTCTGCACAAGGAAATGCCGCAGATCGTGAAGGGCATCATCGCGCGCAAGAAGTTCGTGTATCTCTGCACGAACGCGCTCCTGATGGAAAAGAAGATGGACGATTACCAGCCGAGCCCGTACTTCGTCTGGTCGGTTCACCTCGACGGCGATCAGGCCATGCACGACCATTCGGTCTCGCAGGACGGCGTGTATGAGAAGGCGACGAAAGCGATCCGCGAAGCCAAGCGCCGCGGTTTCCGCGTGAACATCAACTGCACGCTGTTCAACGATGCCAATCCGGAACGCGTGGCGAAGTTCTTCGACACGCTCGGCCCGATGGGCGTGGACGGCATCACGGTGTCGCCCGGCTACGCTTACGAGCGCGCGCCGGACCAGCAGCACTTCCTGAACCGCGACAAGACCAAGACGCTCTTCCGCGAAATCTTCAAGCGCGGCAACAACGGCAAGAACTGGTCGTTCAGCCAGTCGGCCATGTTCCTCGACTTCCTCGCGGGCAACCAGACGTACCAGTGCACGCCGTGGGGCAACCCGGCGCGCACGGTGTTCGGCTGGCAGCGTCCGTGCTATCTGCTCGGCGAAGGTTACGCGAAGACCTTCAAGGAACTGATGGAAACCACGGAGTGGGAAAAGTACGGCACGGGCAACTACGAGAAGTGCGCGGACTGCATGGTGCACAGCGGCTTCGAGGCGACCGCTGTGATTGACACCGTCGCGCATCCGCTGAAGGCGCTGGGCGTGTCGATGCGCGGGCCGCGCACGGAAGGCGCCTACGCGAAGGAACTGCCGATCGACAAGCAGCGGCCGGCTGAATACGTGTTCTCGAAGCACGTCGAGATCAAGCTGGAGGAGATCGGGCGCGCGCAGAAGAACAAGTCGTCGAAGACGGCTGCGGCGGCGCACTGAGCTTTAGTTGAACGTTGAGATGTGCGAAGGGCGGATGGCTTGCGAGTCATCCGCCTTTTTCTTTGCGGCTACCAGATCGTCTTGACGTGTTCGTATTCGCGGATCAACCGATCTTTCGTCACGATGGGCGCCGACAGCGCCCGCGCCGTCGCGACGATGAAGCGGTCTGCCGGGTCGTTATGAAACTCGCCCGGCAAGTCGATCGACTTGATGGCGATGCTGTTATCCACGGGCATGAACCGCACGGCGTCGATCCGATTGACCTTCTCGATCCAGTCTCCGACGTCCATCGACAGTCCGATCTTGCCGCGCCGCACGAGCAGCGCAATCTCCCAGGCGGAGATGGTCGAAACGACGATCTCACCTTCCTCTCCGCACTCGCTCTCGATTGCGGCGCGCGCCTGCTTGCCAAGTGCGCCTCCGCTGACCCACCACAGCAGCGTATGCGTGTCCAGCACGATCACCGATACGCCTCCCAATCGTCCTCACCGAGCGGCTCGAAGGCGTCTTCGCAAAACAGCACGCTGCCGCGCAATTCCTCGAGCGGCGTGCGCGCCGTGTTGTCGTACCGCCGCACTTCCAGCACGGGCTTGCCATGGTCCGTCACGATCATGCTTTCTCCTGTCGATTCGACGAGCCGGAAATATTCAAGCGCTTTAGCCTTGAACTCCGATTTCGAAACTCGCTTGTGAGACATGATATCGACCCTGGTCACGTGACGGTAGTCATTTTAGCCTCGGCCGAGTGGGATAGGCGAAACGGACCTTCTTCGAAGTCCAAACGAAAACGCGACGGCTCTCGCCGTCGCGTTTTCAGTCACCGCTCTATGGAATCACTCACGCATCAACAACACTTCCCGGCGCCCGACCCATACCTCGCTTCCTGCCGCTCGCGAAAGAACTCCGCGTAGGTCATCACGGGTTTGTCGGGATGCGTCGTCTGCATGTGCGTGACGTACGCGTCGTAGTCGGGCATGCCGACCATCAAGCGCATGGCCTGGCCGAGATACCGCCCTGCTTGCCGAAGATCGCTGAACATGGCCGACTCCAGAGACTTAATGACCCGAGCGCACCGCCGCGCCGCCGCCCGTGGGCATCGGCTCGAACGGCGTTTCGCGCACCGTCGGCCGCGCCTCGCGGCGCGCGCGCAGCACGACGAGCACGCCATACACCGCAATGCTCACCACGACAAACATGAAAAGACCGGCGAGCGCCGCATCGACGTAATCGTTGAAGATGATGCGCTGCATCTCCGGCAACGACTTCGCCGGCGCCATTACCTTGCCCGCCTCGAACGCGTCGCGCAGTTTGCCGGCATGAGCGAGGAAGCCGACCTTCGGATTGGCGTCGAAAATCTTCTGCCAGCCGGCAGTTAGCGTGCAGATGAGCAACCACACCGTCGGCACGATCGTCACCCACGCGAAACGCTCGCGCTTCATCTTGAACAGCACGACGGTGCCCAGCATCAGTGCGATGCCCGCGAGCATCTGGTTCGAGATGCCGAAGAGCGGCCACAGCGTGTTGATGCCGCCGAACGGATCGACCACGCCCTGATACAGGAAGTAGCCCCACGCCGCGACGCACAGACCCGTCGCGACAAGATTAGCCACCAGCGATTCCGTGCGGCGCAGCGCCGGGTGGAACGTGCCGAGCAGGTCTTGCAGCATGAAGCGCCCGGCGCGCGTGCCGGCGTCGACCGCGGTCAGAATGAAGAGCGCCTCGAAGAGAATCGCGAAGTGATACCAGAAGGCCATCATCGCGGGCCCGCCGATCACGCGATGCAGAATCTCCGCCATGCCGACCGCCAGCGTCGGCGCGCCGCCCGCCCGCGCCACGATGGTGGTTTCGCCAACGGCCTTCGCCGTCGATGTGAGCATGTCCGGCGTAAGCGTGAAGCCCCACGACGTCACCGTCTGCGCGACGGCATCCGGCGTCGTGCCGAGCAGCGCAGCCGGGCTGTTCATCGCGAAGTACACGCCCGGCTCGATGACGCACGCGGCGACGAGCGCCATGATCGCGACGAACGACTCCATCAGCATCGCGCCGTAGCCGATGAAGCGCATGTTCACTTCGTTGTCGATCATCTTGGGCGTCGTGCCCGACGAGATGAGCGCGTGGAAGCCGGAGACCGCGCCGCACGCAATCGTGATGAAGAGGAACGGGAACAGGTTGCCCGCCCAGACCGGACCCGAGCCGTCGACGAACTTCGTGAACGCCGGCATCTTCAGTTCGGGCGCGACGATCAGAATGCCGATCGCGAGCCCGAGAATCGTGCCGATCTTGAGGAACGTCGACAGATAATCGCGCGGCGCGAGCAGCAGCCACACCGGCAGCACCGACGCGATAAAGCCGTAGCCGATCAGAATCCACGTCAGCTGAACGCCCGTGAACGTGAAGAGCGGCGCGAGCGTCGGCGATTGCGCGACCTGCCCGCCGTAGGTGATCGCGAGCATCAGCAGCACGAAGCCGATGATCGACACCTCGCCGATGCGCCCCGGACGAATGAAGCGCGTATAGACGCCCATGAAGAGCGCAATCGGAATGGTCGCGGCGACGGTGAACGTGCCCCACGGCGAATTCGTCAGCGCTTTCACGACGATCAGCGCGAGCACCGCGAGGATGATCACCATGATGAGGAACGCGCCGAACAGCGCGATCACGCCCGGCACGGTGCCGAGTTCCATCTTGATGAGATCGCCGAGCGAGCGGCCGTCGCGGCGCGCGGAGATGAAGAGCACGACGAAATCCTGCACCGCGCCCGCGAACACGACGCCCGCGAGAATCCACAGCATGCCGGGCGTGTAGCCCATCTGCGCGGCGAGCACCGGACCGACAAGTGGACCCGCGCCCGCAATCGCCGCGAAATGGTGGCCGAACAGCACGTATTTGTTCGTCGGCACGTAGTCGAGGCCGTCGTTGTGACGCACGGCCGGCGTCATGCGCAAGCCGTCGAGCTTCAGCACCGTGCCGGCGATGAAGCGCGAATAGAATCGATACGCGATGAGATAGACGCAGACCGCCGCGATGACGATCCAGAGTGCGCTGACCCGCTCGCCGTGCGCGAGCGCGATGGTGCCGAATGCGAACGCGCCCAAAAGCGCGAGCGCGATCCAGACCAGGAATCCGGAAGCCCGATTCATGGTGTCTCCTGTTTTGGTAAGTCTTGGAAGTCCGCCCGCGCGGCTCGAGCCGTGGAGCGCTTCGGGCGTGTAGTATTCGCCTTCGTCCCGGACCTCACAACCGGACAACTACGTACGCGCTCTACGCGAAACTACGTAGAGCATCGAACGTTCCAGCGTCATGAACCTGAAAGCCAAGATTGTTTTGCTGGCGATCGTACCGTTCGCGGTCGCCATCGGCGGCATCGAGTATGGCGTGCGTCAGCAGGCGACGACGCTCGCTCACGCCCAGCACGCGACGCTGCAAAGCGCCTACATGTCCAGCAAGGAAATCGAGCTGCGGCATTACGTCGATCTGGCGAAGAGCGCCATCGCGCCGTATTACGACGCGCCGCTTGGCGACCCGCGCACCGACGACGAACGCCGCCAGCTTGCGCTCGATGCCCTGCATCGCCTCGACTTCGGGCCCGACGGCTACTTTTTCGTCTACACGATGCGCGGCAAATCGCTGATGCATCCGCGCCAGCCGGACCTCGTCGGCCGCGACTTGTGGACCATGCGCGATCCCGCGGGAGAGCTGACCATCCAGCAGTTGATTCGCGAAGCCTCGAAGGGCGGCGGCTACGTGCGTTACGTGTGGCAACGGCCATCCACCGGCCAGCTCGCGCTGAAGCTGGGCTACGTCGTGCCGCTCGAACGGTGGGGCTGGATGATCGGCACCGGTATCTATCTGGAAGATGTCGAGACGGCGCTCACGCGCATCGACGGTCAGGCGGCCGCGAACATCGACCGAACCGTGATGTGGATCGGCGGCATCGCGCTGGCGGCGCTCGGCGTGATCGCGTTGTGCGGCGCGGTGCTCAACATCAGCGAGCATCGCAGCGCGGACGCGAAGCTCAAGCGCCTCGCGCGACAGGTGGTCGAATCGCAGGAGCACGAGCGGGCGCGGCTCTCGCGCGAACTGCACGACGGCATCAGCCAGATGCTGGTGTCGGTCAAGCTGCTGTTGGAATCGGCGCTCGCGCGCTTCGAACGGTCGCCCACGCGCGAAGCCGCCGCCGAAGCCGCGCTTGCCACGGGCCTCGGGCGTCTTGCCGCCACATTGGGCGAAGTGCGCCGCATCTCGCACGCGCTGCGCCCAACGATGCTCGACGACCTGGGCCTCGCCGCCGCGCTGGAACAGCTCGCGCGCGAAATGGACGGTCAGGACGGCATCGAAGTGCGCTTCGAGGGAATGGCGGACGCCAAGCCTTCGAGCTTGCCCGATCCGGTGAACACGGTGCTCTTTCGCATTGCGCAGGAGGCGCTCAACAACATCGGTCGGCACGCGCACGCGAGCCGGGCGACGCTCGCGCTCGATGTCGCGCCGAACGGCGTGCGGCTCATCGTCAGCGACAACGGCCGCGGCTTCGACGCGCAGTCCGCGCAAGCCGATCCGGCCAGCGGCCTCGGCCTGCGCAACATGCGCGAGCGGCTCGACACGCTCGGCGGCACGCTTTCCATCCAATCGCAACTGGGCCGCACCGTGATCACGGCGCACGTGCCGTTGCCGCTCGCCGCCCCGAATTTGCAAGGAATCACCGATGACGCCTGAACCCGCCCGACTGTTGCTCGTCGACGACCATCCGCTCGTGCGCGACGGCCTGCGCGCACGGCTCGAAGCCGTGCCGCGTCTCTCGGTCATCGGCGAAGCGGGCAACGGCCACGAGGCGCTGGCGCTCGCCGCCGAGGAAGCCACGCGGCCCGATCTCGTCTTGATGGACGTGGGCATGGCGGGCATGAGCGGCATCGAGCTCGCCGCGCGCTTTCACGAGCGCTTCCCCGCCATCCGCGTGCTGATGCTCTCGATGCACGACAACGTGGAATATGTGACGCAGGCCGTGCGCGCGGGCGCGAGCGGCTATGTGCTCAAGGATTCGCCCGCCGCCGAGATCATTCAGGCAATCGACGCGGTGCTCGCCGGAAAGACGTTTTTCAGCGCGGGACTCGCGGCCCGCATGATTCAGGCGCAGGCCATGCAGACGCCGCTCGAACGTCTGACGCCGCGCGAGCGAGACATTCTGGATGCGCTCGCGCAAGGCTTGTCGAGCAAGCAGATTGCGACGCAGCACGGCTTGTCCGTCCGCACCGTGGAGACGCACCGCTTGAACCTGAAGCGCAAACTCGGCATCGACGGACAGGCCGAGTTGATCAAGTTCGCCGTGGAAAACCGGCGCGGCTAGGTCAGCCGGCGGAGCGCGCGTTGTGCTCGGACAAGTACTTGATCAGGCCGTCGACGCCGCCCTTCTGAAGCTGCCCGGCAAACTGTTGCTGGTAGACCTGAATGAGCCACGCGCCCATCATGTCGATGTCGTAGATTTTCCAGCCCTGCGCCGTCTTGCCGAGGCGATAGCGCACCGGGTTGTCGCCGCCCGTCGAGACGACGTGCGACTCCACCACCGCGTCTTTCGCGCTTGCGTCGACGTTCGGGGGATCGAAGCGGAACGTCACGTCCTGGTCGCGCAGTTGCGCGAGCGAAGCCGCGTAGGTATGCACGAGCAGCGCCTGAAACTGGTCGTAGAGCTGTTTTTGCTGCTCGGGCGTGGCGCTGGCCCACGCCTTGCCCAATGCAATGCGCGTGGTGCGCTGGAAGTCCGTGGCGGGCAGAAAGCGCGCCTGCACGAGTTGCGTGATCTTCGCCATATCGCCGCCGCGCGCTTGCGGGTCGGCCTTCATCGCGTTGACGGTGCCCTCGACCGCGCTTTTGACGACGGCCTCGGGGCTCGTTTGGGCGAGCGCCGCACCGGAAAACGACAGCGTGGCAAGGAGAAAAGCGAAGCAAACAGACAGATAGCGTTTCATGGCACCCGTTCTCTAATGATCGAATTGTGTGGCGCGGACTCGTCAGACCGTGGAGCCAGTATATCGACAGACCAGCGGGCCGACAGTTCACCGCCGTCTCCACCGGTATACTTGCGCGGCATCAACCGTCGTCGTTGGACTCGCGGTTCGGCCGCCGAAGCGATAGCCGGTGCTCGGCCGCGGCAGCGCCATCACGCGGCTCGCACTATGCGGTCCGCGAAAATAACAGGTCACACCAGGTAGCGTCTTCATGCTGACGTCCAACATTACCCGTTTCGTCACGCTCGCCATTCGCCGGCCGGCGTGGATTATCGCCGCTTCGATTCTGCTCGGCATCCTCTCCACGATTTATGTCGTTCATCACTTCAAAATCAGCACGGACGTCAGCCAGCTGATCGAAAACGAGCCGGAATGGGCCGCGCGCGGCGACGCCATCGAGAAAGCCTTTCCGCAGCGCGGCGCCACGCTGTTGATTGTGGTCGAAGCGCCCGCCGCCGAATTCGCCGATGCCGCCGCGAACGAACTCGCCGCCGCGCTCGCAAAGGAGCCGGACCGCTTCAAGTCGATCTCGCAGCCGGAAGGCGGCGAATTTTTCGCGCACAACGGCCTGCTTTACCTGCCGACAGACAAGGTCGATCAGGTCACGAAGCAGCTCGTTCAGGCGCGCCCGCTGATCAACACGCTCGCGCACGACCCCACGCTCACCGGCCTTGCGCAGACGCTCAACACGACGCTCAATGTGCCGTTGATGCTCGGTCAGGTCAATCTCGGCCAAATGGCCAATCTGCTTGGCCGCAGCGCGACGGTGCTGGACCGCGTGCTCGCGAATCAGCCCGCCGCTTTCTCGTGGCGCGATGTCGCCAGTCCGGGCGCCGACGGACCGGGCCGCGCCTTCATCACCGTGTTGCCGCAACTGAATTTCAGCGCGCTGAAAGCGGCCGCCGGCACGTCGAACGAAATCCGCGCGGTGGCCGCGAAGCTCGGCCTCGACAAGAAATACGGCGCGAGCGTGCATCTGACGGGCGCGCAGCCGCTCGCCGACGAGGAATTCGCCTCCGTGCAGGACGGCGCCGCGCTCAACGGCGCGCTCACTTTCCTCGTCGTGCTGATGATTCTGTGGGTCGCGCTGCGCTCGAAGCGCATGATCCTCGCGGTGTTCATCACGCTGTTCGTCGGGCTGTCGGTGACGGCCGCGCTCGGCCTCATGATGGTCCACGCGCTCAACATGATCTCTGTGGCGTTTATGGTGCTGTTCGTCGGGCTCGGCGTGGACTTCGGCATTCAGTTCGGCGTGAAGTATCGCGAGGAGCGGCATCGGCACAAGCGGCTCGACGTTTCCCTCGCGGAAACCGCCCGGCACGTCGCCGTGCCGCTCACGCTCGCCGCGACCGCCACCGCCGCAAGCTTCTTT
Organism: Caballeronia sp. LZ062; assembly: GCF_031450785.1. Classification (NCBI taxonomy): domain Bacteria; kingdom Pseudomonadati; phylum Pseudomonadota; class Betaproteobacteria; order Burkholderiales; family Burkholderiaceae; genus Caballeronia; species Caballeronia sp. LZ062. The sequence continues at coordinate 787,780 of NZ_JARTWB010000001.1, forward strand.
TCGTTTTTGCCGACCGCGTATCGCGGCGTGTCGGAGTTGGGGCTGATCGCGGGCGTCGGCATGTTTGTCGCGTACGTGACCAACATGACGCTCTTGCCCGCGCTCATCAAAGTGTTCGCGCCGCCCGGCGAGGCCAAAGCGCCGGGTTTTCCGATGCTCGCGCCCGTCGACGAATTTCTGGACCGCAATCGCAAACCGGTGCTGATCGGCACGCTCGTCGTCGTGATCGGCGCGCTGCCGCTGCTCACGCACTTGCGCTTCGACTTCAATCCGCTGCATTTGAAGGACGCGCGCACCGAGTCGATGGCGACGCTCATTTCGCTCAAGGACTCGCCCGAAGCCGCGGTGAATGATGTCGCCGTGCTCGCGCCGTCGCTCGCGGACGCGGACCGCATCGCGGCGAAGCTGGACAAGCTGCCCGAAGTGGAACGCGCGACCACGCTTTCGTCGCTCATTCCCGCCGATCAGCCGGCGAAGCTGACGCTGATTCAGGCCGCCGCCGATCAACTGCTGCCCGCGCTGAATCAGACGGTGGCGTCGCCGGTGACGGACGCGGTGCGGGTTGCGACGCTCAAGCGCGTGTCCAATCAGCTTTCGCTCGCCGCCGACGAGCATCCGGGCCAAGGCGCGCCCGAAGCGAAGCATCTGTCGGCAACGCTCGCGAAGCTCGCGCAAGCCGACGCCGCCACGCGCGACCGCGCCGAGCACGCCATGGCCGAGCCGCTGCGCCTCGCGCTCGCGCAGCTTCGCGCGCTCTTGCAGCCGACGGAGATTACCCGCGCGACGCTGCCGCCCGCCATGGTCGAATCGTGGGTCACGCCTGGCGGTCAGGCGCTCGTGAATGTGTCGCCGAAAGCGCCGCCGGGCATCGATCCGAACGACGACACGCTGCTCGCGCACTTCGCGGATGCCGTGCAGCGCGCCGAGCCGAACGCCATCGGCGGGCCGATCTCGGTGCGCCATTCGGCCGAGGTCATCATCACCGCGTTCGAACATGCGGCGCTGTATTCGCTGATCGCCATCACGGTGCTGCTGTGGCTCGCGCTGCGTCGTTTCGGCGACGTTTTGCGAACTTTGGTACCGTTGCTCGTTTCGGCGATCGTGACGCTCGAGTTGTGCGTCGTCTTCCGCATGCCGCTCAACTTCGCGAATATCATCGCGCTGCCGCTCATGCTGGGCGTCGGCGTCGCGTTCAAGATCTATTTCGTGATGGCGTGGCGGCAAGGGCAGACGCGCCTTCTGCAATCGAGCCTCACGCACGCCGTGATGTTCAGCGCGGCCACGACCGCGACGGCGTTCGGCAGTCTCTGGTTTTCGCATCACCCCGGCACGTCGAGCATGGGACGGCTGCTCGCGCTGTCGCTCCTGTGCACGCTGATCGGGGCCGTGGTGTTCCAGCCGGTGTTGATGGGCAAGCCGCGCAAGGTGCGCGCGGCGGACCGCGCGAGACTGCGTGCGAGCCAGCGGCATGACAATCTAAGAGGAATTGAAGAATGAGAATGGCTCCAGCGGCGCCTGCCGCTGCCGCGCTCCGCAAGCTGGCGACGAGTTTCGCCGTCGCGGGCGCGCTTCTGATGGCGGGATGCGCGACGGGTCCGGACCGCAATCCGCACGATCCGCTCGAACCGATGAACCGGACGATCTTCAAGTTCAACGACACGCTCGATAACTACGTGGCGCGTCCGGTCGCGCAGTTCTACGTGAACTGGACGCCGAGCCCTTTCCGCACGGCGGTCAGCAACTTCTTCTCGAATCTGGGCGATTTCAGCAACTTCGCGAACAACCTGCTGCAACTGAAAATCACGGACGCCACGCAGGATTTGATGCGTATCGCGATGAATTCGGTATTCGGCATCGGCGGGCTGATCGACATTGCATCGCCTGCGGGCTTGCCTAAGCATCATCAGGACTTCGGCCTGACGCTCGGCCATTACGGCGTGCCGTCGGGACCGTATGTCGTGCTGCCGCTGCTCGGCCCAAGTTCGGTGCGCGATTCGACGACATGGCTTGTCGACTGGCGCGTGAATCCGGTGAGCTACGCGGACTCGGAGATCCGCTGGCCGCTGTACGGCGTGAACTTCGTGAGCGCGCGCGCGGATCTGCTCGGCGCGACCGATTTGCTCTCGCAAGCCGCGCTCGACAAATACGCGTTCGTGCGTGACGCCTACACGCAGCGCCGCCAGTATCTGCTGACGGGCGGCTCGTCGGCCTCCCTGCCCGATTACGGCGACGAAGGCGCGAGCGCGCCGGAAGGAGCCAGCGCGCCGGGCAGCAGCAGCGAGGAGCAAGGTCTGCCGAATTACGTCGATCCGGGCGCGGCGGCATCGCCGGCGGGCGGCGTCGGACCGAAATCGCCGGCACCGGCCGCGAGCGAGTCGAACCCCGCGCCGTCGCCGAGTTCGAGCAAGTCGCAGGGCCTGCCTCAGTATCAGGACCCGGCTGAAAGCAAGTGAGCCGCTGCGGCCAGTGCAGCAAAAGAAAACGGGCGCTTATGCGCCCGTTTTTGTCTCAATGCGCCGCTTCTGCGGTTTCTTCGCGGCCGATGTCATCGGTCGATGCTTTCGGCGCTTCCACCGCGCGTTGGTCGCGGCGATACGCTTCGAACAACTCGTCCGCATAGCGAATCTCCGTGCGGCCGTGCGGCGCCGGTTCGCCCTGCTCGTTCAGGTTCACGAACACCATCTTCTCGACGGTCAGGATGCTCTTGCGCGTGATCTTGTTGCGCACTTCCGCGCGCAGCGTGATGGAGGTGCGACCAAAGTGCGTTGCGGCAATGCCCAGTTCGATGATGTCGCCCTGACGCGCCGAACTGACGAAGTTGATCTCCGACATGAACTTGGTCACGACGCGCTGGTTGCCCAGTTGCGAGATGGCGTAGATGGCGGCTTCTTCGTCGATCCAGCGCAGCAGGCTGCCGCCGAACAACGTGCCGTTGGGGTTCAGGTCTTCGGGCTTGACCCATTTGCGAGTGTGAGAATTCATGGTGCGCTTCCTCTTACGTTCCTGCGGTGACTGCTAACCGTTCGCAGCCAACCTAGGGTTTTCCCTGATTATACCTAAGCTAAGGGTTAACCCGAAAAATGCAAGAACTAAGCGAAGGAAAGTGCCCGCGCCTTCTCCAGCGCACGACGCGCCCGAACGAGCGTCGAGCGTGCGGCGCGCGCATCGCCTGCGAGTTGGAGCAGCGCGCCGATCTGCGACGGCTGGCGCGCCAGTTCACGCAGGATCGGACCGATGGCGGTCGTGCCGTCGTCACGCAAGCCGGCGGTCGCAGCGCGCGGCAGCGTGCGCCACGCCGGATCGACGACTGCGCGGCACACTGCGAACGGCAAGCCGCGCGCCGTCGCAATCGCGCCCGCGATATGCGATTCCATATCGACCGCGAGTGCGCCCGTCGACGAATGCAGCGACCGCTTGTCGGACTCGCTCGTGACGGGCGCGGCGACGGCCGCCATCGGACCACAGCGTAGGTTCCGCGCGAGCGGCGTGCCAGCGAGCGCATCCACGATGCGCGCCGACCACGCCTCATCGGTCGGCAAGGTGCCGAACGGCCCCGACACGCTTTCTGCGACGATCAACGTTCCCGGCTCGAGATCCGGCGCAAGCCCGCCCGCCGTGCCGAAGCTGATGATGCCCGAGCAGCCGCGCGCAACGGCGTCGGACAACGCGCGCTCGAGCCAGTCGGATCGCGCGGCAAACACGACATCCACGCCACGTCCGCGCACGATCTTCGCCTCGAACGCCATGCCCGTCACCGCGACGACCGGCGCGCCGGCCAAAGGACGCGAAAGCGCGGCCGAACGTGCGTCCGTTGCGTTCACATGCCCACCGTGACGCGTGTTTCGCCTTCACGCGTGAGGTTGCGGTAACGCGCGAGCGCCCACAACGGGAAGAACTTGCGATAGCCGTGATAGCGCAGATAGAACACGCGCGGGAAGCCCGTCGCGGTGAAGCGCGTTTCGTCCCACAGGCCGTGCGCCTGCTGCGTCCGAATCAGATAGTCGATGCCTCGCGCGACCGCCGGATGCTCCACGAGTCCCGCCGCCATCAGGCCGAGCAGCGCCCACGCCGTCTGCGACGCCGTGCTCGGCGCCTGTTCGTAGCCGCGATAGTCGAGCTTGTAGCTTTCGCCGTCCTCGCCCCAGCCGCCGTCCGCGTTCTGGATGCCGATGAGCCATTCCGCGCCGCGCTTCATGCGCGAGTCCGAAGGCGCGACGCCCGCCGCGTTCAGCGCGCAGAGCGCCGACCACGTGCCGTACACGTAGTTCATGCCCCAGCGCCCGTACCAGCTTCCGTCGCGCTCCTGATGCTTCACGATGTAGTCGAACGCGCGGCGCGCCGGTTCGCTGTTCCCGGGCGTTTCGCCGAGTTGCGCGAGCATCGAAAGACAGCGGGCGGATACATCGACGGTCGGCGGATCAAGCAGCGCGCCGTGATCCGAAAACGGAATGTTGTTCAGGTAGTACTGCGTGTTTTCCGGCTCGAACGCGCCCCAGCCGCCGTCGCTGCTCTGCATCCCGACGACCCATTCGCGCGCGCGGGAAATCGCCTCGTCGAACATGGGCGTGCCGTTCTCGCGGCCCGCGCGTTCCATCGCCATCGCGACGACGGCGGTGTCATCGACATCCGGGTAGTGCGGGTTTGCGAACTGGAACGCCCAGCCGCCCGGCCGCACGTTCGGCCGGCGCGAGATCCAGTCGCCGCGCACGTCGAGAATCTGCAACGGGCGCAGCCATTCGAGCCCGCGTGCGACTGCGGCGCGCGCCTTCGGCATGCCGGTTTCGAGCAATGCGTGCGCAGCGAGCGACGTGTCCCAAACCGGCGACAGACACGGCTGGCAGTACGCCTCGCCGTCGTCCGCTTCGTCGATCACGAGCAGCTTGTCGACCGACTTGCGCGCGATCGCGCGGTTCGGATGTTCCGGCGGATAGCCGAGCACGTCGTACATCATCACGGCGTTGGCCATGGCCGGGAAAATGGCACCGAGGCCGTCCTCGCCGTTCAGCCGCTCGTCGACGAAGCGGACGGCTTCGGCGATCGCGCGCTCGCGGCCGGCCTTCGGAAATACGCTATCGGTCGCGCGCAGCACGGTATCGACCGCGCGGAAAAACGTGAACCAGCCGCGGCTCTGGTGCCCCGCGCGCTCCGGCATGCCGGTGTTGACGGGCGCGTCGGTGAACACTTCGTCGATGCGCACGCCGCGCGGATTGCGCGCCACCGGCCGCTTCGCGTTCAGCACGAGCAGCGGCACGATCACCGTTCGCGCCCAGTACGACACCTTCGACAGGTGGAATGGAAACCACATCGGCAGCCGCATGATTTCGACGGGCATCATGGGGACCGCGCGCCACGACACCACGCCGAAGAGCGCGAGCAGAATGCGCGTGAAGACGTTGACCTTCTCCGCGCCGCCCGCCGCGAGAATGGCGCGACGCGCGCGCTGCATGTGCTCGGCGTCGGGCGAATCGCCGATCATCTTCAGCGCGAAGTACGCCTTCACGGTCGCGGAGACGTCCATCGCGCCGTCCGTGAAGAGCGGCCAGCCGCCATCGTCGCGCTGGATGCGGCGCAGATAGCGGCCGATCTTCGCTTCCAGCTTTTCGTCAGCGGTCTCTCCAAGATAATGGACGAGCAGCACGTATTCGGCGGGAATGGTTGCGTCCGCTTCGAGTTCGTAGAGCCAGTAGCCTTCGGGAAACTGCGCCGCGAGCAGCGCGTCGGTGGCGTGGGTGACGGCATGGTCCAGCGCGGCATTCGACACCGGCGCGCCCACGGCCGACAGGGATAAATCGTTCATCAGCGTTCCATCGATGGGTTCAACAGCACATCCGCGGCCTTCTGGCCGGAGCGGATTGCGCCTTCGATCGTCGCGGGCAGGCCGGTGGCCGTCCAGTCGCCCGCGAGCGTGAGATTGGGCCAGCGCGTGCGCGTCGCGGCCCGCAAGCCTTCCTGCGAGGGCACCGCCGCGAAGGTCGCGCGCTCCTGCGCGATGACCTGCCACGGCGGCATCGGCACCGGCGGCAGGCGCACGGCTTTCGCCACGTCGCGCCAGACGGCCGCCGCGATTTCTTCGTGCGGCGTCGAAAGCAGCCGATCTGCGCTGACGATGTTCGCGGTGAGCCGGCCATCGCCCGCGCAGAGCCAGTCCGCCGCGCCGTTCACGAAGAACGTCAGCCGCTCGGCGCTTGCCGAACCGACCGGTACGTCCACGGCAAAGTGCACCGTGACGATGGCGCGGAATGCGTCCGGCGCGACGACATCCGGCACGAGCGAGCGCGCCGCGTCGGGCGGCACGGCGAGCACGACGCCATCGCTCGCGTCGATCGCGACAGGCTCGCCCGCGCCCTCGAAAGCGAGCGAGCTTAACCGTTCCTTCGAATCCGTGCCCGAAAAGCCGATGCCCGTCGCCCGCGCCCCCAGCCGGATATCCGCGCCGCCGTATTGCAAAAGCCTGAGCGCCGGTTCGACGAATGCATGCGCGAGCCCGTTCTTCGCGATGAGCGGCCGGCACGCCTGACCGCCCGCCGCCAGCGTTTCGCGCAGCAGATTCGAGGCGACCGTCGCGCTGGCTTCGGACGGATCGGCGTTGAGCAGCGTGCGCAACAGCGGCCGGGCGAGCAAATCCCACACGCGGCCCCGCGCGCGCATCGATGCCTCGACCGTGCGCCCGGGCTTGCCGAAGAAGAGCGGCAGCATGGGCAGATAATCGGCGGGCTGCGTGCCGGGCAGACGCGCTTCGGCGTCGAAGAGCCAGCGCGGCAGACGTCCCGGCGACATGCGGATGGTCCACGTCTGCCCGCTCGCCGCGTCGAGAAAAGGATAGTCGGGCTGCGTCGGGCCGCTGACGTTATCGGCCGAGCCGATGGCGCGCAGGTAAGCGAGCGTCGCGTGATCGCCCGAGAGCAGCAGATGACAGCCGTTGTCGACGGTCATGCCGAGCTTCGCGTCGAAGTACGAGCGGCTGCGGCCGCCGGCGTGCGGCGCGGATTCGTGCAGGACGACGCGCGCTCCGCGCCGCTGCGCCTCCACTGCGGCGGCGAGACCGGCTAAGCCGGCCCCGACGACGTGTACGGTCCGGGACATCAGAGAAGATTGCGCGCGACGATCCACAGCAGGCGCGCACGCGGCGTGCGCACGCGCGTGCGCGGCAGGTCGAAGCCGCGTTTGATGTTCGCGTCGAGCACCGTGCGGTACGCCGCCGACATGATGCGCGGCGCGCGCACCTCGTGACGCGGCGACGCCGCCATGATCGCGTCGGACTGCGCGTAGTGGCCTTTCGCCCGCTCGGCGAGCACCGCGCACACGCGCGGCAGCCGCGCATCGCCGACGATCGCCACCGGATTGCTCGTTGCGATGCCTTCGCGTGCGAGCAGCTCGCGCGGCAGATAGACGCGGCCGATGGCGGCGTCTTCGTCGATATCGCGCAGGATGTTGGTCAGTTGCAGCGCGCGCCCGAGATGATGTGCGAGCCGCCGCCCCGCGTCCTCCTGCATCCCGAAGATCCTCACCGACAGCCGCCCGACCGCGCTCGCCACGCGGTCGCAATACAGGTCGAGCGTGGCTTCGTCCGGCGCGACGATGTCGCCGGCAGCGTCCATCGCCATGCCGTCGATCACGGCGTGAAAGTCGTCGCGAGAAAGGTGGAACGCGTGGATGTGACGCGTGAGCGGTTCGAGCGCGCGCTTGGGCGCACCGCGATAGCAGGCGTCGATATCCTCGCGCCAGGCTTCGAGCGCGAGCGCGCGTTCGCGGCGCGGCAGCGCGCCTTCGTCGGCGATGTCGTCAACCGCGCGGCAGAAAGCGTAGATCTGGTACATCGCGTCCCGCTGCGCAGCCGGCAGGATGCGCATGGCGAGATAGAACGAACTTCCCGACGATGCCTTCGCGGCGTCGGTGGTGGTTTCGTCGGCGATGAAATTGGAAACGGCCAAGACGGACTCCGCTGTGGCGCCCCCAAGGGCAAATTAAGAGATCGGGCGCCGGTTCCGACGATCCCGTGAAGCGCGCGGAAACGACGTGGCGCCAAGAGGAAGTGATCGGAGGAGACAGCCGGCGCGCGCCGGCTGCGAACTGCGCCGGAAGCGGCTAGGAGTATACCAATGATTCGCGGCGGTTGCGCCTCGCGGCGGCGTGCGCGGCTCGATCAGGCGAAGCCGACGGACCGGTTGCGCCCTTCGCGCTTCGCTACGTAGAGCGCGGCGTCGGCCTCGTTGATGAGCGCCTCGTAAGACGACGTCACTTCGCGCCGCGCGCACGCCGCGCCGACGCTCGCCGTCACCGGCACGCGCGCGCCTTGCACGTCGATGGGCGTCTCGCAAATGGAACGGCGCACTTTCTCCGCGACGATCATCGCGTCGTCGAAGTTCGTGCACGGCAAAAGCAGCGCGAACTCCTCGCCGCCGAAGCGCCCGAACACATCCTGCACGCGCACGGTCGCCGCGACGCGCTCGGCCATCACGCGCAGCACGGTGTCGCCGACCAGATGGCCGAGTTCGTCGTTGATGCGCTTGAAGTGGTCCAGATCGAACAGCAGCATCGCGAGATCGCCGCCGTAGCGTTGCCAGCGCGAGAATTCGTCGCGCATACGCAGTTCGAAATAGCGCCGGTTCGCAATTCCGGTCAGGCCGTCGCGGTCCGCGAATTCCTGGAGCTTCGCCACGGCTTCATCGCGGGCGCGCTGCATCATGCTGGCGTGCGTGGCGTCGGAAATCGTCACGCAGACGGCGCGCACTTCGCGCTCGTGCGTGAGCGGCATGAACGTGCAGTCCTGTTGCATGAAGTCGACGCCGCCGGTGATCGGCCGGTCGTGATCGAACTTGAAGAGATACGGCCGCTGCTCCCATGAACTGAAGGCGAAGCTGCCCAGTTGGAACACGCTTTCGATCTTGCGCGTGAGCCATACGCGCGGCAGTTCGGGGAAGTTCGTGAAGATCGACTTTCCCGTGACCTGCTCCGCCGTCTTGCCGCTGTGGTCTGCCATGAAGCGGTTCCACATGAGCACGTTCAGATCGCGGTCCAGCACGAAGATGCCGAAGCCTACGCGCTCGATCACCAGTTCGCTCAACACATGCCGCAGTTCTTCCATGTCGGCGCGGCGTCAGAAGCTGGAGAGGAGCGCGTCAAGCGCTTCGTTCAGATGCGCAATGGCGTCTTCGGCCATCAGCATCACGAGATGTGCGCGGAAGCTGTGGTCCTCCAGCGCGAAGTTGACTTCCAGCAGCAGCGACGTTCGCCACGCGAGCATCGCGGGTTGGAACACCTCCTCCAGCGCGAGTTCCGCCCCGAGCATCCCGGGCGGCGAGAAGATCGGCGAGCGGCCGAGGCGGTCCAGAATGCACGACACGCACGCGCCGATCAACACCGTCGCGACGTCGAAGACGAGTTCGGTGCGCGTGGTCGCTTCGTAGGTGGACTTGGTGTAAGGATCGTCGACGAGCGCGCACAGGTCGTCCACGCTGCCGCTTTTGCACAGCACGATCGCCTCGCCCTTGATGTCGGACCGAAAACCCTGGCGCACGGCGGTGACGGAATCCGTGATGCCCGTCATTTCCCGCAGCGCCGCCGACGCGTCCGCCACGCTCACCACACGCACGCGCGGCACCGACAGCTCGATGAACGTGCCGAGCAGCTTCGACAGACGCGTCGCAGCCTGACCCATCGCCATATTGGCGACTTCCTGCAGCGCGTCGCGCTGGTCTTCGTTGAGGGCGGGTTCAACCATGGAGACCGTACTCCTTCAAAACGGGACGCAGCGCCTCGGGCGTCACGGGCTTCGGCAGGAACGCGATGGCACCGAGCGCGCGCACGCGCTCCTGCGCGAGCGGCTGGACGTCGGCGGAAACGACGATCACGAATGAGTTCAGGTCTTCGTGTTGCAAGGCGTCGAGCACCTGATAGCCGGTCATGTCGGGCATCGTCAGGTCGAGGAACATGACGGATGCGCGGCCCGCGCGGTATAGCGCAAGCGCCTCGCGCCCGTTCGTCGCGTAGGAAATGTCGACGTCCCAGTCCTCGGGCAGTGCGCGCGTGAGCACCTTGCGCGCGAGCAGGGAATCATCGGCAATGACAATCGGCAAAGGCATGGTCGGTCGAATCGGTGAGCGTTCGTATCGGACGGGAACATGACCTACACGGCATGCTCTCGTAGGCGTTTACGGCGCCGCGCGGGAAATCTTTAGGGAAAGAGGCGGCGCTTTCGTCCGCTGCCGTCGCTCGCGGGCGCGAGCGAGCTTGAAGGCGAGTGAGCGTGCGCCTGTTTCGGCGCGCTTCGGTTCGGCGCGAAAGATCGGTCCGCGGCGAGCGCGTACCCGAGCGTTTGCTTCGGCGTCATGTTGCCTTGCCCTGTGCGTCGTCCGGACGGCGAGCCGCCTCGGACCTTGGCCTTTTGTTTTTTGCGCGCCGCGCGGCTTTCGACTTGCGTTGTACTTCCGTTGTCTCAGGCTCTGCCTGGCGGCGCGCCCCGCAAGCTGTTCGTATCCGACACCCGCTCTGACGGCAGATTGATCGGAAGAATGCATTGTCGGCCTCGGAGGATGCAAAAGCAACTCACACTGGCGCGTCGACGGGATTTTCATACTACGAAAAGATGCGCAGTGAGTAATCCGTTCCGAAAAGGGAGCAACGGCCTGGCATTCGTTACTTGTGTGTACGTTTGCGCTGCCGAAAATATCGCTAACTTCTGTCGCACGTGCGTTCGCTGAGCCCCGAGCATGAGCGCGCAGGGATCAATGGCACGTTTCATGCGTGCCAGACCCGGTTACACCGTGCGCGCCCCATCCTTTCGACGGCGAACGGATGGACCCGCCAACGCTCAAGTAAAGTTTTCCACTTCGCTGCCAAAATGACGCTGCAACGTGAGGAGCACGACGCCGAGCCTGCCACCGCATCGCGGCAGGATGAACCGCCTTTTCCAGTCGTTCCCGAACGCAACTTCGCCGCGCAGCGCTGGACGCTCTACGCGCTTCTGGTCGCGGCAGTCGTGCTTCCGTGCGTCTATCTCGCCTTCACCGCCATCTCTGATTACCGGGCGCGCGTAGCCAGCGCCTCGGAAGCCGTCGCCCGTAATGCGCGAATCGCCGAAGAGCACGCGCTCAAGGTGTTCGACCTCAACGTCACGTTGAACCAACGCATCGTCGATCTGCTCGACGATCTCGACACCGACGCCATTCGCCGCCAGGACGCGGTCATCCACGCGCGCCTGAAGCAGATGATCGGCAGCTATCCGCAAGTCGCAGCGGCTTCGGTGTTCGGCCCCGAGGGAAAGCTGCTCGCCACGAGCCGCGCCTGGCCGACACCCGACGTGGGCGTCGGCACGCGCGAGGACTTCGCCGGCGTGCGCGCCGATGGCCGGCTCACGCAAATCTCGCGCGTCATGCTAGGCAAGGTTGCGGGCGAGCGCGTGTTCAATACCGCCGTCGCGCGCAGCACCGCGGACGGCCAGTTCGCGGGCATGGTGTCGATTGCGCTGCGCCCAACCTATTTCAACGCCTTCTATCACGAACTGCTCGGCGACAGCCCGACCTTGTCCCTCGGTCTCACCCGCGCCGACGGCGAAGTGCTCGCGTGGTATCCGGAACGCCCGTCCACGAAGATGGCGCTCGCGGCAAGCTCGCCGCTGCGCGAGGCGTATCGCGCGGGAACGCGCAACGGCGTGCTCAAGATGGTCTCGGGGCTGGACAACCAGCTGAAGATCGTCGCGTTTCGCCGGGTCGGCAGCTACCCGCTCTATGTGTCGAGCGGCTTTCCCATCGAGACCATCCGGGCGGAGTGGTACCGGCATCTCACCGTGCTCGCGCTTTCGATACTCGCGCCGTGCGTCGTGCTGTGGGGCGTGATCGGCCAGTCGCTGCGGCGGCTCGCCATCGAGGAAGAAGCGTGGGAGCGCTGGCAGGCCGAAGCGTCGATGCGCCGCTCCATCGAATCCGCCTACCGCCAGGCGCGCAAGATGGAGGCGCTCGGCAATCTGGTCGGCAGCGTAGCGCACGATTTCAATAATCTGCTGATGATCGTCTCCACGAACGTGCAGATCGCGCGACGGCGCGCACCGGTCGGCCTCGACCGCGAACTCTCGGCGATGGAGCGCGCGCTGAAGAGCGGCCAGTCGCTCACGCGGCAATTGCTCGGCGTCGCGCGCAAGCAACCGCTGCGCAGCGAAGTGATCGGCATCGGTAAATGGGTGACGACGGAGCGCGAACTCCTGCGCGCGTCGCTCGGCGCGAAAGTGGCGCTGCACTCGGAGGTCGAGGCGGACGTGTGGACGATCCGCGTCGATCCGGCGGAACTGGAACTCGCGCTCATCAACGTGGCGGTCAACGCGCGCGACGCGATGCCCAACGGCGGCACGTTCACCGTGCGCGCGGACAACGTGCGTTTCCGTCACGAGGACGGCTTTCCGCTCATCGGCGAATTCGTGCAGATTTCGCTCGAAGACACGGGCGTCGGCATGAGTGCGGACGTGCTCGCCCGCGCGTTCGAGCCGCTTTTCACGACCAAGCCGAAAGGCATGGGCACCGGCCTCGGCTTGCCGCAGGTCTTTGCGTTTTGCGAGCGCGCGGGCGGGCTCGCGACTATCGACAGCGCCATCGGCGCGGGCACGGCGGTGCGGCTTTATCTGCCGCGCGCGACACAGGCCGACGCCCCGCGCGCCGAGCCGGAGCAAGCGGTCGCGACGCCGCAGGAAGCCGACGGCCTGCGTGTGCTGCTCGTGGAAGACAACGAGGAGGTCGCCGCCGGCACGGAGGCGCTGCTCACCATGATGGGCCATCGTGTGACGCACGTGTTCAACGCCGACACGGCCATGACGCTGCTCGAAAGGGCGCGCGACGACGCGGCGCTATCGGACTTCCCGTTCGATGTCGTGCTCTCCGACATCTACATGCCGGGACAGCTCAACGGCATCGATCTCGCCGAACGCTTGCAGCGGTTCGAGCCGCGCATTCCGGTGATCCTCGTCACCGGTTACGCGGAAGAACTCGACCGGGCGCGACACGTCGATGCGCGCGTGCTGGCGAAGCCGTTCGACGTCGCTCTGCTCGACTCGCTGCTGCGCGGCATCGGCGAAGATCAGGCGACGCGTTCGGTCGATCGCTGACGCACCCCGGCACGACTGTTGCGTCAAGCGACCGCATGTGCGGCAACCCGGCGTTGCCGATCCGCGGATCCCGCTCACCGAGAGGAGACGACCATGCGACACACCGTCATCGGAGTATTCGATACCTACGCAGAGGCCGAAGATGCGCGCTCGGCGCTCGTCACCGCAGGCTTCGCGCGCAGCGATATCGAGCTTCAGGCGAACCCGAAGCGTGACGACGCCGCGCAGCCGTCAGCCATGCCCGACGCCGAGACGCACGCGCAGCCGGGCGTGCTCGCGAACATCGAGCGATTCTTCAGCATGCTCTTCGGCGGACGCGATCACCCGCCGGAAGTCGCGCATTACTCGGAGGCGGTGCGCCGGGGCGCGGTGCTCGTCGCCGTCGATACACCGAGCGAAGCGCAAGCCGACATCGCGCGCACGACGCTCACGGACTGCGGCGCCATCGACATCGACGAACGCGCGGCGAGCTGGTCCACGCTCTCGCACGGCGCGGCCGCGACGCCGCCCGTGTCGACCGACGATCGCGATCACTCGATTCTCGACGAACTCGGTCTCGGACGCGGCAGCGCCGTGCCGGGCCGCGATCCCGTGAATCCGCCGCGCACCGACGTGCCGCGCGCTCGCGCTTATCCGCGCACGGATGCCGCCGCCGATCCGGTCGCGCAGCCCGTGATCGACCCGCTCGCCGGGCCGCTCGGCGATCCGCTGCTCGACCCGATCGGCGAGCCGCGCACCCCGGCGGGCGGCGGCATAGGCAGCGAAACCGGCGCGGAAGCCTTCACGCGCACCGATCCGGCGACGCTGACCTCGCGCGACTACGTGACAGATCCCGCCGACGATCCGCTGTTGCCGGCCACGCGCCCGCAGCGCGGCACGCCGGAGCCATCGACGACGCAGTACGAGCAGGTCGAAACGAAGCCGGCGGCGAGCGCCGCACAGACGCAGACGCAGACCGATCCGCTGACCGGCGTGCATGTCGATCCGAACACGGACTGGCGCTCCATCGACTCGATCGAACCGTTGAGCACGCTCGACGAACCGGCGAAGCCGCAGCAAATGAATATGCAGAGTCAAGTGCAGTCCCAGTCGATGCCCGCGATGGGCGCGGCGGGCGATCCCATCGGCACGTCGGCGGCGTCGCAGGCTGCGGTGCCGCTCGGCCCGCGCACTGTGCCGAACGAATACATGGACTACGAGGAAGACTTCCGCGCCGACTACGCGACCAAATACGCAACGACGGGCGAGCCGTACGAGGACTATGAGAGCGCGTATCGTTACGGCGCGACGCTCGGCAACGACGAGCGCTTCCGCAATCGCGCGTGGGACGATCAGATGGAATATGAAATGCGCCGCGAGTGGGAAAGCCGCCACCCTGAAGGCGACACGTGGGACCGCTTCAAGGCGGCGATTCGTCACGGCTGGGATCGCGTGACCGGACATCACGCGTAACGGCTGAACGCTCCTTGCAAACGACGACGGCCCGCTTGCGCGGGCCGTTTCGTTTTGGGAACCCGTCAACTCGCGAAATCACGCACCCAAGCCACGTACTTGTCCATGAAAGTCTGCAAGAACTTGCGCGTGTCTTCGCTGACGATGTTGCCGTTCGCGTCGATGCGCTTCTCGTCGTGCTTGATGTACATCTCGGGCTGACCCATCAGCGCGACGTCGAGGTACGCGCACACGCTGCGCAGATGCGCCTGCGCGAGCGCCGTGCCGATAGCGCCCACCGACGTGCCGATCACCGCGCCCGGCTTGCCGCCCCACGCGCTTTGTCCCCACGGCCGCGAGCCCCAGTCGAGCGCGTTCTTGAGCACGCCGGGAATCGAGCGGTTGTACTCGGGCGTGACGAAGAGAAGCCCGTCGGCCTCTGATATCTTCTGCTTGAGCGTGCGCGCGGCTTCAGGGAAGTCGCTGTCGTATTCCTGGCTGTAGAGCGGCAAGCTGCCGATGTCCAGATGCTCGAAGGTGAAATCGCTCGGCGCGAGCGATTCGAGCGCGTGCGCGAGCTGCCGGTTGAATGACTCCTTACGCAGGCTGCCCACGACCAGTGCGATCTTGTACGCCATGACATCTTCCCCCGTCGAAGGATGAGATTGAACAACGGATACATCATCTGTAACCGACGCGAGAGCACATCATAGGCCCAACCTCAGGCGGTCGTCACCCGAGCGCCGCTGCATGGCATCGCTCCATTTTTGTGATCAATCGGGCAGTCCAGCCCGCGCCGCATGAATACTCGCTTTGCGGCCAGCTATCCCCACCTTTATCCACAGAAACTGTGGATAAGTCCGAAAAACCCCCGCGAGCCTTCATTTTTCGATTCAGGAACGAAACAAAACCGCTTCAGCGCGACGTGATCGACTCTCATTGCCCGAAGAAGACGTTGCATTGCGAGGCAGGACCCTGACACGTGGACGGCTGCGAATCGGCCGCCTGCGCGACGCCGGCTGCGGCGAAAAGAGCGAAGGACGCGGCGACGATGGAAAGAATGCGCTTCATGGTGATGCCTCCAGTGAGTTCGTTGACCGACCGGTCGGACCGGTCGAAGCGAACTTTAGCGGCGCGGGCATAGCGGAAAAAGCGGTCGAAACCGAACTCGTTGTTGCCGGCACTGCAATAATCGACCGGCTACCGCGGCTTCACAGCATGACGGCAAGACAAAGCGTGACCGTGACCAGCGAGAGCATCGTCGAGAAGAGGATGGTGCTCGAGGTGACGCTGCCGTCGCGCCGATAAAACTCCGCGAGCATGAATGGGCCGGTGCCCGTCGGCAGCGCGCTCAGGATCACGGCTGTCTTGGCCCACAGCGGCGGCAAAGTGAACACGTGAAACGCGAGCCACCACGTCAGAAGCGGCTGCGCCAGGAGCTTCAGCACGACGAGCGCGCTCGTCGTCTGCGCGTTGCGCGCCTCGCCCTTTGCGCCGAGGAAAAGCCCCAGCGCGACCAGCGCGCACGGACTCGCCGCGCCGCCGAGCAGCTTGATGAGCGCCTCGCCGCCTTCGGGCACTGCGATGCCGCTGCCGCTCATCAGCGCGCCTGCAAGCGGGGCGATGAGAAGCGGATTTTTGCCGAGCGACTTCGTCACGCGCCACAGGGTCGCACCGATGCCGCTTCCGGTCTGCAAACCGAGCTCGATCAGCACGATAGCAATGCCGAAGAGCACGCAAACCGTCATGATCGTCGCGATGACGGCGGGCGCGAGACTCGCCTTGCCGAACGCGAGCAGACACAGCGGCAAGCCGACAAAGCCCGTGTTCGGATACGCGGCGTTCAGGCCGTCGATGCTCGCGTCGGCGAGCGGGCGCGCCTGCATCAGCCGCACGCCGAGCGTCAGCGCAAAGACGACCGCCGATCCGACGCCGAACACCGCGATGAACGCCGGTTGATCGAGCATCTTGAGCGGCGTTCTCGCCATGATGTCGAAAAGCAGCGCCGGAAGCGCGAGATAGACGACGAAGCGATTCAGTTCCGAGGCCGCCGTCGGTCCGAGCTTGTTCAGCCTGCGGCACGCGTAACCGGCGGCGATAAGACCGAACACGGGCAGGATGATCGAGACGAGGGGACCGAGCAGCGACGAGATAAACGCAGCAAACGAATGAACCGGCGATGGCATGGAAAGAGCGGTGGCGCGCGAGCCGAATCGAAAGAGCGGCAAGCATACTCGCAGATGGACAGGTGAGACGTTTCGGGAGCCGGTGGATGGTGAGCGCGGCTGTGCAACGCAGGCTCACTTTGCGGCCGACGCTACGCATGACAGAGCTTTCACTATCGATTGCAAGCCGTTGATTTCAGACGCATCGCGGTTTGCGCGGGTTTGGCATTGAATTGGCGGTGCGTAGGCGCACCGTTCAACTTGCGGGCGCAGTTGCATTTGAGGTGAGACGTTTCGGGAGATGCCGAACGCGTCGGCTGCCGACCGCCGCGCGCTCGAAAAAGGCCAATATCCGCAACGGCTTGCGGCCCAGCAGCCCCTCACGTCGCCGCGCCGCGCGCTCCAAAGGTGAGGTTTTGCGGGATGCGGTGTGTCGGAACGGTCATTGCTTCTCTTTTGTTCTCCCACACACGAAAGAGCCAATGAAATCTGGACGATCTTGGGCGTATGGCGCAGCGGCGCTGCTAGCAATCGGGGGTATCGGTGCGCTCGCCGCTTTTGGACTAAAAGGCGCGAAGCGCAGCGGCAACGAGCACGTGCCGGAGCCGTCGAAGGCCGTGGATCTCGACCGCTATCTCGGCCACTGGTTTGAATTCGCGCGCTACGAGAATCGCTTCGAGCGCAACTGCGAAGCCGTCACCGCGAATTATGCGCGGCGCGCCGACGGTCTCATTTCAGTGGTCAACGCCTGTCGCGAAGGCAGTCTCTCGGGCCGCTACCGCTCGGCGGAGGGACGCGCGAAGGTCGTCGCGGGATCGAACGGGACGAAACTCAAGGTGTCGTTTTTCGGGCCGTTCTACGTCGGCGACTACTGGATTCTCGATCACGCGGACGACTACACGTGGTCTATCGTCGGCGAACCGACGGGCCGCTATCTCTGGATTCTCACGCGCGAGGCGCGCCCTTCGGCGGAATTGCGCCGCACGCTGCTCGTCCGCACTGCCGCGCTAGGCTACGACACCACGATGCTGCGCGAAACGCAGCACGACTGAACCGGCCCGCTCAATTCGCCTTGCAGGCGACCAGCAGCGAGTTCTGGTTGTTGTCGCTCGATTGATCCAGGACGTCGTAGCCGGCGGGACACGCGACCTTCGCGTTATCGGTGCACAGACGCCAGCCGCCGTATGCAGGGCACGTGACGAGTTGCGTGGGCCGGCCGTCGGCGGAAAAAAGCGGCGGCGCGCTGCTGCATCCGCCTAGCGCCCACGCGCTTCCGGCGAGCATGACGATAAGGCCGATTGCTTTGCCGAGCTTCATCCCGCACCCCTTGTTTTCAGGTCGTTATTTGTTATTTCGATGTTCCGCGAGTATGCCACGCGAAGCTTTCGCATCGATTTTGCATAACGCCGAATCACACGTCGATGCCGAGCGCCGCGATCTTCTTATAGAGCGTCGCCCGCCCGATGCCGATGCGCTGCGCCGCCTCCGCGACGCGCCCGCCGCTCGCGCGCAGCGCGTCGGCGAGAAAACGGCGCTCGAAGTCGTTCATCGCCTGCGCGTAGGGCACGGGCGCGGCCGATTGAGCCTTGTCAGCTGACGCAGGAAGCGCGGCCGGTTTCGAGTCGATGAACGGGGCGAGCGCGCGCGCATCGATATGTTCGCTGTCCGACAGCATCAGCGCGCGTTCGAGCGTGTTGCGCAGCTCGCGCACGTTGCCGGGCCACGCGCAGGCGCTCAGGAGACGCAGCGCGTCGTCGTGCAGCACGAACTGGCGAACGCGTCCGGTGCGCGCTTCGCCCGACAAATCTTCGAGGATCGCGTAGGCGAGCGCTTCGATATCGCCTAAACGCTCGCGCAAAGGCGGCGCATGGATCGTGAGCACGTTCAGCCGATAAAACAGGTCGGCGCGAAAGCGCCCCGCCGCGACGAGCGCCGGCAAATCCGCCGAGGTCGCCGCGATGATGCGCACGTCTGCGCGCACGATGCGGTTCGACCCGAGCGGCTCGAACTCCTTGTCCTGCAACACGCGCAGAAGCTTGCCCTGCAAGGGCAGCGGCATGTCGCCGATTTCGTCCAGAAAAAGCGTGCCGCCGTCGGCCAGCTCGAATTTGCCGACGCGCCCCTTGCGTTCCGCGCCGGTGTAGGCACCGGGCGCCGCGCCGAAGAATTCGACTTCGAGCAGCGTGTCGGGAATCGCCGCGACGTTCACCGTGACGAGCGGCTTGGCCGCGCGCGTCGATGCGCCGTGGATTGCGTGCGCGAGCAGTTCCTTGCCCGTGCCGGTTTCCCCGAGCAACAGCACGGGAGAATCGACCAGCGCCGCGCGGCGCGCCTGCCGCTTCACTTCGAAACTCGCCGGACTCGTGCCGACAAAGCTCGCGAACGTGTACTTCGCCCGCCGGGCCTGCGCGAGCGACTGGCGCGTCGCGATCAGTTCCTGCTGCACGCGCGAGTAATGCGCGAAAAGCGGCGTGAGCGCCTTCATCTCGTCGAAGAGCGCGAAGCCGATTGCGCCGACCGTCGCGCCCTGATCGTCCTTCAGCGGCAGGCGCGTGACGACCAGCGGTTCGCGGTCCGTTTCGAGCACGTCGAGAAGAATCGGCTTGCCGGTCGCGACCACTTCGCGCATCAGGCTGTTCGGGATGACCGCTTCGCAATCCAAGCCGATGGCGTCGGTCGGGTCCGAGAAGCCGAAGCGCGCCGCATAACGTTTGTTGATCCAGACGACACGGGCATCCGCATCCACGATAAAGGTGCCTTCGCTCAGGTTTTCGAACGTCTTGAAGAGCGATTCCATCGCGCGGCGCATGACGTCGCTGTAGTCCGCCGGCACGTTGATCCAGTCGTTGCGCATGGGCGCGGTGTCTCCGTTTTCTCTAATGGGCGACAGCGTATCTCAAACTAGAGACAGCACACAGCCTCGTTTTCCCAGGCGGGCGTGTGCGTTCGCAAGCCCGGCGTCTCTGAATAGAGACGATCTGTCCGCGTCCGCCTCGTTGCGCCGCCATCCAAAGGGCGCCGACCGCGTTCGCACCGTCATTGGCACGGAAGCTGCATCGTTCCGCCCGCCGACGGCCCGCACAAAACGGCCGCGGACGAAGTTCAGAGAACAACCATTAACGGAGACTCAATGTCGTTCCTCATCGTGCTCGCCGCCCTGGCGTTCCTGATGCTGGCCGCCTATCGCGGCTACAGCGTCATTCTTTTCGCGCCGATCGCCGCGCTCGCGGCCGTCCTGCTGACCGATCCCGCCGCCGTCGCGCCCGTGTTTTCGGGCATCTTCATGGAGAAGATGGTCGGCTTCGTCAAGCTCTACTTCCCCGTGTTCCTGCTCGGCGCGGTGTTCGGCAAGGTCATCGAACTGTCCGGCTTCTCGGAGTCCATCGTCGCTGCGGCGATCCGCTATATCGGTAAGTCGCGCGTCAATGCGGTGATCGTCGCCGTGTGCGCGCTGCTCACCTATGGCGGCGTGTCGCTCTTCGTGGTCGTGTTTGCCGTATATCCGTTCGCGGCGGAAATGTACCGGCAGAGCAATATCCCGAAGCGGCTGATGCCCGGCGCCATCGCGCTCGGCGCGTTCTCGTTCACGATGGATTCGCTGCCCGGCACGCCGCAGATTCAGAACATCATTCCGACGACGTTCTTCAAGACGACCGGCTGGGCCGCGCCGTGGCTGGGCGTGATCGGGTCGGTGTTCATCATCGTGGTGGGACTTTCGTTTCTGGAATGGCGCCGGCGCTCGGCGATGGCGAAAGGCGAAGGCTACGGCACCTCGCTCGTGAACGAGCCGGAGCGCGTCGAGTCCGCGAATCTGCCGAATCCGCTGCTCGCGGTCGCGCCGCTCGTGCTCGTCGGCGTCGCGAACTTCTTCCTCACGCGCTGGATTCCGACGTGGTACGGCGCGAGCTATACCGTCGCGCCGGCTGCGCTGCCGGGCGTGCACACGCCGGTGACCACGGCCATCAAGCCGGTCATCGCGATCTGGGCGGTCGAGGGCGCGTTGCTGCTCGGCATCCTGCTTGTGCTCGTGACGGCGTTCCCGCGCGTGAAGGAGCGTTTCGCGCCGGGCACGCGCGCCGCCGTCGCGGGCGCGCTGCTGGCTGCGATGAACACGGCGTCGGAATATGGCTTCGGCGGCGTGATCGCTGCGCTGCCGGGCTTTCTCGTCGTCTCGGACGCGCTGAAAAGCATCCCGAACCCGCTCGTCAACGCCGCAATCTCCGTCAGTTCGCTCGCGGGCATCACCGGGTCCGCATCGGGCGGCATGAGCATCGCGCTGGCCGCCATGTCGGACGTCTTCATCAAGGGCGCGGAAGCCGCGCATATTCCGCTCGAAGTGCTGCATCGCGTGGTCGCGATGGCGAGCGGCGGCATGGACACGCTGCCGCACAACGGCGCGGTCATCACGCTGCTTGCGGTGACGGGCCTGACGCACCGCGAGTCGTACCGCGATATTTTCGCGGTGACTGTGATCAAGACGCTGGCGGTTTTCTTTGTCATCGGCGTGTACTACGCGACGGGCATCGTGTAACGATTTGGCGAATGGCCGCAGCGTGGCGCGGCCATTCACTTTGAATTCGTCTGGATAAAACGAACAGGTTAACCCTTATTACCGCCACATAGTCGCTCATTTAGTATTTACTGCGCCAGTTTCTGGCTTCGACCGACCAGCGCTTGAAGTAGGGGCGGGACGACAGCGCCATTCAGCGAGAGCATGTGCTCACGCTTAATCAGGAACATTCAATTCGCGGGTTTCTACATGAATCTGACTCCTGAAAAAGACGAAGTCTCCCGCGCGAATATTCCGGTTTCCATCGACCGGTCTCTCACTTTCCAGCATTACCGCGATTCCGAAAGCATTCGGGCGATCGAAGCAGAATGGAGTGCGTTATATCGCCTGGCTAATGGCGAATATTTCCAGTCGTTCGAATATTGCTATAACAGTCTGATGTGCGAACACATCGGTACAAGGCGAAAACCGCATTGCGTCGTTGCACGGCGTAACGGGAAACTTGTTGCAGTGTGGCCATTGCTCGTGTCGTATCGCAGTTGCTGGAAATTCGCCGAAGCGCTGACACCGCAAAACCGTTCGCCGAGCGACATCCTGGTCGCCCCCGAAAACGACGCACAAAGTATCGTCGATGCGGTTTTCAAAGAGACTGTGCGCGCCACGCGGGCGGACGTTTTCGAGTTGTGGCGCATTCGCAAGGCTTCACCGCTTTATGCGTGCGTTACGCGCCAAGCGGTTATCCGTCGTGAGGAGGAAGATCCCACGCCTTATGCGGCGTTGCGCAGCGTTCAAGACTGGGAGTCTTTCAGCCGCTCGCGGTCCGGACGCGAGAAGACCAAGCCGGAGTACCTCAAACGGCGACTCGCCAAGGACGGTCAGTTCACAGTCGAATTGATCGACGCTTCAGACCCGCGCCTCGAATCGTTCATCGAATGGTTCGTGGTTCAAAAGCGAAAATGGGCAACCGAGAAAGTCGGGGAGAGTCTATGGACATTCTCCGACGCCAGCCTCAGTTTCTGGAAAGCCCTTCTTTCCGGCCCCGCAGCAGCGTCCGGAATATTCCGGCTCTTTGTCATGACATTCAACGGCGAGCCGGTCGCGGCGAATATCGTTTCATGGAATCGCGATACCTTTTATCTGATCGCGATCACTTACGATATGAATCTGAAAAAATACTCACCAGGCACCATTCTCGTCGATGAATGCGTGAAATGGGCTTTCGAGGATAATCTCGATTTCGACTTCGGTCCCGGTGAGCAGCGTTATAAAACGTCGTGGAGTGGCGGCGAGTCGTATCCGACTTCTTCGTTTATGGCGCTCGCCACGCCGTGGGGACAAACCGGTTATATGACGAAGCAATTCGTTAAACAGACGCGGGAACGCGCCATGCGCGTCGTGCATCGCGTCGTGCGAAAGGCCGAAGCGCCGGCCACGCGCGAGAACGAATAAGATTCACTGAAAGATACTAGTCGTACCCGTAGAGCTACAGAAAAAGGAAACCGCTCATGATTCAGTCCGCAGCAAAAACACTCGCCGGCAAGACCGCACTCGTGACCGGCTCGACGAGCGGCATCGGGCTCGGCATTGCCACGGCGCTCGCGCAAGCGGGCGCCAATCTCGTGCTGAACGGCTTCGGCGACGTCAGCGGCGCGCTCGCGCAAATCGAGGCGACCGGCGTCAAAGCCGTCCACCACAACGCCGACATGACGAAGCCCGCCGAAATCGAAGCGATGATCGCGTTTGCGACGGAGCGCTTCGGCGCGCTCGATGTTCTCGTGAACAACGCGGGCATTCAGCACGTCGCGACCATCGACGAATTCCCGGTCGAGCGCTGGGACGCGATCATCGCGATTAATCTCAGTTCCGCGTTCCATACCATGCGCGTCGCGCTGCCCGGTATGCGCGAACGCGGCTGGGGCCGCGTCATCAACATCGCGTCGGTGCACGGGCTGGTCGGCTCGGCCGGCAAGTCGGCGTATGTCGCGGCGAAGCACGGCATTCTCGGCCTCACCAAAGTGGCCGCGCTGGAGAACGCGCGCACGGGCGTCACCGTGAACGCCATCTGCCCGGGCTTCGTGCTGACGCCGCTCGTGCAGAAACAGATCGACGATCTCGCCGCCCGCGAATCGCTCTCGCCCGATGCGGCCCGCGCGAAACTGCTTGGCGAAAAGCAGCCGTCCGCGCAGTTCGTCACGCCGCAGCAGATCGGCGACATGGCCGTGTTCCTCTGCTCGGACGCGGCGAGCGAGATGCGCGGCTCGGCATTGCAGATCGACGGCGGATGGAGCGCGCAGTAAAGGCGAGCGGCGTCGCGCCGCGACCAACGATCACGCCGCAGCGACGGCGTAGTCTTCAAGCGGGCGGCGCTTGGTACTATCGGGACATTGCCAACGAGGAGTGTCTCCGATGACCGCTGAGAACAATCGCGCGGAAGAAGCGCGAGCGATGGAACGTATCGTCAACGCGACGCGGCAGGTGCAGTCCGCGTTCATCGCGCTGCAAAAGCAGTTTCCGCCGGAAGGCGACGGCCGGCCTTCGCAGATGGCGCTCCAGACGTTCGACGCCGCGCTGCAAGAACTGGAAGACGCTCAGGCTTCCTTCGACACCATGCTCAACGATCTCTTCGACGGCAATCGCTAGGCATTGCGCAACGCCGGCACGTCATCTTGCGCGGCGCGGCTGCGGTCGTCGACCGCGGGCGCGGACGCCTGCGAATCGAGCCCGGCCCACGACACGCCATCGGTGGACTGGCGGCGCGCCGCCGCAACGCAGGCATCGACCAGTTCCTTGAACGAGACCGCCGCCGAACTCGTGCGCACGAGCACCTCGCCTTGCAGCGGGCTTTCCGCGACCACGAGCCCGACGATGAGTTCAGCAGCGGGCGCGCGCTGATGCAGCCGTCGGAGAAGATTGCGCAGATACGGCGGCGATTCGGCGGCATCGAACGAAACGACGCAGATGATGGTCACGCCGGCAAGGTCCACTTCGCCAAAGCGTCCGCGCGAGAACCGCTCGTAGCCGGTCAAATCCGCGCCGAGCCCGTGCTTGCGGAAAAGCTGCACCGCGATGGTCGCGGCCAGATCGTCGAGCGGACTTCGCCCCGCGATGCACAGCACGGACGCGGTATGCCCTTCCGCGCCCGCGTCGAAGCGTTCGGGCGGCGATTCGGAGGCGACAGCGGCTATTTCGTCGGGCGTGGTAAGGCTCACGAGCGGCTCTTCCTTGCGCTGAACGGCAGGCGTCACGTCCTCCGCGTCCTCCAGTCCCTCGATGATGTCGAGCGCCGATTCGTTGATGCGCTTCAACTGGTCCGCCGTCACGACGCCGCGCAGCACGTCGTTATGGGCGAGGCGCAGGCCCTCGAGCGCGACTTCGTCGTAATACGCCACCAGCGACCGGTCCTTCAGCAGCGACTCCGCCTGCACGAGCGCCTCGTCGGGATCGTTGGCGAGCAGCCGCTGATAGAAGTTCTCCGCCGGTGTCAGCGCGGGCCGGTCGCCGAAGAGCACGTCGAGAAATTCGAGACGGTCCACGTGTCGCCCGAGAATGACGAGGCAGAGCGTGAGCGGCGTCGAGAGCACGAGCCCGATCGGCCCCCAGATCCAGCTCCAGAAGATGGCCGCGACGATCAC
Organism: Caballeronia sp. LZ062; assembly: GCF_031450785.1. Lineage (NCBI taxonomy): Bacteria > Pseudomonadati > Pseudomonadota > Betaproteobacteria > Burkholderiales > Burkholderiaceae > Caballeronia > Caballeronia sp. LZ062. The sequence continues at coordinate 812,608 of NZ_JARTWB010000001.1, forward strand.
CGCGAACGGCGAAAGCCCCGTGCTGTGGCCGTATAAGAGCGGCTCGACAATCTGCCCGGCCACGATATCGGTCGCGCCGTACAGCACGATGGTCCAGATGAGCATGGTCCAGCCCGGCCCGACCGCCGCCGCGAAGATGACCGCGACCAGCGCGGCAATCCACGTCCCGACGTAAGGCACGAAGCGCAGGAGCGCCGTCATGACGCCGAAGAGCAGCGCGCCCGGCACGCCGATCACCGCGAGCCCGATGGAAATGACGATGCCCACGCCGACGTTGATGCCCAACTGCGCAAGAAAATAGCGCGACAGGCGGCGCGCGGCTTCGTCCATCGCGGTCGTCGCGCGGTGCAGGTCGCGCGACCCGAACAGGCGTATCAGCCGGTCGCGCAAGTCTTCTCGCTGCAACAGGATGAACACCGCGACCACGAGCACGATGCCGGTGGTTTCCAGCGGGCTGATGACGGGCGACAGGAACCGCTGCGCGAGTTCCAGCGGCGACGGCGCGGGCTCGTGCACTTCCACGGGCATCGGCTGATCGATAGGCGATGCGGCCGCGTTGTCCTCGTTCGCGCGCGGCTCCTGTTCGCGCGCCGGCGACAGACGCTTCAGCGCACGCGACGCGCGTCCGAGAAACGCGTCCGCGCGGCCGACTGTCATGCGCTGAATGCTGTCCACCTTGCGCTCGACGGCCACCTGATACTTCGGCAAGTCGCCCGCGAGTTGCGCGACTTGCGCGCCGATCAACGCGCCGACAGCCGTGAGCACCGACAATGCGACGACCACCGCCACGATCACCGACGGCACCTGCCCGAAGCGCAGCCGCCGCAGGAAGTCGACGAACGGCGCGAGCAGGAAGCTCAAGAGAATGGCGAGGATGATCGGAATCATCACCGCGCGCCCGAAGTACAGGGCGCAGATCACGACGACGACTGCCACCAGCGACGCCAGCGCGCGCAGGCCCGGCGCGTCGGGCGGCAGGATCTTAGCGGGAGGCCGGCGCGGGCCGGGAAGTGGAGGCATGAGGGTCGGCTCGTAGGAAATACTTTCCGGACGAAGCAAGGCGCGTGCCGGTGAGTATTTTCGGGATGGGTGGCGCCAAACGGTGAGCCGATACGGGAGAGCGCGCGCGTATTGTTCGCGAAACGAGAACGGCGAATTGATTTCCGCTCGTATTCTGCTTGCGTCAGCACGAACCCATACTGCTTGACAGGAGACCGGGATTCGCCCGGTCCGCAGAGGAGGCTCTCATGAAGCTCTACCATCATCCGTTGTCGGGCCATTCCCACCGCGCGCGGCTCTTCCTGCATCTGCTCGGCGTCGAGCACGACGAAGTGGAAGTAAACCTCGCCGCCGGCGCGCACAAGACTCCCGATTTCCTGCGCCTCAACCGCTTCGGTCAGGTCCCCGTGCTGGTGGACGGCGAGCAAGTCGTTCAGGACTCGAACGCCATCCTCGTCTATGTCGCGAAGAAAACCGGCGCGACGCAATGGCTGCCGGAAACTCCCGCCGAAGCCGCCGCCGTGCAACGCTGGCTGTCCGTGGCGGCGGGGCAGATCGCGTTTGGGCCGGCTGCCGCGCGCCTCGTCACGGTGTTCGGCAGCAAGTTCAATGTCGATGAAGTCATCGCGCGTGCGCACGCCGTGCTGAACGTGATCGACGACGAATTGCAGAACCGCGACTGGATCGCGGATATCGGCAGCGCGCATCCGACCATCGCGGATATCGCGCTCTACAGCTACATCGCGGGCGCTCCGGAAGGCAACGTCGATCTGTCCGGCTACCGCAACGTGCTCGCGTGGCTCGCGCGCATCGAAGCATTGCCGGGCTTCCTGCCGTTCCGGACGACGGCCGTGGGCCTGCGCGCCTAGAGCCACCCTTGACGGAGACGATCATGCCGATCACCGCCCCATCGCCCTGGCATCGCGGCGAAATCGCGATGCAAACCGCCGCCGGCGTCGCGGAGCGGATGCGCGACGTCGGTTCGCGCGTCGTGCGTTCGTTCATGCCGGAACAGCATCGGCAATTTTTCGCGCAGTTGCCGTTCATCGTCGCCGGAACGGTCGACGCCAACGGCGACGCCTGGGCCACGTTTCTCACCGGCCGCCCCGGTTTCGTGCGTTCGCCGGATGCGACGACGCTCTCCGTCGAGCGCACACGTGATCCGCTCGATCCCGCCGACGCCGGTCTCGCCGACGGCGCGCCGGTCGGCTTGCTCGGCATCGAGCTGCACACGCGCCGCCGCAATCGCGCGAACGGCGTGATTCATCGCGACAACGCTGCTCACGGGCAAGCATTCGAGGTGGCCGTCGAGCAGAGCTTCGGCAATTGTCCGCAGTACATCCAGTTGCGCGACTTCGCGTTCGTGCGCGACGCGTCGGCGCCCTCGCCGTCCGCGCCTGTCGCGCTCGACGTACAGTCGCCCCGTCTGCGCGCCATGATCGAGCGCGCCGATACGTTCTTCGTCGCGTCCTACTTCGACCGCGAGGACGGGCATCGTCAGGTGGACGTGTCGCATCGCGGCGGCAAGGCCGGCTTCGTGCGCGTGTCCGACGACGGCGCCCTGACCATTCCCGACTTTGCGGGCAACCTGTTCTTCAACACGCTCGGCAACATTGCAGCGAACGGACGGGCGGGACTTGTGTTCGCGGACTTCGAAACCGGCGACGTCCTGCAACTGACCGGCGACGCGCAAGTCCTTCTCGACTCGCCCGAAACCGCCGCGTTCCAGGGCGCCGAACGCCTCTGGCGCTTCGTGCCGCGCCGCGTCGTGCTGCGCGAAGACGCGCTGCCGCTGCGCTGGACGTTTCGCCGCGAAGGCTGGTCGCCGAATTCGCTGATGACCGGCGACTGGAACGAAGCCGCGCAGCGCATGAAGGCGGCGGCGCTGGCGGATGCGTGGCGGCCGTATCGCGTGAGCCGGATCGTCGATGAAAGCGACGTGATTCGCTCCTTTTGGCTCGAACCGGCGGACGGCGCGGGCATCGTGCCGCACGCGGCGGGCCAGCATTTGCCGGTGCGCGTCACGCTGCCGGGCGAAACGAAGCCGCTCGTGCGCACCTACACGCTCTCGGTCGGCCCGGCGGACGGCGTGGTTCGCATCAGCGTGAAGCGCGAAGGCCGGGCGTCGGCGCATCTGCACGACGCGCTGAAAGTGGGCGACATCATCGAAGCGCGTCAGCCGGCGGGCAGCTTCACGATCGATCCGTTCGAAGCGCGCCCCGCCGTGATGCTGGCGGCGGGCGTCGGCATCACGCCGATGCTCGCGATGCTGCGTCACGTGGTCTATGAAGGACTGCGCAAGCGGCGCGTGCGTCCGGTCTGGCTGATCGCGTCGGCGCGAACGCTCGCGAGCCGCGCGTTCGCCGCTGAGATCGACGCGCTCGCCAGAAGCGCGGAAGGCGCGGGCGGCGCAGTCAACGTGATACGCGTGCTGAGCGACCCGCGCGGCGCGCAATTGAAACGCGACTACGACGTGTCCGGCCGCATCGACATGGATCTGCTGACGAGCTTTTTGCCGTTCAACGACTACGACTTCTATCTGTGTGGCCCCGGCGCGTTCATGCAGACGCTTTACGACGGCCTGCGCGCATTGAACATTGCCGATGCGCGCATTCACGCCGAAGCGTTCGGTCCCGCGTCGCTCGTTCGCCTGCCGGATCGCGGCGTCGAAATCAGGCCGATGCGCCCGCCCGCCACCGAAGCGGTGCCGGTGCGCTTCGTGAAGTCACAGCGCGACGCGCAATGGACGCCCGCGAGCGGCACGCTGCTGGAACTCGCCGAGGCGTGCGGCGTGGAGACGGAATCGAGCTGTCGCGGCGGCACGTGCGGGACGTGCAGAACGCGCATCGTGAGCGGCGCGGTGTCGTATTCGAGCGAGCCGGCGTTTCATGTCGATGACGGCGAGGCGCTGATCTGCTGCGCGCGCCCGGCAGCGGACACCGAAGCGGCGCTGCAACTGGACCTCTAGACAACGCGCGATTGCGGACCACTGCGGCATGCCCGAGAATGCACGGCAACTTACCCGCCCGCTTTTCGCATCCGACATGGACCGTTTTCAGGCAATGTCGACCTTCGTCACGGTGGTCGAAACCGGCGGCTTCGCCTCGGCCGCGCGCAAGCTCGACGTCTCGCCTTCGGTCGTGAGCCGCGTCGTGACCGAACTCGAAGAGCGGCTCGGCGTGCGCCTGCTCACCCGCACCACGCGCGTCGTGCGTCTCACGGACGCCGGCAGCGGCTTCTTCGAAGACTGCCGGCGCATTCTCGGCGAAGTGGACACCGCCGAACTCGCCGCGCGAGGCACGCACGCGGCGCCGCGCGGCGTGCTATCGCTCACCGCGCCGGTGCTTTTCGGCCGGCTGCACGTGACGCCTATCGTGCTCGACTATCTTTCGCGCTATCCCGAAGCCGATGCCAACTGCTGGTTCGTCGACCGCGTGGTGAATCTGGTCGACGAGGGCATCGACGTGGCCGTGCGCATCGCTCAACTGCCGGATTCGTCGCTTCAGGCGATTCCCGTCGGGCGCGTGCGCCGCGTGCTGTGCGCGTCGCCCGCTTATCTCGCGAAGCACGGCACGCCCGCGCGCCCGGAAGACCTCGACGCCCACACGATCATCGCGTCCACGGGGTCGTCTTCGCCGCCCGAATGGCGTCTGCACGACGGCGAACGCACGGTGATCGTCCGCACGCGAGCGCGCCTCGTCACGACGACGAACGATTCCGCCATCGCCGCCGCGCTCGCGGACTTCGGTATCGCGCGGCTCATGTCGTATCAGGTCGCGCAGCATGTGAGCGAAGGCCGGCTCGTGATCGTGCTCGCCGAATTCGAGCCGCCGCCTCTGCCCATTCATCTCGTCCACCGCGAAGGCCGCCACGTCACGCAGAAAGTGCGCGCCTTTCTCGATCTCGCCGTGGCGACACTGCGCGCGGATGCATCGTTGCGCTAAACGAACTAAACGGCGCGTGTGGCCGCTTCGTGAATCTTTGAGGATTCGAACGCCCGTTAGCGCGCGAGCCGTGCAAAATGACGGCAAACCATGCAACATAGCCCTCTTCGGCGTATTTGCGCTTCACGTTCCGGCTCGACGAAACCGGCTCTTCCGAACCACAACGGCTCCCGCACCATGACGAACCCGACCTCTCCCACGAACGAACGCCCGCTCGACATGATCATCTTCGGCGGCGGCGGAGACCTGGCGGCGCGCAAGCTGCTGCCCGCGCTGTACATGGCGCACTCGCACTGCAACCTGCCCGCCGAAACGCGTATTCTCGCCATCGGCCGCAAGGACTGGACGCGCGAAGATTATCTGAAGAACTTCATGGAGAAGCAGTCGCGCCCGTTCATCGACGAGAACGCTTTCGATGCCCAGTCGTGGGACAAATTTCTCGCGCTCTTCGACTACGTGCGCGTCGACGTGGAGAATCCCGACGACTTTCGCCGGCTCGCCGAAGCCACGCGCCAGAACGCGCAGCGCGTGTTCTATCTCTCGACGTCGCCGGAGCTTTTCACGACCATTTGCGACAACCTTTCTGCAGCCGGCATCGTGGACGACCAAGCGCGCGTCGTGCTCGAAAAGCCGCTCGGCCATGATCTCGCTTCCGCCCGCGCCATCAACGACGCGGTGGGCCAGCATTTCAAGGAAGAGCAGATCTACCGCATCGACCATTATCTCGGCAAGGAAACGGTGCAGAACCTGATGGTCCTGCGCTTCGGCAATCCCATTTTCGGGCCGCTGTGGCAGGCGCCGTACATCAAGAGCGTGCAGATCACGGTGGCGGAAACCGTGGGCGTGGGCAGCCGCGCGGGCTTCTACGATCACACCGGCGCGCTGCGCGACATGGTGCAGAACCACTTGCTGCAACTGCTGTGCATCGTCGCGATGGAACCGCCCGTTTCGCTCGATCCTGACGCCGTGCGCGACGAAAAGCTGAAGGTGCTGAAATCGCTGCGCCCGATGAGCGTCGCCGACACCGCGCGCGACACCGTGCGCGGTCAATACGCGGCGGGCGCGGTCGGCGGCGAGCCGGTCAAGGGTTATCTACAGGAAGACAACGTGCCGCCCGACAGCCGCGCGGAGACGTTCGTCGCGTTGCGCGCGCATATCAACAACTGGCGCTGGGCCAACGTGCCGTTCTTCCTGCGCACGGGCAAGCGCATGCAGACGCGGCGCTCGGAAATCGTCATCGATTTCGCGGACCTGCCGTTTTCCATCATCCCGAGCGGGCCGCGCAATTACGGCAACCGTCTCATCATCACGCTTCAGCCGGAAGAGTCGATTCAGTTGCAGATGCTCGCGAAGGAACCGGGCAGCGGTATGCAGATGCTGCCCGTGAACCTGAATCTCGACCTTCAGCAAGCCATGACCCAGCGTCGCGCGGAAGCCTATGAGCGTTTGCTGATCGACGTGATTCGCGGACGCCTCACGCACTTCATGCGCCGCGACGAACTGGAAGCGGCGTGGGCGTGGGTCGAGCCGATTCTGAATGGCTGGAAGGAACTCGGCGACAGGCCGCGCGGCTACACGGCGGGCACGTTCGGCCCGGCGGCCTCGTCCGCGTTGATGGCGCGGGAAAATCTGGCGTGGGCGGAAGAAGGTTGATTCAGCGCATCGCGGGGCGCGCTGCGCGCCGCGATGCCAGCGCCTTGTCCGCGCCCATCACAGCCGCCAGCACGCCGATTCCGCAGAAAATGCCCGCGAGCCGAAGCGCCGCGGGCATGGGATCGGACGACCAGTGGTGATCCTGCACGAACACCATAATGAACGCGATGGTGAACTGCCGCCCCACGTAGCTCGCGCCCTGCGCGCCCGTCTGCACGTGACAGCCCATCCACACGCCCGCGCATAGCGCGAGCATGCACGCGATGTCGTTGTCGCCGATCAGCGGCAAAAGCGCGAGACTCACCGCGCCCGCGATCAGGCACCCGAGCACGCGCTGCACCATGCGCGCCGCGATAGGCCGGCGCGTCGGCTTGCCGAGCGCCGATGCGGGCAGGATCAACACGGCGACCGCCGTGACCAGCGCCTGCGCGAATCCCGGCAGATTCCACGCATACGCGACTACCGCCAGTATCGCCACCGACCACGCCGCATGCCATGCGAGGCGCTTGCGCATGGCGTTGGCAGCCTGCGTCGCCTGCATCGCGCCGAGAGCGTGCAGCGGGCCGGGCTGTATGACGGTGACGGTCGCGGTCTCGTGACTCGATCCATCGACGCGATCGGCCGTCGATGCGGCCCGCGCGTCCGGCATGAGCGCCGCGCCGCGCGACTTGCGATACCGCTGCGCCCCCGCGTGGAAGAGCGCGGAGACGCCCACGCACGCGAGCGTCCCGACGACGACCTCCGCCACGCGCAGCAACGCGAACGACGCCGTCGCCGAAGCCGACGCGAGCCGATGCGCATCGAACGTCACCATGAGCGCCGTCACCGCGCCCAACACCCACGCATAACCCGCGTCCGACACGAGCGCGCGATACACCGACACGCCCGCAATCAGCCCGAGCAGCGGCACGAAAAGCCACGGCGTGTCGCCGATGAGCGGCCCCGCGCTCGCGCCGAGCAATGCGCCCGCAACGGTGCCGAGCACGCGATGCACGCCGCGCTGCGCGCACGCCGAGAACTTCGACTGCATGACCGCGAAGCCGCTGATCGCCGCCCACCAGATGTGTTCGAGTCGAAAGGCGTACGCAAGCGCGACCGCCAGCGCCACGGACACCATCGCCTGAGTCGCGAACAGGGCGCGGGCGCGAGTCGGCCGGATGGCGCCGAGTTCGCGCGCGAGCGCGATCAATGCGTCGCGCACCAGTTCGGTGAGCGCGCTCAACGCAGCGGACGCGCCGCGCGACGATGACGTCGTAGAGGAAGAATGGTGAATCGTCGAATGATCGTGCGGCATCGTCGGCGGTAGCGAAGGTCTTGTCTGAGCGTAGACGCGGATCGGCGTGAGCGCAATGCATCCCGACAGCTTCCGGCAGCATCCGGATGCCGATGCTATGGTTGAGTCATCCAACCTGCGACACGACGAGGACATCTCATGGCGAAAGTTCTGGTGCTCTACTACTCGATGTACGGCCACGTCGAGACCATGGCGCAAGCGGTCGCCGAAGGCGCAGGCGGCGTGCCGGGTGTCGAGGTCACGGTCAAGCGCGTGCCGGAAACCATTCCGGCGGATCAGGCCGCCGTGATCGGCGTGAAGCTGGATCAGCAGGCGCCGGTCGCGACCATCGACGAACTCGCGGACTACGACGCCATCATCTTCGGCACGCCCACGCGCTTCGGCAACATGGCCGGGCAGATGCGCACGTTCCTCGACCAGACGGGCGGCCTGTGGGTGAAAGGCGCGCTCGTCGGCAAGATCGGCAGCGTGTTCACGTCCACCGCTTCCCAGCATGGCGGGCAGGAAACCACCATCACGTCGTTTCACACGACGCTCCTGCATCACGGCATGGTCATCGCTGGGGTGCCTTACGCGTGCGCCGCGCTCACCAACATGGCCGAGATTTCGGGCGGCACGCCGTACGGCGCGACGACCATCGTCGGGGCCGACGGCAAGCGTCAGGCGACGCAGAACGAGCTGGACATCGCGCGGTATCAGGGCAAGCACGTCGCCGAACTGGCGATGAGGATCGCGGGCAAGTGAGTCGCGCGACTGACAGGCGCGGGCGAATAGATGTGCCAGCTTCTGTCGGCTCTTTCGCGGCATTGACGATGCGAGCGGTCCGCGCGTGCCTTGCCGCAGGCCGTCTCACCGTGACGGGCACGCTCACCGCATGAGAAGCGCGTCGCGCCTTGACTGCGTCGTGCCGGCTACGTTCGCGCGCGGATTCGTTCTCACGCATAACAGCCGGATGTATCGCAAGACCATCGGAGCGATCGTTCGGCAAGCTAATCATTCCGCCGCCTTGCGCTCTAATAAGTTCCAACACGTGCCCTGCGCTCGCAGAGCACCGTCGCTATCGCTGGGCGGCGGAGTCAAGGGTACCGGCGATGTCCGCGGTCCCAGCGCCTCGCGCGCATTTCCTCATGCTTGCCGCGCATTCAGCCGATGGCGATTGCGTCAAAATCAACGACGCTTTACCGTTGCTCACGGGAAGTGATCCGTTCGTAGCGAAGACGGATGCCGACCAAACGCCACCGCTCCCGAAAATCCTCACCGCAAACCGATCCCGTAACTCCTCACCTTTGCGAAACTCGCCCCCATGAGCCTGACCACCCCCGCCTCGCATCACGACGCACTGCCGCCTCAGGGCCTCACGCCCACGCGCGAGCAGATCATCCGGCATCTGCGGCACGCGAGCGCCGTCGCCGAGCGCGCGACGCTGCTCGGGCATCATCCGTTCGGCGCGATTCTCGTCGGCCCGGATCAGGAAAGCGTGCTGATGGAGCAAGGCAATGTCGATACCGTGAATCACGCCGAGTCGGTTTTGGCGCGCGTCGCGGCGCTCAACTTCACGCCGGACTATTTGTGGGGCTGCACGCTTTATACATCGGTCGAGCCGTGCTGCATGTGCGCGGGAACGGCGTACTGGGCGAACATCGGTCGCGTGGTCTACGGGCTGACCGAAGCCCGGCTGCTCGAAGCCACCGGCAATCACGCCGAGAATCCGACGATGAGCGTGTCGTCACGCTATGTCTTCGACCATTGCCAGAAGCCGGTGGATCTCATCGGGCCAATCGCCGAAGTCGAGGACGAAGTGTTGCGCGTACAGCGGGCGTTCTGGTCCGCGCGATAAGCGTTGGGCCGCGTTGGAGGCTAAATCACATTCAACATGGCAAGCGCCGTCTCCTGCAACGGCTGCAACACGCGGGCAAGCGCAGCCTCGTTCGTTTCCTTCCCGATAGGCATGTTCACCGATAACGCCGCGACCACGTGCCCGTGCCGGTTCTTGATCGGCACGGCGACGCCGCGCACTCCCACCTGCAACTGCTGTTCGATGGACACATAGCCGTCTGCACGCGCCTGACGGATCTTGTCGTACAGTGCTTCCTTGTTCGTGAGGGTGAGCGGCGTGAAAGGCTTGAAGTCGGTCGCGTCGAGCCATTTGCGCACGGCGTCTTCGTCCGGCTTGTAGGCGAGCATCACGAGTCCGCCCGACATCAACGCCGCCGGCACGCGTGCGCCGAGCACGAAGCCGGTGGTCATCACGCGCGTGGAGCCGTTACGCGCGATGATCACGAGGTCCCATTCGTCGAGCACGCTCACGTAGACGGATTCATGGATCGACGCGCTCAAGTGCTGCAAGTAAGGCTGCACGATACGCGGCAGCCGCGCCGAATCGAAATACGACCAGCCGACGCGCAGCACACGCGGCGTCAGATTGAAGAGCTTGCCGTCGGTCTGCACGTAACCGAGATGCGCGAGCGTGAGCAGATACCGCCGCGCCGCCGTGCGCGTCATGCCGGTGCGCGTGGCCGCTTGCGTCGGCGTCATGCGCGCGTGCTGGTCGTCGAAGGCTTCCAGGATCGCGAGACCCTTCTCCAGCCCTGCGATCCAGTCGCGCTTGTCGAGTGCCGGTTTCGTCATATTCGGTTCGCGCCTTCTGCTAGTGCTAACCCCCAAAGCGGTCGATTATCGAACACCTGCGTGCGATAATCGCGCACAATTTATCACAAATCGTTGCCCGCGCGTGGCTGCGCTCTTATGCTCGGATCACTTGTAAGGGACATGCTCGCGGGCCTGAATCGACTGCCTTTCGCGCGGCCACACCGTGGCGCGCATCGGCACGACGTAGACAAGAAGAAGTGAACAGGCGCAGCAGGACCACTCGATAAACCATCATTCGGAGACACTTCTATGGCTAGCCCTAAGGAAGAGGCGCACGGCGGCCGCCAGGCGAAAAAAGCGACGGCGAGCGGCTGGATCGGCTCGGCGCTCGAGTACTACGACTTCTTCATCTACGCGCAGGCGGCCGCGCTCATCTTTCCGCAGTTGTTCTTCCCGTCGGGCAACCCGAAGGTGGCCATCGTCGCATCGCTTGCCACTTACGGCGTGGGTTACGTCGCGCGGCCGATCGGCGCGTTCGTGCTCGGCCATCTGGGCGACACGCACGGCCGCAAGAACGTGCTCCTTATCTGCATGTTCCTGATGGGCTTTTCGACGATGGCCGTCGGTCTCTTGCCGACGTATCAGAGCGTCGGCATGCTCGCGCCGACCTTGCTCGTCGTGCTGCGTCTGGTTCAGGGCTTCGCGGTGGCGGGCGAAATCTCCGGCGCGAGCTCGATGATTCTGGAGCACGCGCCCTTCGGCAGGCGCGGCTACTACGCGAGCTTCACGCTTCAGGGCGTGCAGGCCGGACAGATCCTCGCGGCTGCCGTCTTCCTGCCGCTCGCCGCGTTCATGCCCGAGAGCATGTTCAATTCGTGGGGCTGGCGCGTGCCGTTCCTGCTGTCGGCGCTGGTGCTGGTGGCGGGCTACATCATCCGTCGTGAAGTTCACGAAACGCCGGCATTCTCGGCCGAAGGCGCGCACGGCGCTGTGCCCAAGTCGCCGATCAAGGAAGCGTTTGCAAACAGCACGCCCGACATGATCCGCGTGGTCTGCATGGCGCTGATGAACGTGATTCCCGTCGTTGCGACTATCTTCGGCGCGGCCTACGCAGTGCAGGCGTCCTACGGCATCGGCTTTCAGAAGAGCGTGTATCTGTGGATTCCGGTAGTCGGCAATATCCTCGCCGTGCTGGTGATTCCGTATGTCGGCAATCTGTCCGATAAAGTGGGCCGCCGCATGCCGATGATCGTCGGTTCGCTGCTCGCGGGTCTGCTCTCGTTCGCGTATCTGTATGCCATCAGCATTCGCAACGTGCCGCTGGCCATTGTCATGTCGCTGCTGATGTGGGGCGTCGTCTACCAGGGCTACAACGCGATCTTCCCGAGCTTCTTCCCCGAGCTGTTCCCGACGCGTTCGCGCGTCTCGGCGATGGCGATTGCGCAAAACATCGGCACGACGATCACCGCGCTTCTGCCCGCGCTCTTTGCCGCCGTCGCGCCGCCGGGATCGGCGAACATTCCGCTGACGGTCGGCGCGCTTGCATTCGGCGTGACGATCATCGCGGCGATTGCGGCGTGGTCGGCGCGCGAGACGTATCGCGTGCGTCTGGACGATCTCGGCAAGAAAGACGCCGTGCCCATGACCGAGCAGGAATACGAGCGTATGCGCGCGGATTCGATGGCCGTCGAGAAGGTGGCGAAGGCTCACGCGTAAGCCGACTTTGCATGTGATTCAACGGGCCCTTCGGGGCCCTTTTTATTGCTTCGCGATAACATGCGAGCCATTCGTTCCATGACGCGGAGGCATGAATGGCGGGGTTCAACGAGCGCATCCTGAACGGCATCAGCGTCTTCGCGGCGATCGTCGATGCGGGCACGTTCGCCGCAGCCGGCGACAAGCTCGGCATGTCGCAGCCGGGCGTGAGCCGCGCCATCGCGCGGCTCGAAGCGCGCCTGAAGATTCGCCTGTTCGACCGGACGACGCGCACGGTTTCGCTCACCGACGATGGCCGCCGCTTCTTCGAACAAGTCATGCCGCATCTCGTCGGTCTGGAAGAAGCGGCCGCGACGGCGTCCGGCAGCGCGACGGCCGTGCGCGGGCGATTGCGCGTGAACGTCGATCCGATCTTCTCGCGGCTCGTGCTCGGACCGAAGCTCGAAGCGTTCATGGAAGCGCATCCGGAACTCGAGCTCGAATTGCTGACGCGCGACCGTCTGGGCGACATGATCGCCGAAGGTTTCGACCTCGCCGTGCGCTTCGGCGAGCCGCGCAATTCGAGTCTCGTCGCGCGCAAGCTGCTCGATACGCCGGTGCGCACGGTAGCCGCGCCGTCGTATATCGCGCGATACGGCCGGCCCGCGACGCCGCAGACGCTCGCGAGCGGCGCGCACACGTGCATCGAATTCCGTGATCCCGAGACGGGGCGGCCGTTTCCGTGGGAGTTTCATCGCAAGAAGAAGCGCCTGACCGTGGAAACGCGCGGGCACCTCACGCTGAACGATCCGGGCACGATGCTGAGCGCGTGTCTCTCGGGATACGGCATCGCGCAGATACTCGAACTCGGTCACGCGCATCTGATGGCGGAGGGCCAGCTCATCGACCTGTTTCCGGACTGGCCCGACGAGCGGTTTCCGCTCTATGCGTTTCATCCGTCGCGGCATCATCCGCCGGCGAAAACGCGGGCGTTTCTGGATCTCGTGATTGCGTTGACGGGCGAGCGTTAGCCGGATTGCGGCATTAGCGCGCGCAAGCATCCGGCCGCGCCTTCGTGCCGCGACGCTCCGGCGGCACCTTGCAGTTGTCGACGCGCTGTTCGTCGCTGGCCTTGTCGCCGAGCCGTTCCTTGAGCGTCTTCGGCTCGGAGGCGGCCGCGGCGCTGGCGGCGTCGTCGGCATGTGCGATTGGAGCCGCTGTCAGACCGATCAGCAAGACAGCCATATGAGAGTAGCGATTCATCATGATCGGCCTCGTCGAAAGGCTCGAGTTTCACCGCATCGCGACCGCCGCGCCTTCCGTCTCTTGCGCTTTCGTTTCGACGCCGCGCAGGCCGCGCACCGACACCGCGAGCCCGCTCGCGCCCTTGCGATTCTCGACCGTGAAGCTCGCCTGATGCCGCTGCGCCACGCGCAGCGCTATCGCAAGCCCGAGCCCGCTACCCTGTCCGTGCGTCCCCGCGCCGCGATAAAACCGGTCGCACGCGCGTTCGATCTCGTCGGGCGGAATGCCGGGGCCGGTATCGAGCACCGTCAGCGCGATGCCATCGGCGTCGCGGCGCAGCCGTACATCGACGCGTCCGCCGGGCGGCGTATGCCGGATCGCGTTGTCGAGCAGATTGTTGAGGAGCACCGCCAGCGCGTGCGTGTCGCCCAAAATCGCATACGCGTCCTGCTCGCCGCGCGCGGCTTCCAGTTCGAGGCCGAGGTCGATCGACTTCGCTTCCGCGATCAACGAAAAATCGGACACACGCGTTTCGCACAACGTGCGCAGGCTCATCGGGCCGATTGCCGCCTCGCGTGCCGCGTCCTCGCGCGCCATGCTGAGCAACTGCTGCGCGAGGTGAATCAGCCGGTTCAGCCGGCCGTCGATCTTGCCGACGGTCGCCGCGTCCACTCTCAGCGAGCCGTCGCTGATGGCGCCCTGAATCTGCAATTTGAGCGCCGTGAGCGGCGTGCGGAGTTCGTGAGCGGCATCCGCGACGAACGTTCGTTGCGCTTCCGAGGCATCGGAAAGGCGCGCGAGCAGGCCGTTCAACGCATCGACGAGCGGACGCAGCTCGACGGGCATTCGCTCGGCCTGCGACATCGGCGCGAGCGATTCCGGCGAGCGCGCGGCCAGCGAGCGCGAGAGCCCGCGCACCGGCGCAAGCCCGCGCGCCACGACGACGAGCACGATCACGACGACGACCGGAAACAACAAAAGCAGCGGCCAGATGGTGTGCAGCGCGAGCGAAATGGCCATGTCGTCGCGGACGAAATACGGCTGGGCCACCTGCACGAAGCGGTCCGGCAGCGTCATGCCGAACGCACGCCAGCGGTAGCCTTCGCGCTCGCCGGACCGAAAACCGTCGCCGAAACGCGGCAGCGCGGGCTCGTGAGGCGAGTGATAGATGAGCCGCCCGGTCTTGTCCCAGATGTCGATCACGAGCCGGTCGTCGGCGATGCCTGCCAGTTCGTGACTGCGGCCTTCGGCGACATCGGCCGCGCCGATGTTGCCCGGCAGCGAGACTGCCACGGTGCGCAGTTCGTAGTCGAAGAGTTCGCCTGCCTCCAGCCGCGCCATGTGGAAAATGCCATAGCCCGCGAGCAGACACGTCACTGCAAGTCCGCAGATGAGCCAGCCGAGCAGCCAGCGCCGGATGGAGTTCATCCGAGTCCTTTCAGCCGATAACCGACGCCGCGCACGGTCACGATCTGCTCCGCGCCGATCTTGCGCCGCAAGCTATGCACGTGCACTTCGATGGTGTTGCTGCCCACTTCTTCGCCCCATCCATAGAGTTTCTCTTCGAGTTCCGAGCGGCGGAACACGCGCGACGGCTCCTCGATCAGCGCCTGCAACAACGCGAATTCGCGCGGCACGAGATTCAGCGCGACGCCGGCCTTCGCGGCTTCGTGCGCGGCGGGATCGAGCGACAGATCGCCGTGCGTATAGACGAGCTGAGTGTGACCCGTGCGGCGGCGCAGCAGCGCGCGCACGCGGGCGGCGAGTTCGTCGAGGTCGAAAGGCTTCAGCAGATAGTCGTCGGCGCCGGCGTCGAGGCCGCGGATGCGGTCGTCCACCGCGTCGCGCGCGGTGAGAATCATCACGGGCGCATTGCCGCCGTTCTTGCGGTAGCCGCCGAGCAGATCGAGGCCATCGCGTTTCGGCAAGGTGAGGTCCAGCAGCACGAGGTCGTACACGTCATTGCCGAGCGACAGTTCAGCCGCACGGCCATCCTGCGCCCAATCCACGGTGTAGCTCGAACGGCGCAACGCGGCCAGCACCGTCTCGGCAATCATCTCGTCGTCCTCAACCAAAAGCAGGCGCATGCGTTTCCCCAAGCTGAACTTCGCGGCCATTCTCCTTGCGGCTTGCTTAAGCGGCACTTAACGCCGCAGGGCGCAGCTTAAGCATCGCATAAGCATGCAGCCCGCACTATACCGCTAGACGCGCCGCACGCCGTGCGCTCGGGCCATGGCGATGCAGGCGGTGCTCTTCGCGCCATGCGTCGCGGCTTCTGATGCGGTGCGGGTCGCTGTCTGACGATGCCCCAGCCACCTCGACGCGCTGCAATCACTCACGCTGTTCACGGCGACTGTCGTCAGCGAGGCGGGCGTGACGCTCGTCATGCGCCGCCGCGAATGACCGGTGCGCGGTCAGCCTCCATCTCGACGATGCGGGCGGCTGCTCGTCCAATTGCATCCTGCCGAAAGCCGGCGTGGCAGCGCATGCCGCTGTCATCCCGCGCGTCTTCGGCGAGAAGTCCACGCGGTCGGGCGTGACTCGGAACTCGCCCGGTCCGGTTGGAGCCCGGCTCTTCGCCGGGCTCTTTTTTTTGTCCCGATGCCTGGTTGTCACGCGCTGAGGTGAGGGTTTTCGGGAACTGCACGGAAGAAGCGCCCGGCAACGGGCTTCGCAGCGTGGCTGAGGTGAGAGTTTTCGGGATTAGGCGCGCTGTGGCCTGTCCGCGTGACATCGCCGGCTCGCCGGATAGCCCGTCGTGTCTCGCTACGCTTCGTCGCCGCGCGGTCGCGCTTGTCTCAGCAAGCACTCCCCGCATCTACGAGTGATTTCCGTCCAGTGACTGCGCGCGTCCGGACTAATTCGCCTTCGCGCGTGCGCTTTCGCAGTTGCGACGCGGCGCCTCTGACCTTGCTGGAACAGTACGCCGCGACGCCACGCAGTAGGGACAAGCGAGAATCGCGGTTACGGACCCATGTGCTATAACTTTTTTTCGCACCTTGTGCGCTCATCCGATGCTTCGTTAACCTGACGGTGGAAATCATGATGCAAAGACGAATTCTCGTGACGGCATCTACCGCCGTCCTCGCGCTGAGTTGCCTCGCACTGGATGGCTGCACGACCAACCGAAACGCAGGCGCCGAACACGCAGCGGGTGCCGCCGATCAGCGGCGATCCATCGACGCAGATGTGGACGGCACGATACAGCGGCTCTATGCGAGCGTCCCCGGTTCGCGGGAACTGGTCAGCAAGGCGCGCGGCGTCCTGGTGTTTCCGTCGGTGCTCCAGGCCGGCTTCGTGGTCGGTGCCGAATACGGCAAGGGCGCGCTGCGCGTGGGCGGGAACACCGTCGGCTACTACAGCACGACTTCCGGCTCGTTCGGCTTGCAGGCCGGTGCGCAATCGAAGGCGCTTATCTTTCTCTTCATGACGCAGGACGCGCTCGAGAAGTTCCGCAACTCCAATGGATGGTCGGCGGGTGCCGACGCTTCGGTGGCGCTCCTCAAAATGGGCGCGAACGGCACGGTCGACACGAACACCGCCACGAAGCCGGTGACGGCAATCGTGCTGACGAACGCGGGCCTGATGGCGGATGCCTCGCTTCAAGGCACCAAGATAAGCCGGCTCTCCGAATGATTGCGCGGTGCCCGCGACGAGCGCGTTCGTGGGAACGCCCATGAGATGAGCGTGCTATCGCCCTCGTTGGCGCGCGCATCGCCAACGCGCCGTCGCGAGCCTTGCATTTCTCATGAATCGCAAGCGACGATGCGATCGGCGACCGCAAGAAGACTCGGCTCGATAATGTCCGGTTGCTCGCCCCATGGCAAAGGCGCGTTGCCGCGTCGTGTGACGAGCGCTGCGGCCCAGCCCGCCGCCTGCGCGCCCGTGGTGTCCCAGACATGCGCTGCAATCAACCGCAGGCGCGCTGGGTCGGCGCCAAGCCCTCGCGCAGTTTCGGTGTAGACGGCAAGCGCAGGCTTGAATTGATGTAGCGGGTCGACGGACAACACTTCGTCGAAGTAGTGCCGGATGCCGGCTTGCGACAGTGCTCCCTCACTCGATTCCTTCGGCGAATTCGAAAGGCTCACCATGCGAAAGCCAGCGCCCGCGAGCTTGTCGAGAGCCGGAGCGACGTCAGCGTGTGGAGGTAGCGCCTTCAGCGTCGCGGTGAACTCGTCGATGTCGTCATCGCGCACGTGGACATCGCACGTTTGCGCGAGCATCTTCAAGACCGCCACCGCCAGCGTCCCGAAGTCCACATAACGCCCGCTCAGCGTGAGTGCCTGAGAGTAAAGGATTTGCTGATCGAACCAGCGACGCATTGAACAACCGCCAGAGAAGGTTCGAGCGAAGAACGGCTCTAACGCCTCGATATCCAGGAGCGTTTCATTCACGTCGAATACGAGAATGCGCTCCCGGTTGTTCGCTAGCGGCATGGAAACTCCTTGGAAGTCGTGGGATGCGGGTCGAGAGTTCGCTACTGCTTCGCAGCCGACAATGGGTTCGGTAATCTGACGGTAAAAGTCGTGCCTGTTTCCCGCGCGGATGCGACTGAAACCGATCCGCCATGTGCATCGGCCACCTGCTTGACGATGAAGAGGCCGAGTCCGATGCCGCCTCTTGGTGTTCGCGCGTGCGCCGAGCTATCGGGCAATCGTCTGAGCGGATCGAAAATGTCCACATGATTCGCTGCTGGGATCGGCTCGCCGATGTTATGCACGTCGAGCCGCACCCATTCATCCGTCTCCGCTACAGTGATCGTCACCGGTGTATCGGCGGCTCCATGTGCGAGCGCATTGCCCACGAGGTTCGAGACCACCTGCCGCACCCGCGCACGGTCCCAGTAACCGTCCAGCGATGGGTCAGCATTGAGGTCTATCTGCCGATCCGGATGAAGCGCCCTCAACTCGCCGACCGCGTCCTCACACACTTCGCGCAAAGACATATGGACAGGCGCAATCTCCAACTGCCCGCCCATTCTCACTTGCGCGAAGTCCAGCAGGTCGCCCACCATCTTCTCCATGATGTTCGCACTGCTAATAATACGGCTTGCTGCCATCGCTCCTGGATCGCCCAATGCCTCGCCGCGCAGAAGGTAATGTGCGGACATGACGATAGCGCCCAGCGGATTGCGCAAGTCATGTGCGATCATTCCTGAAAGTAATTCGCGCGAGCGTTGACTGCGCTCGCTGTACCAGGTAATCGACTCCGTCAGCGCCTGATCAATCGCTTCATTGAAGCGAACGACCTCTTCGACCGCCGTCGCGGGGTCGCCGACGCCCGCCGCGCGCCATCGTCGCAACACGCTTGCTCGCAAGGCGCGGTATTCAGCCGCGATCTCGATCAACGAAAAGTTGGCCTCGAGACGGTCGCGCGCGTGCTCCTTCGCATCTTCAGTGAGCGACGGCGAGTTCTCCGGCGCATCGCCGCGGCTTTTGCCCGAACGTTCGGACTCACCTTGCTCCGAATCCATATCCTCCGCAATGTGTTTCAGCAGTTCGCTGGCGAGGTCACGCAGTGCTTCGTGAGGCAATTGTTTCGCGCTTTCGAGGTGACTACGCGCGAAGTCCGCGAACTCGTCGACGATAGCGTCTCTATCCGCGCGAATGTAGTCCGAGAGGGAGACTTGGTCATGCTCGCTACCCGCATCTGCCGAGGCTTGTTTGCGCATTCTCGCGTCCTGTCATGACAGCGGTTCCTGTGCGTCAGCAGGCGCTATGCCGCATGACCCGCGGCGAGTGAGTCGGGGCGAGTTCTGCGAAAGGCTTGCTCTCGATGGGGGCTGTTTGAGGCGATTATTCACGCGAACTCGTGCTCGATGGTTGAAACGCAAGACGCTCATGTTTTTGGCCTTGGCAGCTTCTTTTTCGCCGCTGCGTGGTTTTCAGCGGCCCGCGTAGATGCGCCGCACGAGCCTTTCGGCGGGCGTCCGTTCTTAGACATCGGAGTGCGTGTCGACTTTCTTTGCGTGGGCGCCTCGATCGAGTTTGGCGTGCCGAGACGGTCGTTCCCGACGTTGGAACGGCTTGTGTCGTCGACGTTGAGACGAGCGGAACTGCGTGATCTCGCGCATGATCTCGCTAGCGAAGCCGCTCGCGGATTGCAGCTTGATCGTGTTGAAATACATGACGGTTGTGCCCGCGCGCCCGGTCGACTCATGCGCGGCCGAAGTTTTCAGGAGAGACCAGCTCACCGTAAAGTCCAGCACCGCCGGTCGGAAACGGTGGACGTTGAAGGAGGCTTTGGAAACGCTGTCTTTGCCACGCTTGTTTTTTGCTTGGCTACGCTATCCTTTTCGGACCGCTGACGGGAGGCGCCGTCGCTGGATGGAACCGTCGAGCCGACTCCTTTATGCCGATAATCTGATGGGCGGTACAGGCAATTCGTCGCCCTCGATAAACGCCGTCGCAGATCGAATCGCGAAGTACATTGCGCAATCTTCGCTGGCGAAAAGGCCCCACTTGCCAATCGACGTTGCATGGCCGTCTTCTTCGAGAATCGACGCAGTTGCTATGAAGGTGTTGCCGTCGCGCGTGACATTCGGCTCGAAGGCGGCTCCGCCGTGATAAATGACCATCGTCTTCTCCCTCAAGTTCTTTAGTGGGCCGGCAGTCACTGCTGCCGTTGTCTTCCTCTGCGACAAATGGGTGCGACGCCGCGACACCGCCCATTCTGTCGAGGCCACATTGTTAAATCCAGAAACGCGGTGTGATATTACCGAGCCAAAATTCGTCCAATCAGCAGTTTTAACCATTGCTTACAGTTGCGCAGTGTGCTTTTACTTCAGCCGGTTGACGCTGGTTGCACTGGCTTAGCGGTCAATCTTGAAGAAAACGCTTGTGGCATTGCGGCGCTAACGATTGAGCGCTGCATTGTTGCGGTTTTGCCCTTGGTGGGGCGCGGCCCCTTTCTAACGGGCGCGCTGGCAATACCGCGACGGTGCACGGGCGTTTGCCGCGGCGAACGTCGTCGATGGACATTCTTCTTTACGCGTACCGGGTGCCGCATGACGGTGACCGATGAAACGTATCGAGCGGACATTGCGACAGGGCTGTTGCCCCAAATTGTCTCACCGCACGTATCGATTCCTTTGCGAGGATACGAGAACGTCATCGATATCCCGGTTTTGTCGTTGCCGCACTATGCAGATTAACGGCGACGATAGCGGACTTCGCTGCAAGCCCGATACAGCGAATCAAGTCCGTTTCTCCTCCTATTCGCCTGTTGGGTATTCATTAGAGCCGCTTCGGTGCACTGGAGCTTATTCTTTGCTCTCAATCAATTTCGGCAGTCTTGGAGCGATGAACAGAAGATGCCGAAAGCGCTTGATAGATCGGATGCATTGCGGCGGAATCGAGGGTCACTCATATGGCCTCGAGCAGAACAGCAATTATGCGCGCGAAGGAGCAACGGCAAGCCAATCGCTCGCAGTCATGTCATCGCTGAAAATACGCGCAGAAGATGTCAGCGACCTGCTGTCCCGTCTTGAGTTATTCGCGGACAGCAGGTGCGAAGCTCGGGTTATGGGCTTTCGAATTCCGACAGTCCGATGCCTTCAACTCCCCGGCTCCTCTTTTGCGACGAAACGTGTCTGCGGGAACTACAGCGCTTGCTCGAGCACACTAGGCTTATTTGCTCCCGAATCTTCTCACCCATGACATGGACAGAATCCACGATCAGTGAATTGAGTGGTGGCGGTCTACGGTGAACATAGAGTGTGGCCAGCGTATTGCGTCACACGTGGACACGCCGGCACTTCGCGTGGCGACGCAATCAGATGGCTCTGACCGCCGCGCTCCGACGAATTCGCTTCAGCCGCCGACGAGCTGAAGCTCTGCGGCGACGACAGTCGCGCGTTGCACAGTCTCGCGAGCGGAGCTCTCTCAGATTCGCGCGCTGCCCTCCACGCTCACGCAGGCCATGCGCTAAGGCGCGCCTATCGCAGGCGCGCACCGAACGCGTCGCGAACGTCGTCGCGCTCAAGGAAAGTGCCGGGACGTGGGCGCCGTAGCCGCAATCATCGCGGTTGCGGCGGGACGTGCCGTCATTCAGCTGCTCGCGCACATCGCAGGCGCTTCGAAACGGAAGTTCTCGTTCATTACAGCGCACGCGCACGGAGTCCGCGATAACGGCATGAAAATACGCGCATACCGTCGCAAGCGTTGGTTTTGGACGAGTCAAGGGGCGCGAAGGACGCGGTGACTAGAGGGCGCAGAAGTTGATCAGGCGTGCGAATTAACTCAACGCATGGCCTTTATGCGGAGTAACCACACTCATAGTGCTGCGGGCGCGGAATGATGCACTCCTTGCTTACGGCGGCTATCACCGCCGCAGCCGAACACGATCTGAATCAGTGACGCTTCAACTGAACATGCAAACTCGAATCAGAACCTCACGCGAAGCTGAAATCCAATAGTGAACGGCAGATCGCTGGACGGAATGGGCGGAATCAGGATGAAGTTGGCGCCGACGCGCTTATAAGCAACCATCACGAGCGGCGCGGCCACCGGGCCGACCATGTGGTCGTGTCCAATGCCCCAGCGACCGTAGTCGTAGCCGGAAATCAGACCGCCCATCGCGGCAATCCGTACGAAGCCGAAATGCAAGAATTCTGGCGCCCAGACCCCGCCGCCGTAGAACGACGGCTTAGAGAGCGAATTCCGGAAATAGCCGGCAGTGACGGCCCACTGCGGCGCGACCCAGCACTCGGCGCCGATGCCCGGATTGAACTGCTCGAAGTGCTTGTCGGGGTGGAAGTGGTGAGAGCCGATCATCGCGTCGATCCATAGCCCGTCGTCGCACCATGCCGCCTCGGCTGGAGACGCCCAGCAGACGGCTGCTGAAACGATCAGCAGCGTCGCGGCAAGCAAACGGGAGCGATGCGGGCGGAAGAGGGACGGCCAAAAGCGCATGGTTTATCCGCCATCGCCCGAGACGTGGCGCCCTTTTTTTGAGATGAGGTCGACGCGAACTCTACCTGAATCGCGTTATCTTCGTATGCGCGGACCAAATCTGCGTGACGGCCGTTTATGGTGCGTGATCGCTTATTGACTTGTTTCTCGCGGGAGACGGCTTTGAAATCTCCAAAGCGCAGTTTGGCACTGGCGGGCTCGATTGCGGTGTTGAGCGCGTGCACGGCCTTGCACGTGGCAACGCACCATGTTTCGGCAAACGAAGCCAGTGTTCCTGCCGGACACTACGAGCTAGATCCGCATCACTGGAACGTCAGCTTTGACGTTGATCACTTCCAATATTCGCGATTCGTCATTCGCTTTGACAAGGCGTCGGCGCGGCTCGACTGGAACGCTGGCGGCATCGCGGCGAGTCGCGTTGAGGCGACTATCGACGCGTCGAGCGTCGACACGAATGTGCCGCTGCTCGACCGGATGGTGAAGGGACCAGATATGTTCGACGCAGCGCGCTATCCGAACATCACCTTCGCGAGCACAACGTTCACGCGCACCGGCGATGATGCGGGCACCCTGACCGGCGATCTGACCATTCGCGGCGTCACACGTCCGGTCAAACTCAGCGTGACGTTCAACGGTCACGCAGTGAACCCGCTGACTAAGCAGGAAACGCTCGGTTTTGCCGCCGACGGCCATTTCAGCCGCGCGGAGTTCGGTCTGACTACGTGGTTTCCGGCGGTAGGCGACGATGTTCACGTCGCCATTCAAGCCGAGTTTGGCAAAGTGAAGGAGTAGGTTTTAGCGGCTAAGCCGTCGTCCAGTCGAGCACGACCTTGCCGCTGTTTCCAGAGAGCATGGTGTCGAACGCGCGCTCGAAGTCATCGACGGGGAAGGTGTGCGTGAGGATCGGGGAAAGATCGAGCCCGCTTTGCAGCATCGCGACCATCTTGTACCAGGTTTCAAACATCTCGCGACCATAGATGCCTTTGATTTCGAGCCCTTTGAAGATCACCTGATTCCAGTCGATGGCTGTTTGTGCGGGCGGGATACCAAGAAGCGCAATCTTGCCGCCGTGGTTCATCGCATCGAGCATTCCTGTGAATGCGATCGGCACACCAGACATTTCGAGCCCGACGTCGAAACCTTCCGTCATCCCGAGTTCATCCATGACATCACGCAGATCTTCGTGTGTCACGTTGACTGCCCGCGTCGCGCCCATCCTGCGCGCGAGTTCCAGCCGATAGCCGTTGACATCAGTGATTACGATGTTTCGCGCGCCGACGTGGCGGGCAATCGCGGCTGCCATGACGCCGATCGGCCCAGCGCCCGTGATCAGCACGTCCTCACCGACGAGATTGAACGACAGGGCGGTATGAGTCGCGTTGCCGAAAGGATTGAAGATGGCGGCAACGTCATCGGAGATGTCGGCCGGGATCTTGAACGCGTTGAACGCGGGAATCACGAGGTATTCGGCGAACGCGCCTTCGCGATTGACGCCGACGCCGACGGTATTGCGGCACAGATGGCGTCGTCCCGCGCGGCAATTGCGGCAGAAGCCGCATGTGATGTGGCCTTCGCCTGAGACGCGATCGCCGATCGAAAAGCCACGCACTTCCTGCCCCATCTCTACTATCTCGCCGACGTACTCATGACCCACGTGCATCGGAACTGGGATCGTCTTCTGCGCCCAGTCGTCCCATTTCCAGATGTGAATGTCAGTGCCGCAAATTGCGGTCTTCCGGATGCGGATGAGAACATCGTTATGGCCGACCTCCGGACGCTTCACACGCGTCAGCGTGAGGCCCGGCGCGCGTTCCAGTTTAGCGAGAGCTTTCATGTGCGGTTTGTCTTAGCGGTTGTTGATGGGCGGTGATCGGCGGTGGGCTCGGGAGCCTTTATGCGCATAAAGTTCCGAGGCCCGGGCGCATCACTGAATCACCCCAAGCGACCGCCCCACGCGAGCGAACGCCTCTACCGCACGATCGATCTGCTCTGCAGTGTGCGCCGCGCTCATCTGCGTGCGGATGCGTGCGCGTCCCTTGGGAACAACGGGATACGAGAAGCCGATCACATACACGCCTTCGTCTAGAAGCGCGTCGGCCATGCGGGACGCCAATTGCGCATCGCCGAGCATCACGGGAATGATCGGATGCTCGCCCGGAACGAGATCGAAGCCTAGAGAAGACATCGCCTGACGGAAGCGAGTGCCGTTCTCCCGCACGCGCTCCCGGAGCGCCGCGCCTTCATCGCTGTCCAACAATGCAAGGACTTGCAGAGACGCCGTTGCAATGCTGGGCGCAAGTGTGTTGGAAAACAGGTAGGGCCGGCTTCGCTGACGCAACAACTCGACAATCTCCTTGTGAGCTGCGACGTACCCGCCGGAAGCGCCGCCAAGCGCCTTGCCGAGTGTGCCGGTAATGATATCGACGCGGTCCCGCACGCCGCAGTGCTCAGGCGTGCCACGCCCCTTTTCGCCGATGAAGCCGACGGCATGTGAATCGTCCACCATGACGAGCGCGCCGTAACGGTCTGCGAGGTCGCAGATGCCCGCAAGGTTCGCGATGATGCCGTCCATCGAAAATACGCCGTCCGTCGCGATAAGCTTGAAACGTGCGCCGGCCGCGTCGGCTTCCTTCAGGCGAGCTTCGAGGTCCTCGAGATCGTTGTTCTTGTAGCGCAGACGTCGCGCTTTCGAAAGCCTCACGCCGTCAATGATGCTCGCGTGATTCAACTCATCGCTGATGATGGCGTCTTCGTCGCCAAGCAGCGTTTCGAACAGGCCGCCGTTGGCATCGAAACAACTCGAATAGAGGATTGCGTCGTCAGTCTCTAGGAACTGTGCGATGGCGCTTTCCAGCGACTTGTGCACTGTCTGAGTGCCGCATATGAAGCGCACCGAGGCCATGCCGAATCCGTCGGCGTCCAGCCCCGCTTTGGCAGCTTCAATCAAACGTGGGTCATCGGCCAGTCCAAGGTAATTGTTCGCGCAGAAGTTGAGCACGCCCTGGCCGTTCGCAAGGCGGATGGCCGACGACTGGGGACTGGCAATGACGCGCTCGTTCTTGTAGAACCCAGCCGCGCGAATGTCGTCGATGGTACTGCGGAGGTAGGACAGGTACTGGTCTCGCATCGCTTCTCCGGTTACATCCGCGCAGTCGGCACGCGGCTTCTTAGCCCTGTTATAGTCCATTCATCGCGTCGGACATATTCGATATTTCGAACATGATTCCAGTATGACGAACACTCTAAGGGATCAAAAGCATCATGGCAAGTTCGCGTCCAGCGCCACCAACGGGAGAAAGTGCTTCGACAGGCTCGGTCCCGCCTCGCGTCGGCGAGCACATTCAACGACTCCGCAACGAAAGAAAGTTGACACTGGACGATTTGTCGCGAGCGGCCGGCGTCTCGAAGTCCATGTTGTCCGAGATTGAGCGCGATAAGGCCAATCCGACGATAGCGGTGGCGTGGCGGCTCACTAACGCCCTCGGCATCAGTCTGGATCAGCTGTTCGCTCAACAACGACCCGCCGAGGCGATTCGAGTTTCGAGCCTCCACGAGATTCCGACGCTAATGGGCGACAACGGTGATTATCAGCTGCGGGTTTGGGGGCCGATTGAACTTGCCGGAAAGTTCGAATGGTATGAACTCACGCTTCAGGCGGGGGCGGAATTGCGGTCGAATGCGCACGAGCCGGGTACGCGCGAGCATTTGACGGTTTTGAATGGAGCGCTAGAAGTGGAGGCTTTGGCGTCGACGCGTCGCCTCAAGGCCGGTGAGACAGCTCGATATGCGGCTGATGATGCTCACGCCATTCGCAATGTCGGACGCTCGGAAGCCAAAGCGCTGCTCGTCGTGATCCACGGTTGACGTGTGACGGCGAGCCGACTTTATGCGCATCAAGTTTCGGTAGCGGCACGCGCATGGGAGCAGGACGTTCGTAGAACGCCCCGCTCCACACAGGGCCGCCTTAACGGCGGGATCTAAAGGTTACGGGTTCTTCTTCACGCTATCCTTCAGGTCTTCGCGGACGTCGCCCGCTCCCTTTTGTATCTTGCCAGCGACTTGCTGCATATCGCCCTTGGCTTCTTGGGCGGGGTCATCGGTCGCCTTGCCGACCACCTCATTCATCTTCCCCTTCACTTGCTCACCGACGCCTTTCACTTGGTCCTTGTTCATCTCATTCTCCTTTAGGTTCGGCGCGAAAGAACTTCGCGATGCCCTTAGCGCGATCATTCCCGCAGTCGGCGGAAGTCAGCGCATAGCTGTAGGATGCGCTTCCTCGCTACGCCTGTGCAGCCGCCGATGTCTGAATCCCGCGTAGGCGGAATCGCACATACACCCGGCTCGAACAGCGCGACGCTACTTCCAATGGCGCTAGTACTGTATATTTATACAGTACAAAGAGCGCTGCTGGGGGCGAGAACATGGAGTCAAATGGCGAACATCTGGGCAAAAAGCAGTTCGAACGCGCCGTGCGCGACCTCGAGCGCATTACTCGGCAAATTGCAGGCCGCTACATCGACAAAGGCGTGCCGCTGACCTGGCGCCTCCTGCACGCCATCGAAGCGGAGGCGGTTGCCGACCTCGGTTTTGCGGGGCGGCATGAAGCCGCGCTTCGCGAGCTGTTCGCGCGCCCCGAAAGCTTCCAGTTTCCTGAGACCGATGACGTCGTGCATATTGCCTCCTCCGATGCCTTGCCCGCCGTATTCGCATTCGCGGTCGACGCCTACGAGTGCGCCGCGCGGCAAGGTCGGCCGCAACTCGCCGTCGCCGGTCATTGATCGCACAGAGCGCGCGGCATCTTTCCGACGTGACCGCTCCCTACGTTAGGCGAGCGGTCGACGCTGACCGCTTGCTTCGCGACGCTCTCGAACGAAACCGGACCAAAAGACGCCGTGCGTGTGTATCGCGCCAGCGCATTAGACGCGCATCGACATTTCGCCACACATGGACGCACGTGTGACCTTGACGCAGGCCACTCGAAGCCCGAACCTTTGTGCAAAGCAAACCGCGCAGAGCGCCCCTCGAACACCATGCCGAACACTACTGATCTCTTCGACCAACAGCGCGCGGACTGGCAGGCCGACCCGCATGCCGCCTTCGATGCATGGCTAGCCCAACAAGAATTCCGCGCTTCGTCAGCCGATGTGTATCGTGCGCAATGGGGCAACTTTCTTGAGTGGCTCCAGGCGAAGCGCGCGACGCTTCATTCAGTGCAGCGTCCCGTCATCGAACAATTTGTCTCGCAGCTGGATATCCGGCGTCCGCAGCGGATGCGTTACCTGCGCCTGATTGAGCGTGTGCTCGATCACGTGAGAGAGATTGAGGCAGCCGGGACCAACCCCGCGCGGTTCATCGCTCAAGACGGCGACGCGTCCTGGCGCAAAGCGCGCGACAACGAGCCGACCGGCTTTCTAACCCACGACGAGCGCGCGTTGTTGATCGCGCATTTGTTCTCGCCGCTCGGCGCACTGCCGGCCGGTCAACGCTGGCGCGAGCGGCGCGACCGCGCGCTCGTCGCCGCGTTTCTGGGTGCGGGCGTGAAAACGGGCGAGGCCGCCCAGTTGACCGTCGATTGCTATGCGCCCGGCGCGCCTTACATGACCGTGGATGCGTCGAATCCGCTTCTCATCCGACAGGCGCGGCTTGCGCCGTTTGCCGTCGAACTGCTCGACGGCTGGATTGGCGAGCGCAAATCGGCCGGGTTGGCGGGTGACTTGCTGTTCCCCGCAGCACCCTCCGGCCGGTCCATGCACAAAGCGACGATGCTTCGCGCCATCGATGCCGTCGTCGCCGCTTCAGGCATCGCTGCGTCGCGCGTGGCCCGGGCGAGTCCGCAGACACTTCGCAATACCTACGCCGCAGAACTGTTCGATGAAGGCGCCGACCCCGAGCGCGTCGGCCAATATCTCGGATTCCAGCAGATGATTTCGGTGCATCGGCTGCACCGGGCGTGGCAGGAGTGGATGGGTGAGCAAATACGGGAGCGCGATATCGCTCAGGCGCAAGCCGGCGCGGGTGATGAACCGGGAAGTACGAGCATCTCACCCTAGTCCCGAAAACACTCACCTATCGCTTCGACTCACCCATTCGCGTCAGACCCGCACTCGCGAACGATGCCGGAAGCTATGCAATGCGGACAGTTTTGACGACGCAGCCCCGGACGTTCGCTCGCACTTCGGGCAAGACAACTCGTATTCGCCCTCGTGCAACTGCAATTCCGGCTCTCCGTCCTCGCAGCTCGGACAGGCCACTGGCACCTTCACATACGCATCCGCTTCCGTGCCGAGGCCCGCGATTTCGTTCTCGGTCAGTCGCCCGGTAGCCGCCAAAGAAGCGATTAGCTTCCCAGTTTCCGCGCTCATGCTGGCTTGGACGCGACGCGCGTCGCGCTCGCGCGTCAAGGCTTCGATTTCGTCCGACTGCTCGCGCACTTGCGATTCGAGTCGATCCGCTCGAGCGCGGGCGACGCTCAACTGTTGAATGAACTCGAACTCCTTACGGCCAGCATCGCGAATGCTCGCCTGATAAGTCGCCGCGACGCCTCTTAGGCTGTCAAGCTCGACCAGCATCGGCTTCACGCGCCGTTCGGCGTCCTTGGCCGCGTCGTGGATCTGCTGAGCGTACCGTTCCGTGTTGCGGCGAAGTTCGTCTTGGAGCTCGTCGATCCGGTCACGCAGACGCGCTGCCTGCGACTGTTCGGTCGATACACGGTCAGCGAGCGCCGCATTGTCGGCCTGAGCGCGCGCCGTCGCGTCGCGTAATTCGGTCTGTAACGCGTTGTTTGTCTCTCGTAGTCGGTCCAGTTCCGTTTCGAGCGACGCGATCCGCACCGCCGCTGCTTCCGCGCGAGCCTCGGCGCGTATTCGTGCCTTCTCGACGGTGTCGCAACGAATCTCCGCCTCGCGCGCACTCGCTTCCGCCCGGCGCACACTCTCGTTGACTTCGACGCGTTCGCCATCGAGCGCGGCGCTCGCATGCAGTCGAGCCTCGGCGAAGAGCTCAGCCAGCAAATCGCCCGCGCGCTCCTGCAGTGCCTGCGGAATACCGCCTGCCTCGACGCGTACGCGAAGACTGGAACGCACGGTTTCCCAGAAAGCGTCGATATCGCGCGGGATGTCCGTTGCACTTCCGACTTGTGTCAGATCGCGCACCGCCGTGACTGAAGGCCGGATTCCGAGATCGAAAAAAAGTCGCCTGCAGGCATGCTGCGAGAGTTCTTGTCGGCGCGCGCCGGCGGCGCGCATGCTTTCTAGCTCTTGTCGGACGGTGTCACGTACGTGCGAGTCCATTGATTTCCAACCAATGTGTTTCGGGGATGACAATTTACGTTACGCTCGATACAACGTCGGCCGCAGCGTTAGGGTGCGACCGCTTGCAGCTGATTTTCGGACGTCCTAACGGCATACGAACCGCTTGATTGTAGACGATGCGTGTGAAACACGGTGAGGAAGTTGTGCTAAGCGCTTGTTTTCACGACGTTACCGGCGTTTCGCGTGCAGCAGTGAATGTTTCACAGCCCGTAGGGGAGGTTAACGACCGGCAGCCCTTGCAGATAAGAGCGTGCTCTCAGTTGCGTTTCATCGGCACGCTCTTGAGAGTAATAAAAGTAAACACCGTTGAACCTTGTTGAAAACAGTTAACGCTCGAGCAAAGCCTTATGGCGCAAGGCTGTCGAGGCGGTTCGGTGAGAGTTTGCGGGATCGATGGTGAGACTTAACGGGTGTCGCTGGTGGTGGGCTTCGGGATCGACAGTGAGGGGAACCGGGAAAGATAGTGAGCGGCTTCAGGGGACACACGCAGCGCACCGGTGAGCCAATACGGGATGGAGCGGCGTCGAACCCGCACGGGCGTGAAGTCGGTGCCACACGCTGGCTTTTTGTTGGTGAGGATCTGCGGGAGGCGCGCATCAGCATGGCTCCATTCAGTTTTTGTGTCCTTTCTTCCTAGAGGTGAGGGTTTTCGGGCGAAAACGCTTTCCTGAGGTGAGGTCTTACGGGACGAGCGTGCTAAAAGCCGGTGTATCGCTCTCGAAATCGCCTTCAAAGTGAGCTTTTACGGGAGCTCGCTGCATCTAGATGTCGCTCAAGAGACTAATTCAATGCTCGACAGCCTCAGACAAAGGTCCAAGGTGAGAGTTTTCGGGAGCTTCCGTCGCTGAGTGGAGCGTGATTAGGCTCAGGTGAGGAGATACGGGATGGCGTTCTTGCATGGTCGGTTCAAGCAAATCCGGGACAGTAAGATTGGAAAAGTCTCTGCGGTACAAGGACTTGAGTATCAGGTGCGCGGGTTTGTTGCGACTGTCCTACGCCTTTGCGCGGCTGCCGGGACACGATGGTGAGGTTTTTCGGGAGGGCCGTTCGACGATGCAAAACCGAGCGTCAACGGACCGCGATGCCAGCGTTTTTCAAGCCACATGACCTAAGGCGAGGGATTACAGGAACCCAAAGGTGAGGCGTTCCGGGAGCCTCCCGGAAGGTTGATCGACACTTAGGTGAGCGCTTTCGGGAGCGAGTCGCGCGCAGTCCAACGAGCTATAAGGACACTGGAACCGGTTAGCCAAAGCGCGCGCGTCGCTAAGGTGAGGCTTTGCGGGAGTCGAAGTCGCGCGTCCGCGTAGCGCCCTGTCGCTTCTAGCCTTGAGGGCGAGCGCGCTAGACGACACGGGGTCGATTTTCGAAGGATCGCCCGCTGTCTCGGCCGCACCACATTGGCTGGCGGCCCGAGAAAAAATTTCAGGTGAGTCTATTCGGGAGCAAAACGGCTAGCGGGAAAAGCGTACCAAAACCGCCGCCGACCGTTTACCCGCGCGCGCTCTGGAAAAATGAGACAGCAGCTTTAGGTGAGCGGTGAGCCTTTTCGGGAACGCACCGCAGTGAGTCCGTTCGATGCTGCCTGCATCACCCACGGACGGTGATGCCACCCGGTAGACGCCGTTCACCGCACCCGCTATGCTTGCCGGAAATATCGTATCCATTACCTGTATGGCGACCAGGCGCGCAAAGAAGACCGACGTAGTCAGCCCCAGTTCGGCCGAATTGCGCAAGGCCGTCGAGGCAATCGCGATCCAGCCCAAAAGTGGCAAGATCACGCTGCTGACTCGCAAGCTTTTCAACGTCCTGCTTGCGGTGGCGCAGCAGGCAGACGAGTCCGGCGACACATACCGCGCGCTGTTATCCGATATCGTCGCGAATTCGGCGTTCGACTCGAACGATACCGCGCTCGTTAAGGAACACTTGCGCCGCATGGTGTCGGTGCAGGTCGAGTGGAGCACCGGTACGTCGAGCCAGAAGCCCGGGCGGAAGTGGGGTATCTCCACCCTGATCGCCGACGCTGAAATTCTCGAAGACCCCTCGACGCGTCGCGTGTGGGTCGAATTCTCTTTCGCCCCGAAGATCAAGAAGAAGCTGCTCGATCCGGTCCAGTATGCCCGACTGAGCCTGCAGTTCCAAAGCCAATTGCGCAGCAGCGCCGGCCTCGCGCTATACGAAATCTGCGTCCGATATCTGACGAATCCCAGCCACCTGACGATGCGCGAAACATGGGAATGGTGGCGTCCAATTCTGTCGGGGACACCTGATACCGAAGCGGGCGACGAGGCAAAGCGCGAATACAAGTACTTTAAACGCGATTATCTGCGTCCTGCGATTGCTGAAGTGAACGCGGTAACGAATATCTTCGTCGAACTGGTGGAGCATCGAGAGGGGCGGCGTGTTGCGGAGATTCAGTTCCGCGTCACCGAGCGCAAGCAGCCGATGCTCGCGCTGGATGAGCACCCCAACGTATTCGACAGTACGCTCGTCGATCGCATGGTGAAGATCGGCATCCCGCTTAAGGAGGCGCAGACGCTCTATGCCGACAGCGAGGAGAATCGGATTCGCGCCGCTTTGTTGATGACGGAGCAGCGCATGCGCAGTACCACACTGCCGCCGGTCCGCAGTGCGGCCGCGTTGTTCAAGGATGCGCTCAAGAAGGGCTACGCACCGCCGGTGGAAGCGTTACCGCCGACGGCCAACGGCGCGGGACCGCGGGCGGCGAGCGCCTCGGCTGCTGACGACCCGAAGGCGCGCTTGCTCGGAGAATTCGCGGCGTTTCGGCGTAAGGAAGCGCGTGCGATGTACGAGGAACAAGGTGAGGAAGAACGGGAGCTTGCGCGTCAGAGCTTCGAGGAAGAGTTGTTGCCGGAACTCGGTGCGCATATGCGCGACGACTGGCGCAAGCGCGGATTGGAATCGAAGCTCGCCGAAACGTCCTTCTTCGACTGGCTCGCCCGCAAGACGTGGGGTGAGCCGACCGACGGCGACTTGCTCGCCTTCACGCTCAGCCAGTCGCGGGCGGCCTGAAGGTCGCCACCCCGCGACCGTGAACGCGATTTGTCACTCGCTCGCGTGACCCGCCTGCAGCATCGTTTCGATCTGGTGGAGCAGCTCGTCGCGCTTCTCGCGTGACAAGCCTCGCAGTCTCAATTCAAGCCGGTCCTCGCCATACGATTTGAGATCGCCGACCGCGACGCCGTCGAGCTTGATCTCCAGCCGCTGTGCGTACCGCTGACGGCCGGGCGGCTTCGGCGCGTCTTGCGCGCTCGCCCGGCCTTTGACGATGTCCGCGACCTGGCGCGTGCTCAGGTCATCGGATGTGATTTTGTTGATCAGTCGCAGCGTCGCATCGCTTCCGCGTGCCGTGTGATACCGAGAGATCTGATAGGCCATGTTGGACCCGAACCGGTCCGGCCGCGCCACCATTTCCTGCATCACGTGCTCAGGCAACTTGGCGATGGATAGCGCGACCGCAATGGTCGATTCGTCCAATCCGAGATGTTCTGCCAATTCACGCTGGCTCTGAAAATGCGCCTCGTCGAGGAAGCGGCGCCAAACGACAGCGTTATCGAATACGGTCTGTGAGTCGCGCTGGACATTCAGGTCGTAGCCCAGCTTGTAGCTTTCGATCCCGATCGGCAAATCGACGACGACGGCCTTTACTGTCTCCTTGTTCGCTTCTCTGAGCGCACGAACGCGCCGTCCCCCGTCACTGACAAAGAAGCTGCCCGGATTGTCGTAGTCGGGAATCACATGAATGGCTTGCTGCTGGCCCTGCTTCGCCAGGTTGACTGCCAGTTCCGCAATGGAAGCCTTGAGGTAGAAATGCCGAGGGTTGAACGGGCTCGGCTTGATCGCCTTGAGCGGCAATTCAATCACCTGCCCCGCGGTGTAGCGATTCGCCCGTCGCCATGCGCGGTACTGGTCTGATTCGTGTGCGGTCGCGACGTCGGCTTGGTCCTCCGCGACGAATGCGCTTGAGCGCGCATTCGCTGCCGCTTGCGACGCTTGTTGAATATCCACGATGCCGTCGATAGCGTTGATTCGATCGAGAGCAGTCCTCTTCTCACTGCTGGTGGTATCGGGGCGGGCCTTGAAGCCCTTTGCGAATTGCGACGGTTTCATTCAGCGTCCTTTATGCGCATAAAGTCAGGCGAGCATGCCGAGGATCTCGTCGGCGCACGCGCGGATCTCAGCCGCGGCGAGGCGCGAGCCCCGGTCAGTCATTTGCAGCACGGTCTGGCCAAGCGCCATGGCTTGCTTGTAGCACTCTCGCGTAGGAATTTGCGTCTTCAGCAACGGAAACCCTAGTTCCTCGAGGGCGACTTTGAGTTCTCGCGTAAGCATCCGCTTCTCCTCCGTCTTGTTGAGTAAGAAGACGGCGCGCAGGTCCTCATTCATGACTTGGGCCTGCTGGACAAGCTTCACCAGTCCCACACTGGACCAGTAATCCGCTGGCGACGATGACGTCGGAATAACGGCGATACTCGCGGCCAGAAGTACGACCCCGGACACCTTCTCCGTAATCGACGGTGGGCAATCTACAACGATGATGTCGTAGTCGTTGATGAACTTCCTGATCTCGCGATGGATCTGGCCACCGGCCTCGGACAGATTGACGACCGGAAATGGAATGCCTGCGGCCTCGTCCGAAGCGGCGCTTGACCAATGAATCAGCGTGTTTTGGCCATCGGCGTCGACCACAAGCACGCGTTTCTTCTTCTCGTGAAAGGCCGCGCCCAGATGCATCGCTATCGTGCTTTTGCCGACTCCGCCCTTCTGCTGCGTGATCGCTATGATTTCCGCCGCCACGTTTTGCTCCGAAAATGTATGTTCGGATTCTATATTGCGTAAGATTAATGTTTAAGTGTTTTTTGTCCGCATCCTAGGCGTTGGCCATTCGGATAAGGCTTTATGCGCATAAAGATGGCCCCACCGCCGGCCCTTTATGCGCATAAAGTCTTCGGCGCAGTGACTGCGCGGCGCTATTGCCGGGATCGCAAGCGAAATCGCCTATCCTTAGCCCTGACCAACTTCGTTCGGGGCCGCCATGACCGTCCGCAATCTCGACATCTTGTTCGCGCCGCAGTCGATCGCTGTTATAGGCGCATCGTCGCGAGCGGGCAGCATTGGCGATATGGTCTGGAAGCGCGCAACGTCTGCCGGTTTCAGCGGCTCAATCTGGCCCGTGAACCCCAAGCACAAATCGCTGGACGGACAGAGGGTCTTCGCGGCCGTCGACCAATTGCCGCAAGCGCCGAGTGTCGCCGTTTTATGCACGCGGCCCGAGACGTGGCCCTTGCTGATTGAACAGTTAGGGCGGCGGGGAACGAGAGCCGTGATCATTGTCGGGGAAGCCGGCCCCCGCAGCGACGCTGAGTCCATCAAGCCAAGGGCCGGCGCATCGCTGACCGACTGGACTGCTCGCTCGCTCGCCGCCGCTCGCCCGTTTTTGCTTCGCGTCGTCGGTCCTGGCAGTCTGTGCGTCGTGACGCCGTCC
Organism: Caballeronia sp. LZ062; assembly: GCF_031450785.1. Lineage (NCBI taxonomy): Bacteria > Pseudomonadati > Pseudomonadota > Betaproteobacteria > Burkholderiales > Burkholderiaceae > Caballeronia > Caballeronia sp. LZ062. Next base: position 847,752 of record NZ_JARTWB010000001.1, read on the forward strand.
ATCGGAGCCTGTCTTGGCGCGCCGGTGTGTCAGATTAAGTCGGGCGGTGTTGCGTGGGTGTCGGCATCGAATGCGCTCACGAACGGCGTCCTCGGATGGGCGAGCGCGCGCGGCTTGGGATTCTCGCGGATCGTCGCGCTAGGCGATGAAGCCGACGTCGATGCAGGCGATATCCTCGACTTCCTGGCGAGCGACGCATCCACGCGCGCAATCTTGCTTGCCATCGAAACCATCAGCGCGGCCCGCAAGTTCATGTCCGCAGCGCGGGCGGCGGCTCGGAACAAGCCGGTGCTCATTCTTAGAACAGGTCACGACGATCCGTTCGATCGCCTGTACGGCGCAGCTTTTCGACGCGCAGGTCTCGTGCGCGTGGATTCCCTCGATGACCTTCTCGACGAGATAGAGACGCTCGGTGTCGGGCGCGTCGCTGCGAGCGACGCGGCGACTGTCATCACGAGCGATCGCGGCGTGGCCGCGCTTGCAAAGGACGCATTCGGCATGGCGGGCGACGGTCTCGCCCCATTCCCGGCGGCTGCGCGCGACGCCGTCGCCGCCGCGCTGCCGAAAGCGCAAGCCGGCAATCCGCTTCTCCTGGGCGACGACGCAACCGCCGCCGACTTCGGCGCCGCGCTACAAACTCTCGCGCCGCATCGAGAGACCGGAACGATGTTCATCGTGCATGCGCCCACGCACAGCGCGCCGGTCGCAGACGTTGCACGCACGCTGATCGCCGAACGTCGGCATGGCTATCGCGGCTTGCTCGCGTGCTTCTTCGGATGCATCGATGCCGCGACGCGCGACGATCTGCACGCGAGTGGCATTCCGGTGCACACGACGCCGCATCGACTGGCACGCGGTTTCGCGCGGCTCGTCGATTTCCGGCACGGCCGCGAACTGCTGATGCAAACACCCGATGGTTTGCCCGCGGAAGTCCCGAAAGACATCGACGATGCACAGAGCGAAATCCGCGTCGCGCTCGCCGGCGGCGATGCAGAATTGAACGGGGAAAGAGCGGCGCGCACTCTTGCCCGGTTCGGCATCGCCGTGAGGCCGGAAAAGGGCGACCCGTCCTCGAGCGACGCGGTCGAGATTCAGACGCGGCTTCTGATCCATCGCGTATTTGGTCCGGTGTTCGAGTTCCGGGCAGAAGGCGCGCTCGGTCTCGCCGACGCACTTCATGAATTCGCGCTGCCGCCTCTTAATCCGGTGCTTGCCCGCGACCTGATCACGCGCTCGCCACGTTCGCGCGAGCTGCCCGGCGAGAAGCTGTTGCTCGCGTTGACGGCGTTGTCGCAGCTGGTTTGTTATATCGAGGAAATCGTCGCGCTGCGACTGACGTTGCGGGTGACACGCGACTCGGTTGCGGTGCACGAGCCGCAATTGACCTTGGGCGCGCATCGCATGCCGCTTGCGATCGTGCCGTATCCCCGAGCGATGGAGGATACGCTTGACTGGCGCGGTATGCGGATCACCGTGCGGCCGATCCGACCGGAGGACGAAGATGCGCATCGCGCGTTCGTCGCTGCGAACACTGCCGAAGATTTGCGGCTGCGCTTCTTCGGTGCTGTTCGCAGCTTCGATCATTCGCAACTCGCGCGAATGACGCAGATCGACTATGACCGGGAGATGGCGCTGATCGTCACTCGCACGACCGAGAACGGCGCGCCCGAGACGCTCGCGGTGGCGCGCGCCATTGCCGATCCGGACAACGAAACGGCCGAGTTTGCGCTCGCCGCGCGCTCTGACATGAAAGGGAAGGGCTTGGGATCGTTGCTTCTCACGCGGATCATCGACTATGAGAAAAAGCGCGGCACGCGATGGATGATCGGCGAGGCGCTACGTGAAAACGCCGGCATGATCGCGCTGGCGCGCAAGCTCGGTTTCGAGCTGACGCGCACCGAGGATCCCGGCGTCGTCGGCTTCAGGATGCGGCTTTGCGGAACGGTCGCACAGCCGCCGTCCGTCATCCACAATTAAGCGGCGAGTTTCGACAACGCGTCGTCGATCTGTTCGCGCGACAGCGAAAGTTCGCCAAGTAATGCTTCGGCATACGAAACGCCGGTTTCGCGTTCCAGCCGCGCGATGGTCAGGGCGCAGCGCGCCGCGTCCTTAGGCGTTGCAATAAACGCCTTCACCGAATGGCCGGCCGTGAAGGCCTCGAAGAGCGGCGCGCGGATTTCTTCCGGCAACGCGCGCGACGTCCATTGGTATGGTTTGCCGTTGTACGTCAACTGCGGCGGCAGCGTGCGCTCCTTCTTTGCGACGGGGATCAGACCATACGTGCGCGCCGCCTCGCCAATCTGCTCGGGCGAGAAGAGTTCGTCGGGGCTAATGTCGAACTGCACGATGTACGTTTCGATGGCCTGCATCGCGGCGGCGCGATCGTCGCGTTTCTTCTGCGCCCGCGCGACGATATCGCGCAGTTCATCGGCTTCTTCCGCCGTGATGGTGAAGCTAGCTTGCTTTTGCTGAAGTTCGGAAAAACGCTGGAATTCGGAATCGGAAAGAAGTTTCGCCATGAATGATGCGTCGAGATGTGCGTGGCGGCTCCCGTCCGGCAGCCGCTATTTTGAGAGGGCCGCCATTCTAACGTGATCCACGTGCGGCTCAGTCGCGTGACATCGAAAGCGCGGCGGCGGCGTCTTTCATGAGCGAGGTGATTTCGTCGACGGACGGCGCGACGTACTCGTCGATCCGCCGCATATACGGACACGTCAGCGCGGCAATGGCCTGTCCGGACGGGCCGAGCAGCGGGAATGTCACATCCGTGACGCCGAACGTTTGTTGACTGTCCTTTCTCGAAAAGCCCGCTTCGCGGATCTGGCGGTAGTCAGCGTCGAGCACCGCGCGGTCGATCGGCAATTCGCCTTTGACCCTTGTGTGCTCGGCCAACATGTAGTCGCGCTGTTCGTCGCTCTGAAACGCCAGCAACACCCGGCCCGATCCCGTGTCGATCAATCCGATGCGCGAGCCGAGCCGCACGGAAATGCCCCACGCGCCCGGCCCGTCGACCTGCGCGATCACGAGCAAATTGCCGCGGTCGTAGATGGCGAGATGCACTGACTGCTCGGCGGCATCGGCGAAACGCTGCATGACGGGCAGCGCCTCTGCGATCAGCCGGTTCATCGGCGGATGCCGGTGCGCGAGCGCGTACAACTTGAGGCTCAGCGAATAGCGGTCGCCCTCGGGCGAGCGCACGACGTACTGCCGCGCGACGAGCCGTTCCAGCATGCGATACATCTCGCTGGCGTTACGTCCCAGCAGCTTCGTGATTTCCGCGCGTGTCAGTCCTGACTTCTGTTCGGCGAGCAGTTCGAGGATATCCAGGCCCTTGTCGAGCGCGGGCGCGCGGTATCGGTCGGCATCGTTGTCTGCTGCGTCCACGGCGATCGGCGTCTGTCGGTTCATGAGTTGGCAACGCTGGCGGGTCCGGTCAGAGCGATAAGGGAATACACCGACTCTTCGAACCTGCATCGTCCTTGACTTGGTTTTGTGCGTCTATGAATAATACGTTCATTAATGAACTGATGGCCACATCGAGCGAATTATCAAACTCCGGCTTGTTCGCCGCAATCGCACTATTCACCGAGGCTTCGAGATGACCGCTGAAACGCAGGACGTTCTACGCCGCCGCAAGCTTGGACGAACCTCGGTCGAACTGACGGCGCTATCGCTCGGCACCGCGCCGCTCGGCGGTCTCTACCACGAACTCACCGAAGACGAAGCGCGCGCCACCGTGGATGCCGCGTGGCAGGCGGGCATGCGCTTCTTCGACACCGCGCCGCATTACGGCCACACGAAGGCCGAACATCGTTTGGGCGATGCGTTGCGGCGGTATCCGCGCGAGGACTTCGTTCTCTCCACGAAGGTCGGCCGTCGCTTCGTGCCACGCACGATGCCCGATGACGGGAGCGAAGGCTGGGCGAATCCGCTGCCGTTTCAGGCCATCTACGACTACACGTACGACGGCATTCTTCGCTCGTTCGAAGACAGTCAGCAGCGGCTCGGCATGATCGATATCGACATCGTGTTGATCCACGATATCGGGCGATACACGCACGGCGAGAAGAACGCGCAATATTGGCGGCAACTGACCGACGAAGGCGGCTTCCGCGCGCTCGACCAGTTGAAGCAATCGCGCGGCGTCAAGGCCGTCGGGCTCGGCGTGAACGAAGGCGCGGCCGTCATGGAAGCGATGGCGGAATACGACATCGACTGCGCGCTGCTCGCCGGGCGCTATACGCTGCTCGAACAGAACACGCTGGACGATCTGCTGCCCGAGTGCGAGAAGCGCGGCGTAAGCATTCTGCTGGGCGGCGCGTTCAACTCCGGCATTCTGGCGCGCGGGCTCGATACAAACGCCCACGGCGATCTCAAATTCAATTACGGCGACGCGCCCAAGGAGATCATCGAGCGCGTCGGCAAACTGGAGCGTGTCTGCCGCGACTTCGGCGTGGCGCTCTCCAGCGCGGCGCTGCAGTTTCCTTATGCGCATAAAGTCGTGGCCACCGTGCTGATGGGCGCGCGCACGCCGGACGAGGTGCGCGAAAACGCCGCTTCATTTGCGACGCCGATTCCGCCCGCGCTGTGGGATGCGCTTCGCGCCGAAAGTCTGCTTCACGCGAACGCGCCGGTGCCGCGATGATCGCCGTGGACACGATCGACGCGCATCAGCATTACTGGGACCCCGCCCGCGGCGATTACGGCTGGCTCACGCCGGAACTTCGGCCGCTCTATCGCGCGTTCGGACCGCACGACCTCGCCCCGCTGCGCGAGGCGACGGGCGTCAGCCGCACGGTCGTCGTTCAGGCCGCGCCGACCGTGGATGAAACGCGCTATCTGCTCGCGCTCGCCCGCGACGACCCATCGATTGCGGGCGTCGTGGGCTGGGTTCCGCTCGATTCCGACGACGCACCGGAAATCATCGACGAATTCGCACGCGAGCCGAAGTTCAAAGGCGTGCGCCCGATGCTTCAGGATCTGCCCGACGATACGTGGATTGCGCACGCGCCCCGCGACGCAGCCATACAGCGCCTGATCGACCTCGACCTCGCCTTCGACGCGCTGATCTTCGCACGGCACGTGCCGTCGCTGATCGAGTTCGCGCGTCGGTATCCAAAGCTGCGGATCGTCGTGGATCACGGCGCCAAGCCGCCGATTCGCGATGGCATCGACGCCGGCTGGCAACCGTGGGCCGAGGGCATCGCGCAACTTGCGGCGCTGCCACAGCGGCTTCACTGCAAGCTGTCTGGCCTCGCCACCGAAGCCGTGCCGGGCTGGACGGATGCCACGCTCCAACCGTACGTCGCGCATCTGATCGAACAGTTCGGCGCAGAACGTCTGATGTGGGGCAGCGATTGGCCGGTACTGAACATCAAGGGCGGCTACACTGAATGGCACGCTGCCGCCGTGCGTCTGACAGCGCATCTCGAAAATGGCGGGCAAGCGGCGATTTTCGGCGCAAACGCCCGCGCGTTCTACCGTCTCTGAGGCGCGCCATATACCCGGCATGTCTCAAAATCAACCTGGACTGGAGCAGTGGATGGTACAAAGACTCGCAGGCAAGACCGCGCTGATCACGGCGGCCGGACAAGGCATCGGGCTCGCGACGGCCGAAATGTTCGCCGCTGAAGGCGCGCGCGTGATCGCGACCGACATTCGCGTCGAATCGCTGGAAGGCAAGCCGTTCGAGGCGCGCAAGCTCGACGTGCTGGACGCGCAGGCCATCAGCGACCTCGCCAACGAGATCGGCGCAATCGACGTGCTGTTCAACTGCGCGGGATACGTTCACGCCGGCTCGATTCTCGAAGCGACCGAAGCCGACTGGGACTTCGCCTTCGATCTGAATGCGAAGGCCATGTACCGTACGATCCGCGCGTTCCTGCCGGCGATGCTCGAAAAAGGCGGCGGCTCGATCATCAATATGTCGTCGGCGGCGTCGAGCGTGAAGGGCGTGCCGAACCGCTTCGTGTACGGCGCGTCAAAGGCGGCGGTCATCGGCTTGACGAAGTCGGTCGCGGCGGATTTCGTCACGCGCGGCATCCGCTGCAACGCGATTTGTCCGGGCACGGTGGAGTCGCCGTCGCTGAAGGAGCGCATCGCAGAGCAGGCGCAGGCGCAAGGCGCGACCGTCGAGCAGGTGCAGGCCGCGTTCGTCGCCCGTCAGCCGATGGGGCGCGTCGGCCGCGCGAGCGAGATCGCGGCGCTTGCGCTGTATCTCGGCTCGGATGAGTCGTCGTTCACCACGGGTCAGATTCATGTCATCGATGGCGGCTGGTCCAACTGACCGTCCGTCGCTTTTCAACTTTCAGAACCACGAGGATCACATCAGATGAAGCTGCTTCGTTACGGCCCGAAGGGTCAGGAAAAGCCGGGCCTGCTCGACGCGGACGGCCAGATTCGCGACGTTTCGTCGGTCGTGAGCGACATCGCCGGCGACACGCTGACCGACGCCGGGCTGGCGAAACTGCGCGCCGTCGATCCGGCGTCGCTGCCGGTCGTCGAGGGCAATCCGCGCATCGGACCGTGCGTCGCGCGCGTCGGCAAGTTCGTCTGCATCGGCCTGAACTACGCGGACCACGCCGCCGAATCGAACCTGCCGGTGCCGACCGAGCCTGTCATTTTCGGCAAGTGGACGAGCGCGATTTGCGGCCCGAACGACGACGTCGAGATCCCGCGCGATTCGAAGAAGACCGACTGGGAAGTCGAACTGGGCGTCGTGATCGGCAAAGAAGCGAAGTACGTCGATGAAGCCACGGCGCTCGATTACGTCGCGGGCTATTGCGTGATCAACGACGTGTCCGAGCGCGAATGGCAGCTCGAACACGGTACGCAGTGGGACAAGGGCAAGGGCTTCGACACGTTCGGCCCGATCGGCCCGTGGCTCGTCACGAAGGACGAAATCGACGATCCGCAGAAGCTGGACTTGTGGCTCGAAGTGGACGGGCATCGTTACCAGAACGGCAACACGAAGACGATGGTCTTCACGGTGGCGCAGCTGGTCGCGTATCTGTCGCGGACGATGAGCCTGCAACCGGGCGATATCATCTCGACCGGCACGCCGCCGGGCGTCGGCATGGGCGTGAAGCCGAGCCCGGTGTTCCTGAAGGCCGGCCAGACGATGCGTCTCGGCATTCAGGGTCTCGGCGAGCAGCAGCAGAAGACCGTCGCGGCGAAATAAGCACTCCGCGTCCGGAAACGAGAAACCTCGCCGCGGCGAGGTTTTTTGCTTCTGGACGGCGGCAAGCGGTTACGCGTCGTAGAGCGCTTCGGCCGCTCCGTCGCTGATACGCGTGATGGTGCCCTGCGCGACCGCGACGAGCCGCTCGGCGTTGCCGTCGGTGACGAATACATCGCATTGGCAAGTCGCCTGCGTCATGCCGGCATGGACCACGCGCGCGCGCGCCATCAGCGTGCCCGTCACCGCCGGACGCAAATGATTGATCTTGAATTCACCCGTGACGACCTTCGGACCGAGCCTCAACGCGCCCGCAAAGGTGAGCGCGTTGTCCACCAGATAGCTCACCACGCCGCCATGCACGAAGCCGTGCTGTTGCCTCAATTCGTCGCGGATCGGCAGACACAGCGTGAGACTCGCTGAATCGACCTGCATGAGCTTGGTTCCAAGCAACGCGCTGAACGGCTGCGCGTTCAGTGCACCGCGTGCGATATCGACAATCTCGGCCATTCGGACACTCCTTGGTGGGTTCGGCGCCGTCCTGCAAAGACAATAGATAGCGTTCGCGCGCTTCGCAAGGAAGTTCGGCAAAAATCGTGCAATGGTGCATTTCGGTGCATCCCGCCGGCCTCGGCGACCGGCATCGCCCCGCCCTGGACACGCTTCGCTGCATCCGATTCAAGCTTGTCGCGCTGCCTGCCGTAAACCCGCACTGTCGCCGTCATGGAACGGTCAATCGTCAGTACGGGTGGAAGTGATGTTTGGAAAAATCAAGGTAGCATCGGGCTTGCTTGCAGTACTGGTCGTCTTCTGCGTCTTTCAGTTCGTGACCGGAGGGCTGGGTTTCTGGTCGCTTTCGAGCACGCACGACGACGTCAATAACCTCTCGAACATCGCCCTTAAGCAGGTAAACGCCGTTAACCAGACGACGCAGCATCTGATGGACGCGCGGATCAACCTGTCACGCGCCGGTACGCGCATGGTGCGCGGCGGCACGGAGCCGGTGGAGATCGTGCAGCACGCGCGTGAGCAGATCGCGAGCGCGGAAAAGTCGTTCGGCGCTTTCATGAACGCGCCGAAAACCGGCGATGAAAACGTGGCGCGCATGAACGCGTTGCAGGCGAAGTATGCCGAGTACGCGAAGGCGCTTTCCGAACTCGTGCAGTATCTCGACGCGGGCAACATCCAGGCGTTCCTGGACCAGCCGACGCAGGGCTTTCAGGACCGCTATCTCGCGGAACAGCAGAAGTTCGTCGATTTCGGCAATGCGTCGAGCAACGCCTACCTCGACTCGATCGACACGCGCTATGCGTTGTTCCGCGCGGTCGGCATCGTGATCGCGATTGCGCTGATCGCGGGCATCGTGCTCGTACACCTCGCGCTGCGTCGTGGCGTGATCGCGCCGCTGGAAGAAGCCGGGCGACACTTCGAGCGCATCGCGCAGGGGCGTCTGGATGAGCGCATCGCCGATCGCGGCACCAACGAAATCGGCCGTCTGTTCGCCGGTCTTGCCGCCATGCAGGCGAGCGTCGCGAACACCGTGAAGACCGTGCGCGAAACGTCGGAATCGATCAACTTCGGCGCGGACGAAATCGCGAGCGGCAACGCCGACTTGTCGGCGCGCACGGAGAATCAGGCGGCTTCGCTGGAAGAAACCGCATCGAGCATGGAAGAGCTGACCGCCACCGTGCGCCAGAACGCCGACCACGCGCGTGAAGCCAACACGCTCGCCGGCGAAGCGCTCGAAGCGACGTCGCGCGGTTCGAGCGTAGTGGACGACGTGGTCGACAAGATGCGCGTGATCGCGCGAAGCTCGGACAAGATCGCGGAGATCATCTCCGTCATCGACGGGATCGCGTTCCAGACCAACATTCTCGCGTTGAACGCGGCGGTGGAAGCCGCGCGCGCGGGCGAGCAGGGCCGCGGCTTCGCGGTCGTCGCGGGCGAAGTGCGCGGACTTGCGCAGCGTTCGGCGCAATCGGCGAAGGAGATCAAGGAGCTGATCGGCGAATCCGTCGCGCAGGTCAGCGACGGCTCGGAACTCGTCGAGCGCGCCGGCTCCGCGATGCGCGAAGTGTCCACGTCGATCTCGCGCGTCACGCAGATGATGGCGGAAATCAGCGCGTCGTCGCTGGAGCAGAGCGTCGGCATCGAACAGGTGAATCAGGCCGTGACGCAGATGGACGAGATGACGCAGCAGAACGCGGCGCTCGTCGAACAGGCGGCGGCTGCCGCGTCGTCGCTGCACGAGCAGACGCGGCAGTTGAAGGCGGCCGTCTCCGTGTTTCAGCTCGCCTAAGCAGGCAACGACGCGTACGCCGTGGCAAGGTGATACGGCGTCGTGGACGGCATTTCGGCTCGGCTGATGCTGCCATCGGCCGAGCGGCATTCCACCCAGCCGCGCGCGTGCAGAAAGCGCGCGGCGTAGCGCCCGATCTGCTCGCCGAGCGCGTCGCCACGCGTGGCGAGCGCGCGCAGATATTCGGTCTGCGCCCAGATGCGCTGCGTGCCGTCGATGACGCGGCCGGTTTCATCGAGCGCGGCAAACACGCCGCCTGATTTCTCGTCGATGCCGTGCTTCTGCGCGAAGTCGAACGCACGTTCCAGCCGCTCGTCCAGCGCGACGGCCCTGAACGCCGCGTGCCCGCTGCCTTTGACCAAAAAATACCATTCGAACTGATGGCCCGGCTCCAGCCGGTTGTTCGCTGCGCCGATCGGCAGTTCGGCGATGCAGCCGGTCGCCTCGTGCGTGAACGTGCGCGCGATGGATTCGGCGAGGGTCGCGAGGCGTGCGTCGTAAGCGGCGTCGCCGGTCGCTTCGCTCGCGGCGAGCCATGCCTCGGCCAGATGCATCAGCGGATTCTGCAGCGGCCCTTCGAGCGTCGCGGCGAAATCTTCGGCCAGGACCGCACTCAGCGCGTCCCCAGCATTCCCGAACCGCGTTTCGACGAGCTTCGCCGTTTCGTCGAGCACGGCGAATGCGCGCGACGAGCCGCTCTTCCTCGCGTAATGCGCGCACGCGAAAACCACGAACGCGTGCGTGTACAAGTCTTTTTGCCGCTCGAGCGGCGCGCCGTTTGCATCCACGCTGTAGAACCAACCGCCGTTGCGCGTGTCGTGGAAGTAATGCTGCAACGATTCGAACAATGTCGCGGCGTGGTCCAGATCGCCGGCATCCGCGAAAACGAATAACTGGCGCGCGCACGCCATCGCGCGGTAGCGTTTGGGCGGCAGCGGCGCATGGTCGTCGGGGCCGACGGCTTCGAACGGCAGACGCAGCGTCGCGTTGAAGCCGGGGCCGCGCCACACCGGGAGCACGACGTTCGCGTAGTGCGCGCGCAGCGCCGCGCCGGAATGCAGATTCGCGGACGGCGTCGACGGTGCGGCGGCTGTGGATTGATGTTGCATACGACAGTCTTTAGAAGTGTTCCGAGTGCGCTACGGCGTAGCCAGGCAAGCATAGCAAACGACACCCGTTGCGCGATCGGCCGGCATCACGAGGAGAGAAAAACATGTTGAACAACGTCGAACTTGTATCGCGGCTCGTCATGGCGGCTGCGCTCGGCAGCATGATCGGCTTCGAGCGCGAGCGGCTATCGTGGGCCGCCGGGCTGCGCACGCATATGCTCGTGTGCGTCGGCTCGGCGCTGATCATGATCGTGTCGGCGTTCGGTTTCGCCGATGCGCTCAAGGCGGAGCACGTGGTGCTCGATCCGTCGCGGGTGGCCGCGCAGGTCGTGTCCGGCATCGGCTTTCTCGGCGCGGGATCGATTCTGCTGCGCGGCGAGATCGTTCGCGGCCTCACGACGGCGGCGAGCCTGTGGTCCGTCGCGGCCATCGGGCTCGCGGTCGGCGGCGGCCTGTACACGGCGTCCATCGCTGCGACCGTCATCATCCTCGTCATTCTCGCGGGGTTGAAGCCGCTGGAGCGGCGCTTCATCTCGGCGAAGCAGCGCAGACAACTGACGATGCTCGTCGATCGCGGCTCGCTCTCCTTTCACGGACTGCACGAGGCGCTGGGACCGGGCAGCGTGCGCGTGAAGCAGTTCGTCGTGCAGCAGAGCGAAGAATCACCCGATTCCGACGAGGTCCAGGTGGAGTTGTCGCGCGTGTCGGAGCAGGAGTATCGGGCGATTTGCGCGCGCTTGCGGCAACTCGAAGTCGTCCGCGAGTTCCGGGAAGGCGACACCGTCTGAAACTTGCATAAAGCCGCTGGATAAGGGGTCGGTTACGGCTCGACAAGGCCCGCAGCCGTGCGACAATGCGGCCTCGAAATTTAATGCCTGACCGCACGGCGCTTGCGCGCCGACAGCTCCGGCCGCAGTCTTTCGATCCGCAGCTTTCGACCTATGCCAGATTCCGCTGTACCCCGAAATCCTGACGCTTCATCGGACGCTCACGTTCCCCCCGCAAAAGCCGGCCGCCGTGCTCCCGCGCGCACCGCGCAGCGCGTCGCGCAGTTACGCGATGCCATTCGCCCCGGCGAAACGCTCGACCTCTTCGCGGAGGACGCCGAACGCGCCACGCAGCAGGCGAAGAATACCGATATTCGTCAGGGCACCTTCGAAGGCTTCGAGTTGCCGGAGGTGTTTCTGGCGGCGGTGGAATCGTCAGCGAAGCGGCGCACGGGGCGCGCGGCGGCACCGCTCGGGGAGCCGGAGAGCGCGCCGATGCAGGGCGAACTGATCGCGGATGCCCCCGATACGTCGGATGAAAGCGCGAAGCTCTTCGCTATCGCGACCGTTCTCCGACCGCTTCGCACCGGCCCGCGCGACCAATGCCGCCCGACGGTCGCATCTCGCGCTTTCCCGGTGCCCGCGCTGATCCTCTGCGCGATGCTAGTGACGCTCGCCGTCACCTTCACAGCACCGGTCGCACTCGATACCGCCTCCGCTGACGCCTTCGTCACGCAGTAGCCGCTTGCGGCGACGTGTCGCGCCGTGCCGTCGACAATCCTCGCCATTAGTCCTGAATCGGTCAAAACGGCCGGTCGTGTAGAAAAACTACCACACTTTTGCGTGCGAAATGCTGCATTGCACTAGGAATCGGGCAGGGCAAACCCTATAATCATTGCTAAGGGAAAACCCTCAACACCAACCGGAGCCTGACATGAGCTACCTCTTCGCACTGCTGCAAAAATTCGCATCGTTCTTCGAATCGCCGCACCTCCCGATGGACAAAGACTACTCGTATCAAGCACGTTTCCGCGAATCCGAGCGTCAACGCAAGGCGCGCGGCACGGCATTCGGCTTCTATCTGTAATGCGCGGCTAAAGGCGGCGCGGGACAAATCAAAGTAAGCAAGACGTGACGGCAAGCGCCGTACACCCGCCCGCCAGTTTTTTCGTTGTTGTAGTTTTTCTAGCCGTCATCCACGCTTTTCTTCTCCGCGCTCAGTCGCGCGCGAGTCAGCCGTCCTCCCTCCCCGTTTTTCCGCGCCCGTCGTCGGACGAGCCGCCGCGGTATGCTTTCGCTCTCACGAACCCTTGCGCATTGCGCGGCCCCACATGACTGGCGACGTCCATTTCTACGATCCGAGCAAAGGCCACGGCCTGCCGCATGACCCATTCAAGGCGATCGTCGCGCCGCGCGTGATCGGCTGGATCTCCAGCCGTACCGCTGAAGGCGGCGTCAACCTCGCGCCGTACAGCTTTTTCGGCGCATTCGCGAGCTTTCCGTACGTGATCGGCTTCTCGAGCGAAGGCCGCAAGGACAGCATCAGCAACATAGAGGCGACGGGCGAGTTCGTCTGGAACATGTCGACGCGGCCGCTCGCGGAGCGCATGAACCGCACGTCCGCGCCGGTGGCTCCGGAAGTCGATGAGTTCGAACTCGCCGGGCTGACGAAGGGGCATGGCCGCAACGTGGACGTGCCGCATGTCGCTGAATCTCCGGCGGCGCTCGAATGCAAGCTGCTGCAAGTCGTCCGCATCCACGATCTCGCCGGCCAGCCGATGAACAACTGGCTCGCGCTCGGCCAGGTGGTCGGTGTCCATATCCGCAACGAGTTCCTCAAAGACGGTCTCTTCGATACCGCCGCCGCGCGCCCGATCATGCGTGCGGGTTATCGCGCCGATTACGCCGAAATCGGCGAGATGTTCCAGATGTTCCGGCCGAGCGCCTGAGCCAATAGGCCGAAGCATCGGCTTCGCGCCGCGACTTGTCGCGGCGCGACACGCCTGCATCGTTCCCCGCTTCTACCGCTTCCGTCGCGGAGCCTTGTCCAATAAGGGCCTCCGGGCGTGTCTTCTCGAAGTGCGACAAATCGGTGTCGTATTTCCACATGTGATTGTCGCAAATAGTCGGCTCACGGCACTTTTTTCTGGCAACTATGTATGCAGAGCGCGGAAGCGCGTCCGCCACGGTTCTGGAGAGTGTCGATGGATTCCCCCAAGGTAGTGGTCGAAGGGCTGTGCAAAGTGTTCGGCAGCAACCCGAAACAGGCGATCGACCTGTTGGCCGGCGGCGCGTCGAAGGAGGAAGTCTTCGCGCGTACCGGGCAGATCGTCGGCGTGCACAACGTCTCGTTCGACGTCAGGGAAGGCGAAATCTTCGTGCTGATGGGCTTGTCCGGCTCCGGCAAGTCCACGCTGATCCGTCTTATCAACCGGCTCGTCGATCCGACCGCCGGCAAGGTGCTGATCGACGGGCGCGACGTGGCCGCCGTGCCGCGCTCCGAACTGACCGCGCTGCGCCGCCGCGACATGAGCATGGTGTTTCAGTCGTTCGCGCTGATGCCGCAGCGCACCGTGTTGTCGAACGCCGCTTTCGGGCTGGAAGTCGCGGGCGTCGGGCGCAAGGAACGCGAGTCGCGCGCCATGACCGTGCTCGAACAAGTGGGCCTCGCGCCGTTCGCGCAGAAACTGCCGTCGCAATTGTCGGGTGGCATGCAGCAGCGCGTGGGCCTCGCGCGGGCGCTTGCCGTCAACCCTTCGCTGATGATCATGGACGAGGCGTTCTCCGCGCTCGATCCGTTGAAGCGCAAGGAAATGCAGAACGTGCTGCTCGATCTTCAGCGCGAGCAACGCCGTACGATTCTCTTCGTCTCGCACGATCTCGAAGAAGCCATGCGCATCGGCACGCGCATCGCAATCATGGAAGGCGGCCGCGTGGTGCAGATCGGCACGCCGCAGGAAATCATCACGAATCCCGCTGACGACTACGTGCAGGCCTTCTTCGAAGGCATCGACACGAGCCGTTACCTGACGGCCGGCGATCTCATGCAGACCGACGCCGTGCCGGTCATGAAGCATTCGCCGCAGATCGACGCATCGAGCGTCGCGAAGACGCTCAACGGCAGCGCCGAGTACGCGTTCGTGCTGGACGCCGAGCGCCGCATTCGCGGCCTCGTCGGGCGCGATGCGAGCGGCAATGCCGTGCCGCAAATCCATCATGTCGAGTGCATTCAGCGCAGCATGACGCTCGACGACGTGGTGAACCGCGTCGTCGCGAGCCCCGCCCCGCTGCCCGTCGTCGATGCGGACGGTTCGTACTGTGGTTCGGTCAACAAGACGAACGTGCTTCAGGTCTTAACGCGCCATCGAGGTTCCCATGTCTGAAATCATTCCGCTCGGTAGCTGGGTCGATCACGGCGTCCACTATCTGCTCGACCACGACGCGAAAACGTTCGACTCCATCGGCAAGGTCATCGAGAGTTTCGCCGCGCTCATCGAACATGGTCTGCAGGCCATCCCGATGTGGGCGCTCATGGCGATCTTCGTCGGCATCGGCTTGTGGCGCGTCGGCTGGCGTTTCGCGGCGTTCACGCTGCTGTCGCTGCTCCTCGTCTATGCCACAGGCTTCTGGGATCAGATGGTCATCACGTTGGGTCTTACGTTGTCCTCAACGTTTATCAGCCTGTTGCTGGGCGTACCGCTCGGCATCTGGACAGCAAAGAGCAAGGTCGTCGAAATGGTCGTGCGTCCTGTGCTCGACCTCATGCAGACCATGCCCGCGTTCGTGTATCTGATTCCGGCTGCCATGCTATTCGGCCTCGGTCGCGTGCCCGGCATTCTGTCGACGGTTATCTTCGCGATGCCGCCTGCGGTGCGCCTCACGTCGCTCGGGATCAAGCACGTGAATCGGGAGATCGTGGAAGCGGGTCAGGCGTTCGGTTGCACGCAGTGGCAACTGCTTTACAAGGTGCAAATTCCCAACGCGCTGCCGTCCATCATGACCGGCGTGAACCAGACCATCATGATGGCGCTGTCGATGGTCATCATCGCGTCGATGGTCGGCGCAGGCGGCCTCGGCAACGACGTGCTCGCGAGCATTCAGCGGCTCGATATCGGCCTGGGCTTCGAAAGCGGCTTGTCTGTGGTGTTGCTCGCGATCATTCTCGATCGCATCACGGAGAGCTTCGGACGCTCGCCGGGCATGGCTCGCGCGCCGCTTCTCTCGGGCTTCAAGTCCGTGATGCGCGTGCGCCGCGCGCCCGCCGCGCAACAAGGTTGATGCGTCCATGAAGCGCGATGCAGTCGTTCCCGCAGCCACCGACTCGCCGCTCGCCCATCTTGCGCACTTCGGCTTTCTCACGCTGCCGAACTTCTCGATGATCGCGTTCACGAGCGCAGTCGAAGTGCTGCGCATGGCGAACTACATCGGCCGCGCGGAGCATTACACGTGGTCGGTCATCACGCCGGATGGCGAGCCCGCGCGTGCGAGCAACGGCATCACGGTGAAGCCAGCGAAGACGCTCGACAAAGCGGGAATGCCCGACGTGCTGATCGTCTGCGCAGGCTGGCACGTCGCCGATTATGTCGACGATACCGTGATCGCGCTGTTGCAGCGCGCGCACGCGGCGGGCGTGCCGCTCGGCGGTATCTGCACCGGTCCGTATGCGCTGCTTGCGGCGAAGCTCTTGGACGGCTACCGCTGCACGCTGCACTGGGAAGACATGTCGCCGGTCAACAAGCGTTTCCCGCATGTGCGTTTCGCCGACGAGCTTTTCGTGATCGACCGCGACCGCGTGACCTGCACGGGCGGCACGGCGCCGCTCGATCTCATGCTCAATCTCGTGAGCCTCAGGCTCGGGCAGGCGCATGCGGCGCAAGTGTCGGAACAGTTCATCGTCGAGCGTATTCGCGGCTCCACCGACTACCAGCCCATTCCGGTGGATGCGCGCGTCGGCTTCTCGCGGGCGGAACTCGTGGAAGTGGTGCGACTGATGGAAGCGAATATCGAAGAACCGCTTTCCCTCGATGAACTCGCGCGGCTCGTTCATTTGTCCCAGCGGCACCTTCAGCGCATGTTCAAGATGTTCCTGAGCGTCTCGCCGACGCATTACTACCTGACGTTGCGGCTGCGACGCGCACGCGATCTGCTGCGCAATACCGATGCATCGATCGCGCGCGTAACGAGCGTCTGCGGTTTCCATTCGCCTTGTCACTTCAGCAAGGCGTATCGCGCGCAGTTCGGCCATGCGCCGAGCGCGGAGCGGCGTCTGTCTGCGTGACCCCGCCGCTGAGCCGCGAAGCTAACCGACGATCACGTTCGATAATCCGTCTTGCCGCCTTCGATCATGCGCAACGCGGCTTGCCATTGCAGCGCGGTGATGCCGTCTATCTCATCGCTGCGATACTGCGCGGAGGTAGTCTCGCAGACTTCACGCGAAGGCAGGTTCAGCTCGCCGCCGCCCGCAAGCGCGCGCAGTTGAATCTCGCAAGCGCGCTCCAGAAAATAGATCTCCTGAAACGCAGCGGGAATCGACCTGCCGCATGCAAGCAGGCCGTGATTGCGCAGGATCATCGCGTTATGCGGGCCGAGATCGTTGACGAGACGGTCACGCTCCGCGAGATCCAGCGCAATGCCTTCATAGTCGTGATACGCAAGCTGCCCGTAGTACTTCAGCGCATGCTGGCTGATGGGCAAGAGCCCTTGTTTCTGCGCGGACACGGCGGCGCCCGCGGGCGTATGCGTATGCACGACACACACCACATCCGGCCGCGCCATGTGAATGGCCGAGTGAATGGTAAAACCCGCCGGGTTCACGCGATACCTATCCGGATGCTCGGCCGCCTTCGCATCCACCGCGCGGCCGTCGCTATCGATGCGCACGAGGTCCGATGCGCGCATCTCGTCGAACAGCACGCCGTATCGGTTGATAAGGAAATGATGCTCCGGCCCAGGCACGCGCGCACTGATGTGCGTGAAGATCATGTCGGTCCAGCGGAAATGCGCGATCACGCGATACAGCGCCGCCAGATCGCAGCGTAGCGCCCATTCTTGCTCGGAATAACCGTTAGTCTCCATGCCAGTCTCCTTCGGTTGAGATGGATCAGATGGCCTGTGCGCGGCCGGGAAACGTCTCGTCGTAGTCCGTTGCGTGATTCGCTTCTTCGGCGTCCTGCGCGCCGCGCTGCTCGCGGTACATCATCGGCGGCAGGCCGAACTGCTTGCGGAATTCGCGGCCGAGGTGCGATGCATCGGAGAAGCCGCAGCTCGACGCGATATCGGCCACTGTCTTGTCCGAACTCGTCAGCAGCCACGCGGCCGTGCGCAGCCGCACCTGCTTGGCGTACGCCTGCGGCGCCTTGCCTGTCTCGGCCTTGAAGAGACGTTCGAGTTGCCGCGTCGACATGTCCAGCTTGTGCGCGAGTTCGTCGAGCGTGAGCGAACGGCCCACGTGCTGCTCCATCAGAAGAATCGCGCGTTTGACCTTCGGATGCGTGGCAGGCGCCAGTCCCGGCGGATGCGGCTGCGGCGCATTGCCCTTTTGCATGTCGTCGACGAGCAGAATGCGCAGCGCCTTCTGCACCGTCGCGGTTTCGAAGTGACGCAGCAAAATGGCGGCGGCCACGTCGATGGAAGCGCGCCCGCCCGAACACGTGATGCGTCTTCTGTCGATCACGAAGAGCCGGTCCGCAACGAGCAGTTGCTCGTCGGCTTGCGGAAAACGCTCGACGAAATCCCAGTAGTGGAACCAGCTCACGCATACGCGATGGCCGTCCAGCACGCCCGCGCGCATCAGCGTGAAAACGCCCGTGCACATGCCGACGATGGTCGCGTCGCGGGCGGCGGCGCGGCGGATGAACTGGAGCGTGGCATCGCTCGCTGAAGGCCCGGAATGCAGAAGGCCGCCTACGACGACCACGTAGTCGAACGGTTCGGCCTGCTCGTACGTTTCCCACGGCGTGATCTGGATGCCGCAACTGGCGCGCACCGGCGCGAGCGTTTCGCCTATCACGCTCCATGAACATCGTACCGGGCGGCTGAAGTCGCCTTCGTCAGCGGAAAGACGCAGCAGATCGACGAAGCCGGAGAATGCAGTCAGCGTGAAATTCGGCAACAGCACGATGCCGAAACGGATGCGCGACTTCGACTGGCCGTCGATGGAGAGCGGCGGGAGAGACTCTGCGGGGTTCATGCGCGTGACGTGCGGCGGCTCTGGGGTATGCGGCGAGCATAACACCGGGCGCGCGCCACGGGCGCATGGTCAGAAAAGGGAAACGCCGCGCAGAACGCGCGGCGTGAAGTGATGAATCAGGAGCCGAGAACGGCGAACGCCCAGGCAAACACGCCGCCGATGAGCGCGCCCGTCGAACGGCCAAGAACGCTCGCGACGGTGTAGTCGCCCCAACGCTGTTCGACTTCGGCTTTCAACACGCCGAAGTAGCGCAGTGCCGGATCGATGGAGCAGACGAGCATCAGGGCGGCCCATAGCGGCGCTTCGCGAGTGAGCACGTGTTCGGGAGCCAGAACGCCTGTCGCCTGAAGCCCGCCGACGACGGCGACGCCGACAAGAAACGCGAAAACCCAGGACTTGAAGAACTGATCGGGAAGAGCGTGACTTTCCATTGCTGCAAACGGGATAAACGTGGGGATCGAAGAGGAGAAACGCGTGTGGGCGCTCCTCACGGACCTAGGGAATATACCGAGGCCAGTCTCTTTAGCCGTTCGGAGCAATCTCAAAAAAGCCCCGGTTTGCAACGAAGCTGCGGAAAAACGCGCTGCGTCTAATGCGCTCTGGTACGCGCTGACGCCGGCATCCCATTTCCATGCCGTTTTTGTTCTATCGGCCGATATTGCGGTTTGGTGCAATGAGGCCATGTCGAACGCGCTCGTTCGCGCCGACGACGCCTAACGCCAACCTTGAGGGCACGTCATGAATGTGAGCGTTTTCGACCTGTTCAAGATCGGCATCGGACCTTCGAGCTCGCACACTGTCGGGCCGATGATCGCCGCGTGCCGCTTTGCATCGCATGTCGAGGACGCCAATCTGCTCGGCTTCGTCACGCGCGTGCGCGCCGAGCTGTTCGGCTCGCTGGGCGCTACGGGCAAGGGTCACGGCACCGACAAGGCGGTGCTGCTCGGTCTCGAAGGCAATCTGCCCGACCTGATCGATCCCGACACCATTGCGCCACGTCTCGCCGACGTCCGCGCGAACAAGCGACTGAATCTGCTTGGCAAGCGCGCCATTGTCTTCGACGAGCGCGAGCACATCGGCTTCTATCGCAAGCTGATGCCGGGCGCGGCGGGATCGAGCATGGTGCATCCGAACGGCATGCGCTTTCAGGCGTTCGATGAACATGGGCAATTGCTTGTCGAGAAAGAGTATTACTCCGTGGGCGGCGGCTTCGTGACGAACCGCGAAGGCGATCGCGTCAACGGTGTGCGCGCGGGCGGGAGCGTGCCGTATCCGTTTCGCACCGGCGAAGACCTTATGCGTATCTGCCGGGAGACAGGTCTGTCTATCGCGGAAGTCACGTTTCAGAACGAATGCGCGAATCGCAGCCAGCAAGAGGTGCGCGAAGGCGTGCTGGCCGTATGGCGCGTGATGGCCGCGTGCGTCGAGCGCGGCTGCAAGGAGCGCGGCGAGCTGCCCGGACCGATGCACGTCAAGCGGCGCGCGGCGGACCTGTGCGCGCAATTGCGCTCGCGTTCCGAGGAATCGCTGCGCGATCCGCTCTCGATGCTCGACTGGGTGAATCTTTACGCGATGGCCGTCAACGAAGAAAACGCTTCGGGCGGACGCGTGGTCACTGCGCCGACCAACGGCGCGGCAGGCGTGATCCCTGCCGTGTTGCACTACTACGTGAAGTTCATGCACGGCGCGAACGACGAAGGCATTGTGCGGTTCCTTTTGACGGCGGCGGCCATCGGCATCATCTACAAGGAGACGGCTTCGATCTCCGGCGCGGAAGTGGGCTGTCAGGGCGAAGTGGGCGTCGCGTGTTCGATGGCCGCCGCCGCGCTGGCAGCCGTGATGGGCGGCACGCCCGCGCAAGTGGAAAACGCCGCTGAAATAGGCATGGAACACAACCTCGGCATGACGTGCGATCCCGTCGGCGGCCTCGTGCAGATTCCGTGCATCGAGCGCAACGCGATGGGCGCAATCAAGGCGATCAACGCCGCGCGCATGGCGATGAAGGGCGACGGCCAGCATTACGTCTCGCTCGATTCGGTCATCAAGACCATGCGCGAAACGGGCGCGGACATGAAGACGAAATACAAGGAGACGTCACGCGGCGGGCTGGCCGTGAACGTCATCGAGTGCTGAAACACCGCTACGAAGGAAGAGACACATGGGCCGCTATTCGATATTCAGCCTGCTGCGCAACGGCATGTCGTATCACGAGAACTGGGAGCGCCAATGGCGCAGCCCCGAGCCCAAGCGCGAATACGACGTGGTGATCGTCGGCGGCGGCGGGCATGGTCTCGCGACCGCCTACTATCTCGCGAAAGAGCACGGCATTGCCAACGTCGCGATTCTGGAGAAGGGCTGGATCGGCGGCGGCAATACGGCGCGCAACACGACCATCGTGCGTTCCAACTACCTGTGGGACGAATCGGCCGCGCTGTACGAGAAGGCAATGAAGCTGTGGGAGGGCCTCTCGCAAGACCTCAACTACAACGTGATGTTCAGCCAGCGCGGCGTGATGAACCTCGCGCACACGCTGCAAGACGTGCGCGATACCGAACGCCGCGTGAATGCGAACCGGCTCAATGGCGTGGATGCCGAGTTCCTCACACCCGCGCAGATCAAGGAAATCGAGCCGACCATCAACCTGAATAGCCGTTATCCGGTGCTCGGTGCGTCGATTCAGCGTCGCGGCGGCGTCGCGCGTCACGATGCGGTGGCGTGGGGCTTCGCACGTGGCGCGGATCAGGCGGGCGTGGACATCATCCAGAACTGCCAGGTCGTGGGCATTCGGCGTGACGGTGATCGCGTGACCGGCGTCGATACGACGAGAGGTCATATCAAGGCAAAGAAGGTTGCCATCGTCGCGGCGGGAAATACCACAACGCTCGCGGACATGGCGGGCGTGCGGCTGCCGCTCGAAAGCCATCCGTTGCAGGCGCTCGTGTCCGAGCCCATTAAGCCGGTGGTCAACACGGTCGTGATGTCGAACGCGGTGCATGCGTATATCAGCCAGTCGGACAAGGGCGATCTCGTGATCGGCGCGGGCGTCGATCAATACACGGGCTTCGGGCAGCGCGGCAGCTTTCAGATCATCGAAGGCACGCTGGAAGCGATCGTCGAGATGTTCCCTGTGTTCTCGCGTGTGCGCATGAACCGCCAGTGGGGCGGCATAGTCGATGTTTCGCCGGACGCGTGCCCGATCATCAGCAAGACCGACGTGAAGGGCCTCTACTTCAATTGCGGCTGGGGCACGGGCGGCTTCAAGGCGACGCCGGGTTCTGGCTGGGCGTATGCGCACACCATCGCGAAAGACGAGCCTCATGCGTTGAATGCGCCGTTCTCGCTCGACCGCTTCTATACCGGCCATCTGATTGACGAACACGGCGCGGCTGCCGTGGCGCACTGAAGGAGTACGAAACATGTTGCTGATCGAATGCCCCTGGTGCGGGCCGCGCGCCGAAAGCGAATTCGCCTGCGGCGGCGAAGCAGACATTGCGCGTCCGCTGGATACGGAAAAGCTCACCGACAAGGAATGGGGCGATTACCTTTTCATGCGCAAGAACTCGCGTGGCGTGCATCGCGAGCAATGGATGCATGCGCAAGGCTGCCGCCGCTGGTTCAAGGCGCAGCGTGACACGGTGACTTACGAGATCCAGGGCTACGAGACGTTCGACCGTCCGCTGGCTGCGATGGACAACAAGGACGGAGCGTCGAAATGAGCCAGAAAGACCGACTCGCCACGGGCGGGCGCATCAATCGCGCCATTGCGCTGACCTTCACGTTCAACGGCAAAACGTATCAAGGCTTTCAGGGCGATACGCTCGCGTCTGCGTTGCTCGCTAACGGGCAACACTTCGTCGCCCGGAGCTGGAAGTATCACCGTCCGCGCGGCATCGTGACGGCGGGCGTGGAAGAGCCGAATGCGGTCGTGCAGCTCGAAAAGGGCGCCTATACGGTGCCGAATGCCCGTGCGACAGAAGTCGAACTGTATCAAGGACTCGTCGCCGAAAGCGTGAACGCGAAGCCCAACATCGAGAACGATCGCATGGCCATCAATCAGAAGTTCGCGCGCTTCATTCCGGCGGGCTTCTACTACAAGACATTCATGTGGCCGCGCAAGCTGTGGCCGAAGTACGAGGAAGTGATTCGCGATGCAGCCGGTCTCGGCAAGGCGCCCGAAGAACGCGACGCGGATCGCTACGACAAGTGCTTCGCGCATTGCGACGTCCTCGTCGTCGGCGGCGGGCCGTCGGGTCTCGCTGCGGCGTATGCGGCTGGCCTGTCCGGTGCGCGCGTGATTCTCGTCGACGACCAGCGCGAACTGGGTGGCTCGCTGCTCTCGTGCCGCGCGGAGATCGACGGCAAGCCCGCGCTGCAATGGGTGCAGAAAATCGAGGCCGAACTGCGCACTATGCCCGACGTGAAGATACTTTCGCGCAGCACGGCGTTCGGGTATCAGGACCACAATCTCATCACCGTCACGCAACGGCTTACCGATCATCTGCCCGTGTCGATGCGCAAGGGCACGCGTGAACTGCTGTGGAAAGTACGTGCCAAGCGCGTGATTCTCGCGACGGGCGCTCACGAGCGTCCCATCGTCTTCGGCAATAACGATCTGCCGGGCGTGATGCTGGCGTCTGCCGTATCGACGTATCTGCATCGCTATGCGGTGCTGCCGGGCCGCAACGCAGTGGTGTTCGCGAACAACGACGACGCGTATCAATGCGCGCTGGATCTCAAGGCGGCGGGCGCGCAGGTAACGGTTGTCGATCCGCGTCCAGCGGAATCGAAGGGAACGTTGCCCGCCGCCGCGCGACGCTACGGCGTGCGCGTGATGAACAACGCCGTGGTGACGGCGGCGCACGGCAAGCTGCGCGTGTCGTCGGTGGAAGTGGCTTCGTATGCGAACGGCAAGGTCGGTGCGAAGCAAGCGGACGTACCTTGCGATCTCGTCGCGATGTCCGGTGGATGGAGCCCGGTGCTGCATCTCTTCGCACAGTCGGGCGGCAAGGCGCACTGGCACGACGAGAAAGCCTGCTTCGTTCCCGGCAAGGCGATGCAGGCCGAGACGAGCGTGGGCGCATGCGCGGGCGATTTCACGCTCGCTGGCGGCATCCGCTTCGGTCTCGATGCGGGCGCGGAAGCGGCGCGCGCGGCGGGCTACATCGTCGCGCGGGCGCAGCCGGCGAAGGTCGCGGAGATCGCGGAAGCGCCGTTGATGCCGCTGTGGCTCGTCGGCGGACGCGAACTCGCGACGCGCGGACCCAAGCAGTTCGTCGATTTCCAGAACGACGTTTCCGCCGCCGACATTTACCTCGCGGCGCGCGAAGGCTTCGAGTCCGTCGAGCACGTGAAGCGTTATACGGCAATGGGCTTCGGCACCGATCAGGGCAAGCTCGGCAACATCAACGGCATGGCGATTCTTGCGCAGGCGCTCGGCAAGACCATTCCGGAGACGGGCACTACGACTTTCCGGCCGAACTACACGCCCGTGACCTTCGGCACGTTCGCGGGCCGCGAACTCGGCGAGTTCCTCGATCCTGTGCGCAAGACCGCGATTCACGAATGGCACGTGCAGAACGGCGCGATGTTTGAGGACGTCGGCAACTGGAAGCGCCCGTGGTACTACCCGCGCGGCGACGAGGACATGCACGCGGCGGTGGCGCGCGAGTCCCTCGCGGTGCGTGAAAGCGTCGGCATTCTCGATGCATCGACGCTCGGCAAGATCGACATTCAAGGCCCCGATGCGGCCAAGCTACTCAACTGGGTCTATACGAATCCGTGGAGCAAGCTGGAAGTCGGCAAGTGCCGCTACGGCCTGATGCTCGATGAGAACGGCATGATCTTCGACGACGGCGTGACCGTGCGCCTCGCCGAACATCACTACATGATGACGACGACCACCGGCGGCGCGGCACGCGTGCTCACGTGGCTCGAACGCTGGTTGCAGACTGAGTGGCCGGATATGCGCGTGCGGCTTGCATCGGTGACGGATCACTGGGCGACGTTTGCCGTCGTCGGTCGGAACAGCCGCAAGGTGCTGCAGAAGGTCTGTCAGGACATCGACTTCGCCAACGCAGCGTTCCCGTTCATGAGCTATCGCGATGGCACGGTGGCGGGAGCATCGGCGCGTGTCATGCGCATCAGCTTCTCGGGCGAACTGGCCTATGAGGTGAATGTGCCGGCGAACGTGGGCCGCGCGGTATGGGAAGCACTGATGGAAGCGGGCGCGGAGTTCGACATCACGCCTTATGGCACGGAAACGATGCACGTGCTGCGCGCGGAGAAGGGTTACATCATCGTCGGGCAGGACACCGATGGCTCGATGACGCCGTATGACCTCGGCATGGGCGGGCTCGTCGCGAAGTCGAAGGACTTCATCGGCAAGCGCTCGCTCACGCGCTCGGATACGGCGAAGGCGGGACGCAAGCAGTTCGTCGGCTTGCTCACGGACGACCCTTCGTTCGTGCTGCCCGAGGGATCGCAGATCGTCGCGGGCCCGTTCCGGGGCGATACGGCGCCGATGCTCGGTCATGTGACGTCGAGCTATTTCAGCCCTGTTTTGAAGCGTTCGATTGCGCTGGCCGTCGTGAAGGGCGGGCTCGACAGAATCGGCGAATCGGTCACCATCCCGCTCGCAAGCGGGAAGCAGATCAGCGCGAAGATCACCAGTTCAGTGTTCTACGACAGCGAAGGAGCACGTCAACATGTTGAATGAGATCAAGGCATCCGAGACGGTTGTCGATCGTGCCATCAGCGGCCAGGGCGTGTGGCAAGAGTCGCCGCTCGTGGGCGCCGATGCGTTGATGAAGGCGCATCATGCGGGCGCATCTAAAGCGTTCCGGTTGACGGAGCGACCGTTCCTCCAACTCGTGAACGTGCGCGGCGATACACGCGATGCCGCGTTCATGCGTGCGGCGGAGAGCGTGATCGGCTGTGCGCCGCCTGCGATGCCGAACACCATCGCGAAGGGCGATGGCTACGACATGCTGTGGCTCGGCCCGGACGAATGGCTCGTGGTGTCCGAAGCGCCGCATGATGCATCGCGCGCAGCGCCGCTCGAAGCGCGCTTGCGCGCTGCCTTCGCGGGCGCGTTCGCATCGGCGGTGGATATCGGCAGCGGCTATACGGTGCTCGATATCGACGGGCCGCGCACGCGTGATGTCTTGTCGCGCGGCTGTCCGCTCGATCTGCATCCGAAGGTCTTCGGCGCGGGACAGTGCGCGCAAAGTCACTACTTCAAGGCGTCGATAACGCTCGTGCCGCTGGGTGCGGATCGCTTCGAAATCATCGTGCGTCGCAGCTTCGCGGATTACTTCGTGAAGATCATGCTCGATGCAGCGGAGCCGCTTCTCGCATGAAACCGTTCGAGCCGCTTCAGGCGGGTGGGCAGGGCTGGCGCGTTGTCGTCGATGAACTCGTCGTGATGACGCGCGTCGGGCTTTATGAGCACGAGCATCGTGCGCCGCAGGCTTTGGTTATCGATGCGAGCCTGCGGTATCGTGGCATGCCTCGCGAAGATGAACTGATCGATTACGAGGCTTGGTGCAATCGCGTGACGGCGTTTCTGCAAGAGAAGACGCATACGCGCTTGCTCGAAACGCTTGCGGTGGAGATCGCTGCGTTATCGTTCGATGAATGGCCGGCGCTCGATGCGCTCACGCTTGCGTTGCACAAGCCGAAGATTCGCGAGGGTACGCGAAGGCTCGCGATGGAACTCGACTGGGGTCGTGCGGATTACGATGCGTGGCGGGTGCGACATACGCTTGCTGTGTCGGGCGCATGAATGCTTCGCGCGATGTGGCGGCGTGGGTCTTTGCGTAGGCGGAGGGACCGCAAAGAAATGGGCGGCTCGCAAATTTGCAACGGGCCTATCTCCGCATACGCGGAGGAACCTGGGCTATCCAGCGGGGAGGTATGCCGCAGAGCGGCCTATCTCCGCATACGCGGAGGAACCACCTTGCCGTGGTACAGCGCGGCATTGGCCTTGGGCCTATCTCCGAATACGCGAAGGAACCCAGGTCCAGTACCAACGCCGACGATCACCCGAGGGCCTATCTCCGCATACGCGGAGGAACCGTGGACACGTGGCCAACGATCGCTTCTTTCGTGGGCCTATCTCCGCATACGCGGAGGAACCTGAAGACGGCAAAGGCCAACGAGACCGCACTTGGGCCTATCTCCGCATACGCGGAGGAACCGACGGTAGCGGCGGTGTTCGGCGTCAACCTTACAGCCTATCTCTGCATACGCGGAGGAACCTTGCGCTGAGTCCTGCGCCAATCGATGGAGCGGGGCCTATCTCCGCATACGCGGAGGAACCCAGTACATCCAGACGTCCGCGCAGAGGTACAACGGCCTATCTCCGCATACGCGGAGGAACCTAACGAACCGCCGCCCGCCGGTGTGCCAGAGACGGCCTATCTCCGCATACGCGGAGGAACCGCACTCGGCACAACGCATCAACGAGCAGCGTAAGGCCTATCTCCGCATACGCGGAGGAACCGAATCCAGCGTGCCCGTCACGCTAACCACTCAGGGCCTATCTCCGCATACGCGGAGGAACCTTGCTCGATCCGAAGACCGAAGGCGCGATCAAGGGCCTATCTCCGCATACGCGGAGGAACCCGCTCCTTCACCTGCCCGTCCTTGTCGACGTACGGCCCATCTCCGCATACGCGGAGGAACCCGCTCCTTCACCTGCCCGTCCTTGTCGACGTACGGCCCATCTCCGCATACGCGGAGGAACCGTGATTGCCCGATTCGGTCATGCTGTCCTTTTGGGCCTATCTCCGCATACGCGGAGGAACCTGCCACGCCGACACGCTCGACCACGGAGAAGGCGGCCTATCTCCGCATACGCGGAGGAACCCCGGACATCGCCGCGAACTCGACGCCCGTCTTGGGCCTATCTCCGCATACGCGGAGGAACCTGATCGGTGTAGCCACGCGATCCGAGCATCTTCGGCCTATCCCCGCATAAGCGGAGCAACCCTAATAGGGCAGACGATCGTCCAGGAGGACCCGGGCCTATCTCCGCATACGCGGAGGAACCGCCGAGTGGTGCGAGACAAGCGCACCGTACACGGGCCTATCTCCGCATACGCGGAGGAACCCAGCGCGCGGCCGGGCGGCATGACGGATTAGAGGGCCTATCTCCGCATACGCGGAGGGACCGGCGTGCCGTTCCTGTTCAAGCAATGGGGTGAAGGCCTATCTCCGCATACGCGGACGAACCAAGGTGGAGGTCGCTAGTAAAGAACACGCTCAAGGCCTATCTCCGCGTACGCGGAGGAACCCAACCTCCAAGCCCTTTGGGTATCTCGGTAGCGGGCCTATCTCCGCATACGCGGAGGAACCTGACCGGATGCGCTCCGGTTTGAGAGAAAGTCGGGCCTATCTCCGCATACGCGGAGGAACCCCCTGCATGCTCTTTATCTCGATCGGCATTACGGGCCTATCTCCGCATACGCGGAGGAACCGGTGTCTGTGATGCAGCCGGAATAAATCGGCAGGGCCTATCTCCGCATACGCGGAGGAACTCCTCCCACTTAACTCGATGATGTTAAAGAACAAACAGCGAATCCGATGTTCCGAATTCACTTCGCGGCACGCGAGTATGGTGAGTCGAGAATCCGCTGTCAAATGCGGTCGTTGAGCGCCGGTTGCATGTGCGGCGGACGGCCGCGCCTGTCCGAATGCAGCTATCGAAAACAATGGAGCAATGAGGCAACGGCTAAAACCGCTGCTTTCTCGCATCCATAAACTTTGACACTCAAACAAGCGTTGCCCGCCCCTCTCCGATGCTAATCTAAGCATTCCGAACAAATATCCGTAAGGCATAAAAGGCACGACGAGGCCCACAGCAGGCAATCATGGAACCGCAAGCGCAACAGCTAGAGCCGTGGGGAAAACTGAGCCGCACCGCCGTCGACTGCATTGGCGAACGCAGCATGCACCCGCTGTACGACCACATGATGGACGTCGCCGCCTGCTTTCTAGCCGCGCTAAAAGAAGGCACGCGTTTGCGCACCGCCTTCGACACTGTGGCCGGCCGAGTCTTGGGCCAGCAAGACATCGAGCGCCTCGCGGTCTTCGCCTGCCTCCATGATTTAGGCAAGGCGAACAGCGGCTTTCAGGCAAAGCGTTGGCAGGGCAACGCGCCGACTGGCTGGCCGTCGCCCGCGGGCCATGGCGTCGAAGTGTTTCTGCTTTTCTGCGATGACGAGCTCGCTTCATGCTTGCCGCTCGATTCCATCAAAACATGGGGTCCGGGGGCGGATTCGTTGCTGCTGGCGAGCCTTTCGCATCATGGCCGTCCCTTGCCGATGCCGCACGGTCAAGACCCGATCATCTGGAAGCCGGTGCGGGACCGCGCAGGCTCCGTTATCTACAGTCCCAAAGAAGCAATACGAAACATCGGCGAACGGTTGCAGCGGGACTTCGCCTGCGCGTTCGATCCCGATGGGAAGCCGTTGCCATCGACTCCAGCCTTCGTTCATCTGTTCGCGGGCGTCATGCAGTTCGCGGATTGGCTCGGATCACATCCCGGCTTCTTTCCCTTCAGCGATCCCGGCACGCGTCGAACCCGAGCGGAAGCCGAGGAACGCGCGACGCGTGCCGTATCGACCATCGGCCTCGACGCATGCACCACGCGCATTCGGTTCGTGCAACGCCCGTTGTCGTTCGAGTCCGCGTTCGAAGGCAAAGCGCCGAGGCCCGTGCAAGCCGCGCTGGGCGACCCTGCGCTCGGACCATTGCTCATCCTCGAATCGGAGACGGGTAGCGGCAAGACCGAAGCCGCGCTATGGCGCTTCGCTCGGCTCTTCGCTGAGCATAAGGTCGATTCGCTGTATTTCGCGCTGCCGACGCGCGTCGCCGCAGCACAGGTGTACGAACGCGTGCTTAAGTTCGTGCGCAATCTATGGCCGCTCGATGCGCCCGTTGTCGTTCGCACGCTTCCGGGCTACGAAAGCGCCGACGGCAGCGACAAGATCGCGCTGCCGGACTTCAACGTGCAATGGTCCGACCATCCCGACGACGCGAAAGCCGCGACGCGCTGGGCGGCGGAGTCGCCGAAGCGCTTTCTCGCGGCCACCATCGCGGTCGGCACCATTGACCAAGTACTGCTCGCCGGGCTAATGGTGCGCCACGCACACATGCGTCATGCCTTGCTGAGCCGTTCGTTGCTGGTCGTCGACGAGGTGCATGCGTCGGACATCTATATGTCGCAACTGCTGGAGCAGGTGTTGAGCGCGCACGTTGGCACGGGCGGCCATGCGTTGCTGTTGTCAGCGACGCTCGGTTCCCGGCAGCGCACGCGCTGTCAGCAGATCGCGCAGCGCTCGGCGGCGGCGCTCGCTTTGCCGAGCGTGGAACAAGCCTGCGCATTGCCTTACCCCGCGCTGACCGACGGCGCGAACATCCGTAGCTTGACGGCCAGTGGCGCGTCCAAGACCGTCCACTGGTCCACGCTCGACGCAATGGATGACCACGAGCGCATCGCGCGTTTGGCGATCGATGCAGCCAGCCGTGGCGCACGCGTGCTGATTGTCCGTAACACGGTCCCGTCGGCCGTCGCGACGCAGCAAGCCATCGAAAGACTCATCGACGGTTCGGGCGATCGAGGAATACTGTTCGACCTGAACGGCGTCGTCACGCTGCATCACAGCCGCTTCAGCCGCCAGGACCGTCCGCTGCTGGATGCAGCGGTGGAGTCGCGCCTCGGCAAGATACGCGCGGCGCTGAAGGGCTGCATCGTGGTCGGCACGCAGACGCTCGAGCAAAGCCTCGATATCGACGCCGATCTGCTCATCACCGACATCTGCCCGATGGATGTGCTGCTGCAGCGCATCGGCCGTCTGCATCGGCACCAGCGAGATGCGCATGAGCGGCCCGAAGGGTTTCAGCACGCGCACGCGTGGGTGTTGACACCAGCAGGTAATTCCTTCGAAACGTATATTCACAAGCCCCGCAATGGACTCGGGCGATCGAAGAACGGCGGCGGCGTGTACCGCGATCTGCGCATGATCGAAGCCACGCGACGACTCATCGAAGAAGCGCCGTTCCGCGTGATTCCGCGCGATAACCGTCTTCTGGTCGAACGCGCGACGCACCCGGACTGTTTGCTTGCGATTCAAAGCGAACTCGGACCCGCGTGGGAAAAGCTCGGTCAACAACTCGAAGGCGGACAAGGGGCGGAGCGGTCTCTTGCCCGCATGCATTCGCTCGACTACAAGACGCCATTCCTCGACCTTCTGTTTCCGGATGACGAGCGACGCTTGACGACACGGCTTGGCATGGAAGACCGCCTCATTGAATTCGATCCACCCGTGCCCGGCCCGTTCGGCATCGATGTGCAGCGTATCGCGCTGCGTCATCACATGCTGGACGACGACGTCGATCCAGACGCGAAACCCTCCGGCATCGGGCTTATTGAGCACGGCTTCGAATTCACGCTCGGCACGAATGTGTTCCGCTATGGCCGCTTCGGCGTCGAGCGCCTGAACGCATAGCGCAAGGACGATGACTGACATGAACCTTCACCATCGCTTGCTGAATGACCGCCTGCTGCGTTATCGCGATGCTTTGGGGCACGCGCACGATGCCACGCTGCCCGAACTGTTCGTCGCGATGACGGCGGACACCGTGCGCGACTTCCCTGCGCTGCGGCCGCATCAACGGCATCCGTGGCATGCGTTCTTGACCCAACTCGCGGCGATTGCGTTGTATGCAGCCGGGCGGGCGGAGCCGTTCCAAACAGCGGACGATTGGCGCGCGGCGCTTCTCGCTTTGACGCCGACCGATTCGGATGGCGCGGCGTTCTCGCTCGTTGCGCCTGACGATCGTCCCGCGTTTTTGCAAGCGCCGTGCGCGGCTGGGGAGTCGCGCACCTGGAAGAAAGCGCCGCTAGTGACGCCCGACGCAATAGACATGCTGATCACTTCGCGCAATCACGACGTGAAAGCCGCTCGCATGACGAACGCGCAGCCGGAGGACTGGGTGTACGCGCTCGTGAGTTTGCAGACGCAAGAGGGCGTCATGGGCGCCGGCAATTACGGCATTTCACGCATGAACGGCGGTTTGTCCAGCCGACCGGCCTTCGGAGCGGTTCCGGAGGGCCTCTGGGGCAAGCGGTGGCAGCGGGACACGCGGCGGCTGCTTCACCATCGTCAGAAGATCGTTGACGAGACGGGGCTCAAGGAGGTCGACGGACTCGCGCTGGTCTGGACGAAGCCCTGGGACGGCGCGAGCAGTCTATCGTTCAGCGAGCTCGATCCGTTTTACATCGAAGTGTGCCGCCGAGTACGCCTGGACTTGGCGAATGGAAAGCTGATCGCGCTCACGACGAGTAGCAAGACCACGCGCATCGCAGCCAAAGATCGCTTGGGCGCAACCGGAGATGCCTGGACGCCCGTCGCCGTGGTAGGTGGAAAAGCGTTGTCCATCACGGCTACGGGCTTCGATTACAAGCTGATGAGCGACTTGGCGTTCAAGGGCGACTATGCCGAGACGATCACTCGCAAAATCACGCGCGAGGACGGTGAGAAGGGCATCGTGCTGCTTGCGCAAGCCGTCGCGCGGGGGCAGGGAAAGACAGAGGGCTATCACGAACGACGCATGCCCATATCGCGGAGTATGCGCGAGGCGTTCCTGAACGGCCGCATCGATGAACTCGCCCACGCCGCCGACAGGCGTATCAGCGTGATCGGCGATATGCGTAAAGTGCTATGGGGCGCGCTCTGCTCTTTGTTTGGCAACGGTGAAGACACTGTGCCGGACGACCTGAAGGAAAGGGCGAATCGCTTCGCGAAGTCATTCGAGCAGGCCGAAGACCGTCGATTCTTTGACGACCTGATCGTGGAATTAGATGGCAACACGTCTGAAGAACGGCAACTCGCGCACGAGCTATGGCTCGCGGAACTGGCGGACCGCGCGGAACAGGTGCTGACTCGCGCGTTCGTCGCGGGGCCGCGTGCGAGTACGCGGCGATACCGTGCGCAGAGCACAGCGCTTTCGCGGTTTCGCGTCAGTATCCATTCAAAGAAGGAACTCCAGACCATGTCGCGCGTGCTGAAGGAACGTGCGCAAGCGCGCAAAGCAGCTATTGATTCGGATACGCAAGGACGTGCGATATGAATTCGACAGATACATCGGCCGGTGCGCCGGAACAGTCTGCGGAGCAAGGTGGTGCAGATAATCGGCCCCCCAGCCTGAGCTACCAGATCGAAGCCATCGCGGCGTTTCTGAAAGACGCCGGCGAGGGCGTCAAGGCATCGAGAACGACCGCGTTGCGCTCGCGCGTCTCGACCCGGAAGCCGAGGAACTCACCACCGCGCAAATCGCCGCGCTCACCCACGCAGCGCAGCGCGCGAAGCTCGACACCGTTCACTGGAGTCTCGACCGATGGCGCCGATGGGCGTTCATCGCATACGGCATCGCACTTGCCGGGCACGATCGCGGCGCGGACAGCGGCGGCATCGGCGCGAATTTTGGCCGACAACTCGCGACGGCCGGTGTGTCGGAGGCGCGCGTGACGCGGCTGCTCGACGCGCGGGGATCGGCGTTCTTCCAATTGCTGCGCCGCGTCCTTCGGTTGTTGGCGAGCAAGAGCGTGAAACCGAACTGGGTCCAACTCGCGAGGCTCGTGCTGAACGAAGGCGCGCGCGATGAGAAGGGACGGCGTATCGCTGAGAAAACTCGCCTTGATATCGCGCACGCGTTCTTCTCCGTAAAACCGAGCGAGTCGCGGGACGACTGAAAACGGGAAGGCTGGCAACAACGTTCGACAGGTTAGGACAAGAAAATGATGCATCCGCGTTTCATTCAAATTCACACGCTGCACAGCTATTCTGCGGCGTTGCTCAACCGCGACGACTCCGGCATGGCCAAGCGGCTGCCTATGGGCGATGCCATTCGCACGCGCATCTCATCGCAGTGTCTGAAACGGCACTGGCGCGTTGCGGAAGACCGCCATGCGCTGCCGACGCTCGGCGTTCCGATGGCCGTCCGTTCGCGAGAGACGCTCGCGCTGGTTCGCGACGAGTTGGTCAAAAATGGCGTTCCCGAGGCGCTGGCTCAGACAGCCGTCGAAGCCTTGCGCTTCGGTGGTCTTTTGGACAAGGCCGGCAAGCCCCGAAAAGGAGACGACGCGGTCAAGACAGGTCAGGCCGTGTTGCTGGGCACGGCGGAAATCAAGTACCTGGTTGAACGTTGCACGGCCCTCGCGAACGAGCATCAGGACGAAGACGGCCTCAAGGCGGCCGTCGCGGCGTTTCTGAAGAACGAGTCCGCCAATATCGTCGCGCTCAAGCACGGCAGCGGTCTCGAATCGGCGCTCTTCGGTCGCATGGTGACCTCCGATGTGCTTGCTCAGCGCGATGCCGCTGTCTACGTCGCGCATGCGTTCACGGTACACGAAGCCCAGGTGGAGAACGACTACTTCACCGTCGTGGACGATCTTCTTCGAGAAGCGGGCGAGCAAGGCTCCGCTGGCATCTTCGAAACGGAACTGGCATCAGGCCTCTACTACGGCTACGTCGTCGTGGATATCCCGCAACTGGTCGCGAATCTGGAAGGCATCGCCGCAAGCGAGTGCTTCAATGCGTCGCCGGACCAGCGCGAGCTCGCTTCGCAGGTCGTGCATCACCTGTTGCATCTGATCGCTACCGTCAGCCCCGGCGCCAAGCGCGGATCGACCGCTCCTTTCGGCTATGCGAATCTCATGCTGGTCGAGACGGGAGATTGGCAACCGCGCAGCCTGAGCGCGGCCTTCGAAACCGCGTTGCCGTTGAAGGGCCATGACATACGCGACGCCGCAGTCGATCGCATTGCGCGAGAGTTGAAAAAGCACGATGCCGCATACGGCGCGCTGGACCGAGGCTATGTCGCCCTCAACCCCGCCGATATCCCGAACGCCAAGCACTATTCGCTGGATAAGCTCGCGAACTGGGTGCAGACGCGCATCGTCAACGGTGCGTGACATGCGTCGTCACATGTTGATGCGCCTGCGTGCGCCGCTCGTCGCGTTCGGAGGCGAGGCGATCGACAGGTACGGTGTGATCCGCGATTTCCCGGCGCTATCGATGGTTACCGGGCTGATCGCGAATGCACTCGGCTGGGATCGCGGCGAATGCGAGAAGCACGATCGCCTTCAGACGCGCCTCGTGATGGGGACGCGGCTAGACAATGCCGGCGAGCGGCTTTGCGACTTTCAAACGGCTCAGCTTTCGAGGAAAGATAGCGGCTGGACGTGGCGAGGCATTCCCGAGTCGCGCGATGGCGGCGAAGATACCTACAAGAGCCCGCATCTGCGATACCGCGACTATCACGCCGGGCTCGACGCGCTCGTCGCGGTAAGGCTCGAGCCCGCCGATGAATCGCCCACGCTCGACGACATTGCTCGCGCGCTTGACCGGCCGCTGCGTCCGCTTTTCATCGGACGCAAGCCTTGCTTGCCATCCACGCGAGTGTTCGCGGGTTTCATCGACGCCGAACATGTGCTCGATGCGCTGCTGCGCGCGCCGTTGCCTCAAGGCGTCGCCGATGACGCGTTCCGCATGCAGTGGCCGAAAGACGAAGGCACGATGCCCGATGCAAGGACACAGGCCCACGACGTCTGCGACGAGCGCAACTGGACGAGCGGCGTGCATGGCGGATGGCGTCCTGTCGTGGAGATGAGCGCTCAGCGGGCATCGTTTCTCGAACATCCATCGATATCGCCTGACTTCTCGTATGACCGCGCTTAATCTCATTCATTGTCAGCCCGATTCGCACAAGTTCGGGCTGTGGGCATCGCGGCATGGCGTACTGCCGTCCGGCGGCGATCTCGGTTACGCCTTGCACGCGGCGCTCCAGGCAGTCTTCGGTCCCCTTGCGCCCAAGCCTTTCTATTACCGCGATGCGCGCGCCGGACTGATCGCCTATTCCTCGCACTCAGCCGACGCGTTGCGTGAGGCGAGCGCACTCTGCGCCGCGCCCGAGCTGGCCGATGCACTCGGCCTCGATGCAGGCCCGCGTAGCGCCGGCCTCAACATCCGCGCGCTTCCGACGCAATGGCAAGCAGGGCGCGTGCTGGGCTTTGAAGTGCGCGTCCGGCCTACGCGACGCCGTGAGGACGGTGAGGACGGCGAGAAGAAGAGAGTCCGCGAACGCGACGCGTTCTTGGTCGCTTGCTCGCAAAGGCCCGAAGACGACGATCTGCGGCGCGAACTCGTCTATGCCGAATGGCTGAACGAACAGTTCCAATCGACCGGAGCTGCCAGTCTCGTCGAAGCTCGCATGACGCGGTTCCAGCTCACGCCTGTGCTTCGTCGCACGCAAGCCGTTTCCGGCGACGGCACACCTCGGCAATCGCGTTTCATAGACGGCCCGGACGCGGTGTTCACGGGACACTTGCGTGTCGAGAATGCCGACGCGTTCGCTCGGTTGCTTGCGCGCGGCGTCGGACGGCATCGCGCGTTCGGGTTCGGCATGTTGGTGCTGAGGCCCGCGTCTATCGACGGTTGATCGCGGGCGCGAGATGCTGAAGGGGCGGCTGGGTCTCGACACGTCGCGCGTGCCGCATGGGGATCGTCATGGGCTGCTGTGGCTCGAGCGCGGCGAACTCAGCGTCATTGATGGATGCCTGCATTTCACGAGCGGGCAATACGTCGATCAGATTCCGCATCAGTCGGTATCCATGATATTGCTCGGCCCCGGCGGAAGCGTGACGCATGACGCACTGCGTTTGCTCGCGCGCCACGGCACGTTGTTGGCGGCAGTTGGGGCGAGCGGAGTGCGCAGTTACACCGCTCTGCCGCTGATGCCGGATCGCTCCGATGTCGCGCGCCGGCAAGCCGAGCTTTGGGGCAGCGCGCGCAGACGTCTGGCCGTCGCGCGCCACATGTATGCGCTGCGGTTAGGCGAGGTGTTGCCGCACCGGGACCTCGATACGCTGCGCGGCATAGAAGGGGCGCGCGTGAAGACCATTTATCGACTGCGCGCACAGCAGTTCGGGATCGACTGGAACGGACGGCATTACGATCGCGCGAATCCCGAAGCCGCCGATCTCGCCAATCAGGCCATCAATCACGCGGCGACGGCGGTGCAAGCGGCGGCGGCCATCGCCGTGCAGGCGCTTGCGGCGGTGCCTCGGTTGGGGTTCATCCACGAGGACTTGGGCCAAGCATTCGTCCTC
This sequence comes from Caballeronia sp. LZ062, assembly GCF_031450785.1. Classification (NCBI taxonomy): domain Bacteria; kingdom Pseudomonadati; phylum Pseudomonadota; class Betaproteobacteria; order Burkholderiales; family Burkholderiaceae; genus Caballeronia; species Caballeronia sp. LZ062. The sequence continues at coordinate 884,468 of NZ_JARTWB010000001.1, forward strand.
GATATCGCCGATCTTTTTCGCGACGACGTGACGCTCTCGATAGCCTTTGCCGCGGTCAAGCAGGCCGAGCGTGGCGCGGCGACCATCGACCGGCTCGTCCGACGCGAGGCGGCGCGCGTCTTTCGCAAGCAGCAAGTGATTCCCGCGATGATTGATCGCATCAAGCAGGTTCTGCGAGTCGACGAGAAGCTGGAGGAGGCGGATGGCGCTAGTCGTAGTGGTGACTCGTGACGTGGCGGACCGCTTTCGAGGGTATCTGGCCTCGGTGATGCTCGAGGTGTCGGCTGGCGTGTACGTCGCGCCGCGGATGAACAAAGGCGCGCGAGCGGACGTGGTCCGTGCTCACCGAGTGGCACGGCGCGGAGCCGAGGGGCAGCGTCGTGATGGTTTGGCGGGAGCTGGATGCGGTCGGGGGAATCGGGATCGCGCAGCTGGGATCGCCAGCGAGGAAGCTCGTGGATGTGGATGGGATGTATCTGGTCAGGCGGGAAGCGCGTTAGGCGAGTTGGCAATCGTTCTCTGGAAATTTGGATTTTTCGATGGATGGGGGTGGGCGTTTTGTCTTTCCGATCATTGAGTTATGAGGGAGAGGTTCCTCCGCGTGCGCGGAGATAGGCCGGTTGCCGCTGCGCTGACCGCCGCCCGCAAGGTGGTTCCTCCGCGTGCGCGGAGATAGGCCCCTTGGCCTCGACTGGACGTTCGACGGCACCACGGTTCCTCCGCGTGCGCGGAGATAGGCCTTTCCTGCAGCTCGTGGGCCAAAACGTACTGCGGGTTCCTCCGCGTGCGCGGAGATAGGCCCCCGGAAGTTGTGCAGGATGCGCGCGCGCCGGCGGTTCCTCCGCGTGCGCGGAGATAGGCCGCAACACCTGAAAACGGCGGCCGTGATTCTGGCGGTTCCTCCGCGTGCGCGGAGATAGGCCCGTATCACTTCACGGACGGCCAGGCGAAGGCCAAGTTCCTCCGCGTGCGCGGAGATAGGCCGTACGCGGAATCGGAGCGCGACATTTACGTCGAGGTTCCTCCGCGTGCGCGGAGATAGGCCCGATTCTTGTGGTCCGCCGCATCAGAATGAAAAGGTTCCTCCGCGTGCGCGGAGATAGGCCCGTCTCGTGCGGGATGGCGGTCGTGTACGTCCAGGTTTCTCCGCGTGCGCGGAGATAGGCCCGGTTGAGTTCGACATGGCCCGCGCCGCAATCGGGTTCCTCGGAGTGCGCGGAGATAGGCCCGATGCGGACTTGCTCTCAATCTGGCTAGACGAGGTTCCTCCGCGTGCGCGGAGATAGGCCGTACGATGGCTACCGCGTGGTCATCCGCAAAAGGGTTCCTCCGCGTGCGCGGAGATAGGCCCCATTCAGCCCGGTCGATCATGCTGACGTATTCGGTTCCTCCGCGTGCGCGGAGATAGGCCGCCTCGATCAGATGGCGGCGGCAGGCGACCGGGGGTTGCTCCGCGTGCGCGGAGATAGGCCCTTCAGCTATGCGCCGTGCCAGCCACCGAGTCCGAAGTGCGATTGACCAACATCCACCGCGCGATTTTGAATGAAACTGCCGCTTGGTTCTGGTGACGAGAACGCATTCGTTCTCACCGATGAAGTTTCGAAAGTGATCGGGGCCATCTCGGTGCCGAGCCAAGGCATCGCGCGCCCTGAACATCGAGTTCGGCCTCCCTGATGCTCGAGGTGTCGGCTGGCGTGTAGTGACGCTGCAAAGGGACAAAGGTGTGGGCGAGCGGACGTGGTTGGTGCTCGCTGAGTGGCGCGGTCCCGAGCCGAGGGGCAGCGTCGTGATGGTTTCGCGGGAGTTTGATGCGGGAGGGGATCGAGATCGCGCAGTTGGATCGTCAGCGAGAAAGCCGGTAGATGTGGATGGGGTGTTTCTGGCGAGGCGGGAAGCGCGGTAGACAAGCTGAATTCGTTCTTTGAGAATCTAGATTTGTCAGCGGATCAGGTCGGGCGTTTTGCGTTTGCAATCATCGAGTTATGAGGAGAGGCTCCTCCGCGTACGCGGAGATAGGCCGTGCAGAACGGCGACCTAATCGTGCGCGGCATCGGTTCCTCCGCGTACGCGGAGATAGGCCCGCCAGAAGAAGACAGGCAAGCCGGCGCAACTGGGTTCCTCCGCGTACGCGGAGATAGGCCGTACTACGTCGCCGCGTTGCGCCATGCAACGCCGGTTCCTCCGCGTACGCGGAGATAGGCCAGTGTACCGAATCAATTCATCGGTGTTCTGGACGGTTCCTCCGCGTACGCGGAGATAGGCCCTTGTTCTACTACGCGCCGGCAGCAAAGAAAGAGGTTCCTCCGCGTACGCGGAGATAGGCCCTCGGCGAAGGATTCGATCCGGAGCCGACTCCAGGTTCCTCCGCGTACGCGGAGATAGGCCCAAGCTTCCGGGGCAGTTCTGGGGCGAGGGCATGGTTCCTCCGCGTACGCGGAGATAGGCCATAGTAGGCGCCTAAATCTTTGTTAAGCCCCGCGGTCCTCCGCGTACGCGGAGATAGGCCCTGGCAGGGGACGCATGAGTTCCATCAACTGCGGGTTCCTCCGCGTACGCGGAGATAGGCCCGCGCGCGGCGAATGCGCCACCATTGCGCGATGGTTCCTCCGCGTACGCGGAGATAGGCCCGAGCTGAAGGGCTCGGGGTTAGGCACCGGCATGGTTCCTCCGCGTACGCGCAGATAGGCCCTGGTGCGCGACCTGATTGCCGTGCTGATGCAGGGTTCCTCCGCGTACGCGGAGATAGGCCGCGCACGCTGGGGCCGCGTACGCGGATAGGCCGTGCAGCACCAAACCACGTTCTTCATCGAGCCGATTCCTCCTCATACGCGGAGATAGGCCACGTCCCACCCCCATGACGCCCCCATTCCACCCCCATGACGCATTCCTTCTATGTCGCGGATTTATGTCGGCGTCTACTGAACCCGCTTCGCCATGAACCCAAGCGGTCTCACTCCGCGTCAAGAGGAACCAAAATGCCCACCGCCACGCATCCCCGCGCAAGCGCCGCGGCGCGGCTCGAACGCCTGCCGTTTTCGAGCTATCACCGCACTATCTTCATCATCATCGCGGTGGCCTTCTTTTTCGATTCCGTCGATCTCGGCACGATGACCTTCGTGCTCGGTTCCATCAAGACCGAGTTCGGCTTGTCGACGGCGACAGCCGGCCTCGTTGCAAGCGCCAGTTTCTTCGGCATGGTGCTGGGCGCGGCCGTCGCGGGCCTGCTTGCCGATCGCTTCGGCCGACGCCCCGTGTTCCAGTGGAGCATGGTGCTATGGGGCGTCGCGTCATATCTCTGTTCGACGGCGCATTCCGTCGAATCGCTGATCCTCTATCGCGTGCTGCTTGGCATCGGCATGGGAATGGAGTTCCCGATTGCCCAGACGCTGCTGTCCGAGTTCGTGCCGACGGCATCGCGCGGCAGAGTGATTGCCCTGATGGATGGCTTCTGGCCGCTCGGCTTCATCGCATCGGGCGTGGTCTCGTACTTCGTGTTGCCGCACTTCGGCTGGCGCACCGAATTCGCGTTGCTCGCCATTCCAGCCGTGTTCGTGCTGATCGTGAGGCGCGTGGTGCCCGAGTCACCGCGATGGCTCGAACATCGCGGACGCACGGCGGATGCCGAAGCCGTGCTAACGCAGGTAGAGGCGAAGGTGATGAAGGCGACCGGCTTGCGCCAGTTGCCTGCGCCCTCCATGCTCGCCGAGCCGCCGGTTGCAAAAGGCGTGGGCGCATTCCGCGAGATCTGGAGTGCGGCGTACAGGCGTCGCACGGTGATGGTGTGGATGCTCTGGTTCTTTGCGTTGCTCGGCTTCTATGGGCTGACTTCGTGGCTTGGCGCGCTGATGCAGCAAGCAGGCTTTGCGGTGACGAAATCCGTGCTCTATACGGTGCTGATTTCGCTTGGCGGCGTGCCGGGCTTCCTGTGCGCGGCATGGCTCGTCGAGCGATGGGGACGCAAGCCGACATGCATTGCATCGCTTGTCGGCAGTGGCGTGATGGCTTATCTGTACGGACAGACCGCGCTGCATGCCGAAACCCCGACCTTGCTGATCTGCGCGGGACTGGCGATGCAATTCTTCCTCTTCGCGATGTGGGCCGCGCTCTATACCTATACGCCCGAGCTGTACGGAACCGGCGCGCGTGCCACGGGGTCGGGCTTCGCGTCGGCGATCGGGCGCGTGGGATCGTTGATCGGGCCGTATGTCGTGGGCGTCGTATTGCCGGTGTTCGGGCAGGGCGGCGTGTTCTCGCTCGGGGCGGTGTGCTTCGTGGTGGCGGCCTCGGCGGTTTGGGTGTTGGGAGTCGAGACGCGCGGTGTCGCCTTGGAGAAACTCGTCTCGGAAGCCGAGCAGGACGAAGGCGCAAAGGTCTGGGCCTCGGCTGAGAACTGAACCCCTGTCGCTCACAACCAAACCCACGTCGCATTCGACGCCAGTGATTCTCGCGGCCCGGCGTACTCTTCCCGCACGGCCGCGAGCATCGCAGAGAACAGCTCGCACCCGCCGTCCACGCATCCAAGGAGACGAGTCACATGAGCACGAATCGCGGCGTCGTATATCTCGGTCAGGGCAAGGTCGAAGTCCAGTCCATCGACTATCCGAGAATGGTCGATCCGCGTGGCCGCGACATCGGCCACGGCGTCATACTCAAGGTCGTCAGCACTAACATCTGCGGTTCGGATCAGCACATGGTGCGCGGCCGCACGACCGCGCCCATCGGCCTCGTGCTGGGCCACGAGATCACCGGCGAAGTCATCGAGATCGGACGCGACGTCGAAACGCTTTCCATCGGCGATCTCGTGTCCGTGCCCTTTAACGTCGCGTGTGGACGCTGTCCCACGTGCAAGGCGCAGCACACCGGCGTGTGCCTCAACGTGAATCCGTCGCGCGCGGGCGGCGCGTATGGCTATGTCGACATGGGCGGCTGGATCGGCGGGCAAGCGGAGTACGTGATGGTGCCGTACGCCGACTTCAACCTGCTCAAGTTCCCCGACAAGGCGCAGGCGATGTCCAAGATCCGCGACCTCACCTGTCTCTCCGACATTCTCCCGACCGGCTATCACGGCGCCGTGATGGCGGGCGTGAAGCCGGGCGCGACGGTCTACATCGCGGGCGCGGGACCGGTCGGCATGGCGGCGGCTGCGTCGGCGCGTCTGTTGGGCGCGGCCTGCACCATCGTCGGCGACATGAACGAAGAGCGTCTCGCGCACGCGCGCAAGATGGGCTTCGAGACGGTCGATTTATCGAAGGACGCCACGCTCGGTCAGCAAATCGAGCAGATTCTCGGCAAGCCGGAAGTGGATTGCGCCGTCGATTGCGTGGGCTTCGAGGCGCGTGGTCATGGCACCGACCACCACGCGGAAGCGCCCGCGACGGTGCTCAACTCGCTGATGGAAATCACGAAGGCGGCGGGCGCCATCGGCATTCCGGGTCTTTATGTCACCGACGACCCCGGCGCCGCCGATGCCGCCGCGCAGAAGGGCAGCCTGAGCATCCGCTTCGGTCTCGGCTGGGCGAAGTCGCATTCATTTCATACCGGTCAAACGCCGGTGATGAAATACAACCGCAATCTCATGCAGGCCATTCTGTGGGACCGTCTGCCGATTGCGGACATCGTGAACGTGTCGGTGGTTTCGCTCGATGCAGCGCCTGAGGGTTATCGACAATTCGATGGCGGCGCGCCGCGTAAATTCGTGCTTGATCCGCATGGCCTGCTTCAAGCGGCCTAAGAAAGAAAGCGCCTCTTGAACAAGAGGCGCTTTTTTCATTCAAGGCACAAACAAACTCAGGCCACCATCACACGCACCGAACTCAAAGGCGGCACTTGTTTTCTGCGCTCGCGCGTGGGAGCGGTGCCGAATGCATCGCGATAACTCTTCGAGAAATGGCAGGCGGACTGAAACCCGCACGCCATCGTGATGTGCATGATCGACATATCCGTCTGCAACAGCAGCTCGCGCGCGCGTCGCAAGCGCAGCGTCAGATAGTAATGCGTCGGCGTCATGCCGAGATGCTCGCGAAAGAGCCGCTGCAATTGCCGTTGCGACATGCCCGCCAGCCGCGCGAGTTCTTCGCGCGACAACGGCTCTTCAATGTTGTTCTCCATCAGCGAGATCACTTCGAACAAGGACTTGTTGGCCGATCCGAGCCGTGCCACCAGCGGCATGCGCTGTTGCGCGCTCGTATCTCGCACATGTTCGACGATGAACTGCTCGGCAATCTGCGTCACGCGCGACGTGCCCACGCGCGCAGCAATCAGATTCAGCATCATGTCGAGCGGCGCGACGCCGCCGGTACACGTCACGCGGTCGCGGTCGATCACGAACAGTTCCTTGAGGAAGCGCGTGTCCGGGAATTCTTCTTTAAGCGCCGACATGTTTTCCCAGTGGATCGCGCACGCATAGCCCGCGAGCAATCCCGCGCGCGCAAGCGCATACGTGCCGGTGCACAGACTGCCGAGCACGCAGCCGGTGCGCGCAAAGCGGCGCAATGCGGACAGATGTTCGAGCGCGGTGCAACGCTGCACGTCGATGCCGCCGACCACGAACACGATATCCGGCTGGCCCACGCATTCCACCGGTCCCGTATCGACGGAAAGACCATTGCTCGCCATGACCGGTCCACCCGTCGGACTCACGATGGACCATCGATACAACGGCTGTCCCGTCAGGTAATTCGCCATGCGCAGCACTTCGATCGCGTTGGTGAACGCCATCATCGTGAAGTTAGGAAGCGGCATGAAAGCGAAGTGCGACAGCGATGCCGTGCGATCGGGAGACATGGGGAATTCGATTCCTTGGAATCTATTGGTCGACGCCGTCGAATGCGGCGCTAGTCACTTTTGCATTGTGATTTCGAGTGCAACTACCATGCCATAAGGCTAAACCCTGACCGCTTCTATATGCACTGAGACAAGTATTTAAAGCACGCACTAACGCAGCGCGAAGGCGCGCTTTCAGGCACAGAGAAAGCGCACGTTCGTTCCTCGGCAGTGCACCGCGTGCGAGCGGAAGCGCCCTACACCCAAAGCGTATTCGCCACTTGTCGAAAAAGGACGCGCATGTCGGAAAAGGGCAAGAACACGTCTGAATTCATAAATTGACCAGCAAGGCGAGAGTCAAGAATAGACGCAACGATGAAGACACGAGCGGCCGGAAACACGCGACGCAGGCTTCATCCAACGACCGTATTTTCTGACCACGGACTCAAGCCCATGTCGAACTCGAATCCCTTCTTCGAAGCGCCCCTCGCGGCCCGCGACGCCTCCGTACGCAGCGCAATACTGAAAGAGCTGGAGCGCCAGCAATCGCAGGTGGAACTGATTGCGTCGGAAAATATCGTGTCGCGCGCGGTGCTCGAAGCGCAAGGGTCCGTGCTCACGAACAAGTATGCCGAAGGCTATCCGGGCAAGCGCTATTACGGCGGCTGCGAATTCGTCGATGAAGTCGAGGCGCTCGCCATCGATCGCATCAAGCAACTCTTCGGCGCGAAGTTCGCCAACGTGCAGCCGCATTCCGGCGCGCAGGCCAACGGCGCGGTGATGCTGGCGCTCGCCAAACCGGGCGACACCGTGCTCGGCATGTCGCTCGATGCGGGCGGTCATCTCACGCATGGCGCAAAGCCGGCGCTATCGGGCAAGTGGTTCAACGCCGTGCAGTACGGCGTGAATCGCGAGACCATGCTGATCGACTACGAACAGATCGAGGAGCTTGCGCAGCAGCACAAGCCGTCGCTCATCATTGCGGGCTTTTCTGCGTATCCGCGCAAGCTCGATTTCGCGCGGCTGCGCGCGATTGCGGACAACGCGGGCGCAAAGCTGATGGTCGATATGGCGCATATCGCGGGCATCATCGCGGCGGGGCGTCACGACAATCCGGTCGATTACGCGCATGTCGTGACATCGACTACGCACAAGACGCTGCGTGGTCCGCGCGGCGGCTTCGTATTGACCAACGACGAAGATATCGCCAAGAAGATCAATTCTGCCGTGTTTCCGGGGCTGCAAGGCGGTCCGCTCATGCACGTGATCGCGGGCAAAGCCGTTGCATTCGGCGAAGCGCTTCAGCCCGACTTCAAGACGTATATCGACAACGTGCTCGCCAATGCTCAGGCACTCGGCGACGTGCTCAAGGCGGGCGGCGTCGATCTCGTGACGGGCGGCACGGACAATCATTTGCTGCTCGTCGATCTGCGCCCCAAGAATCTGAAGGGCAACCAGGTCGAGCAGGCGCTGGAACGCGCAGGCATTACCTGCAACAAGAACGGCATTCCGTTCGATACCGAAAAGCCCACTGTCACCTCAGGCGTTCGTCTCGGCACGCCAGCAGGCACGACGCGCGGCTTCGGCGTCAACGAATTCCGCGACATCGGCCGCCTGATCATCGAAGTCTTCGATTCGCTGCGTGAGCATCCAGAAGGCGATCCGCAAACCGAACAACGCGTGCGCCGCGAAATCTTCGCGCTGTGCGAACGCTTCCCCATCTACTGAGCACACGGAGCAACAAGCGATGAGCACTCTGCACGATAACAGCATCATCATCGATGGCCTCAACATCTCGAAGTTCGAACGCTCCGTGTTCGAAGACATGCGCAAGGGCGGCGTCACGGCGGTGAATTGCACGGTGTCGGTGTGGGAAGACTTTCAGAAGACCATCGACAACATTGCGGAAATGAAGCAACAGATCCGCGATTACAGCGAGATTCTCACACTCGTGCGCACGACAGACGACATCCTGTGCGCGAAGAAAGAGAACAAGACGGGCATCATCTTCGGTTTCCAGAACTCGTATGCATTCGAGGACAACCTGGGCTATATCGAAGTGTTCAAGGAACTGGGCGTGAACGTGGTGCAGCTCTGCTACAACACGCAGAATCTAGTGGGCACCGGCTGTTACGAAGCGGATGGCGGTCTCTCCGGCTATGGCCGCGAAGTGATTCAGGAAATGAATCGCGTGGGCATCATGGTCGATCTGTCGCATGTGGGTGCGAAGACGTCATCCGATGCGATTGCCTGTTCCAAGAAGCCCGTCACGTATTCGCATTGCTGCCCGTCGGGCCTCAAGGAGCATCCGCGTAACAAGACCGATGAGCAACTGAAGGAAATCGCCGATGCCAACGGCTTCGTCGGCGTGACGATGTTTTCGCCTTTCCTTAAGCGCGGCCCGGATGCGACGGTCGAGGACTATCTGGAGGCCATCGACTACGTGGTGAATCTTATCGGCGAAGACCGCGTGGGTATCGGCACCGACTTCACGCAAGGCTACAGCACCGAGTTCTTCGACTGGATCACGCATGACAAGGGCCGTTATCGCCAGCTTACGAACTTCGGCAAGGTTGTGAACCCGGAAGGAATCCGAACGATAGGCGAGTTCCCGAACCTGACGGCTGCGATGGAGCGCGCGGGCTGGAGCGAATCGCGCATCAAAAAGGTGATGGGCGAGAACTGGCTTCGCGTATTCGGCGAAGTGTGGAACGTGTGAACGCAACGAGACAAGAACAGGAACCCGCGATGCAACCGCAACTGCCTATCGACGTCAATCCGCAAACCGGCGTCTGGACCACCGACGCGCTGCCGATGCTCTACGTGCCGCGTCATTTCTTCACGAACAATCATGTGGCCGTAGAAGAAGCGCTGGGACGCGAGACGTATGCCGAGATTCTCTACAAGGCCGGCTACAAGTCCGCGTATCACTGGTGCGACAAGGAAGCCGAGAAGCACGGCATCGCCGGCATGGCGGTGTTCGAGCATTACCTGAAGCGCCTTTCGCAGCGCGGCTGGGGGCTTTTCGATATCGTCGAATCGGACCCGCAAAGCGCGATGGCGCGCGTTCACTTGCGGCATTCGTCGTTCGTGCTCGCGCAACCGGCCAAGCACGGCAAGCTCTGCTACATGTTCGCTGGCTGGTTTGCGGGCGCGATGGACTGGGTGAACGACACCGCGTCCGATGCCGCGAAAAGAGGCCCCCGCTCGCGTTCCATCGAAACGCAATGCGCCGCGGAAGGCCACGACCATTGCGTGTTCGAAGTATCGCCGCTCGCACTTTAGACGTCGTAGCGAAATCATCCCGAGGTCGTCCGTCATGCGTTACCCGAACCTTTTCAAGCCGCTCACACTGAACACGCTGACCTTGCGGAACCGCATCGTCAGCACGGCGCATGCGGAAGTGTATGCGGAGCCGGGCGGCCTGCCCGGCGATCGTTATATCCGCTATTACGAGGAAAAAGCGAAGGGCGGCGTGGGCCTTGCCATATGCGGCGGATCGAGCCCGGTGTCGATCGACAGCCCGCAAGGCTGGTGGAAGTCGGTGAATCTCTCGACCGACAAGATCATCGATCCGCTGGCGCGCCTGGCCGAAGCCATGCATCGTCATGGCGCGAAGATCATGATTCAGGCCACGCACATGGGCCGCCGCTCCGCATGGCATGGCGAGAACTGGCCGCATCTGATGACGCCATCGGGCGTGCGCGAACCGGTGCATCGCGGCAACGCGAAGATCATCGAAGTGGAAGAGATTCGCCGCATCATCGACGACTTTGCGGCGGCTGCAAAGCGCGTGAAGGATGCCGGCATGGACGGCATCGAGATATCGGCGGCGCACCAACATCTGATCGATCAGTTCTGGAGTCCGCGCACCAACTTTCGCACGGATGAATGGGGCGGCTCGCTTGAGAACCGGCTGCGTTTCGGCGTGGAAGTGCTGAAGGCCGTGCGCGGGGCGGTCGGCGCTGATTTCTGCGTGGGCCTGCGCATGTGTGGCGACGAGTTCCATGAAGACGGCCTGTCGCACGAGAACCTCAAAGAGATTGCGCAGGCCATGTCGGAGACGGGCCTGATCGATTACATCGGCGTCATTGGTTCCGGCGCGGATACGCATAACACCCTCGCCAACTGCATGCCGCCGATGGCGCTTCCGCCCGAGCCGTTCGTGCATCTCGCAGCGGGTATCAAGTCGGTCGTGAAGCTGCCGATCATGCACGCACAGAGCATCCGCGATGCAGGGCAAGCCGAGCGTCTGCTCGCCAACGGCATGGTCGATCTCGTGGGCATGACGCGCGCGCAGATCGCCGACCCGCACATGGTCATCAAGATTCGCGATGGCCGCGAGGACGAGATCAAGCAATGCGTCGGCGCCAACTATTGCATCGACCGTCAGTACAACGGGCTCGACGTGCTGTGCGTGCAAAACGCGGCGACATCGCGTGAGGCGACGATGCCGCATGTCATCGAGAAGACGCGCGGACCCAAGCGCAAGGTCGTGGTCGTCGGCGCGGGGCCTGCGGGACTGGAGGCGGCGCGCGTGGCGAAATCACGCGGCCATGATGTCGTGCTCTTCGAGAAGAACGATTACGTCGGCGGGCAAATCATGCTCGCGGCCAAGGCGCCGCAGCGCGAGCAGATGGCGGGCATCGTGCGCTGGTTCGACATGGAAACGAAGCGGCTCGGCGTGGATCGCCGATTGGGGCAGGCAGCCGACGACAAGGCAATCATGGCTGAGAAGCCCGATATCGTCGTGCTCGCGACGGGCGGTTCGTCGTTCACGGATCAGGTGTCTGCGTGGGGCGTGGAACAAGGTCTCGCCGTGAGCGCGTGGGACATTCTCTCGGGCAAGGTCGAGCCGGGCAAGAACGTGCTCGTCTATGACGGCGTGAGCACCCATGCGGGCGCGGGCGTGGCGGACTTCATCTCGTCGCGCGGTGCGAACGTCGAGATCGTGACACCGGACGTGAAGGTCGCCGACGACGTGGGCGGCACGACGTTCCCCATCTTCTATCGGCGTCTGTATGCGCAAGGCGTCATTCACACGCCGAACTACTGGCTCGACAAAGTGTACGAGGAAGACGGCAAGAAGATTGCCGTGCTGCGCAACGAGTACACGGAAGAGCAAGAGGAGCGCGCAGTAGACCAGGTGGTGATCGAAAACGGCAGCACGCCCAACGATGCGCTCTACTGGAAGCTCAAACCCGAATCGCTTAATCGCGGCCAGGTGGACGTGCACACGCTCTTCGCGGCGCAAGCCCAGCCATGCTTGTCCGAAGAACTCGGCAACGGGCGTTTTCTTCTGTTCAGAGTCGGCGACTGCATCTCGATGCACAACATCCACGGCGCGATTTACGACGCGCTGCGTCTCTGCAAGGACTTTTGACGAGGGCATTGCGCGATGAACCCCGTGTTTGTCATCACCGTTTTGCTGTGGGCCTCGGTCGCGGGCCTCGCCTTTGCGATCATGAGACGCGCTGCTTATTGGCGCGAAGGTCGGGCCACTGCCGCCGGTGCGTATGGATGGGCGAACATCCTTAGTATCCCGAAGCGATACTTCGTGGACTTGCATCATGTGGTCGCACGCGATCCGTACATCGCGAAGACGCACGTTGCAACAGCGGGCGGCGCGATTCTCGCGATGGCGCTCGTTTTCCTGAACTATGGTCTCGCGATTTATTCGCCGTGGATCGACAAGCTCATCTTCATCGCGGCGCTGGTCATGCTGGGCGGCACGTTCTTCGTCTGGAAGCGCAGGCACGGCGCGAAGCAGGTGCCCGCTCGTCTGTCGCGCGGACCGTGGGACGCGTTGCCGCTGCTGCTCGGCGCATTCGCGTTCGGCCTCGCGCTGTTCGCGCTGCTGCCCGCAACGTGGATGTCGGGTGCGCTCGCGATCATCGTCGCATTGGCGATAGCGGCGGGCGCTTACACGATGACCTTCGGCGCCGCGCAGGGCGGTCCCATGAAGCACGCGATGGCGGGTCTTCTGCATCTCGCGTTTCATCCGCGGCAAGAGCGATTTAAGGTGCAGCACGAGCACGACGTGGTGCCGCCCACGGCGCTGAAAATGCCGGTGCTCGATGCGAAGGAATATGGCGTCGGCAAGCCCGTCGAGTTCCGCTGGAACCAGTTGTTGAGCTTCGACGCATGCGTGCAATGCGGCAAGTGCGAAGCCGCGTGTCCCGCGTTTGCATCGGGCCAGCCGCTCAACCCCAAGAAGCTGATTCAGGACCTCGTGACCGGCATGGTCGGCGGCACGGACGCGGCGTATGCGGGCAGTCCCACGCCAGGCATTCCGGTCGGCAAACATGCGGGCGCGCCGGGCAAGCCGCTGATATCGAGCATGATCGAGGCGGACACCATCTGGTCCTGCACCACATGCCGCGCGTGCGTGCAGGAGTGCCCGATGTTGATCGAACATGTCGATGCCATCGTCGATATGCGCCGCAATCAGGCGCTCGTCGAAGGCGACGTACCCGGCAAAGGCCCGATCACGCTCGCGAATCTGCGCGAGACGGGCAGCGCGAACGGCTATGACATCGGTGCGCGTTACGACTGGTCGGTGGATCTGCAAGTGCAGGTCGCGCAGCCGGGACGCCCCGTCGATGTCTTGCTGATCGCAGGCGAAGGCGCGTTCGACATGCGCTATCAACGCACGCTGCGCGCGTTCGTGAAGGTGCTGAACAAGGCGGGCGTCGATTATGCGGTGCTCGGCGCCGTCGAAACCGATACGGGCGATACCGCCCGACGCCTAGGCGACGAAGCCACGTTCCAACAATGCGCCTCGAAGCTCATGGAGACGCTCTCGCGTTATACGTTCCGGCGCATCGTCACGGCGGACCCGCACGTGCTGCACAGCCTGCGCAACGAATATCGCGCGCTTGGAGGCTACTACGAAGTGCAGCATCACACGGCGTTCATGGCCGAACTCATGGGCAACGGCAAGCTCACGCCGAAGGCGGCGGCTGTGCTCGCGGACAAGAAGATCACGTATCACGATCCCTGCTATCTCGGCCGTTACAACGGCGAAACGGACGCACCGCGCAAGCTGCTGAAGACTATCGGCATTCAGGTTGTCGAGATGGAAAGGCACGGCATGCGCGCACGCTGTTGCGGCGGCGGAGGCGGTGCGCCGCTGACGGACATTCCCGGCAAACAGCGCATACCCGACATCCGCATGGCGGATGCCAAAGCGGTCGGCGCAGACGTGGTCGCGGTAGGCTGCCCGCAATGCACCGCGATGCTCGAAGGCGTGGTCGGCGCGCGCCCCGAAGTGCTCGACGTGGCGGAGCTGGTCGCCGCAGCACTGGAGTAACGCATGAACACCATCAAACGAATCGATCCGCGGCGGCCGTTCATCGTCACGACGGCGGGACTGCGGCGTATCACGCTGGGGGAAGTCGGTACAGGCGCGTCGCACGATTTCGGTTCGCCTCATGCGACGCATCGCGATATCGCGAAGCCGCTTCGCATGACGAAGCCCGCGCGGCGCAGCGTACTGGTGGCCGCGCATACGGATCGCGGCGCGCTGGAAGATCACGCGCGTCAGGCGCTCGCCGCCGCCGCGTTGCTAGCGGACGTCGACACCGAAGTCGTGCTGATCGCGTTCGGTACATTGAACGACAACGCGGCATCGCTCGGCGCGGATCGTTTTATAGAACTGGACGCGTTCGATAGCCACCGCTTCGCGCCCGACGAAGAACTGCGCGCGCTGGCCGCGTGCGCCGCAGCGTTCGCGCCGGCGCATCTCTTCATGCCGGACAACGCAACAGGCGACGGCGACCTCGGGCGCCGTTACGCCGCTCTCGCCGATGCAAGCATCGCGACGCATGTCGTCGAACTCGACGCCGCGCACGCCGCGAGCTATGCGCAAGCGGGCCGCGCGTGGGCATCGCGTGCGTTGCCGCATGTCGTGCTCCTTGCGCCGAATGCCGTGGATGCCAAGCTGCCCTTCGTCGGCGCTGGCGAGCGGGTGGCCAGCGACGGCATCGTGCCTGCATCGACGGCGAGTGCGTATATCGATCTGGGCATCGAAGAGCTAGACGCCGCGCAGATCGCGCTGGAAGAGGCGGATTTCATCGTGTCGGCGGGCAATGGCGTCTCCGACGTTGCCGCGTTCGAAACGCTTGCCAGCACGCTCGGCGCGGCAATAGGCGCGAGCCGCGTCGCCGTGGACGACGGCAAGTTCACGCGCGACAAGCAGATCGGCGCAACGGGCAAGACCGTGCAGGCAAGCGTGTATATCGCGTTCGGCATCTCGGGCGCGGTGCAGCATCTGCAAGGCATCAAGGATTGCCGCCACGTTATCGCAGTGAATTCCGATGCCAGCGCGCCCATCGCGAAGCGCGCCAATCTCACGGTCGTCGCGGATACGCACGAGACGATCAAGGCACTCACCGATGCGGCGGCTGCCGCGCGTGCATCGCGTGGGAATGGCGCGTCACTTGTCCACGATGCGCCGCTCGCGGAAGGAGTATTCGCATGAAGATCGCCGTGCTCGTTTCCGTGGGATGCCATCCGGTGAGCGGCGTCGCGCGCTATAGCCGCAACGACGCGGCTGCGCTGACGATCGCGCTGGATATCGCAAGACAACACGGCGCGCAACTCGACGTGTTGCACGCGGGCGATCTGGCCAGTCTCGCGCTTGCCGAATATCTTGCGCTCGGTGCACAGCGCGTCGAAGTGCTCAACACCGATGGCGACGCGTGCGCGGCGCTCGCACAGCGCATCGCGGGCTATGACCTCGTGATGACGGGCACGCGTGCAGAAGGCGCGTTCGATAGCGGCACGCTGCCGTACAAACTGGCGAATGCGTTGAATATCGCGCTCGTCGGCTCGGCGGTGGATGTCAGCGTGACGAGCGAAGGCGTCGATGTTCGCCAGTTCATGCCGAAGGGCTTGCGCAGGCGCGTGCGCGTGCAATTGCCTGCGCTCGTCGCCGTGCATCCGCTTGCCAATGCCGCGCCGCGTTATGCGTATGCGCGTATGCGCGAAGGACACGTCGTGCCGGTTGCGGCTCACGCGCCCGTGGACAACGAGCGCAAAGCGTGGACGCTCGGTCCCATTGCCGCGAAGCCCAAGCGCCTCGCCGCGCCGGAAAAGCGCAGCGGCCACGCGCGCATGCTCTCTGCAACCACGACGGAAAGCCGCGGCGGAAGCGTCGTAATTGAAGGGAGTTCCGTCGAAAAAGCACAAGTGATTCTCGCGTATTTGCGCGAGCATCGACTCGTCGATTACTGATGTCGACGTGACGCAGAGACACACGGGCCAAAAGCGATGCAGGAGCACACGATGAAAGTATCGGCAGACGTTCGCGCAATGATCGAACGCCGCAAGAAGGGCTACACGCTCGAAGCGCCGTTCTATACGAGCGAGGAGATTCACGCGCTCGATATGGACGCGATTTTCAAGCGGCACTGGATTCAGGTGGCTGTGGAGCCGGACGTGCCCGAGCCGGGCGACTACACGACAGTCGAGATCGGCAATGATTCGATACTCATCGTGCGCGACGACGACATGCAGATTCGCGCGTTCCATAACGTGTGCCGTCATCGCGGCGCGCGGCTGTGCAACGAAGAGAAAGGCTCGCTCGGCAATATCGTGTGCCCGTATCACAGCTGGACCTACAGTCTCAACGGCGACCTCATGTTTGCCGAGCACATGGGTGACCAGTTCGACCGCTGCAAGCACAGCCTCAAAAAGGTCCACGTCGAGAATCTCGCAGGCTTGATCTTCATTTGTCTCGCCGATGAACCGCCCGCCGACTTCGCCGTGATGCGCGCGGCCATGGAGCCGTATCTGCTTCCGCATGGCCTGAAGGACTGTAAGATCGCGGCGAGCATCGACATCGTGGAGAAGGGCAACTGGAAGCTCACGATGGAGAACAATCGCGAGTGCTATCACTGCGTCGCGAATCATCCGGAGCTGACCATTTCGCTCTATGAATACGGCTTCGGCTATCAACGCTCACCCGCCAACGAGGAAGGCATGGCCGCGTTCGAGCGCACGGTCGTCGAGCGCACGAAGCAATGGGAAGCGATGAACCTGCCGTCCGTCGAGATCGATCGCTTGTCCGATCTCGTCACCGGTTTTCGCACGCAGCGCCTGCCGCTCGACCGCGACGGCGAATCGCAGACGCTCGATGCGAAGGTGGCGTCGAAGAAGCTGCTCGGCGGCTTCGCGCGTGCGGACTTGGGCGGCTTGTCGTTCTGGACACAGCCGAATTCGTGGCATCACTTCATGAGCGATCACATTGTGACCTTCTGCGTGATTCCGCTGTCCGCAGGGGAAACGCTCGTGCGCACGAAGTGGCTCGTGCACAAGGATGCGCAGGAAGGCGTCGATTACGACGTCGATAACCTGACCGCCGTATGGCGCGCGACGAATGATCAGGATCGCACGCTTGTGGAGTACTCGCAGTTGGGCGCGGTCAGCAGCGCGTATGAGCCGGGCCCGTATTCGCCCTATACGGAAGGGCTGGTCGAGAAATTCAGCGAGTGGTACATCGGACGGCTCGGCGACTATGCGAACGCGCCTGACGAGAAGCTCGCGTCGCATGGCGAGAAAGTCGTTTCCTTCATGCGCTAGGCGCGTTAAAGAGGCACATCATGATGCGCGATCAGGCCACGTTCGAGCCGACACCGAGCCGCGTGACTCAACCGAGGTTCTGGGGCGCGCTGCCCGCGCGCTGGAACAGCGACACCGACGATACGCTCGTCTGCTGTCACGTGCGGCAGGAAACGCACGACGTGAAGAGCTTTTTCTTCCGTTCGGCGGATGAGCGCACGTTCGTCTTCGAGCCCGGACAATTCATCACACTGGAACTCGATATCGACGGCGAGCCGGTGAATCGCTGCTACACGATCTCGTCCGCGCCCACGCGCCCGCACACCATCTCGATCACGGTCAAGCGCGTGCCGGGCGGAAAGGTGTCGAACTGGCTACATGACAACGTCGTCGCGGGATCGCGTGTGCGCGTGCTCGGGCCGTCGGGCGAGTTCACGTGTGCGCGGCATCCGGCGCGCAAGTTCCTGTTTCTCTCGGCGGGATCGGGCATTACGCCGCTCATGTCGATGAGTCGCGCGCATCACGAACTCGGCGACGATGCCGACATCGTCTTCGTGCACAGCGCGCGCACGCCCGACGACATCATCTTCGCTCGCGAGCTGGATCTCATCGCTTCGAATCATGCGAATTTCCGCACGGCGTTCGTATGCGAGCGTGTGGGCGCGCGCACGAACTGGCCTGGAATTACGGGCTTTCTGAGCTTGCCGTTGTTGAAGCTGATCGCGCCGGACTTCCTGGAACGCGAGGTCTTCACGTGCGGTCCCGCGCCCTATATGGAAGCCGTGCGCGATCTGCTCGACGAAGGCGGCTTCGACCGCCAGCACTATCACGAAGAGAGCTTCTCGTTCGAAACCATCGCCGAGGTGGCATCGCAACTGGCGAGCGCGCATGTCGGCGACGCAATCGCCCAGAACGCCGACACCATCGAAGCTCGCGATAACGCGAGCGGCTTCGCGCCCGCGCCCGTCGACACGACATTCAAGGTGAGCTTCGCGAAGAGCCGGCGCGAGATCGAATGCGGCAGCACGCAGCATGTGCTCGACGCCGCGAAGAAAGCCGGCGTGCGCCTGCCGTCGTCATGCACGCAAGGCATGTGCGGCACGTGCAAGGTGAAGCTGGTCTCGGGCGAAGTATCGATGAAACATGCAGGCGGCATCCGACAGCGCGAAATCGATCAGGGCATGGTGCTGTTGTGTTGCAGCACGCCGCTCAGCGATCTTGTCGTCGACAAATAACACGTCGCTTCTGGACAACTGCGTGTCGTAAAAGCGCGTTACGTGGCATTTCTGGCTGGCGATTCTGCATACACGGCGTGGGGCCGCAAAGGGGAGAGTAATGAAAGCAATGAGAAGACTGTTCGTGCTGGGCGCGATGAGCGCGGCCCTCGCCGCGAGCTTCGGTGCGGGCGCCGATGAAAAACCGACCATCAAGATCGGCTACGTCGAAGGATGGGACGATAGCGTGGCGACGTCGAACGTGGCGGCGCGCATCATCGAAAAGCGTCTTGGCTATCAGGTGCAACTGGTGCCCGTCGCGGCCGGCGTGATGTGGCAGGGCGTGGCGCGCGGCGACCTGGACGCGACGCTTTCCGCATGGCTGCCGGTCACGCACGGCGCATACTGGAACAACTTCAAGTCGAAGGTCGTCAATCTCGGACCGAACTTCAATGACGCGAAGATCGGCCTTATCGTGCCGGAAAACGCGGACGTGTCGAGCCTGTCCGATCTCGAAGCGAAGAAGGCGGAATTCGATTCGCGCATCGTCGGCATCGACGCGGGTGCGGGCGTCATGCAGAAGACCAGCGAAGCGATCAAGGCGTACAACCTCGACTACAAGCTGATGCCGAGCTCGGGCAGCGCGATGACGGCGGAGCTTGCGCGTTCGGAAGCGGCCAAGAAGCCGATCATCGTGACCGGCTGGAAGCCGCACTGGATGTTCGCGAAGTACAAGCTGAAGTTCCTCGACGATCCGAAGAAGGTCTTCGGTGAAGCCGAGCACGTGGATAACGTCGTCAATCCTGAACTCGAAAAGAAAGCGCCGCCTGTCGTCGCGTTTCTGAAGAAGTTTCAGTGGAAGCCGGGCGAAATCGACAGCGTGATGCTCGCGACGCAAAACGGCGAGAAGCCGACCGCCGCCGCGGATGCATGGATCAGCGCGCACGGCGATCGCGTGGATAGCTGGGTCAAATAAGCGCTTCGCCGCACCGAGGAAAAAGCGCCGCCCGAGAGCGGCGCTTTTGCGTTTCAGGCCATTAGCGCAGCACGACGGTGCGCTCGCCGTTGATGAACACGCGTCGCTCAACGAACGCCTTCACCGCACGCGCGAGCGTGATGCATTCGACATCGCGCCCGGTCGCGAGCAGACGCTCCGGGCTGTAGGAATGGTCGACGCGCTCCACTTCCTGCTCGATGATCGGGCCTTCGTCCAGATCGTCGGTGACGAAGTGCGCGGTCGCGCCGATCAGCTTCACGCCGCGCGCATGGGCCTGATGGTACGGCTTCGCGCCCTTGAAGCCGGGCAGAAACGAATGATGAATGTTGATGGCGCGGCCCGCGAGCTTGCGGCTTGTTTCGCCGGAAAGAATCTGCATGTAGCGCGCGAGAATCAGCAACTCCGCGCCTGACGTCTCGAAGAGATCGAGCACGCGCGCTTCCTGCTGTGGTTTGGTGTCCGCCGTGATCGGCAGATGATGAAACGGCAGCCCGTGCTGCGAGGCGAGCGGCGCGAGATCCGTATGATTCGACGCAATGCCCGCGATATCCATCTTCAGTTCGCCCATGCGCCAGCGGAACAAAAGGTCCGCGAGACAGTGCTCGAGCTTGGACACCATGATGAGCACCTTCGGACGCACGGCGAGATCGTGCATGGCCCACATCATCGAGAAGCGCGCGGCAATCGGCGCGAATTCGCGTTGCAGCATGGCGAGGTCGAGCGTGTCGTCCCGGCGCGCGGCATGGAAGACGCAGCGCACGAAGAAGCGTTCGCTCAGGTCGTCGTCGAAGACGCTGAGTTCGTCGATATAGCCGTGATGGTGTTCCAGAAAGCCGACGATTGCGGCCACCTGGCCCGCTGCGCTCGGACACGCGACGGTGAGCACCAGCTGATTGAGGCGGGATTGCGGTGACATGCGTGCTCCACGTTCGAAAGAATGCGTCGCCCGGAATGGGGCGAGCGTCTCGCTAGTAGAGCAAACGGAACGGCGCACGCGATAGAAGCGGTGCGCCGTCGCACTGGTACGAAAGCGTCAGCCCGCTTGCAGGCTCACGCGTTCCTGCGCGGACATCAGCATGGCGCGCATCGGCGATTGAATGGCGACGAAGTGCACCATCAAGCTCGACGGCTGCTGGAAATACCAAGGCGTGTTGAGGCTCATGCAGTCATGGCCGCTGTGCAGCGTCCAGCCGAGGCGCTCGCGCAGCAAATTGGCGATGATCGTCTGGTCGCCGCCGTTCGCGTAGGTGCTGGATTTGTCGGGCGCGGCGCTCACGTGGCGATAGATTTCTTCGACGAAAGCCGCGTTCTCAGCCGTGCGCCTGAAGCCGAGCACGCCCGCGTTGATGACCCACGGACCAATGTCGTGCGCGGCGAGAATGTCTCGATTGGCGAGCAGCGGTTCGAGCGGCTTCTTCTGATTGACGAAGAGGATGTCCGCATCGATCCAGATCATCCATTTGTGTTGCGGCAGATGCTTGCGCAGAAACCACGGCTTGAGCCACGTGCCGGTGCTGCCGGGATCGGCGTCGGCGGGCGTGTCGCGATAGACGTAGAGCGTGTAGCCGTGACGCTCGCAATAGCGCCGCATGTTCTGCTCCGCGATTGCGCCGTAGTTGCGCACGTTCGGCGTGTAATACGTCACCAGCGCAATGGGCCGGCCGGGATTGAAGACGCTGAAGGGCTCGGCGCTCGTGTATGCCGCGTGCCGCGAAAAGTCGAGCAGACGCGCGCCTTTCTGCTGACAGTCGTTGATGTGCTCGGCGAGCGCGTTGCGAAACGACGGATGGATGAACCCGTACATCTCCTGTTCGGACATGACGATGGTCCACAAATTAGCTTGCTTCGCCCATACCGGTTCGAAGCGCGGATTGCAGAACATGGCGCACATGATGCCGCCGCGCTCGCCGTGCGGCTCGATGTAGTCGAGCGGGGAGAGGAGCTGGATTTCATCGTCGGTGCTGCCGCAAATCTTGCATTGCTCGATGCAATGAACGATGAAATCGCGAATGGGCTGCGTATTGCGCCAGACCTGAACTGCCGTCTGTTCTTTGCCGGTGTTGCCGCCGAGCGCGGGCAGAAGGTGCTGACGGCCGTCGGCCATCGGTTCGACCGGATGCATGTTGAGCACGAGGCAGTCTTCGCTGAAGCAGACGAGCAGCGCATGTTCGGGCATCTGCCGCAGATGATGCAGCACCGTTTCGTATTTCAGCAGCAGGCGTTGCGCTTTGGCTTCGAGCCCGATCATCGATATGGCTTCGTGTTCGTAGCCGAGTTGGGCGCAATAGTGCTTGTGGTTCGCGAGCACTGCGGGTGCATCGACGCGTAGAAAGCTCAGGCAGCGGGTAGTCATAGGTCGTACGGGAACAATGCGGATGTTGCTTGGTTGCGGTTTTTTACAGTTTTTCGAAGTATGGGGACGGTGCGTTCGTAGCGGAATCGGGCGTGTCTGAAATCGAACGATTTCGATGGACGCGCCGGGAACGAGGGAGGCGGCGGTGGACGGCGCGAAGGGGATTGGCCGAAGCGCCGCGCGGCACGTGTCTGCAAATCGTCGCGGAGCCTGTTGCGCTGGCGCGAACCGCATCGGCGCTTCAGATGTTCGACAACAGCTGTGCGAGCGCGAGCGCGATGGTCGCGAGATGCGGCTCCACGACGAGATCGTTGTGGCGTCCTTCCACCTGCATGATGCGCAGGCCCTGCTTTGCGACGCGCTGCCAGACCGGCAGCGGATCGCCGCGATCGTCCTGCATGATCGACGCCCGCACGTACACGATAGGGCCGCCGAGATAGCGGCGCGGCTTGTAGGTCGTCATTGCCACGCGCATGGATTCGCGCACGAGCCTCATCGGCGGCGGCAGGCCGCGCGTTTCAGGGCCGGGCCGCTGCGCCGTCTTCCCAAGACGCATCCGGAAGCGGTCCGTGAGCGCGAACGCCTTGCCGCGCACATAGCCCATGCGCTCGCGGCGGTCGAGCGAACGAAATTCGCGGATGCGATACGCGAGCATGGCCGCCTGATACCGCGCCCACGCGGAAAGCGGCAGGCAGCGCTCGTGCACGTAGGTATCGAGCAGACAGAGCATTTCGATCTTCTCGCCCGCCGCTACGAGTTGCTGCGCGATTTCGAACGCGACCAGTCCGCCGAACGAATAGCCGACGAGCGCATACGGCCCCGTCGGCTGCACGCCGCGCATCCGCAGCACGTAAGCGCGCGCCATGTCCTCGACGCTGCGCTGCGGCGGTTCATCGCCGTCGAGCCCTTGCGCCTGAAGGCCATAGACCGGCCGCTCGCTTTGCAGCGTGCCTGCGAGCGTGAGGCATTCCATGACCGATCCCGTGATGCTGTGGACCATGAACAGCGGCCTGCCGCGGCCGGCGCGCATTTGCACGAGCGTCGAGTTCGCGACGCTGTCGCTTTGGTCGGAAACGATTGCGGCGGTGAGCCGCGCAATCGTTGGCGCGACGATCAAAGTAGCGATCGGCAAGGTGCGACGGGTCGTGCGCCGGATGTCGGCGAGCATTCGGGCAGCGAGCAGCGAGTGTCCGCCGAGTTCGAAGAAGTTGTCGTCGCGGCCGATCGGCGCGAAGTTGAAATATTGCTCCCACAGCGCGCACAAGTACGCTTCGACGCTCTCCACCGATTCGTCCGGCGCGGGCAGTTCGCGAGTCTGGCGCGCGAGCATCGGATGTTCGCGGATGCCGTCGAGACAGCCGGGATTCGCGAGCGACGCCACGTTGCGCGCGGGCAGACCGTTGACCGCGTCGCGGGCGGCGGCTTCGGACGGCTTGCCGTTGTGCGTGACCGGCAGGCCGTCGACCTGCACGATCACGTCGGGCACGAGCGCGGCCGAGCCTTGCCGCATGATCTCACGGCGCACGCGCACGGCGAGCGCCGCATTCAGTCGCACGCCGGGCCGCAGCACGAGCAGCAGCACGATGCGCTGGCCGCTCTCGCCGGCGCGCTCGCCGGTTTGCGCGACAGCCATCGCCTGACAGATCTCGGGAATGTCGCTCAGGATGCGATAAATCTCGCCCGGACTCACGTTGATGCCGCGCACGTTCAGCACGCCGTCGCTGCGCCCGTGCAGACGCGCGGAGCCTTCCGGCGCGAATTCGATGACATCGCCGTGTGTCCAGACGCCTTCGTTCTGCGAGAAGTACGCGGCGTGAAAGCGCGCGCCTGCGTCGTCGCCGAAAAAGCCGAGCGGCCGCGACGGAAACGGATTCGTGCAGACGAGCTCGCCGGGCATGGCCGTGGGTGCGCCGTGGTCGAACGCCTGCACGTCGAGGCCGAGGCTCTTGCACTGCGCCTCGCCCGCGTACACGGGCAGGTTCGGATTGCCCAGCACGAAGCAGCCGAGAATATCCGTGCCGCCCGATATCGACTGCAACTGCAACGGCTTCACGTGCCGGTCCACCCAGTGAAACTGCGAGTCGAAGAGGACCGCGCCCGTGGACATCATCGCGCGTAAGGACGACAGGTCGAATTGCGCGGCGGGTTGCAGACCGGCGTCCTCGCTCATCTTCAGATACGCGGGGCTCGTGCCGAACACGGTGACGCGCTCGTTCGCCGCGATGCGCCAGAGCGTGTCCACCGCCGCGACGGGGCCGTCGTACGTCACGATCTGCACGCCCGATGCGAGCGCCGACAACTGCCAGTTCCACATCATCCACGAGCAGCTCGTGAAGAAGAAGAGCTTGTCGCCGGGACCGAGATCGCTGTGCAGCCGGTGCTCCTTCACATGCTCGATGAGCGTCCCGCCCGCGCCGTGCACGATGCATTTCGGTTTGCCCGTCGTGCCCGACGAAAACATGATGAAAAGCGGATGCGAGAAGGGAAACCGCTGCCACGTGAAACGCGCGGGATCGCCTCGGCCGATGAGTTCGCTCACTCGATGCTGACGCGTGCCGATGCCGGTCGGCAACGGCGTCTCGTCGAGACACACGATGTCGGTCAGCGACGGCAGTTCGGCTGCGACCGCCGCGACATGCGCACTCAGCGCGCCGGCCGTATCGAAGGAACGCTGGGTGGTATGCGCGAACAGCATGCGCGGCGCGAGCGGCGCGAACCGGTCGACAATCGACTGCACGCCGTTTTCCGGCGCGGCGGTCGAAAGCGTTGCGCCGAGCGCGGTGACGGCGAGCGCGGTGGTGATCGCGTCGGCGTCGTTGCGCATGATGGCGACGACGCGGTCGCCCGGCCGGAGCCCGAGTTCGTGCAATGCCTGCGCGAGCTGCATGACGCGTTCGCGCAATTCGCCGCGCGTGTACGCGACGCGGCCGCCATCGGCGAAACACGAGGTGAGCGCGGGTGCGTCGTCGGGCGCAATGCCCGCATTCAGCAGATTCTCTGCGTAATTCAGTTCGACGTGCGGAAAGAAATGCGCTGTCTCGCAGCGATCGCCGACGCACACGACGTCCGCGTCGCCCGACCATTCGAGTCCTTCGGCGGAAAGGAGAAAGTATTGCCAAAAGCGGCGGAATTCCCGGGCGCAATAGGATTGCAAAGAGAGGTAATCGGCGAAATGCTCGCCGGTCGCTTTCTCGAATTCCGCTGTGAAACGAGTCATGCGCGAACGCGATACGCGCTCTGCGTCCGGCTGGAACAGCGGCGGACGCGAGCCCGTACTCGCACGCCCGCGAATAGCATGATGACCTTGCATGTTCCGACGCACCTTTGAGCTGCGCTGCGTGATGAACTCTTTTTGCTTCGCGGCGAACTCCGAAAATCTCTTATTTTCCGGAACCACGCTCGGCCGCCGAATCAGGTATGCAAACGAGAGTACCGCGAGCGAAATTGCCGCAATGTGCGACCTCGCACAAAGGACCGTTCGTGTTTATCCGCCTTTACGCACTGTGCGCGGTGCGCTTCTACTGGCGCTGATAATGCCGTCGAAAGAAACGAGAAACCTTTCGGATTTCAAAATGCTTCTGGATAGCGCGCGGTCATGCATCGATTGCAAGAATTGATGCCCCAATCGGGGCAGGAGAAAAGGGAATGAACACCGTTTATCGCGATTGCGTGAGAACCGAATGGGTCGACTACAACGGGCATTTGCGCGATGCGTTTTACCTGCTGCTCTATAGCTTTGCCACGGATGCGTTCATGGACCGCATCGGCCTCGACGATGCCGGACGGCGCGCACGGCATCGCACGCTATTCACGCTGGAAGCGCATATCAGCTATTTGCGCGAGATGAAGGAGGGCGCCGCCGTGCGGATCGACGCGCGCGTGATCGCGCGGGACAGCAAGCGCGTGCATCTCTATCTGGAAATGTTCGAAGGCGATGCCGCGCAGGCCGTATCCGCCTGCGAACAGATGCTGTTGCACATCGATTCGAGCGGAGCGCCGAAAGCCGCTTCCTTCGACGACGACATTGCCGCGCGCATCGCCGACCATCCCGCGATCGCGGCGAAGGACGCGCGCTATGCGGGGCGCGTGATCGGCTTGCCGTCGCGCCCGGCGCGAACCGCGTCCGCGCCCGCCGATCCGGCCTGAGCCCGCCACGTTCTCAAAAGCAGTGCGTTCGTCACGACGCTCACGCTCGAGAACGCCATCGCCGCGCCCGCGAACATCGGGTCCAGCATTCCGAGCGCCGCGAGCGGAATGCCGATCAGGTTATAGACGAACGCCCAGAACAGGTTCTGACGGATCTTGCGATACGTGCGCCGCGAGATGTCGATGGCATCGGCCACGAGCGCCGGATCGCCGCGCATCAGCGTGATGCCAGCGGCTTCGATGGCGACATCCGTGCCGCTCGCCATCGCAATGCCGATGTCGGCGGCGGCGAGCGCGGGCGCGTCGTTGATGCCGTCGCCGGCCATCGCCACGATGCCATTCGCCGATGCCTTCAGTTGCGCGACGACCTGCGCCTTGTCGCCGGGCAGCGTGTTCGCGACCACCCGTTCCGGCGCGATGCCGAGCGCCCGCGCGACGGCGTGCGCGCTGCCCGCGTTGTCGCCGGTGACGAGCGCGCTTTGCACGCCCATGCGCGAAAGACGGTCGATGGCGGCGCGGGCGGTCGGCTTAACCGTGTCGCCGAACGCGAGCAGCGCGAACACCGTGCCGCTATCCGGCGCGATCAGCCAGGAGATCGTGTTGCCTTGCGTTTCGAGTTGACGGGCGCGCTCGGCGAGCGGTTCGGGCACGGTCGCGCGCAGTTCTTCGAGCCAGCGCCCGCTGCCGATGGCGATGCGTCGCGGCGCGCCCGCGTGCTCCGCCATCGCGATATCCGCTTGCACGCCGCGTCCCGCGACCGCGCGCACCGCACTCGCTTCGAAGCGCCGCGTCGCGTTGGCATCGCCCGCAGCGGCGACCACCGCATTGGCCAGCGGATGCTCGCTCATGCGCTGCACCGCCGCCGCGAGCGCGAGCGCCTCGTCGCGATCCTGCCCCGGCGCGGCGTCGAACGCGACGAGACTCGGCCGGCCGACGGTCAGCGTGCCGGTTTTGTCGAAGGCCACGATTTCGATGCCATGCGCGCGCTCCAGCGCCTCGGCGTCCTTGATCAGGATGCCCTGGCGCGCCGCCACGCCTGTTCCGGCCATGATCGCGGTCGGCGTCGCGAGGCCGAGCGCGCACGGGCACGCGATCACGAGCACCGCGACCGCATTGAGCAGCGCCGTCTCGCCGCTCGCGCCGTGCAGCAGCCAGCCGGCCAGCGTGACGAGCGCGATGCCGAGAATCGCGGGCACGAACACCGCCGACACGCGATCCACGAGCCGCTGAATCGGCGCCTTCTCCGCCTGCGCCGATTCCACGAGCCGTATGATGCGCGCGAGCGTCGTCTCCGCACCGACGGCGGTCGTTTCGATGGCGATCACGCCTTCGCCGTTGATCGAACCGCCCGTCGCGCGCGCGCCCGGTTCCTTCGCGACCGGCAGGCTTTCGCCGGTAATCAGCGATTCGTCGATATGCGTGCGGCCCTCGCGCACGATGCCGTCCACCGGCACGCGTTCGCCCGGCCGCACGATGGCGATATCGCCGATCCGCACTTCCGCCAGCGCGATTTCGCGTTCACGCGACGGATCAGCGGCATCGCGGATGCGCGCCTTGTCGGGGCGCAGCGCGTTGAGCGCGCGGATCGCGTCGGTCGTCTGTCGTTTCGCACGGGACTCCAGCCATTTGCCGAAGCGCACCAGCGTGATGACCACCGCCGACGCCTCGAAGTACAAATGCGCGTGGCCGCTGCCGTGCGCGACCATCTGATAGACCGAGACGCCCCACGCCGCCGACGTCCCGAGCGCGACGAGCAGGTCCATGTTGCCCGAGAGCGCGCGCACGGCACGATAGCCGCCTACGTAGAAGCGCCATCCGAAGCCGAACTGCACCACGCTCGCCAGCGCCAGTTGCAGCCACGGCGAGAGCGCGAGGCCGAACATGGGCGCGAGCAGCGGCAGCGAGAGCACCGCGCTTCCGATGACCGCCGCCAGTTCGCGGTCCTGTGAGCGCGCGGCGGCGGGCGGCGCTTCGGGCACGATGCGCGTTGCTTCGTAGCCCGCTTTCGTGATCGCGGCGACGAGCTGGTCGTCGGTGACGGCATCGCTTGCGTGAACCGTCGCACGCTCGGTCGCGAGATTGACGGCGACGGTATCGACGCCCGGCACGCGCTTGAGCATCTTTTCGACGCGCGCCACGCAGGACGCGCACGTCATGCCGCCAACCGAGAATTCGGCGGTCCGCTCCGATTGGGTTGTAGCCGATGACATATGAAACGCTCCGGGTCTGGCTGAACGGAGGCAATTTCCGTTCGAATACGTCCAGTATCGACCTTCCAATGACTGGAAGGTCAAGCGCAGCTTTTTAGCCGCGCGACGGAGGGTTCATGGTGGCGCGCATGGCATCGGCGAGCGCGTGCGCCGCGTCGCCGCCGCGCTGGCGCAAGCCCTCGACCGCGCCTAGGCGGTCGGCATCGGCCTTGTTCTGCGAGAGCTTCGCCTTGCCGACAAGACGCGTCACCTCGATCTCGATGCCGACGATCGCGCCCAGCATCTGATCGATGTAATCGCGCGGCGCGTCGCCCATCTTCCACGGCGCGGGCTCGGCCGCTTCCATCTTGCGCGTGAGCCGGGCGACGACGCCGCGCACGTAGGCTTCGTCGTCGCGCACGGTGATGCGACCGTGCGCATGCACGACGACGTAATTCCACGTCGGCACCTGACGATGCGTGTCCTGCTTGCTGGGATAGAAATTCGGCGAGATATACCCGGCGTCGCCCTGAAAGATGACGAGCACGTTTTCGCCCGCCGCGACTTCTTTCCAGACCGGATTAGCCCGCGCGACGTGCGCGCGCAGGATGCCGTGCGCGCTTGCCGACGGGTCGAACTCGAAGGGAATGTGGTTTGCGTCCAGCCCGCTGGGGCCGTGCGTGACTAGCGCGCCGAACGGATTTGCGGCAATCAGCGCGTGAAGAACATCGGCGCGGTTTTCTTCGAAGTGGGCGGGCAGATACATCGGTTCGCTCTATGACGGTGGAATGACGAACGGCAAGAATCCGATGTTACGCGATGCCGGCGCATGCGGTTTGCTTCAATCTTCAGCGCCTTATGGCGGTTTTGGCAGCGGCTTCTTGCCTATCATCAGCGGATACGTTAAAACCCGAATTTCGAGATAGTTTCCGCGCCCGCAACAAAGGCGCACACGTGAAGGCGGCAGCATCGGTTTGCGCGCCGGAAGATGCGTCAACCCATGCCAGACAAGAACCGGACTCCCATTCGAATGAACCTACAACGACGCTGGACCTTCCCGCTCAATGCCGCTTTTTGTTTGAGCGCGAGCCTTGCCGGAGCCGGCCTTCTTGCCGGTTGCGCGGCGACCAAGCCGCCCGAAGCCAAAGCCAGCACGGGCTGGGTGAAGGACCAGGTGGCGGATGCCTACACGTTCGGCTTTCCGCTCGTCGCCTCGGACATCGCTCGCGAGCGGGCGAGCGGCAATGCGGCGCAGTCCGGCCGCGCGCCGCTCAACACGTTCCGGCACGCGAGCGCGCTGCCGCCTGTCGGCGCGGCGGGCTGGGCAAGCGTCGATACGCTGGATTCGACCGCATGGCTCGATGTCTCCGCCGATCCCGTCGTCGTCTCGCTGCCTGCCGCGCCGCGCGGGCGCTATCTGGATGCCCGGGCCTTCGACGCGTGGACCAACGCGCTTTATTCCAGCGCCGACACGACGCCGTATCCGAAGATGCAGCTGATCGCGTTCGTCCCGGCGGGCTGGACCGGCACGCTGCCTGCGGACGCGACGCGCGTCGAATGCCGCACGCGCTACGTGTGGCTATCGGTGCGCGTGCGTGTGAACGGTACGCGCGATGTGCGCGAGGCGCGCAAGCTGCAAACCGCGATGCACATCGAGCCGCTCGCACCCGCGAAAGGTTCCGTCGCCGATGCGACGCCCGCCGTTACCGGCGCGTGGCCCGGCGGCAGCAGCGGCCAGCAGCCGGCCGTGCCGCCGCTGCCCGCCGCGCCGTTGACGGCATCGCCCGGTGCGCAGGCCGAATCGCTCGACGCGAGCGCCTTCTTCGCGCGTCTTGCCCGGTCGCTCGACGACAATCCGCCCGCCACCGCCGACACGCCCGCGATGAGCCGTCTCGCCGCGATCGGTGTGAAGCCCGGCGAGCCGGTGCAGTTCAAGACGACGGACGCGCCGGTGCTCGACGCGGGCATCGCGGAGGCGCGCGAGCGGCTCTCGACCGTCCCGCCCAACGCGATCACGAAGAACGGCTGGACGTGGTTCGGCGATGGCGTCGGCAATTACGGGACGGACTACACGCTGCGCGCCTATCTCGCGCGCCGGCAACCGGCGACGAGCACGAAAGACGGCGAAGCGAAGCCGGTGGCTTTGGCCGATAGCGACGGCCACGCGCTCAACGGCGCGAATGCGTACGTGCTGCACTTCGCCCCGAACCAGCTTCCGCCCGTGCGCGGTTTCTGGACGCTCACGGCCTATACGAAAGACGGCGCGCTCGCCGACGCCAAAGTGCCGCGCCTCTCGATTTCCGATCGCGATCGCCTCAAGAAGAATCGCGACGGTTCCATCGACGTCATTGTGTCGTCGGACTCGCCGGGCAAAGCGCGTGCGTCGAACTGGCTGCCCGCGCCCGCAGGCGAGTTCCAGCTGACGATGCGCCTCTATGCGCCCAGGCCGCAGGCGAGCGACGGTTCGTGGGCGCCGCCGCCCGTTGAGCGGCACTAAGCGCCGTCACGCGCGAGTTCACAAGAGTTTTGACAACGTTCGTGCGGCGCGTCGTCGTATACTCGGGCATCCCCCTCCCGAGACGGCGAGATCGCGCCGCGCCGATGCGCGCATCGCGTCGCCGCGCATCGAATGTCGAGCACCACGAAGTCAACGTTTTCCACGGCCGGGCAAACTTTGCGCGGCGTGGTCCACGCGCGCCGGACGCGGCGCATCGCAATCGGATTCATCGTCGCGCTGCTGGTTATCGGCGTGCTGAGTTTCTTCGTCGCGCCGCCGGTCATCCGGCACGTCGCCGAACAGCAGCTCGCCCGACAGCTCGACCGGCCGGTCAGCATCCGGCGCATCGCGCTCAATCCCTATACGCTCGATCTCGAAGCCGACGACGTGCATATCGGCGAAGCGCCCGGCCACGCGGCGAGCGCGCCGGGCTTCGTCGATGTCTCGCGGCTCGTCGTGCGGGCGTCGTGGGCGTCGCTCTTCCGGCTCGCGCCCGTCGTCGATGAACTGAAGATCGACTCGCCGCGCGTCAGCATCGTCCGTTACGACGCCGAGCATTTCAATTTCTCGGATTTGATCGCGAAATTCTCGAAGCCCGCGTCGCCGCCTTCGGACAAACCCGCGCGGTTCTCGGTGTCGAATATCCGGATCGAAAACGGACGCATCGACTTCGATGACCGGCTGACGAAAACGAAGCACATCATCGACCGGTTCGCGCTCGGCGTTCCGTTCATCGCGACACTGCCGTCCGCCACGGACATTTTCGTGACGCCGCTCTTGCAGGCGCGCATCGACGGCTCGCCGCTCGTGCTGAAAGGCCGCACCAAGCCGTTCGCGCAGTCGCGCGAATCCGAGATTGCGCTGACGCTCGACGGCCTCGACGTGCCGCACATGGCGTCGTATGCGCCCGCTTCGCTGCCGGTGGCCGTTAAAAGCGGGCGGCTTTCGACCGACCTCAACGTGCGTTTCGCTATTTCGGGCGACGTGCCGACCATTCGCATCGACGGCACCGCCGATCTCGCCGACGCCGCCGTGACCGACCGCGCGAACGCGCCGCTCATCGCCGCGCGGGCGCTGCACGTGAAGATCGCGAATATGGAGCCGCTGCGCAGCGTCTATCACTTCGACGAAATCACGCTGTCCGGGCCGGACGCGCATCTCACGCGCGATGCGTCCGGCGTCTTCAACGTGACCAAGCTCGCGTCGCCTTCGAAGCCTGAGACCGGCAAGCCGGACGACAACAAGTCGCCGCCGCTGGATCTCGCGATCCGCCACCTCGCCATCGACGGCGGGCGCCTCGCGTATGCCGACGATCTGTTGAAGCAGCACGTTGAAGCCGCGTTGACGGACCTCGCCGTCACGCTCGACGGTTTCTCCACGCTCGGGAAAACGCCCGCGCGCTACACGCTCAAGACCGCGTCGGACAAGGGCGGCACGCTCGGCGCCTCGGGCAACGTCACGCTTACCGCGCACACGGCAGACGCGAAGATCGCGCTCGACGCGCTGGCGCTGCCGCCGCTGCAACCGTACATCGCGAATCTGATCGCGGCGCGCGTCGTCGCGGGCACGGTGAGCGCGAATCTGCCGGTGTCGGTCGACTGGTCGAAGCCGGATGCCGGCGTGCAGGTCGGCGCGGGCGATGTCGCGCTCGCCGGACTCACGCTACTGCCGTCGAACGCCGCGGGCGCGACGCCGATCAAGCTCGGCTCGGCGGTCGCGAAGATCGGCAAGGTGGATGTCGCCGCGCGCACCGCCGCGCTCGATAGCGTGCAGGTGAGCGGCCTTGCGCTTGCGGCGACGCGCCGGAAAGACGGCAGCATCGATCTGGCCGCGCTCGCCGGCCCGCACGAGGCCGCGCCGGAGCAGACCGCGACGCGCAAGGTCCAGAAGGCGCAGCAGGCTGGTCCGGCGTGGCGTTATCAGATCGGGCAGATCGGGCTGGACGGCGCATCCGCTACGTTCATCGACGAGACGCCCGCGCGGCCCGTGAAGCTGACCGTCGCGCCGCTGTCGGTCAACGTCAGGCAGTTCAGCGACGACCTCACGAAGTCACTCGCCGTGGACGGCAAGCTCGCGCTCAACGGTCGCGGCGCGCTCGGCGTGAACGGCAATGTCACCGTCAGTCCGCTCAAGCTCGCGCTGCACGTGAAGGGCGATCAGGTCGATGCCTCCGCTTTCGAGCCGTACTTCGGCGACAAGCTCAACGTGGAAGTGGCGAGCGCATCGCTCAACGCGAACGGCGACGTGACGCTGTCGGGCAGCGGCAAGACGCTCGCGGCGACCTACAAGGGCGACGCGTCGCTCACGGACGTGCGCATGATCGACAAGGCGACCTCGGACCGCTTCGCCGGCTGGAAGCTGCTCGGCCTCACGGATCTGAAGGCGAGCTACCGTGAGCGCGGCACCGACGTTGAGGCGGCGCGCGTTACGTTCGCCAATTTCTACGGGCGCGTGTTGCTGGACGCGCAGGGCAAGCTGAATCTGAAGAACGTCGTCGCGAGCGACAACGCGCCCGCGCAATCGGTCACTCAACCGGCCGCGTCCGCGCCTGTTGCCGCGAGCGCGCCTGGCGAGACAGCGAAATCGGGGCCGCCGCTGAACATGCGCTTTGGGCAGCTCGTGCTGCAGAACGGCCGCGTCACCTACACCGACAACTTCATCAAGCCGAACTACACGGCGAATCTCGTCGCGATCAACGGGACCATTGGCGCGTTCGGCACGCATTCGACGACGCCCGCGCCCGTGGATGTCACCGCGAAGCTGGCGGCAAACGGGCCGGTGTCGATCAAGGGGCAGGTGAATCCGCTGATCGCGAAACCCGCGCTCGATCTGACCGCAAGCGCGCACGACGTCGAATTGACCAACCTCACGCCTTATTCCGCGAAATACGCGGGCTACCCGATCACGAAGGGCAAGCTGAACGTCGATCTGCACTACATGCTCGCCGACGACAAGCTGACGGCGAACAATCATCTTTTCATCGATCAGCTGACGTTCGGCGATCACGTGGACAATCCGAGCGCGACGAAGCTGCCGGTGCGGCTCGCCGTATCGCTGCTCAAGAATTCGCGCGGCGAAATCGACGTGAACATTCCGATTTCCGGATCGCTGTCGAATCCGGAGTTTTCGGTCGGCGGACTCGTTTGGCAGGCCATCCTCAACCTCGTGCAGAAGGCCGTCACCGCGCCTTTCTCGCTGCTGGCGCACGCGTTCGGCGGCAGCGGCGAAGAGCTGAACTACGTCGAATTCGACGCCGGATCGGCCACGCTCACCGATGCCGCGCAAAAGAAGCTCGACACGGTCGCGAAGGCGCTCGCGGACAAGCCGTCGATCCGGCTGGACGTGACGGGGCGCGTCGATCCCAAGGTGGACGAGCCGGGCTTGCGCAGCGCGTGGCTCGACGCTCAGGTCAAGCGCGCGAAGGTGCGCGACATGTCGGGCAACGGCGAGAACGTCGACTGGGCGAACGTTAAGGTGTCCGGCGACGACTACGACAAGTATCTGACGAAGGTCTACAAGTCCGCGGATTTCAAGAAGCCGCGCAATATGATCGGCCTGACCAAGAGCTTGCCGGACGCCGATATGAAGGCCGCGCTGCTAGAGAACGCGCCCGTCGACGAGGCGTCGTTGCGCGATCTCGCTCAGCGGCGCGCGCAGGCGGTGAAGGAGTATTTCGACGGCAAGATCGACAGCAGCCGGATTTTCGTGGTTGCGCCGAAACTGACCGCCGAGGGCATCGACGATAAAGGCGCTGGAAGCCGCGTGGATTTGGGCCTGAAGTAGCAGCGTTAGCCGAACGGACGATCTCGAAGAACAGCGGAGGGCGAATTAGGATGAGCGAAACCGGAGATTCGGAAGAAAACGGGAGTCAGCCGATGGGAACGCCTTACGAGCAGGACGTCGTCGCGTGGGCCAGGGAACAGGCCGCGCTGTTGCGTGCAGGAAAGCTCACGGCCATCGATATCGAGCATATCGCAGAGGAAATCGAGGACGTGGGCAAGAGCGAGCAACGGGAATTAGCGAGCAGGATGTCGGTGTTGCTGGCGCATTTGTTGAAGTGGCAAGTCCAGCCGGAGCGACGCGGAGCGAGCTGGCGAACCACGCTGCGCATCCAGCGCATGGCGATCGAGCGGCGTCTCAATAAGACGCCGAGCATGAAACCCATGCTTTCTGATCAAGACTGGATCAGCGATATGTGGGGCGATGCCCGCCAGCAGGCAGCGAACGAGACGGGGATCGGCGTGGCCGCCTTTCCCGAAACCTGCCCCTGGCCGATGACGCAAGTCCTCGATCCGGAGTTCTATCCCGAGTGAGCGCACGCGCGACCTCGCGTCAATGCGCCCCCGCCGCCGCTCCACCGCCGCCGCCCTTCGCCACCTTCGTGATCCATATCAGCGGAATGATCAGAATGAAGATCACCGCCGAGATCAGGAAGATATCGTTGAGGCCCATCATCGCGGCTTGCGAGTTGACGGTGAAGTTGAACATGCCGCGCGCCTGCGCTTCGCTGATATCGAGCGTCGATTGCGACGCGCCGAGCGACTGCCAAAACGTCGGGTTGAAGGCATTCGCCTGCTCGGTCAGCCGCTCGTGATGCAGCGCGATGCGGTCGTCCCATGCATTCCCCGCGAGCGACGTCCCCACCGCGCCGCAAAACACCCGCGCGAAGTTCGATAGGCCAGCTGCCGCCGGAATCTTCGAAGGCGGCAGGCCCGACAGCACGATGGCTGTCAGCGGCACGAAGAACATCGCCATTGGAATGCCCTGAAGCAGCGTCGGCAGCACGAGATGGAACGTGTCGATCTCGATCACGTACTTCGAGCGCAGCCAGAACACGAACGCGAAGCCGATGAACGCCATTGTCGCGATCACGCGGGCGTCGCTGCGCGGCAGGATCTTGCCCATGATCGGCGCGAGTATCACGGCGAACACGCCGAGCGGCGCAGTGACGAGGCCGGCATCGACGGAACGGTAGTTGAGGTATTGCTGCATCCACTGCGGCAAAAGCACGAGGTTGCCGAAGAACACGCCATACGCCACCGAAATCGCCACCGTGCCGCCGAAGAAATTGCGCCCGGTGAAGAGCCGCAAATCGACTACCGGATTCGCCTCCGTCAGTTCCCATACGACGAAGAACGCGAACGAGATAACCGCGACGATCGCCAGCACCACGATCACCGGCGACGAGAACCAGTCGAGGTCGCGTCCCTTGTCGAGCATGATCTGCAGCGACGCCACCCACGCGACGAGCAGCGCGAGCCCGATCACGTCGATGGGCGCTTTGCGTGTCGGCGATTCACGCGTGCGGTAGATGACCCACGTCACGCCCGCCGCGAAGATGCCGACCGGTATGTTGATATAGAAGATCCACGACCACGAATAGCTGTCGGTGATCCAGCCGCCGAGCGCCGGGCCGGCAATCGGGCCGACCGTCGCGGTCATCGCCCAGAGCGAGAGCGCCATCGACGCTTTCTCTTTCGGATATGAGCCGAGCAGAATGGCCTGCGAAAGCGGAATCAGCGGCCCGGCCACCGCGCCTTGCAGTACGCGGGCAATCAGCAGCACCGGCAGATTCGGCGCGAGTCCGCACAGCCACGAGGACAGCACGAACATCAGAATGGCGCCGACGAAAAGCCGGATCTGCCCGAGCCGTTGCGTGAGCCAGCCGGTCAGCGGGATCGAAACCGCGTTCGACGCCGCGAACACGGTGATGACCCACGTGCCCTCGTTGACCGACACGCCGAGGTTCCCGGAGATCGTCGGAATCGCGACGTTGGCGATCGACGAATCCAGCACGTTCATGAAGGTCGCGAGCGCCACCGCGAAGGTGGCGAGCACGAGCTGGCCGCCCTTGAGCGGCGGCGGAGGGGGTGCGGCGTTGGTTTGCGGCGGCGTGCTCATGCATCTCCCGGCGAAGCGCCGCGACGTTCAGGTCGCGGCCGGATGTCAACGAATCCGCCAGTGTGCCTGCGCTTCAAAAAAGCTGCAGAGCCGCCGTCCGCAGCTTACTTCGCTGAAATGTCGATATTGCCGAGATACTTCTTCGCATACTTGTCGATGGTGCCGTCCGCTTTCACCTTCGCGATGGCGGCATCGAGCTTCGCCTTCAGCGCACCGTCACCCTTGCGGACGCCATACGCGATGCCGCTGCCGAGAATCTTGTCGTCGCGCACCGGCGCGCCCGCGAACGAGAATCCTTCGCCATCCGGCTTCGACAGGAAGCCGCTCTGTCCGGCGGGCGCAAGCACGAGCGTCGCGTCGAGACGGCCGGATTTCAGGTCCGCATAGACCTGATTCTGGTCCTGATACGGCACGACCTTGACGCCTTCGTTTTCCCAGTGCGCCTTGGCGAAAGTCTCCTGAATCGAGCCTTGCAGCACGCCGACGCTCTTTCCCTTCAGCGCCGCCGCCGTCGGCTCGATCCCGCTGCCCGTCTTCGCGATGAGTTGCGTCGGCACGCGATACACGACCGTCGTGAAGTCGATTGCCTGTCGGCGCTGCTCGGTCGCGTTCATCGCGGAATTGATCGCGTCGAACTTGCGGCCCTGCAGCGCAGGAATCAGGCCGTCGAACGACGTTTCAACCCACTTGCACTCCATTTTCGCGGCGGCACAGACTGCGTTGCCGACGTCGATATCGAGCCCTTGCAACTCGCCCGTCGCCGATTTCGATTCGAACGGCGGATATTGTGCTTCGAGGCCGAAGCGCAGCGTGTCGGCGGCAAGCGCCGCGCCGCTCGCGAACGAGCACGCGACGAAAAGCGCGGCGGCGAGGTGATTCTTCTTCATCGTGGTCTCCAGGAGATCAAAGGGCTAAATCTGGCAAAGGCGGCGCGCGCCTTCGATGAGCGTATCGTCGTCCTTCGCGAACGACAGGCGAATCAGGCGATTGTCGGTGCCGTCCGCGTAGAACGCGGACAGCGGAATGGTCGCGACGCGCGCCTCGCGAATCAGCCGCAGCACGAAGTCGCTGTCGGGCGCGTCCGATATGGCGCTGTAGCGTGCCAGCATGAAGAAGCTTCCCGCGCTCGGCAGCAATTCGAAACGCGAGCCGGCGAGCGCACGGGCGAGCACGTCGCGCTTGTGCTGATAGAACGGCCCGAGATTCAGATAGCTCGATTCGTCCGCGAGCGCCTCGGCGAACGCCATCTGCATCGGCGTGTCGGCGGAAAACGTCATGAACTGGTGAATCTTGCGGATCTCGGCGGTAAGGGCGGCGGGCGCCAGGCAATAGCCGACGCGCCAGCCCGTCACGTGATAGGACTTCCCGAACGACGACACGATCACGCTGCGTTCGGCGAGCGCCGGATAACGCGCCATGCCGTGATGCGGCGCGCCGTCGAACACGACGTGCTCGTACACTTCGTCCGACAGCACGACGATCTTCGTGTCGCGCGTGAGCGCCGTGAGCCGCTCGATGTCGGCGGACGTGAACGCGCTGCCCGTCGGATTGTGCGGCGTGTTGACGAGGATCATGCGCGTCTTCGGCGTGATGGCGGCGGCGACTTCGTCCCAGTCGATGCTGAAGTCTTCGGGCGACAGCTTGATCGCAATCGGCGTTGCGCCCTGAAGCTGCACGATAGGCGCGTAGCTGTCGAACGACGGCTCGAAGTAGATCACCTCGTCGCCGGGATGCACGAGCGCGCTGATCGTCGCATACAGCCCTTCGCTCGCGCTCGCCACCACGGTCACTTCGGTGCCGGGATCGTACTGCGCGCCGTAGACCTTTTGCGTCTTCATGGCGATCGCTTCGCGCAGCGCGAGCACGCCGGACATCGGCGAATACTGGTTATGTCCTGCCTGCATGGCTCGCGTGACGCTTTCGACGAGCCTCGGATCGCACGCGAAATTAGGCGCACCTTGCGACAGGTTCAGCGCGTGGTGTTCGTCGGCAAGCTGGCCGATCACGGTGAAAATGGTGGTGCCGACCTTCGGCAGCTTCGATTCGGGAATGCAGGCGCTTTGCACGACGGCTCGCTCCAAAAGACAGTGCGTCGATTCAACCCCGGCAATAATCGGCCGACAATCGAAACTTTGTCATACTAGCCATGTGCGCCGCTCATGGCTAGATTCCATAACCCGATGAAACCGCTGCCCTCGCTCGACGTCCTGAAGACCTTTCTCGTGGTCGCCCAGAAGCTCAATTTCACGCGCGCCGCCAATGCGCTCAACGTGACGCAGGGCGCAATCAGCCGACAAATCGCGGGACTGGAAGCGCAGCTCGGCTACGCGCTTTTCGTGCGGCAGGCGCGCGGGCTCGCGCTCACGCATCACGGCGCGCTGCTGATCGCGCCGTTGCAACAGGCGTTCGCGCAAATCGACGAGGCGCTCGCCAAGGGCGGCGGCGCGTCCGGCGCGCTGCGGGTCAAATGTCCGACCTGCGCGATGCGCTGGGTGCTCCCGCGCGTGATCCGGCTGCAGAACGAACGGCCGGAGCAGGTCGTGGAGGTGACGGCGTCGGTGTCGCATGGCGTCGAGTTCAATGCCGAACAGTTCGACGCGGCCATCGTTTTCAGCGCGACGAACGCAAAGCCGTCGGGCAAGGGACTGACGGTGCATCATCTTTTCGATGAAGTGCTCACGCCCGTCTGCGCGCCCGAACTCTGGAAGCCGCGCGACACGACGGAGCCCACGCCAGGCGATCTCGCGGGTCAGACGCTGCTGCATCCGACGCGCGATCGCCGCGACTGGCTGCTGTGGCTCGGCGCGTATGGCTACAGCGGCTTGCCGTCCGCGAAGGCGCAGCACTTCGACACGCTCGACCTCGCCATTTCGTCGGCGATGCAAGGCTTGGGCGTGACCATCGGCGATGTCTCGCTGATCGAGGAAGACCTGCGCGCGAGGCGCGTGATCGCGCCGTTTTCGCTGCGCGTGCCGAGCGGCGCGGCGTATTACCTCGTGTATCCGGAACGGCCCGCGCCGTCGCCCGCGTTGCAGCAGTTCGCGCAGTGGCTGCAAGGCGAAGCAGCGGCCACGCGCGACAAACTGCGTCTCCAGTAAGGTCACATGCCGTGTTTGGTGACGACCGTTTCCCACTGGCCGTTCTTCACCTGATACAGCGTCGACGACGCGTTCTTCAGCGCGCCGTTGTCATCGAAGGCGATGGGTCCCGTGATGCCTTCGAACGAAATCTTCTTCAGCACGGGGCGATACACCTTCGGATCGGCTGAATTCGCCTTCTGCATCGCGTTGATCGCGGCCCACGCTGCGTCGTAGCCGAAAGGCGCGTAGGAAAGAATCGCCACGCCGAAGCGCTTCTGGAACTTGTCGCTGAACGCCTTGCCTTGCGGCAGCTTGTCGAGCGGGCTGCCGTATTCCCACGCTTGCGCGCCCTCGGCTGCGTCGCCGGCGAGCTTCAGGAAATCGGCGTCCATCACGCCGCCGCCGCCCACGAACTGCGCGTTGACGCCAAGCTGCTTCATGCGCTTGACCACGGCCGCCGCTTGCCGGTCAAGTCCGCCGAAGAAAATCAGGTCCGCGTTCAGGGCCTTGATGCGCGTGAGTTGCGCGCTGAAATCGACGGTCTGGTTGTCGCTGAATTCGCGTCCGACGATGTTGCCGCCTTTCGCCTTCACCGCTTTCTCGAACTCGTCGGCTTCGCCCTGACCGAAGGCCGTGCGGTCGTCGATGATCGCGATGCGTTTGGCTTTCGTCGTCGTGACGGCGTAGGCGCCCGCGTTGCCGGCGTTCTGCGCGTCGCTCGAAATGACCGTGAACACGTTTTCGAGGCCGCGCGTGGTAATGGTCGGGTTCGTCGCGGCCGGGTCGATCACCGGGATGCCGGCGTTGTTGTAGACGGGCGAAGCGGGAAGTGTCGTGCCCGAATTAAAGTGGCCGACGACCACGGCCACGCCGTCATCGACGAGCTTCTGCGCCGCCTGCACGCCGACGCGCGGGTCCGCCTGATCGTCTTCCGCCTGAATCTCGAACTTGGCTGTTTTGCCGCCGATGCTGATCTTCTTCGCGTTCGCTTCGTCGAGGGCAAGCTGCACGCCGTTCTGGAGGTCCTTCCCGTAACCCGCGTTTGCGCCGGTGAGCGGCGCGGCGAAACCGATCTTCACGGTGACGTCTTCTGCTGCGGCGGTCACGGGCACGACGGCGATTGCGGCGCTGGCGCACGCCACCAGCCATGCCAAGGGTTTGAGGCTCGTACGGACACGCATGGTTTCCTCTCCTTTTGTGGTTTGGCAATCCAGGGAACGCGGCTACTGCATGGAACATGACCAATTACCCGCCGGCAAGACGGAGTTGCCCTCGTTCGGACGAAACTCGCGCCCATGCCCCGCACGGCGGCGGACAAGCGCAATGTAGGGAGCCAAATTGGCCGCGTCTTGTCGATTAGTCGCGCGACGACTGCGGATTTCGGCACAGCCCGAACGAGCCGCTCGCGCAGACGCGACGCGGCACCGCGCGATCCGCCCGCCTTCGACGCACGACGATTTGCGCCGCTTCATGTACTGCGCCTATTACGCCGATGCAAACGTCGAACTTGACGGAAGTGCATATACACATCTATGCTTCGATCTATGACGACCCACTCATCTCCTCTCGACTGCAACTGCTTCGCCATCCGGCAGGCAGCGCGTTATGTGTCGCAACTGTATGAGCGGCACATGGGCGAAGTCGGCCTGACATCGGCGCAATTCACGCTGTTGGCGTCGATCGCGCGCAAGCCCGGCGTGCAGATGGTCGAACTCGCGGACGCCATGGTCATGGACCGTACGACGCTCGTGCGCGCACTCAAGCCGCTTCAGCGCGACGGCTTCGTTCAGGCGGAGCAGCAGTCGGCAAATTCGCGTGCGGTCGGCCTCACGCTGACGGCGGCGGGCAAGACGCTGCTGGCTCAAGGCGTCGAGAAATGGCACACCGCGCAAGCCGAGTTCGAGCAGAAATTCGGCGAGAAGCGCGCGAAATCGCTGCGTCAGATGCTGTTCGAGATGACCGCGATGGAATGATTCAGCAAGCGAGGCACGCATCGGCGGGTGCTTTTTCGACACTTCATTAGTGCATATGCACTGAAAGCGGAGCAGCCATGCAAGTCAAGGGAAAGGTCGTACTCGTCACCGGCGCGAATCGCGGGCTCGGTAAGCAATTTGCGAAGTCGCTGCTGCAGGCGGGCGCCGCCAAGGTCTACGCGGCGGCGCGCGATCCCGGCAGCGTGGATATCGAAGGCGTCGAAGCGATTCGTCTCGACGTCACGAAGCCCGCCGATATCGCCGACGCTGCGTCGAAGTATGCGGACGTGCAGATCGTCGTGAACAACGCGGGCGCGCTGGCGCGCGGCGCGTTGCTCGATGGGGCATCGACGCAAGACATGCGCGATCTCTTCGACGTCAACGTGATCGGCCCGCTCGCCGTGACGCAGGCGTTCGCGCCGACGCTGAAGAAGAACGGCGGCGGCGCGGTCATCAACGTGTTGTCGGTCTTGAGCTGGGTTGCGTTGCCGGATGCGGGCGCCTATAGCGCCTCGAAGTCGGCGGCATGGGCCGTGACCAACGCCCTGCGCGACGAGTTGCGCGCGCAGGGCACGCTCGTGGTCGGCGTGCATCCCGGCTATATAGACACCGACATGGTCGCGGACGTCACCGCGCCGAAAATCTCGCCCGCGAGCGTCGTCGAGCAAGTGCTTGCCGCCGTCGAACGCGACGAAGAAGAAGTGCTCGTGGATGACACCGGACGCGCCGTCAAGCAGTCGCTGTCCACCGCGAAGCCGATCTACATCACCGGCATTCCCCGCTAGGCTGGCTTCGGCGCCTTCTGCATCTCTTCGAAGCCGGCGGCGGCTTCCTGCACGTCAGGCGGGAAGTCGCCGAATTCCTGGACCTGCCGCACTTCGATGATCTCGTTCTCCGAAGCCGGACACCGTTTCGCCCATTCGATTGCCTCTTCGCGCGATTTCACCTGAATCATCCAGTAGCCGCCGAGCACTTCCTTCGCTTCGGCGAACGGGCCGTCGGTCACACGCGGCTTGCCGCCTTCGAACGTGACGCGCGCGCCCATCGACGGCGGATGCAGCCCGTCGAGCGCGAGCAGCACGCCCGCCTTCTGCAAGTCTTCGTTGTACTTCATCATCGCGGCGACGGCTTCGGCGCTCGGCATCGTGCCGGGCTCTGCGCTTTCGTAGCCGCGCGGGATCATCAGCATCATGAAACGCATGGGCGTATTCCTCGTCAAAGTCATGGACCGCGCAGGAGTGCGCGTTCAATGTTCACGACGAGCAAGCAGCAACGGGATCGACACGCGCGATAAAGCGCTGGCTTAGGCGTTTATCCCTATCCGATTCAGGTTGCCTTCCGGCTGGGCCGTGTCAAATAATGTAATCCATTACATCTCGTCCGCCGTCTGGCGTTCAGCATGTCTGAAACCGTGCGTCCCCGCGAGGAAGTGTCCATTGCCGATGTTGCCCGGCGCGCCGGTGTATCCGTCGCGACGGTGTCGCGCGTGCTCAACAGCCACAGCAACGTGCGCGAAGCGACGCGCGAGAAAGTGCGCGAGGCGGTGGCGGCGAGCGGTTATCGCGTGAACGAGCTTGCGCGCAATCTGCGCACGGCGGAAAGCCGCCTGCTGCTGACCATGGTGCCCGACTTCGGCAATCCGTTCTATGCGGCCATCGTGCGCGGAATCGATACAGTCGCGCGGCAGAACGGCTACTTCATGCTGCTGTGCGATACCGGCGCGGACCCGCTGCGCGAACGCAGCTATTTCGACCTTTTGCGGGGACGCCGCGCGGACGGGGCGATCTGCCTCGATCCCGCCGCCGTGCAGAAGGCGCTGGTGGAACAGGCATCGATGCTGCCGTGGGTCGCGTGCTGCGAGTTCGATCCGGCCGCGCGCGTGCCTTACGTGGGCATCGACAATCATCTTGCCGCGGGCGATGTCGTGCGTTATCTGCTGAAGAAGGGGCACGAGCGCATCGCGCTGATCAATTCAGGAGAGGGCTATCTGTATGGCCGTCAGCGGCTCGCGGGTTATCGTGATGCGCTGCAGGCTGCGGGTATCGCCGCGAATCCGGCATGGCAAGTGGAACTGGACAGCCTCGACTACGATGCCGGCGAGCGGGCCGCCGCGCAGCTCGCGTCGCTCGGGCGCGACCGGCCTACCGCCATCTTCGCCGTGTCGGATACGCTCGCCATCGGCGTGATGAACGGCCTGCGCGGCGTGGGATTGCGCGTGCCGGAGGATGTCGCCGTCGTCGGCTTCGACGATATCGCCGTGGCCGCGCACGCCGTGCCGCCGCTCACGACCGTCGCGCAGCCGATGCGCACGCTCGGCGAAACGGCGGCGAATCTGTTGCTCAAGCGCCTGCGCGATCCGCACGCGGACGTGCCCGGCGTGCTGCTGCCGCATCGCCTGATACAAAGAAGGAGCGCCTGACGATGAGCCTTGCCGTGCGCTTTGAAGCAGTCGAGAAACAGTTCGGGCCGGTGCGCGTGCTGCACGGCGTGAGCTTCGATCTCGCGCCCGGCCGGATCTACGGCTTGCTCGGTGAGAATGGCGCGGGCAAGTCCACGCTCATGAAAATTCTCGCGGGCTACGAACGCGCGAGCGCGGGCGACCTGCTGATCGACGGCAGGCCCGCCGCTTTCGCCAGTTCGCGCGATGCCGAGCGCGCGGGCATCGTGCTGATCCATCAGGAACTGAACCTCGCGGATCATTTGAGCATCACGCAGAACATGTTTCTCGGCCACGAACTGCGCAAAGGCTTCTTTCTGGATGAACCCGCCATGCGCGAGGACGCGCGCGCCGCGCTCGGCGAAGTCGGCCTGCACAAG
Organism: Caballeronia sp. LZ062; assembly: GCF_031450785.1. NCBI lineage: Bacteria > Pseudomonadati > Pseudomonadota > Betaproteobacteria > Burkholderiales > Burkholderiaceae > Caballeronia > Caballeronia sp. LZ062. The sequence continues at coordinate 928,960 of NZ_JARTWB010000001.1, forward strand.
AATCCGGACACGAAGGTGCGCGAGCTGATCGTCGCGGAGAAGCAGTTGGTCGAGATCGCGAAGGCCATGCTGCGCCGCGCGCGCCTGCTCATCATGGACGAGCCGACCGCCACGCTGACGCCTTCGGAAACGCAGCGCCTTTTCGCGCTGATGGCACGGCTGAAAGACGCGGGCACGACTATCGTCTATATCTCGCACAAGCTCGATGAAGTCGAACGCGTGACCGACGAAGTGATCGTGATGCGCGACGGCCGCTTCGTCACACGCGCGCCGACCGCCGACCTCACGCGCCGCGAAATGGCGAATCTGATGGTGGGCCGCGAAGTCTCCGACATGTTCCCCGCGAAACCCGCGCTCGCCGACACGGCGCCGCTCGCGTTTCAGGTGGACGGCGCGTCCGTGCCCGGATGGGCGGAAGGCGTGAGCTTTTCCGTTCGCCAGGGCGAAGTGTTCGGCTTCGCGGGGCTCGTCGGCGCGGGACGCACGGAGCTGTTCGAGGCGCTCGTCGGCTTGCGGCCGCTGGCGGCGGGGCGCGTCGCCATCGAAGGCGAGACGGTGAAGCTCAAGAACCCGCGCGACGCGATGCGCCACGGCATCACGTACTTGAGCGAAGACCGCAAGGGACGCGGCCTGCACGTGGACATGGCGCTGAAAGACAACCTTACGATGATGACGCTGGAACGCTACGCGCACCCGCTCATCGACTCGCGCGCCGAGCGCGACGCGCTGACGCTCGCGGTGAAGGACTTCGGCATTCGCACCGGCAATACGCGCAGCCGCGCCCGCATGCTGTCGGGCGGCAATCAGCAGAAGCTCGCGCTCGCGAAATACCTGCATCCGGATCCGCGCGTGGTCGTGCTCGACGAACCCACGCGCGGCGTCGATGTCGGCGCGAAACGCGACATCTATTTCCTGATTCATCGCCTCGCCGCCGAAGGCCGCGCGGTGATCGTCATTTCTTCCGAGCTGATCGAACTGATCGGACTGTGCCATCGCGTCGCCGTGATGCGCGCGGGCGAACTGGTCGCGACGCTCGGCATGGACCTTCTGACCGAAGAGAGGTTGATCGCGCATGCGACCGGCACACACTGAAGATACCGCGCAAGAAAGCCGTCTCACCGCCGTCGCGCGGTTTCTGCTCGGCGTCGGGCCGCTGATCGGGCTGGTCGCGCTGTGCATCGGCGGGACGCTTCTGAACGGCGACTTCGCCACCTTCGACAACGCGATGAACGTGCTCACGCGCACGTCGTTCATCGGCATCATTGCGGTCGGCATGACCTTCGTCATCATCTCGGGCGGCATCGACTTGTCCGTCGGGTCGATGGCCGCGCTCATCGCGGGCAGCATGATCTTCATGATGAACGGCTTGCTTCAGGGCGTGCGCGGCCATGCGCTGCCGCCGCTTCTGATCGTGGCGCTCGGCATCGTGCTGGCGCTCGTGCTCGGCGCGCTCTTCGGCTTCGCGCACGGACTGCTCGTGACCAAAGGGCGCATCGAGCCGTTCATCGTGACGCTCGGCACGCTCGGCGTGTTCCGCGCGCTTCTGACGTGGCTCGCGGACGGCGGCGCGCTCACGCTCGACAATTCGCTCGTCGATCTCTACGGCCCCGTGTATTACGCGAACCTCTTCGGCGTGCCGGTGCCCATCTGGATCTTCGCGATCGTCGCGGCGGGCGGCGCGCTCGTCTTGAACCGCACCGTGTTCGGGCGGCACGTGCAGGCCATCGGCTCGAACGAACAGGTCGCGCGTTACGCGGCCATTCGCGTGGACAACGTGAAGATCGCGACCTATGTGCTGCTCGGACTGTGCGTGGCCGTGGCGACCGTGCTGTATGTGCCGCGCTTAGGGTCAGCTACGCCGACGACCGGCCTGTTATGGGAACTGGAAGCGATCGCCGCCGTGGTGGTCGGCGGCACCGCGCTCAAGGGCGGCGAGGGGCGCGTGATCGGCACGGTCATCGGCGCGATCCTGCTTTCGGTCATCAACAACATCCTGAATCTCACGAGCATCATCAGCGTGTATCTGAACGCGGCGGTGCAGGGCGCCGTGATCATTTTCGTAGCCTTCTTGCAGCGTGGCCGTCGGTGATTTTCTACTTCGAATAACAGGAGACTTCGTCATGAAAAAGCTGTTTCGCGCGCTCGGCGCGCTGACGCTCGCGGCGAGCGCGTTCGCCGCCGCATCGTCCGCCTTCGCCGCCGACAAGGTCGTGCTCGGCGTCGCCATTCCGACGGCCACGCACGGTTTCACGGGCGGCATCGTCTGGTGGGCGAACGAGGCCAAGAAGGAGCTGGAGAAGGCGCATCCCGATCTGAAGGTCATCGTGAAAACGGCGTCCGGCGCGCCGGAGCAGGCCAATCAGTTACAGGATCTCGTGACGGTCAACAAGATCAACGCGCTCGTGATCTTCCCGTTCGAATCGGCGTCGCTCACGCAGCCGGTCGCGCAGGTGAAGAAGAAGGGCGTGTATGTGACCGTCGTCGACCGCGGCCTGACCGACACCAGCGCGCAAGACGCGTATGTGGCCGGAGACAACACCGCGTTCGGCAAGCTGCCCGCCGAATATCTGGCGAAGACGCTGAACGGCAAGGGCGATATCGTCGCGCTGCGCGGCATTCCCACGACGCTCGACAACGAACGCTGGACGGCTTTCGAAGGCGTGATGAAGCAGCATCCGGACATCAAGATTCTCGACGCGAAGTACGCGAACTGGAACCGCGACGACGCCTTCAAGGTGATGCAGGACTATCTCACGCGCTTCAAGCATATCGACGCGGTCTGGGCCGCCGACGACGACATGATGATCGGCGTGCTGAAGGCGATTGACCAGGCGCATCGCACGGATGTCAAGGAAGTGTTCGGCGGCGCGGGATCGAAGGAAGCGGTCAAGCGCATCATGGACGGCGACCAGCGCGTGAAGGCGGACGTCTCGTACTCGCCGAAGTTCATCTACGACGCGATCAAGCTCACGGCCGAGGCGCGCCTGAAGGGCGACAAGCTGCCGCCGACGACCATCATCCCTTCCGTGCTCATCACGAAGGACAACGCAAAGCAGTTCTATTTCCCGAACTCGCCGTTCTGAGCGTTTCGGGTGCGGAGCCGGTCTTGCGCTGACGGCGCTGACCGGCGTTCATAGCGAGGCGAAAGATGAAGACCATCAACGGCCCGGCGATTTTTCTCGCGCAGTTCATGGGCGCAGAAGCGCCGTTCGATACGCTTGCCAGTCTTGCGTCGTGGGCGGCGGGGCTCGGCTACAAGGGCATTCAGGTGCCCGCTGACTCGCGTCTGATCGATCTCGAAAAAGCCGCTTCGAGCGATGCCTATTGCGACGACATCCGGCGCACGGTCGAAGATGCGGGCGTGGCGATCACCGAATTGTCGACGCATCTGCAAGGGCAACTGGTCGCCGTGCATCCGGCCTACGACACGCTCTTCGACGGCTTCGCCGCGCCGCACGTGCGCGGCAACCCGCAAGCGCGCACTGAGTGGGCGATATCGCAGTTGAAGCACGCGGCGGCGGCATCGAAGCGGCTCGGCTTGAATGCGCACGTCACGTTCTCGGGCGCGCTCGCGTGGCCGTACGTGTATCCGTGGCCGCAGCGCCCGGCGGGACTCGTCGAAGCCGCGTTCGATGAACTCGCCACGCGTTGGCGTCCTATTCTCGATGAGTTCGACCGCGCGGGCATCGACGTGTGTTACGAGCTGCATCCGGGCGAAGACCTGCACGACGGCGTGACGTTCGAGCGTTTTCTCGCGGCCGTGGACGATCATCCGCGTGCGAACATCCTCTACGATCCGAGTCACTTCGTCTTGCAGCAACTGGACTATCTCGCGTTCATCGACATCTATCACGCGCGCATCAAGGCGTTTCACGTGAAGGACGCGGAGTTCCGGCCAAACGGGCGGCAAGGCGTGTACGGCGGCTATTCGGGATGGGTCGAGCGCGCGGGGCGTTTCCGTTCGCTCGGCGATGGCCAGATCGACTTCAAGGCGATCTTCTCGAAAATGGCGCAATATGACTTTCCAGGCTGGGCCGTGCTGGAATGGGAATGCGCGCTGAAGCATCCCGAAGACGGCGCGCGGGAAGGCGCGGTGTTCATTCGCGATCACATTATCCGCGTGGCCGAGCATGCGTTCGACGACTTCGCTGGCAGCGGCGCAAGCCGCGAACAAATGCGCGAAGTGCTTGGCATCGGAGATAAGCCATGAGACGCGTGCGGCTCGGCATGGTCGGCGGCGGCGAGGGCGCGTTCATTGGCGCGGTGCATCGCATGGCGGCGCGGCTTGATGACCGGTACGAACTGCTGGCGGGCGCGTTGTCGTCCGATCCGCAGCGCGCGGCGGCGAGCGCTGCGGCCATCGGCTTGCCCCGCAGCTACGACGACTATCGCGAGATGGCGCGCGTCGAAGCGAGTCGCGCGGATGGCATCGAAGCGGTCGCGATCGTCACGCCGAACCATCTTCATGCGCCGATTGCGACGGCGTTTCTTGAGGCCGGCATCCACGTGATCTGCGACAAGCCGCTTGCGGTATCGCTCGATGAAGGCGAGGCGTTGGCGAAGCTCGCGCGGGAGAAGAATCGCGTGTTCGCGGTGACGTACACGTACACCGGCTATCCGCTCGTGCGCCATGCGCGCGCGCTGGTGCGGGACGGCGCGCTCGGCGATATCCGCGTCGTGCAGGTGGAGTATGCGCAGGACTGGCTCTCGATGCCCGTCGAGACGCAGGCGAACCGGCAGGCCGCGTGGCGCACCGATCCGGCGCTCGCGGGCCCGACGGGCTGTCTCGGCGATATCGGCACGCATGCGTATCAGCTGGCTGAGTATGTGACGCGCATGAGGCCTTCGGAGTTATCGGCGGAAGTGACGACGTTCGTGCCGGGAAGGCGCGTCGACGATCATGTTCAGGCGATGCTGCGCTACGCCAACGGCGCGCGCGGCATGCTGTGGGCGAGTCAGGTCGCGGCGGGCGAGGAAAACGGGCTGCGGCTGCGCGTGTATGGCACGAAGGCGGGTTTGATGTTCGATCAGCAGGCGCCGAACGAGCTGTGGTTCACGCCGGTTGGCGGGGCGTCACAGCGGATCACACGCGGGCGTGTGCAGAGCGCCGAGGCGCTGCATGCGACGCGCGTGCCGGCGGGGCATCCGGAAGGGTATATCGAAGCGTTCGCGCAGGTTTATGCGGATGCGGCGGGGTGTATTGCGCGAGGGGCGACGCAGGGCGACGAGTGGCTTACGACGGTGGAGGATGGGGTCGCGGGGTTGCGGTTTGTTGAGGCGGTGTTGCGGAGTAGTGCGGGGGATGGGGGATGGGTGGGGGTGGAGTAGAAAACGGGGCCGCGGGAGCCGCCCCGTCCACTAAATCATCAACGAGCGATCACGCCCAATTCGCGTGAAAACTCCCCGCCTTGTCCGTCCGTTCGAACGTATGCGCGCCGAAGAAATCACGCTGCGCCTGCACGAGATTCGCCGGCAGCCGCTCCGACCGATACGCATCGAAATAAGCAATCGCCGACGAGAAAGCCGGCACCGGAATACCCGCCTTCACCGCCGCGACGACCACATCGCGCAATGCATCCTGATACTTCGCGGCGATATCGCTGAAATACGGATCGAGCAGCAGATTCGCGAGGTCTTTATCCGTCGCATAAGCGTCGGTGATCTTCTGCAGGAAGCGCGCGCGGATAATGCAGCCCGCCCGGAAAATCTTCGCGATCTCGCCGTACTGCAGATTCCAGTCGTATTCCTCGGATGCCGCGCGCAATTGCGCGAAGCCCTGCGCATAAGAAACGATCTTCGACAGATACAGCGCACGCCTCACCGATTCGATGAACGCCGCGCGATCGCCGTCGAACTTGGGCGTCGGCCCCGACAGCACCTTGCTAGCCGCCACGCGCTGATCCTTCAGCGACGACAGCACGCGCGCGAACACGGCTTCGGTGATCAGCGGCAGCGGCGCGCCCAGATCCAGCGCATTCTGGCTAGTCCACTTGCCGGTGCCCTTCTGCGCGGCGCGGTCCAATATGACATCGACGAGATCCTTGCCGGTTTCCTCGTCTTTCTTGGAGAAAATCTTCGACGTGATCTCGATCAGATAGCTATCCAGCTCGCCCTGATTCCATTCGACATAGACCTTTCCGAGTTCTTCGTTCGACAGCCCCGCGACGCGCTTGAGCACATCGTAGCTTTCGGCGATCAGCTGCATGTCGCCGTACTCGATGCCGTTGTGAACCATCTTCACGAAGTGGCCCGCGCCGTCCGGTCCCATGTACGCGACGCACGGCTCGCCGTCCGGCGCCTTCGCGGCGATTTCAGTGAGGATCGGCGCGACGAGTTCGTAGGCTTCCTTCTGTCCGCCCGGCATGATCGACGGCCCTTTCAGCGCGCCTTCCTCGCCGCCCGACACGCCCGTGCCGATGAAATGCAGGCCCGACTTCGCGAGGTCCTGGTTGCGGCGGATGGTGTCGGTGAAATGCGTGTTGCCGCCGTCGATGAGAATGTCGCCTTTTTCCAGCAGCGGACGCAGCGCCGCGATGGTGTCGTCGGTGCCGGCGCCGGCTTTCACCATCATCAGAATGCGGCGCGGCGTTTCGAGCGACTGCACGAACTCTTCGAGGGTGTACGTGGGCACGAGCTTTTTGTCGGGGTGTTCGGCAATCAGTTCGTCGGTTCTGGCGCGGCTGCGGTTGTAGACCGACACAGCGTGCCCGCGGCTCTCGATGTTCAAGGCCAGATTGCTGCCCATGACGGCGAGACCCACTACGCCGATAGCTTGTTTGCTCATGCTTGATCTCCGGATGACCGAAGCGATCGCGGCTCGTGGCGCGGGCGCTCCGGGAAAAAACGTGTCGATTGAATGCGGCTCTCGCGCGAAAGGGGTCGTCCTCATGTCCGACCGGCGAAGGATTGCGCCGCCGCCCGGCCGGTGCGCGAGCGCAGACCGCCCGAATTTACCACTTTGGGCGCTATCCGGCAGCGTGCGCGGTCGAGCGCGGCGCGATGTGCCGGCATAGAATGGACGCCCGCCATCGGCGCGACATCTCGGCAACGCAATCAACGAACCATGGCGCTTTCCCGGCGCACGCGCGCGCATCACTATTCGGTTTATGTCGTCGAACTCTCGGACGCCGTCTGGAACGAGGCGCGCTTTCGTCGTGCGAATCCCGACTACGTGCTGGGCAAGCCGTTCGTGTATGTCGGGATGACGGGCGTGGACCCGGACGTGCGTTTCGACAAGCACAAGGCGGGCATTCAGTCGAACCGCTATGTGCGGGAATTCGGGCTGCGGCTCTTGCCGCATCTCTACGAGATGTACAACCCGATGCCCTACGACGGCGCGCGCGACATGGAAGTGGAACTGGCCATCGGTTTGCGTGAGGCGGGCTACGGCGTCTGGCAGGCATAGCGGAAGCATTGAACAACTATCGCGATAAGGAGCGAGACATGCGGATTCTGGTCGTGGGCGCGGGGGCGATTGGCGGCTATTTCGGCGCGCGGCTGCTGGAAGCGGGCAGGGGCGTGACCTTTCTCGTGCGCGAACGCCGCGCCGAGCGGCTGCGCGAGAACGGACTGAACGTGCGAAGTCCTGACGGCGATCTGAGTTTCGCGAATCCGCCCATTGTCGTTGCGCAAGAGATCGACAAGCCTTTCGATCTCATTATCCTGAGCTGCAAAGCCTACGATCTGCAAGGCGCCATCGATTCGTTCGCGCCTGCCGTCGGTCCCGACACGGCGATCCTGCCGCTTCTGAACGGCATGGCTCATCTCGATGCGCTCGACGCGCGTTTCGGCGCGGCGAACGTGCTCGGCGGCCAATGCGTGATCGGCGCGACGCTCGATGCCGAAGGCACCATCGTGCATCTGAACAACATGCAGTCGATGACGATCGGCGAGCGCGCGGGCGGCCGGACGGCGCGCATCGACGCCTTCGCGCAGCAACTCGGCGGCGCGCGCTACGAACTGAACGTGAGCGAGAACGTCCTCCAGTCGATGTGGGACAAGTGGGTCTTCCTCGCGACGCTCGCGAGCGGCACGTGTCTGATGCGCGCGCCGATCGGCGACATCGTGACCGCGCCGGGCGGCGAAGACCTGTTGCGCCGTCTCTTCGACGAATGTTGCGGCATCGCCGCCGACAACGGCTATGCACCCGGCGATGCCGTGGTCGCGCGTGCGCGTGCCTTCTTCTCCGAGCGCGGTTCGCAGATGACCGCCTCCATGCTGCGCGATATCGAGAACAACGCGCCCATCGAAGCGGACCATATCGTCGGCGATTTGCTCGCGCGACGAAAAACGGCGGTCGATGCGCCGTCCTCCGTGCTCGCAACTGCCTATGCGCATCTGAAAGCGTATGAGGCGAGGCGGGCGCGCTCGCTCCATGCATGAACGCACGCGGGCCGCTTTTGTCGCGCGGCCCGACGCTGTACGCTCTCGGCTTTTGATCTTGACCGCGCCATGCCACCGGATTCCGCCCGCCCCACGATTCCCGAAATCTTCTTAGGCTTCTTGACGCTTGGCCTGACGGCGTTCGGCGGCGCGCTGCCGCTCGCGCGACGTGAAATCGTCGAGCGCCGCCAATGGCTCGATGCCGATGCCTTCACCGATCTGCTCGGCCTCTGCCAGTTCCTGCCGGGCGGCAACGTGATCAATCTGTCGGTGGCCGTTGGCATGCGCTTTCGCGGCGTGCCGGGCGCGCTCGCCGGTCTGCTCGGGCTGCTCGTCGGGCCGTCGCTCATCGTCATCGGCCTTGGCGTGATCTATCAGCGCACGCATCAGGACCCGCGCGTCGCGCATCTGTTCGCGGGGCTCGCGGCGGCTGCGGCAGGACTTCTGATCGCGATGGCCGTGAAGCTGCTCTGGCCGCTGCGCAAGAAACCGGAGGCGGCCGCCGTCGCGCTCGTGATGTTCGCGGGCATCGCATTGCTGCGCACGCCGCTTCTTCCGTCGATGCTCGTGCTCACGCCTATTTCCGTGCTGATCGCCTGGAAGGTGCGCCGATGAAAGACGATCTCTTTTCGCTCGCCGCCATCTTCAGCCAGTTGTCCTTGCTCGCGTTCGGCGGCGGCAACACCATCCTGCCGGAGATGCAGCGGCAGGTCGTGCAGGTGCATCACTGGATGACGAAGGCGGATTTCTCCGCGCTTTTCGCGCTCGCGCAGGCCGCGCCGGGGCCGAACATGATGGTCGTTACGCTGATCGGCTGGCACGTCGCCGGATGGCCGGGCGTGCTGGTGACGTCCATCGCGAAGTTCGGGCCGTCGTCGCTCGTGACGATTTTCGCGCTGCACGCATGGGAGCGGTTCAAGGACCGCCCGTGGCGGCGCTATGTGCAGCTCGGGCTCGTGCCGATCACGGTCGGGCTCGTCGCGGCGAGTGCGCTTTTGATCGCCGAGGCGTCGGACCGCGCTGCGGTGCTCGTGGGTATCACGGCGGCGGTCGCCGTGCTCGCGTACAAGACGAAGCTGCATCCGTTGTGGCTTCTGGCGGGCGGCGCGCTGATCGGGCTGTCGGGCTTCGGGCAGTGACCGGGCAACGGCAAATAATCGGGACTGTCGGTTCTTCGGCAGCAAACGAGCAATACCGGCTAACGGCGCGCCGATGTCCGGCTCGGGACAGTAACCGACGAATGTCTAGCTGACTGTGCTCGGGGCCGCGACCGAAGAACGGCAAGCTGTCGCGCTTCGGTCACTAACCGGCTGAGCGGCAAGCTGGCAGGCTTCCTGCTGGCTTTCGATCCGATGCGAACACGAGGACACGCGCCATGACCATGACCACCGAATACGCGAAGACCGCGCCCGAACGCAGCGAAATCGACGCGATGACGGCGCCCACCGTCGTCGAATTCGGCACGGACTGGTGCGGCTTCTGCCGCGCCGCGCAGCCGCTGATCGCGCAGGCGTTTCAGGCGCATCGCGGCGTGCATCACATCAAGATCGAGGATGGCAGCGGCCGGCCGCTCGGACGATCTTTCCGCGTGAAGCTGTGGCCGACGCTCATCTTCATGCTCGAAGGCAAGGAAGTCGCGCGCCTGGTGCGCCCGGGCGACGTCGGCGAGATTCGCGACGCGCTCGCGCTCATCGACGAGCCGCTCGCCGAATAATCGCTCGCGCATTTCTTGATGCGCTCAGGGTTATCGCCAGCAAGACAGCGTCACGCCTGACTTGTAGGATGACCCGATGACTTTACAGCCGTCCCCGCCGCCCCGGTTTGAAAAGATTCCGCCTCGCGCGTTGTCGGACACGGTCGCGCAGCAATTGCAGCAGCTGATCGAGAATGGCAGTTTCGCCGCGAGCGGCAAGCTGCCGAGCGAAGCCGTGCTCGCGCAGGAGTTCGGCGTGAGCCGCACGGTGATCCGCGAAGCCGTTTCGCGTCTGAAGAACGAAGGCATGGTCGAGCCACGGCAAGGCAGCGGCGTGTTCATCGTCGAGCGCGCGGGCATTCGGCCGCTGCGCATCGACTACGCGCAGGCGGTCGAGCCGGGCGCGGTCGTGCAGATTCTCGCGCTGCGGCGGGCGATCGAAGCGGAAGTGGCATCCGAAGCGGCGATGCATCGCACGGACGCGCATTTGCAGGCTATCGACGCGGCGCTCGGCCGTATCGACGAAGCCGTGCGCGAAGGTCGCGACGGCGTGGCCGAAGACGTGGCGTTTCATCGCGAGATCGCGAATGCGACGGGCAATCCGTATTTTCTGAAGACGCTCGCTTTTCTGAACCAGTATCTGGAAGCCGGCACGGTCGTCACGCGCCGCAACGAGGCCCTGCGCGAGGACTTCTCGCGGCAGGTGCGCGAAGAGCACGCCGCCATTGCCGACGCCATTCGCGCAGGCGACGCCGTGGCCGCGCGTAACGCCGCGCAGACGCATCTCATGAACGCCGCGCGCCGTCTCGCGGAAGCGGGCATTCGCTAATACATCACACAGAGGAACGCCATGTCGAGAAACGTCGGGGTCATCGGGCTGGGCGCAATGGGAATGGGCGTCGCGCGCTCGCTCTTGCGCGCGGGCTTCGCCGTCCATGCGTGCGACGTGCGCCGCCACGTGCTCGACGCCTTCGCGGCGGAGGGCGGCATCGCGTGCGCGTCGCCGGCCGAGTTGGGCCGGAAGTGCGACGTCGTCGTGACGCTCGTCGTCAACGCGGCGCAAACGGAAGCCGTGTTGTTCGGCGAGTCCGGGGCCGTCGACGTGATGAAGCCCGGCAGCGTCGTGCTGGCTTGCGCGACGGTCGCGCCCGCGTTCGCCGCGCAATTGGGCGAGCGCATCGCGCAAAAAGGCGTGCTGATGCTCGACTCGCCCGTGTCCGGCGGCGCGGCGAAGGCCGCATCCGGCGAAATGACGATGATGACCTCCGGCCCCGCCGCCGCCTACGCCGCGTGCGAAGACGTGCTCGACGCGATGGCGGGCAAGGTGTATCGGCTCGGCGACGCGCACGGCGCGGGATCGAAGGTCAAGATCATCAATCAATTGCTCGCGGGCGTGCATATCGCGGCGGCCGCCGAAGCGATGGCGCTCGGCTTGCGCGAAGGCGTCGATCCGGAGGCGCTGTACGACGTCATCACGCACAGCGCGGGCAATTCCTGGATGTTCGAGAACCGCGTGCCGCATATCCTCGCGGGCGACACCACGCCGCTTTCCGCCGTCGATATCTTCGTGAAGGATCTCGGCCTCGTGCTCGATACCGCGCGCAGCACGAAGTTTCCGCTGCCGTTGTCCGCAGCCGCGCATCAGATGTTCATGATGGCGTCGACAGCCGGGTACGGCGGCGAGGACGATTCCTCGGTCATCAAGATCTTTCCCGGCATCGAGCTTCCGAAGGCGTCGGAGTGAAGCCTGACCGATAAGCCGCGCCGCCATAAAGACACTGAAGGAGAACAAGCGATGCCTCGCTTCGCCGCGAATCTGACGATGATGTACACCGAACACGCGTTCCTCGACCGCTTCGCCGCCGCCGCGAAAGACGGCTTCAAGGCGGTCGAATTCCTGTTCCCGTACGACTTTCCCGCCGCCGACATCAAGACGCGCCTGACGGACAACGGCCTCACGCAGGCGCTTTTCAATGCGCCGCCCGGCGACTGGGCGGCGGGCGAACGCGGCATCGCGTCGCTGCCGGGGCGCGAGGACGAGTTCCGGCAAAGCGTCGACAAGGCGCTCGAATACACGGCGGCACTCGGCAACAAAAAGCTGCATGTCATGGCCGGTCTGATCGCGCCGGACCAGCCGCGCGACGAACACGGCGCCGTCTATCTGCGCAATCTCGAATACGCGGCGAAGGCGGCGCAGACGGCGGGCATCGGCATCGTGATCGAGCCGATCAACACGCGCGATATTCCCGGCTTCTTTCTGAATCGCCAGGACGAGGCGCAAGCCATCTGCGATGAAATCGGCGCGCCGAATCTGCAAGTGCAGTTTGACATCTATCACTGCCAGATCGTCGAGGGCGATATCGCCGTGAAGCTCAAGCGCGATATGAAGCGGCCGAACGCGGGCATCGGACACATTCAGATTGCGGGCGTGCCGGACCGCAACGAGCCGGATATCGGCGAGCTGAACTACCCGTATCTGTTCGAACTGATCGATTCGCTCGGCTACGACGGATGGATCGGCTGCGAATACCGGCCGAAAGCGGGCACGTCAGAAGGTCTCGGCTGGCTCAAGCCTTATCTGTAACGCGTTCCGGAGCGACGACATGAAAATCCTGATCACGGGCGGCGCGGGCTTTCTCGGCCAGCGGCTCGCGAAGCGCCTGCTGGAACGAGGCACGCTCGACGGCCAGCCGGTCACGGAACTCGTGCTGCTCGACGTGGCGCGTCCCGCCGATGAGCGTCTCCTTTCCGATACGCGCGTGCGCGCCGAAACCGGCGATATCGCCGAGCGCGCCGTGCTGGAGCGCCTTATCGACGGCGAGACGGGCCCGATCTTTCATCTCGCGGCCATCGTCTCGGGTCAGGCCGAAGCGGAGTTCGATCTCGGCATGCGCATCAATCTCGACGCGTCGCGCACGCTGCTCGAAGTCTGCCGTGCGTCGGGGCACGCGCCGCGCGTCGTGTTCACGAGTTCGGTGGCTGTGTATGGCGGCGCGCTGCCGGAGATCGTGCAGGACGACACGGCGCTCAATCCGCAATCGTCGTATGGAACGCAGAAGGCCGTCGCGGAACTGTTGCTTTGCGACTATTCCCGGCGCGGTTTCGTCGATGGCCGCGTGCTGCGGCTACCGACCATCAGCGTGCGGCCGGGCAAGCCGAACGCGGCGGCGTCGTCGTTCGCGAGCGGCATCATTCGCGAGCCGCTGAACGGCGAACGCGCGGTGTGTCCCGTCGATGGTGAGACGCGACTGTGGCTGCTATCGCCGAAGAGCGCGGTGGACGCGCTGATCGCGGGTTGCGAGATCGAGCGCGCCGCGCTGGGCACGCGGCCTATCGTGAATCTGCCGGGGTTGTCGGTGAGCGTGAACGAGATGGTTGCCGCACTGCGCGAAGTGGCCGGCGACGGAGCTGTGTCGCGCATCGACTGGCAGCGCGACGAGCGCATCGAGAAGATCGTCGGAAGCTGGCCGGGCGCGTGGGACACGTCGCGTGCCCAGCAGTTGGGACTGGCCGGCGACCGGTCGTTCGCGGATGTGATTCGCGCTTATATCGACGAGATGCGCGGGTAGGGCGGCGCGGTCGCGACATTCGCGCGTGCGCCGGGGCGGCTTTCCGTGCGCTCGGTGCTTGGCATCGCCGAAGGGCGCGGGTCACCGTGAGCGGTGCGATTGGCGAGAAACACGTGGCGTCACGGTCGCCGTTGGCGAGGTGGCGGACTTGCGCACTGTGCGGCGCGTGCCGCGCTTTGAGCAAGCAAGCGGCTTGTCGCGAGTCCCGTTGCGGTTCGCGACATTCGCGGGCGTGCCGCGTCGGCTTTCCGTGCGCTCGGTGCTTGGCATCGCCGAAGGGCGCGGGTCACCGTGAGCGGTGCAATTGGCCAACAGCACGCGGCGTCTCGGCCGCCGTTGACGAGCTGGCGGACTTGCGCAGTATTCGGCGCGTGTAGCGCAGATCGCCGCGAAGCTCGCGCAGAGCAAGCGCGGCAGAGGCTAGAACCCTCGGGCGATGTTCGCCGCCGACGTTGTCCCCAATCGCTCCTCGCTGAACGCTCGCTCAACGCTCGCGCAGCGTTTAGTTCATCCACTCAAACCAGCGGAGCAGACTCGAGGAGCGTGTAGCTCACACCATCACGCTCGGCACGCCTCGCGCCTGTCACGCTTACATCCTTATTTCCGCGCTACACTCCTCTCTTCAGTGTGACGAAGGCCGCAGTGGATCACGGGCGTCGCACGCCCGTTCCTCCCTCGCTCGCGGCCGGATTGCCGCCCTCGCCGCGCTCACGGCAAGCGCCTCGGTCACGTCAGAACGCCATCGCGCACGCGGGAGAATCCCATGTTGCTCCATCAGCTAGTCGATCGTTTCGGCCCGGCGATCGTTTTTATCAACGTCATGGGCTCGGCGCTCGGGCTGCCCGTGCCCGCCATGCCGACGATGATCATCGTCGGTGCATCCACCGCGCTCATGGCCGTGAACGGCGGGGCGTTCTGGCCGCCGCTCGTCGGCGTGCTGGCCGTCGCGGTCGCGGGCGGCGTACTCGGCGATCTCGTCTGGTTCCAGGGCGGGCGCAAGTACGGCGACCGCACGCTCAAGACTATCTGCAAGCTGTCGCTCTCGCGCGATACCTGCGTGAAGAAGACCGAACGCTTCTTCGGGCGCTGGGGCGTGCGCGTTCTGCTCGTCGCGAAGTTCATCCCCGGTCTTTCGCTCGTCTCCGTGCCGCTCGCCGGCGCAATGGGCGTGCGGCTGCGCAGCTTCATCCTGCACGACGGCGCGGGGGTGGCGCTGTGGGGCGCAGTCGGCCTCTCCGTCGGCGTGGTGTTCGCGGCGGAGCTGGAGATGGTCTTCGCCATGATCTCGCGGCTCGGACGGCAAGCGGTGATCGTCGTCGCGGTGCTGCTCGCCGTCTATGTGACGTATCGCTGGTGGCGTCGCCGTGCGCTCATGGCGACGCTGGAAAAGGCGCGCATCACGGTGGACGATCTTTACGCGCTGATGCACGGCGATCCGCTGCCCGTCATCTTCGACATCCGTTCGGCGGAAAAGCGCATGCTCGACCCATACGTGATTCCGGGCGCGATGTTCGCGGACGAGCGCGAGTTGCAGAAGATCATCGAGAGCTACGACAAGGATCGCAAGCTCGTCATCTATTGCTCGTGCCCGAACGAAGTATCCGCCGCATGGATGGCGAAGACGCTGCGCAACGCGGGCTTTCGCGATGTCCTGCCGCTCACGGGCGGCCTCGACGCGTGGCGGCTCGCCGGCTTCGAAGTGGCGAAGCTGACGGAGTTCGGCGATATCGTCGCGGCGACGCCGGAGGAAGCGGAGCAAATGGCGAACACGTGTTCGCTGCCGATGGTGCGAGACGCGGCGTCCGCCAATACAGCGTCGGCAGCGTCGGCGCCCCTGCATGAACCCGGCTTACCTCACGGAGATCACGCATGAGCACCACCCCGAACGGCGATCACGCCGCACCGATGCCGAACGTCGTGGCGTGGAGTCCGGGCATGCCGCCGCCGGACGATTCGGACACGCCAACGCCGAACGCGGGCGCGCCCGAAGCCGAGAGCGCGCCGTTCTCGCCGCTGCAAACGCGCGCGCACCAGATGTTTCCGCGTCTCACGGACGACGAAATCCGGCGCATGTCCCGCTTCGGCAAGGCGGCGCGCTGGCGCGCGGGCGAGTGGATGTTCCGCACGGGCGAAGTCGGGCGCGGCATGGTGGTCATCCTGAAGGGGCTCGTGCGCGTCACGCGGCGCGATGCGCTCGGCAAGACGCATATCGTCGTCGAACACGGCGCGGGGCATTTTCTTGCCGAAGTCGCGCAGCTTTCCGGCAAGCCGTGTCTGGTCGACGGCATGGCGGCGGAAGATGTCGAAGGCTTCGTGATCGCGCCCGAACAGTTGCGCGCACTGCTCGTCGCCGAAGCGGAACTCGGCGAGCGCATCATGCGCGCGTTGATCCTGCGGCGCGTCGGCTTGATCGAGAAGGGCAGCGGGCCGGTGTTGCTCGGCCAGGCGGACGATGGCCGGCTCATCTCCCTGCAAGGCTTCTTCCGGCGCAACGGCTATCCGCACACGGTCATCGACGCGAGCACGGACCCGGACGCCATCGCGCTGCTTGAGCGCATCTCGGCCTCCACGGCAGATTTTCCGCTCGTCATTTGTCCGGACGGCACCGTGCTGCGCG
The DNA here is from genome assembly GCF_031450785.1 of Caballeronia sp. LZ062. Lineage (NCBI taxonomy): Bacteria > Pseudomonadati > Pseudomonadota > Betaproteobacteria > Burkholderiales > Burkholderiaceae > Caballeronia > Caballeronia sp. LZ062. The sequence goes on from NZ_JARTWB010000001.1 coordinate 945,221, forward strand.
CGCCCGACGAGAATCAGGTCGCGACGCAGCTCGGCTGGCTGCCGGAGTTCGATTCGAGTCACGTCTACGACGTCGCGATCGTCGGCGCGGGGCCGGCCGGTCTCGCGACGGCTGTTTATGCGGCGTCCGAAGGACTGTCGGTGGCCGTGTTCGATTGCCGCGCGCCGGGCGGGCAGGCGGGCGCGAGTTCGCGCATCGAGAACTATCTGGGCTTTCCTACCGGCATCTCCGGTCAGGCGCTCGCGGGCCGCGCGTTCGTGCAGGCGCAGAAGTTCGGCGCGCACATCGCCATTCCGACGCGCATCAAGGCGCTGCATTGCGGCGAGTCGCCCACCGAGATCGAACTGGAAAACGGCACGCGCGTCGCCACGCAGACGGTCGTGATCGCGTCGGGCGCGGCGTATCGGCGGCCGGCCATCGAAGGGCTCGAACGTTACGAGGGGCGCGGCACGTACTACTGGGCATCGCCTGTCGAAGCGAAGCTGTGCAAGAACGCGGACGTCGTGCTGGTCGGCGGCGGCAATTCGGCGGGGCAGGCGGCGGTTTACCTCGCATCGCACGCGCGGCGCGTCGATGTGTTGATTCGCGGCGCGAGTCTCTCGGCGAGCATGTCGCACTATCTGGTGGAGCGCATCGGCTCGTTGCCCAACGTGAAGGTACGCACGCATACGCAGATCGCCTCGCTGGAAGGCGACGATCGCATGCTCACGGCAATCAACTGCAAGACGCCGGATGGGCCGCTCCGGCTCGAATCGCGGCATCTGTTCCTGTTCACCGGCGCGGATCCGAACACCGACTGGCTGCGCGATTGCAGCGTGAATACCGACGCCAAAGGTTTCGTGCTGACTGGCCCCGAGGCGCACGGGGGACGCACCGAAGGCGTGATGGGACTCGAGACGAGCGTGCCGGGCGTGTTCGCCATCGGCGACGTGCGCTCCAGTTCGACCAAGCGCGTGGCGGCGGCCGTGGGCGAAGGCGCGGCGGTCGTCTCGCAGATTCACGCGTTGCTGGCGCAGCGCGAGTTGGCCAGCGTCGCGGGGACGTGACGGCCCGACGTGCGCGCTCAGGCTTCGGCGGGAAAGCGGAGCGTGAACTCGATCCAGCCGTCCGCCGAGCACTCCGCCGACGCGCTTCCGCCGTGCATCCGCATGATCGCCTGCACGATGGCGAGGCCCAGCCCGCTCGATTCGGTCCATTCGCTGCGCGCTGCGTCGCCGCGATAGAAGCGGTCGAAGAGCCGCGCGAGTGCTTCGCGCGGAATCGGCGCGCCGCGGTTTCCCACGACGATGCACGCGCCCCCGGCATCCGCATGGCCCGAAAGACGCACGACGCTATCCGGCGTCGCATATCGCACCGCGTTCACCACGACATTGCCGATAGCGCGGCGGCACATGATCGCGTTGGCGTGCATGTCGCCGGTTGCGTCGATATCGAACGTGATGCGGCGCTCTTCCGCGATGCCTTCGAAATACGCCGCGATGCTCTGCAATTCCTCGCGTAGGTCGAGACGCTCGCGCTCGATCGCCTGCTCGCCGTGATCCGCTTGCGCGAGAAACAATATGTTCTGCGCGATGCGCGCGAGCCGCTCCAGTTCTTCCAGATTCGATTCGAGCACGTTGCGATATTCCGGCGCGCTGCGCGCGTGCGCGAGCGTGACCTGGGTCTCGCCGATCAACACGCCGATGGGCGTGCGCAGTTCATGCGCGAGGTCCGCCGAGAATTGCAGCAGGCGCTCGTAACCGTTTTCCAGACGGTCGAGCATCGCGTTGAACGACGCGGCAAGCCCCTGCAGTTCAGTCGGCGCATGTGCTACGTCGAGACGCGCGGACAGGCGGTGCGGCGTGATTTCGGCGGCTTTGTCGGCCATGAGCTTGAGCGGTCGCAGGCCGCGGCTCGTGGCCCAGTACGCCAGCAACATGGCGATGAGCGCCGCGCCGATCATGTTGACCCACACGCGAACGAGATACGTGGACAAGACGCGCGCTTCCTGCGTCATCACGTGCGCCGCGATGATCTCGACCACTTCGCCGCTTTCGCCGATGCGTGCCTGCGCGCCGATCCAGCGCATCCGCACGCCATCCGCGCGCGTGCCTTCGTATAGATCATCGAGGCCGATTGCGCGGTTGACCGGCACGACATGCAGCGGCGGCAACGGCATATGGTCGGGATTGACGTTGATAAACGCCGCCGATCCCGCGCGCCGGAAAATGATCACGTCCTGCCTGTCGCCGAGCATGGTTTCGAAGAGCCGGGGGCGCGCTTCGATCTCGTTGATCGTATAGAGATCGTGCAGCAGCGAGCGGAAGTGCTCGACGCGTCCGATCAACTGATAGTCGGCGCGCGTGGACAGCGCCGAGTTCGTCGCCTGATACAGCGCCACGCCCACCATGCCGACCACGATCCACACGATGGCCGCGAACGACAGCGCAATGCGCAGCGCGAGCGAGCGCGAGCGCGGTATCAAGCGCCGGTTCAAGCGTCCTCTCCGAACGAATAGCCGATGCTGCGCACCGTGTGGATGAGCTTCGGCTCGAATGCATTGTCGATTTTCGCGCGCAGGCGCTTGACGGCGACATCGACCACATTGGTGTCGCTGTCGAAGTTCATGTCCCACACTTCGGATGCAATGACCGTGCGAGACAACGCTTCGCCGGGATGCTTGCAGAAGAGATGCAGCAGCGCGAATTCCTTGTTGGTCAACACGATGTCGATGCCCTTGCGCGTGACTTTGCGGCGCAAGACATCCACATGAAGATCGGCGATCTGAAACGTATCGGATTCACGCATCACGCCGCGACGCAGCAGCGTGCGAATGCGCAAGACAAGTTCCGTGAACGAAAACGGCTTGACGAGGTAATCGTCCGCGCCGAGTTCGAGTCCGTGAATGCGGTCCGTGACGTGATCGCGCGCCGTGAGAAAAATGACAGGCAAGTCACGTTTCGCGCGCAACGCGGCCATGACCTGCCATCCGTCGATGCCGGGCAACATGACGTCCAGCACAATCAGTTCGTATGGATTGGCGAGCGCCTGGTGCAGGCCGTCCGTACCGTTGCGCACGAGCTCCACCTGATAGCCGGACTCGATGAGCCCTTTTTTCAGGTAATCGCCGGTCTTGCGGTCGTCTTCGATCACGAGGATGGTCATGCGCGCGAGCTTCGTTATCAGGTTGACGTGATTCTATCGAGCGTCTGCCTTATCCCGCCGCAAATGACAAAAACGTCATGAAGACGTCATGGATCGATCAGTGCGGGGCCGCTACGATGCGTCCGTGCTCGATCATCAATCCGCGAGGCAACACGTGCAAGAACGAACACTTCGGACGGTCCAGCCGCTCTGGCTGCGCATTACGCATTGGGTGAATGCGCTCGCCATTCTCCTGATGGTGACGAGCGGCTGGCAAATCTATAACGCGTCACCGATCTTCAAGGCGCTCACGTTCTCGCCCGCCATCACGCTCGGCGGCTGGCTCGGCGGCGCGCTTCAGTGGCATTTCGCGGCCATGTGGCTGCTGGTCGCGAACTTCATCGTCTATCTTGCGATCAACGTGGCGACCGGCCGCCTGCGTCGGCGCATGTTTCCGTTGAGCATCAAGAGCGTGATGAGCGATGCATTCGCCGCGCTGCGCGGCAAGCTCACTCACGACGATCTCACGCACTACAACGCGGTGCAGAAACTCGCGTATCTCGCGGTGATCGTGGATATCGTCGTCATCATTCTGTCGGGGCTGGTGGTGTGGAAGTCCGTGCAGTTTCCGTTGCTGCGCACGCTGATGGGCGGCTATGACAACGCGCGCGTCGTGCATTTCTTCGGCATGAGCTTTCTCCTTGCGTTCGTCGTGCTGCATGTGGCGATGGTCGCGCTCGTGCCGCGTTCGCTCGTATTGATGATCAAAGGACGTTGACGCCATGCCGATCACCAAGCCCACACTCGACGCCGAGTCCATCATCAAGGACGCAGCGAAGGAATTGAAAGCGCCCGCGCGGCGCCTGTTCGGCAAGCGGATTCTTTCGCTGGGCGGCCTTGTCATGCTGTCCGGCTGCAATATCACCGACGACAAGTCCGTGAACGCGATGCTGCGCAAGATTTCCTCGCTGAACGACGACGCGCAGGCGCTTCTGTTCGATCCGAACAAGCTCGCGCCCACGTATCCCGAGTCGATGATCACGCGGCCGTTTCCGTTCAACGCGTTCTATGACATCGACGAAGTGCCGGAGGTCGACCCGTCCGCGTACAAGCTCGCGGTCGGCGGTCTGGTCAAAGGCAAGCGCGTGTGGACGCTCGACGAGCTTCACGCGATGCCGCAGGAAAGCCAGATCACGCGGCATATCTGCATAGAAGGCTGGAGCGCGATCGGCAAATGGGGCGGCGGCGCTTCGCGCACTTTCTCGCGCGCGCGGGCGCGGATACGAGCGCGAAGTATGTCGCGTTCCATTGCGCGGACAACTACTCGACGAGCATCGACATGCCGACCGCGCTGCACGCGCAAACGCTGCTGACGCTGACGTACGACGGTCAGATCCTGCCGCCGAAATACGGCTTCCCGATGAAGCTGCGCATGCCGACCAAGCTCGGCTACAAGAACCCGAAGCATATCGTCGCGATCACCGTGACCAACGAATACCCCGGCGGCTATTGGGAGAACCAGGGCTACAACTGGTTCGGCGGTTCCTGATCAGACGTTGATTCAACGCTTGTCTTTTGTTCAACCACAAGGAGATTGCATGTCGATTCGCATGAAACTCGGCGTCAGCATCGCGGCGCTCGCATTCACGGCTGGCGCGTTCGCGCAGACGCCCGCCGCCAAGCCCACGCGTATCCGCGGCGATATCGTCGCGCTGTCGGGCGATACGCTCACGGTGCATCGTCGCAGCGGCGATACAGTGAAGGTCACCGTCAAGGCCGATACGCCGGTGTCGGCGCTCAGGAACATCAAGCTGCAGGACATCAAGCCGGGGGAATTCGTCGGCACGGCCGCGACGACCGGCACCGACGGCAAGCTGACGGCGACCGAAGTGCTGGTGTTCCCGGAAGCGGCGCGCGGCACGGGCGAGGGTCACTACGCGTGGGACCTGGGCCCGCAGAGCTCGATGACGAACGCGAACGTCGATCAGGTCGTTCAGGGCACGAGCGGACGCGATCTGAAGCTGTCGTACAAGGGCGGTTCCAGTTCGATCACGGTGCCGGAGAACGTGCCGGTGGTGACGTTCGCACCTGCTACGCATGATGATCTGAAGCCGGGGAAGAAGGTGTTTGTCGTGGCGAGTCCGGCGGGCGGGGATTTCGCGGCGCAGCGGATTGTGGTGGAGAAGGAGGGGGTTGTGCCGCCGATGTGAGTAGGTGCACTGAAAGTGGGCGGCCCGCAGGGAATTTGCGGAATCCTTGCGGGCGCGCGTGGTTTGCGACCAACTATCAACGTGTCTGTGGAGGCCGCAGTAAAAGGCCTGCACGGCAGAGTTCGCTACGTGCGCCTATACAAGTTGACGCAGGTGCACAATTCACAAAGCGTCCCCGTTCGTCGTCCGTGAACGCTCGAGTCGTTGCGCAGGAGGCGAACTTACCATCGAAAGAAATTCCAGCCGTCGTCCTTCTCTGTGATGCAGCTTCCAGGCGTCAGCGGGGCGTTTTGAATTCCCACGCCGACATATTGGGGCGTGCGAGACTGCACGTCCATGGTGATTTCCACAACTCCGTTCGCGCCAACGTCCCTGAACACGTTCGATAGCACGTACCTTCCATCGGGCAGGATGGAGGAGTCACTGCCAACCGAGTCTAGTTTCGAGTAGAACGTCGCGTGACCGGTCATGTGCGTGTGACAATGCGCCGAGTCTAGCGTCATGTCGTATGACACGGTCCTGTTGCCCTCACTCCAACCTGCGCCTTTTGCGACTTTAATCTGTGCGTTGTACGGGACTTCGCCTTTTGAGGTTAATACGTAAAACTTATCGCCAGCATGTGCGGCCGTTATAAAAAGGGCCGGGGCGGCTAAGGCCAGATAAGAAATTACTGATTTCTTCATAGAGAATTTGCTTCGTCGATCCTAATGTGTCGATGCATAAGTCATCGTCGAGCCGTCTACACCGACGATGGGTAGATCGTAGTCTTCGTCCTTTTCGACATAATCTTTCGGAAATCGATAGTTAGTCACCCAGGCGAAGGGCAATGCGCTCTTCGTCACCCCGTGGTTAGACCCTTGATTGCCTCCGAGCGTCGCTAATCGCCTATTCGTAGTTTGACCGTTCACGAACGTGACGTGGTGGCCGCTGCCGATTTTGACGACGGCGACTGCCCCAAAGGCGGGTTGATTGTTTCGCGTCGGTCGTCCCCACGAGGCTAGGGACGCCGCCGTTGCGCTGTTGTTTCCTTCGATGCCAGCCTGCGTCAGACACCAGTTGACGAACGCGGCGCAGTACGCCAGCTTGTCGTCACGTTGCTTTCCTAGTGAGGTCGCAGTGAAATACTCTTCAATATGTTCGTCCGGGTGTTTGCCCCCGCGACGCCTAACACCCGCTTGAAACTCCTTCTCGGCTACGGCCATCCACGGAGCATGTTGTGAAGAAAAAACTTCGGTCAACGGGTGGTCTTGCGTTGCAGTGGTGTTGACTACATGGACCTCGGTATGTGGGCGCAACTGTGGACCGACCTGCTCGGTCTGCTCGCTGTTGCGCGAAGTGCTCGAATTGCTGTGTTCACTACTGCTTCCGGGCGTGGTCCGGGCATCGTGCGAGCGAGAAGAGGCTTGGCTTCGTCCCGACTGCAGCGGCACTTTGATGACCTGGCCGGGAAAAAGGCGGTACGGCGAGGCGATACCATTTAGATGCGCAATGAGCGCGTAGTGTGTCCCGGTCGAGCGAGCGATCTTACTAAGTGTGTCGCCCTTCCGGACTTTGTACTCCGTGTACTGCATCTTCGGCGTGGAGGCCGCAGCCGATTCCGTCGTCTTGCTAGCAGAAGTTGGTTGCTCCGAGTGCGCGGGCCCAGTTTCGCTCGCGACAGGGCGGTGCGGCTCCGTCTGTGCATCAACGACGATCGTCGGGGCCGTGATGGTGAGCAGGACCGGTGGCGACGTTGGAACGACATCCTCTGCGACCTTCGTCCACTTGCGGTCGTGGTCAGACCAGACGGAAATCGCAACGGTGCCGCCGGGGAGCGCGGCTTGAACTTGCGCGCGGCCGTCGGCATCCGTGGTGGTCGTCAGGGCTTTCGTCCCTTGCGATGCTTTGATCCTCGTACTGGCTAATGGGGTCTTGGCCCCGTCGAGGAGTTGAACATTTATCGTAGGCAGGCAGCCTTTGCAGCCTTCCTTTTTGGCTTCTGCGATCGCCTTCTGCATGGTGCGGCCTTGAAACACTTCGACGATGTGTGCCGCGTACGCTGGATCCGTCGCATACTTGGCCTTTTGCAAGGCATTGGCTTCGTTAGCGAGATCGCCGCGCACGTCGTCATCAAACAGGCCCGCGGTCTTGTAACGCGGTTGCGACGCCAGGAAGTTCTGTCGGTCGCGCAGGCTTTCCAATATCGATGGATAGACTCGGAAAGGTGCGTTGACCCACTCCGTCGCGCCGCTTGGCGTCACTTCCCATACTCGGTGGACGGTCGATTCTCCCGTCCAACTGGCATCGGCCTTGATATTGAAGACGTTATTGGTTCCGGGAAGAATCTTTTCTCCCCACCCCGTTTCCTGTGCAGCTTGTGCGAGAATCAATTCCCAGGAACAGCCCTGTTCTGCCGAGACTTGTCGAGCGGGGCAGTAGAGGCTTTTGATGAAATTGATCTTGTCTTCTTGGCTGTAACTCATTTCTTGACACTCAAAAGCTGTCGTGCATTAGCGACAACATTCCACCTTTTTGTTTCACTACCGCTGCCCAGCCGCTGTCGGTGAAACGCGCTACCAGTAGGTAACCTGGCAGTTCTCTGACGACTTTGGTGGTTCTGTGCTTAAGGTCTATCGAGATAAGTTCGCCTGTCGCCTCTTGATTGCACGCTGCGCCAAGTAAGTACAACGTATCACCGCTACTACCAATGGCTTTTACCTCGCAGACGGGCTTAGCTGTAGAGAACGTCTGAGCAACTTCGCCGTTGGCATTGACGACTGCCACTGTCATGTCATCCGGAGTGAGACCTACGTATAAATCGCTTCCGTCGCTCGCAAAAAATGATTTCTCGGATTTTGTCTTGGCTGGAGAGACGTATGTTGACCAGGAATAGCGACCGGTTCGCAGGTCAACGTCAGAAAACGCGAACGCCTGTCGGCCAGCTGCGTTCGCTACCGTGTCGGGCAGGAACTCACCGGCGATGCGAAGGCTTTCTTGTTGAAGACTGGCCTCCGAATTGGGTGCGAAAGCGCCATGCGGTATCGTCATGCTATGCGTGAGCTTCAGCTTCGCGTCGAACTGCTGGACGTACATACTGAACCGCCCTTGACTGTCGAGCGCGCTATTGGCGCCGCCGATGACAGATATTGCCTCAGGCGACACGTTCAACGCGGTCGCCCATTCATCGAAGCCGGCCGAAACTAGTGTTGAAATGCCTAGTTCGCCTTTCGGTGATAGCTGGTTGATGAACACCTTCGTCTGATTCAAGGTCGACTCCCAATGCGTGTAGGCTTGCGTGAGCACGAAATATGAGTGACCGTCGGTCGCGCAGCGAACAGCGGAGTTACCGATGTATTGACCTGGCGCGGGGAGACGTTGCGCCCAGGCAACCTGCTTAGGGACGACATCGACCAATGTGACCCAGGCGGTGCGTGACTCGCCGTCGTCGCTTGTCAAATCGCCAGTAATACAGAACTGGTCGTTTCTGACGGGATCAATGGAGACGGCGGTAAAGCCTGTCGGCGCTCTCAAATCGATTTGCACCGGCGCAGCCGGGGTCGAAAACGAGGCTATCGCAAGTAGTGCGACCGTGACGCCGGCACCGAGTTTTGGCCAAACGGATAACATCTGAGTTCAATTCCTTATCTGTGCGGAGACGTAAGTCTTGTGAATGGCGGACGTACCGTGAGCCAACCGTTCTTTGAATACGTCAGAAGCACTCGTGGTGATCGTCGTAGTCGAAGACGGCGGCTTCTGGGTGGTCGCTGCGGTTCTCTTCGAAGATGAACGGTTCACTGAACCGAAGGACGCTCCACTCCCCATTGGCGACATCCAGAACCGACTTGATCTTGGTTGGAGAGTCGGTGAATATCCGCAGCGTTGAGCCTTGTTTGTCGAGATTCCCGGCACCAAGGTTCTCACCAGCCTCGTTCTGGAAGTAGTATTTGACGAGCTTGTCGTTATGCGGACCGAGGGTTGTCTCGTCGACGCGTATCTGCTGGCTGTATAGCCGTTCAGACTGGCTTTCAAAAAATGTCTGCGTCTGCTGGTCGGCGCCGTCGGCCGCTTCTTTGCTCCAGACTGCCGCTTTCTCGAGAATCGCACCCGGCGAACCATTGACAATTCCCGTCCCATTGATGCGGATATACGAGCCCCCCGCACCAATCCAGACCTCTTCAGACGCGGTAATCACGATTTTTCCGTTGACGCTGGTCACCCCCACGTCCTTGAGGGCAGTCAGTGCGATCTGGTCACGTTGAGACTGGATTTCGACGTTGCCCTTGGCGGCTACAAGCCGTATTCCCAACTGTTGCGCAAACATTGAGATGGCTCCGCGGATGGATGCGAAAAACGATCGGCCGGAAGACAGACTCACGTCTCGACCAGCCGTCACCGCATGATCTTGCTGACTGGCAATGTGTGTGCTTTCAGTCGCCGTTGTCGCGATGCCCGCGCTGCTTGCCAATACGAAATCGGGTCGCGCCAATTCAGGCAGCCGTCCAGGCAGATCCGCCGCGGTGCCACAGATAGCACTGACTTGCGTTCCTATCGCGGACGCAATGTCGTCAAGATGTCCAGGCTGTTGGTGTGCTTTGTGCCGAAGTCCAAGCTCATGGAGCGTTTGATGTTGCGCGCTCGCTTCCGTCAGTCGCGAGACGGTTTCCTCCATGGCCTTGGCTGGGGCAGTCGCGCCGTTGCGCGGCTCCGTCGTAACCAACAGCCCTTTGTTCGCCCGCACTACGCCGTGCGCTTCTGTGGCAAGCTCGAACCCTTCGCCTCGCGCCTCCTTGCGGCCCGCGTGACCGTCGATGCGCGTGTTGTGGCCCAGCACAAGGCGTGATTGTGCGTGGTCGCTCGCCACCTGAACTTGCAGCTTGCCTGGCGTGTCGTCCGTCACGATGCTGTTAGCGGAGGCGCCGTTCAGTTCCTGACTCCGCCAGCCGGAGAGCGCATCGTTCTTGGGTAAAGCCCATGGAAGCTGGTGGAATTCCGTCGTGTGTTCGCATGACACGTACGGGCGATCAGGATCGCTGTCGTGATACCCCACGGAGACCATGTGGCCGACCCGCGGCACCCAGACCGCGCCGTGGTTTTGACCTTGCCAAGGCGAAGCGACCTGCAGCCAGCAAATCGCGGCTTGATCCTTCTCGCGACGACGGTCCCAGACGAAATGTACCTTCACTCTGCCGAACGCATCGGTCCAGATGGGCTCATTGCCATATCCGGTCACCATTGCTGTTTCCGAGAAGGCGCGGGGCTTCTTCGCCGTCTGTGGTGTGCGGTAGAAGACGTTAGCCGGTTGTGCCGTGAACGTCGTCTCACATGTGTACTGCTGTTCGGCTACGTTGTTTTGCGTGGCCGTGTCGTTATTGACAATCTCCATCTCGGTCGAAATCACGAGATACTCGCCGTCGCCGGGTTTGAGCGGATAGTCTCTGAGATGAAAGGTATGACCTGTCATCAGGCCGCGGAGATTGCCCTTGCCCTTTGCACGTAAGCTCTGGCATCGATTGGCATCGACTTTGATCCTCGCAAGGTGTTCGGCCTCGCACTTGTAGTTGTTCGGCTCGCCGTAAACCCCCATCGCGTCGGCGAGCGGTTGCGAGTAATCGCCCCAGTCGTAGTGCTCCGCGTTATCGAAGACTCGTTCGCTATGATCGGATTGCTGCGCAGTCAGCTTCGCGAGCGATCGGGTGTAGTCGTAGTCCACCAGCGATACCCTGCCGGTGGTGAGTTGGCGAGCCACACGGAACTCATGTATGTGCTCCTCGTCAATGCGTTGCGCGTTTCGGTCAAGATAGCGCACCGTCTCATATGCGGGGCCGTGCCTTCTGAATGCTGCGGGTGAGTCGCAAAGAACTAAGGTGATGCAATCGAAGAAGTAAGTGATGCCCCATTCTTGCCAAAGTCTGTCGAGCAGGGCGAAGTCACTTTCCCAATACTGGCGCTGATAATCGCGCTTCGGGTAGCGTCCGCCACCGTCGGGACCGGTCAAGCGAAGTTCATATGGAAAAGGATAGGCGTCGAGGACGTCCTGCGTGATCTGCACGATGTCCTGTCCAAGCCAAATACGGCTATCCTGATTAAGCGTCGATACAAATAGCCACGGCCTGACCTTCAGGCTGTAGCGGGCACGTCGTTCGTTGCTGCCGACACATTCCGCGGCCGTGACGAGTCCCGTTATTCTTCGCACATCAGCGCCGATGTTGCGGCAATCTTCATTGCCGGCTTGGCCTTGTACCCACGTGCCGTTGCCCTCGACTGCAATTGAAAGCGTGACTTCTTTCCCAATCAAGGAATCCAGGTCGACGAGCGCCTGAGCATCCGACGCGCATAAACGCGAGTCATCGATTGTGAGCAGATCCACGTCATATTCGTACAAGCGACCGAGTTCTTCGCTTCCCCTCACGCGAGCAACGGCGAAAAGCGGATTTCCCGCGAAGCGTGGCAGCGAAGCGCCCGACAGCTCGAGGGTTCGCGGCTGAGTGAACCATGACGTCTGAGAATAAGTTTCCATAGAGGTAAGTCAGAAGGCCGCGCGGCCACCTCTGCGTGGCGGCCATTGAGCGATGTCGTCGCCCTGCTTTGAACGGAGCACAGTCGTCGTGAACGAACTGTCCGAGACATGGCGAGCAAGATAACGCTCAAGCACTAGCCCTAAGGTATAAGGGCTGCCGTTGAAGGCGGTCTCGTCGATCGTCAATGCGCATTCGATACCCCTCCCATACGGCCGATCGAAGCTGCGAGGCAAGCGACGATTAACCGGCTTTGCAGACGCGCCGATCAAGGCTTCGATCTGGTGTAGATGAGCCGCATCATCCTCGGTCGCGTAGAGGCGAAGAAGTCGCCGCAGCCCTTCGCCGGACTGCGTGTTAGGGATTGGCTCGAATATCAGGTAATCGAGGTGAAGCTGGCTATAGAGTTGCCACGCGCGTTCCCCGAATCCTAGGGGTGGTTTGGAGTACGTCGGTCGGCGCAAAAGACCGATGCTCCGAACGGGTAATGAATCGTCGACTTCGAGATCACTCAGTCCGGTGACAGATAACAGGGACGGCAAATCGCGGTTGGTCAGCAGCGCGTCCACTTTCAAGTAGCGCATGCCTTCGGCATCGGGACGGCCTTCGCCATCGACGAGCGAAATGTAAGTACGCGTCTCGGTAAATCGGCGATGGGTACCGTAAGGACGCACTTGAAGCTGCGGTCGGTTCACCTGGCGGCGCAGTGTGAAATAGCGGTTCGCCTGAGCGGTGTCTTCGAAGTATTTGTCGTGCAACGGGTAGAACGTGACGCTCTCGGATGTATGCGCTATCTGCCCCTTTGCAAGGCTTACAGAATGCACTTCAAAGTCGTTGGGCCTGGATGGAACTGGTATGAGAAGATGCTCCGCTTTCTTCGGATCGATCTGGAGCCGTCCGCTGCTACGCGGAAAGAGATTGATAACAGGTGAGCAAAACAAAGCAAAATGAGTCGCGTCGACTGAGTTAGCGAGATGTCCAACCGGACGACTCAACAATAGGACGACTTCAGCATGCTTTCCGTCTATACCGGCAAACGCGCGCTTCAAGCCCGTGATGGTGAAAAACCAGAATCGTTCTGGAAAACAGAAATACTCCTGCACAAGGTTATGCCCATGAAGTTTGGTCGGAACCGCAGGCAGGAGGCTGTGTTCCGGTTCTAGTGCCTCGTGGACGACGGCATCGTGCGTGACGGGGTGAAATCGGTCGGACGCGAATCGCCCTGGTGCGCCAATAACGCTTGCTATGGTTGCCGCATGAATTAGTTCGAACAGGTGCGAGGCGACCGCCTCGTCACCGGAAAGGTAGAAGGGCAGTCGGTCGACACCATCCAATTCGTTGAACGAGGCATCGCCGATGATGCGCAGGGTTACTCGTAGCGCGCCTTGCACTTGCGCCCCAGCGGGCACAAAACGATCGAGCGCCGGAATATCCGGCGGAATGCCGGTTAGTCGTGCTTCACTGACTTCGAGTGGATATAGGGTGATATCCTGACTAGTCGTAAATTCACACGCCGTGTGCTCGTTGCTGGGTATACGAGATTTCAATACGCTGCCGCGCGGCAGCGTAATCCCCCGGCGAAGTGTACCTGTCTTCTCGCCTGGAACGAGACGGGCGATGGACATAGACGGTGTTGGCGTTATGTAGTTGGGGTATGTGGTTTGCAGGAGGGCTTGCGTGAAAAGGCCGAATTCATCGGCGAGACGCATGTCGGCACGCGCGGTCACAAACGACGACGACTGAATCAACCGATCGACATAGGTGTCGTTGATATCGCCGACTTGAAGCCCCATGCGCTGCGAGACCTTCTTGTGGGTTTCCGCGAACTCGAGCATGAGTTCCCTGTGGCGATGTAGCTCGCGATTGTAGTGGTCAAGCAGACGCGGGTCCATCGCTTGCCCTAGTTTACATGCGGTGCGAAAGATGGACGAGCGACTGTCAGTGACATCAGGAGTATCGCCACTTCACGCATTCTTTTAGATTGTTTTTCCTCAAAAGATGCGCCGAAGTTTAACTTCGACGAATGGTGAGCAGGTGCAAAAAATCGTGGTATTTCGCTCGACTCACGAATTACCGTAGCGGCTCTTACGTCTGCACTAGTACCACCTAGGCCAGTTGCAGAAGTTCGAAACGCGTGTTGCGACACGACGTTCGTCTCCGCCCGCTTTTGGGAGACAATGTCGTTGAGAAGCAGCTGGGGCTCACGATGCGAAAGAGTGAGGCGGCTCGGTCCATGTCCGAGCGCGGTTCCTAGTCGCGGCACATCGACGAGCCGCAAGCTTGCAAGTTTTAGCAGTGCGTACGGTTGTAATAACGCGGATCCCCGATGGGCCGGGGGATCGTTGAGCTTCGGCGCAGCACGCACGTCAAGTCGAGACCCTGACTCGCGCAGTCCGTGACCGATATATTGGGAATGCGGTCAATGCCGAATCGGTTGAAGTGCATCTGCACCCGCTGGCGCAGGTTCGCGTGGACATAAAATTTCAGTAATCAGTTGCGCCAAAAAAAAACCCGGCCAAGGCCGGGTCCAATGTTCCCGCGCCCTTTCGGGCGCGGTCACCTGCAAAACACTTCCACTCAAGCCGCGAGCAGCGATCGCAGCACGAACGGCAGAATCCCGCCGTGCTTGTAGTAGTCGACTTCGATCGGCGTATCGATACGCAGCAGCACCTGCACGCGATCTTCCTTGCCGTCCTTGCGGTGAATCACCAGCGTGACTTCCTGCTGCGGCTTGAAGTCCTCGCCGAGGCCTTCGATGTCATACGTCTCTTCGCCCGTGATGTTGAGCGACTGAACGCTGTCCGAGCCCTTGAACTGCAGCGGCAAGACACCCATGCCGACGAGATTCGAGCGATGGATACGCTCGAAGCTGCGCGCGACCACGGCCTTCACGCCGAGCAGTTGCGTGCCCTTCGCCGCCCAGTCGCGGGACGAACCCGTGCCGTATTCTTCGCCCGCGAAGATCACGGTCGGCGTTTCGTCGGCGATGTACTTCATCGCGGCGTCGTAAATCGACAGCTGTTCGCCGCTCGGCTGGTGAATCGTCAGGCCGCCTTCCACGCGCGTGCCGTCCGCTTTCGCCGGAATCATCAGGTTCTTGATCCGCACGTTCGCGAACGTGCCGCGCATCATCACGTCGTGGTTGCCGCGGCGCGAGCCGTAGCTGTTGAAGTCGGCCTTCTGCACGCCGTTCGCCTTCAGCCACACGCCCGCAGGCGACGATTCCTTGATCGAACCCGCCGGGCTGATGTGGTCGGTCGTCACCGAGTCACCGAAGATGCCGAGCGCGCGCGCGTTCTTCACCGCAGGAATCGAATCGGCCGGCTTCATCGAGAAATCGCTGCCGAAGAACGGCGGTTCCGCGATATACGTCGACTTCGGCCAGTCATACACCTGACCGGTTTCGCCCGCGATCTTGCTCCACAGGTCGCCTTCCTTCGTGAGCTGCGAGTAATTCTCGCGGAACGCTTCGGCGTCGAGCGCGAACTTGAGCAGCGCGTGCACTTCTTCGCTCGTCGGCCAGATGTCGCCCAGGAACACGTCGCGGCCGTCCTTGCCCTTGCCGACCGGTTCGGTCATCAGGTCGCGCGTGATGTTGCCGGCGATCGCGTAGGCCACGACCAGCGGCGGCGATGCCAGGAAGTTCGCGCGGATGTTCGGGTGAATGCGCGCCTCGAAGTTGCGGTTGCCCGACAGCACGGCCGCCGCGACGATATCGTTCTTCACGATGGCGTCGTTCAGTTCCGGCGTCAGGTCGCCCGCGTTGCCGATACACGTCGTGCAGCCGTAAGCGGCGAGCGTGAAACCGAGCTTGTCGAGATACTGGAGCAGGTCCGTCTTCGTCAGATACTCGGTGACGATGCGCGATCCCGGCGCGAGCGACGTCTTGATGTGCGGCGCCACCGTCAGGCCGGCTTCGACGGCCTTCTTCGCGAGCAGGCCGGCGGCGAGCAGCACGCTCGGGTTCGACGTGTTCGTGCACGAGGTGATGGCCGCGATCAGCACGTCGCCGTTCTTCACGTCGATGCCGTCTGCCGTTTTGTACGTGGCTTGCAGGTCTTCCGGCTTCTTCGCGAAGCCGTTTTCGCCGACCGGCTTCGAGAACAGGTCGGTGAACGTGCTCTTCACATTGCCGATCTCGATGCGGTCTTGCGGACGCTTCGGACCTGCGAGCGACGGCGCGACGGTCGACAGGTCGAGCGTCAGCGTCTTGGTGTAGTCGATTTCGCCGGCCTTCGGCACGCCCCACAGGTTCTGCGCCTTGAAGTAATTCTCGAACGCCGAGATTTCTTCTTCGGTGCGGCCCGTGCCCTGGAAGTAGTCGATGGTCTTTTCATCGACCGGGAAGAAGCCCATGGTCGCGCCGTATTCCGGCGCCATGTTGCCGATGGTCGCGCGGTCCGGCACTGCGATCGACGCCGTGCCTTCGCCGAAGAACTCGACGAACTTGCCGACGACCTTCTCCTTGCGCAGCATTTCGGTGATGGTCAGCACGAGGTCGGTGGCCGTGCAGCCTTCGCGCAGCTTGCCCTTCAGCTCGACGCCGACCACGTCCGGCGTCAGGAAGTACACCGGCTGGCCGAGCATGCCCGCTTCCGCTTCGATGCCGCCCACGCCCCAGCCGACGACGCCGATGCCGTTGATCATCGTCGTGTGCGAGTCCGTGCCGACGAGCGTGTCCGGATAGTAGACGCCGTCCTTCTTGTGGACGCCGCGTGCGAGGTATTCGAGGTTCACCTGGTGCACGATGCCGACGCCCGGCGGCACGACCTTGAACGTGTCGAACGCCTGCATACCCCACTTCATGAACTGGTAGCGCTCGTTGTTGCGCTGGAATTCCAGCTTCATGTTCAGGTCGAGCGCATTCGGTTCACGGAAGTGGTCGATCTGCACCGAGTGATCGACGACCAGATCCACCGGCACGAGCGGCTCGATCGCCTTCGGGTCTTTGCCTGCGCGCTTCGCCACGCCGCGCATGGCGGCGATGTCGGCGAGCAGCGGCACGCCGGTGAAGTCCTGCAGCACCACGCGCGCGACGACGAATGGGATTTCATCGACGCGGGCCGCGTTCGGCTTCCAGTTCGCGAGCTGCTTGATGTGCTCTTCGCTGATCTTCTTTTCGTCGTAGTTGCGCAGGACGGACTCGAGCACGAGACGAATGGAAACCGGCAGGCGCTGAATGTCGACGTTCAGTGCTTTTCCGAGTTGCGGCAGCGAGTAGTACTTGCCTTTGCCGGAGCCGCTGTCGAATTCCTTGAGCGTGTTATGGAGATTGTGGGCCATGGTTATTTTCCTAGGGCTAAACGAGGAAATAGCTTCGATGCAACGTTTCTGTATGACCGAGTCGATCGACTAAATCACGTACAGATCGACGTATTCATTGACCGGCATTGCTTCCAGCTTTGCCTGGTCCAGCGATACCGCGAGGATCGCCTGCTGTTGCCTGGTGGGAAAGCGCCGCGCGAGATTCGTCTTGAACTTCTCGACGAGCAGCGGAATGCCGTCCGCGCGGCGGCGCTTGTGTCCGATCGGATAGTCGACCGCGATCTCATCGAGCTTCGTGCCGTCGGTAAATTCGACAGTCAGCGCATTCGCGATCGAACGCTTGTCCGGGTCGAAATAATCCTTCGTGAATTGCGGGTCCTCCACGCATTCCATCTTTGCGCGCAAGGTGTCGATGCGCGGGTCTTTCGCCACGACATCTTCGTAATCCGCAGCCGTCAGCCGCCCGAAGATGAGCGGCACCGCGATCATGTACTGAATGCAGTGATCCCGGTCGGCGGGATTATCGAGCGGGCCTTTCTTGTCGATGATGCGAATGGCCGCTTCGTGCGTGCGAATAATGATCTTCTTGATCTCTTCGACGCCCCGACCGACTTCCTTCAACTTGCCGTGCAGCGTCATGGCCGCTTCCACCGCCGTTTGCGAATGGAATTCGGCCGGAAAGGAAATCTTGAAGAGCACGTTTTCCATCACATACGAGCCGTACGGACGCTGAAACTTGAACTCGTTGCCCTTGAAGAGGACATGGTAGAAGCCCCACGTCTTTGCGGTCAGCACGGACGGATAGCCCATTTCGCCGGTCTTCGCGATCAGCGCGAGGCGCACGGCGCGCGAAGTCGCGTCGCCCGCAGCCCACGACTTGCGCGAGCCCGTGTTCGGCGCATGGCGGTACGTACGCAGCGAGTGGCCGTCCACGAATGCGAGCGACACCGCGTTGATGAGCTCTTCGCGCGACAGCCCGATCATCTGCCCGACCACTGCCGTCGATGCAACCTTCACGAGCAGCACGTGATCGAGCCCGACCTTGTTGAACGAGTTTTCGAGCGCGATGCAGCCCTGAATTTCATGCGCCTTGACCATCGCGATCATGACGTCTTTCATCGTGAGCGGCTTCTTGTCGGTCGCGACGGCGTTGCGCGAAAGCCAGTCCGCCGTGGCGAGAATGCCGCCGAGGTTGTCCGACGGATGGCCCCATTCGGCGGCGAGCCATGTGTCGTTAAAGTCGAGCCAGCGAATCATCGCGCCGATGTTGAACGCAGCCTGAACCGGGTCGAGCTGGAATTGGGTGCCTGGCACCTTGGCGCCGTTGGGGACGATCGTGCCGGGCACGATCGGTCCCATCAGCTTGGTGCAGGCGGGGTAGGAGAGGGCTTCGAGTCCGCAACCGAGCGTGTCGATCAGGCAATTGCGCGCGGTTTCCAGCGCAAGCGTGCTGTCGACGTCGTAATTGAGAACGTAGTCGACTATGTCGACGAGTACCTTGTCCGGTTCGGGCCGGACATTGGAGATCGGTGCGGACATCGAGGATTCCTGTATTGAATACTGATGTGGCTTATTCCGCCGGCTTGAGCATCAGCGGGTTCTGCTTCAACGCTTCCGCTTGCGTCGGTGCGGTGGCGCCGGCAGCCATCTCGGCCGTCATGCACTCGTCGGCAAGGCGCGACGAGTCCTTGTCCGAGAACAGCATCGCCTTCGTCGGGATGACGACGAGGTCCATGCCGGTTGCCGCGTCGTGGAAGCGATCGGCGCCGGTCGTCGTGTCCTGACGCGGCAGCTTGTAGTCCTTCTTCGCCCAGTTCACCGTGACGATGGCGTCACGCTTCATGTCGCCTTTCAGGTAGAAAGCCGTGCCGTCCTTGCACGACCATTTCACTGCGCCTTCGGGAATCGGATCCGTCTTCGCTGCCGCAGCCGCTTCGGCCTTGGGCTTGCGCTTGATCAGACGGCGCGCGGGAGCGGGGCGTTTGGCCTTGGCCGCGCTCGATTCGGTTGTCGCGGCGAAGGCGTCGGCGCTCACGAACACGCTCGAGGTCGCGAGTGTGCCGACGATTGCAGCGATCAGAAGTTTATTCATCGGTAAAACCTTTCAGAAACATTTGGGTTGAGTGGCGGTTGCTGCGCGGATGGAAATCGCGCCTCGCGAATTCCGATCGCGCAGCCCGCTATTTTCGCTTATTTATCGGCACGAACTTCAAATTCTCCGGACCGGTGTAATTCGCGCTCGGCCGGATGATCTTGTTGTCGATGCGCTGTTCGATGATGTGCGCGCTCCATCCCGACGTGCGCGAGATCACGAAAAGCGGCGTGAACATGGCGGTCGGCACGCCCATCATGTGATACGACACCGCGCTGAACCAGTCGAGATTCGGGAACATCTTCTTCGCGTCCCACATCACCGTTTCGAGCCGTTCCGCGATATCGAAGAGCTTTGTGTTGCCGGCTTCTTTCGACAGCGACTTCGCGACTTCCTTGATGACCTTGTTGCGCGGATCGGAGATCGTATAGACCGGATGCCCGAAGCCGATCACGACTTCCTTGTTCTCGACCCGGCGCTTGATGTCGGCTTCTGCTTCGTCGGGCGTCTCATAGCGCGATTGAATCTCGAATGCGACCTCGTTCGCACCGCCGTGCTTCGGACCGCGCAATGCGCCGATAGCGCCGGTGATTGCGGAGTACATGTCCGAACCCGTGCCCGCGATCACGCGTCCCGTGAACGTCGACGCATTGAACTCGTGCTCCGCATACAGGTTGAGCGATACATGCATCGCCTGCACCCACGACTGCGACGGCTCCACGCCGTGCAGCAGATGCAGAAAGTGTCCGCCGATTGAATCGTCATCGGTTTCCACTTCGATGCGCTTGCCGTTGTGCGAATAGTGATACCAGTAGAGCAGCATCGAGCCGAGCGAAGCCATAAGCTTGTCGGCGATATCTCTCGCGCCCGCGATGTTGTGGTCGTCCTTCTCGGGCAGGACCGTGCCGAGCACGGAGACGCCGGTACGCATGACGTCCATCGGATGCGCGGACGCGGGAATCCATTCGAGCGCGGCCTTCAGGTTCGCGGGCAGTCCGCGCAGCGCTTTGAGCTTGGTCTTGTACGCCTTCAACTCGGCGACGTTCGGCAGCTTGCCATGCACGAGCAGATACGCGATCTCTTCGAACTCGGACGTGGTCGCAACATCCAGAATGTCGTACCCGCGATAGTGCAGGTCGTTGCCGGTCTTGCCGACCGTGCACAGCGCGGTGTTGCCCGCCGTCACGCCCGACAGCGCGACGGATTTCTTCGGCTTGAAACCACCGGCTGCGGGTGCGTCGCTCGATACCGTGTCGCTCATTGCTTCAAGTCTCCTGTGAACGCCGGCCCGCGGCGTCGTCTCTTTCGCTTGAAACGCGCGCGGGGCTTGCGCTCGCGCCGCGTGACCAAAGGCTCATGTCAGCTTGCATCCGGTTCGCGCCGAAAAAACGGCGCGCATTCGTCGGGCAGCGTGTGTCCGGTCGCGTGCGCCCGGCGCAGCACCGACCAGTAATAGCGATAACTCGCGCGGTCGTGCAGCGTGTCGCCGTGGCGCGTCGGCCCCCATTGCGCGTGCTGCGCCGCGAGCAGAATCTCGGCGGCGAGGGTGATCTCGTCGGCGCGCGGCGAGAAAGCCTCGACAATCGGGCGAATCTGTTCCGGATGAATGCTCCACATGCGCGTGTAGCCGAACTCGTTCCGGGCGCGCGCGGCGTCGCTCGCGACGACCGTCATGTCGCGCACTTCCGTCGACACGTTATGCGACGGCACCTTGCCGTGCGCGTGACATGCGGCCGCAATCTCCAGCTTGGCGCGGCGCACGAGCGGGTGGTCGAACTGGCCGGGCGAGCGCATCGCGGTATCCGGAATCGCGCCGTTGTGCGCAGACACGAAGTCCATGAGGCCGAAGCTCAGCGACTCGACGCCGGGCAGCGCGGCCAGTCTGAAAGCATCCGCAAGCGCGCCATGCGTTTCGATCAGCAGATGACAGGCGATGCCTTTCGCAATGCCCAGTTCGCGGCGCGTGGCCTCGATGAACGCGACCATCTCGGCGGCATCCGAGACGCTGCGGATTTTCGGCAGCATCACATAGGCCGGCGCCTGCTTTGCCTGCCGCAGGATGATGCGCACGTCGTCGCGCCACGCGGGATGCTGGAAATCATGGATGCGCACGCCGACGCGCCCGAAGCGGTCGTCTTCGCCCCCGACGAACGACGCCACCATCTCCGCATGTCCGGCTTCCCGCCCGACCTGCGCGCCGTCCTCGCAATCGAGCGTGATGTCGAACACCGGGCCGAGCTGCGCCTGCAACGCGAGCGACTTCCTGATCAGCTTCTCGCTGCCCGCGTAGTGGTCGCAGGGCGGCAGAACTGCGGGTTGCGGCTCGCCGTCAAACAGAACGTCGGCGGGGGTGAGAGCGGGCATTGTCGGCGTCGGGTCCGAGAAAATGTGAAGTCGATGCTGCTCGTGATGCTGATTCGGCCGCGCTCGCGAAGTGCTTAGGAGCGCGCAAACGCGGCCGGATCAGCCGCGAACTCCAAACGAAGTCCGCGCTTGAGGGAAGCGCGTGCGCTTCCCGTGTGCCGCCGTGCTTACTTGCCGAGCAAATGCGCGACGCCGTCGCGCTCTTCGAGCAGTTCGTTCAGCGTGCCGTCCATCTTCTCGCGCGAGAACGCGTCGATTTCCAAGCCTTCCACGCGCTTGTACTCGCCGTTTTCGCACGTGACGGGCACGCCGTAGATGATGTCTTCCGGAATGCCGTACGAGCCGTCCGACGGAATGCCCATGGTGACCCACTTGCCGTTGGTGCCGAGCACCCAGTCACGCACGTGGTCGATTGCCGCGTTAGCCGCCGATGCCGCCGACGACAGGCCGCGCGCCTCGATGATCGCAGCGCCGCGCTTGCCGACGGTCGGGATGAACGTGTTGCGGTTCCATTCGTCGTCATTGATCAGCTTGGTCAGGCTCTCGCCTTCGGCCGTCGCGAAGCGGAAGTCCGGGTACATGGTCGGCGAGTGGTTGCCCCACACGGCGAGCTTTTCGATCGACGCGACCGGCTTGCCCGACTTGGCCGCGAGTTGCGACAGCGCGCGGTTGTGGTCGAGACGCAGCATGGCGGTGAAATTCTTCTTCGGCAGGTCCGGCGCCGACTTCATCGCGATGTAGGCGTTCGTGTTGGCCGGATTGCCGACGACCAGCACCTTCACGTCGCGGCTCGCGACTTCGTTCAGCGCCTTGCCCTGAACCGTGAAGATTTCGGCGTTGGCCGAGAGCAGGTCCTTGCGCTCCATGCCCTTCGAACGCGGACGCGCGCCGACGAGCAGCGCGATGTCGGCGTCCTTGAACGCGACCTTGGGATCGTCCGTGACGACGACGCCTGCGAGCAGCGGGAACGCGCAGTCTTCGAGTTCCATCACGACGCCCTTCACGGCGGCTTGCGCTTGCGGCAGATCGAGCAGCTGAAGAATCACGGGCTGGTCTTTGCCGAGCAGATCGCCGTTGGCGATGCGGAACAGCAGCGAGTAGCCGATTTGACCTGCGGCGCCGGTGACGGCAACGCGCTTTGCGGACTTAGCCATTGAAACTCTCCTGGACGGTGCGTGGAACGCTAGGGAAAAACGCCATTTTATGCGCGTTACGCAAAGCGTTGATGATGTCATGCCGGACATGCCGCCCGCGGATAGCTGAGAGCTTTCCGCCACGCGGGCTGCGCACGACGCAAGGTTCGGCGCTGGCCCGCATGGCTGCGTGGCGGCATGACCGTCATGCCATGAATCCTTCGGTGAGCGGAAAGCGTGCGGGACTGCGCGCAAAGGCGCGTTTTCGCTAGAGTCTGACGGCAAGCGCCCATTCGAGACGGCGCTGGACGTTGCGAGGCGGTAGGCAGGCAGCGGCGCGCGAATCGTGTGGCCGATCGGCGTAAGGCGGAAGCGAAAGGGCGTGCCTGGCGGTTTGTGGCGTGGAACCGGCGTGTTCCCGGCGACGGCTTTTCCGGCGAAACCCGCTGGAAAACCTGCGCCGAACGAACGTTTTCCGGACCGCGCGACGACCCGCAAACCCTTGCTCGACAAGGAGTGTAGGATTGCCGGAAGGCAAAGTCAACACTATCTTATGTCTTATATAAGACATAGGAGAGCGCGCGAAAATGTGGACGCGCTGCGGGCCTTTGTGTTGAAATGCGCGGCATGAATTCCAACGCGCCAAACTCGGCGGGCACGCCCTCACAGAACGGTAGCGCACAAGCGGCCGAGCCCGCGGGCGCGCCGTCGCCGACGTTCAGCCCGCTGTATCAGCAAATCAAGGCGCTCATCACGCAGGGCCTCGAATCCGGCGAATGGAAGCCGGGCGAGATCATCCCGAGCGAGGTCGAACTGGCCGCACGCTATAAGGTGAGCCAGGGTACGGTCCGCAAGGCCATCGACGAACTGGCCGCCGACAATCTTCTCGTTCGTCGTCAGGGGAAAGGCACGTTCGTTGCGACGCACAGCGAAGATCGCGTGCAATTCCGCTTCCTGCGCCTTCTGCCCGACGATGGCGACATCCATCCACATGTCAGCCGCCTGCTCGAATGCCGACGCCTGCGCGCGCCCGCCGAAATCGCGCGCCAGCTCGATCTCAAGCCCGCCGATCCGGTCGTTCTTATCAAGCGTTTGTTGCAATTCGATGGCGTCACCACCGTTCTGGACGAAATCTGGCTGCCGGGCGCCGTGTTTCGCGGACTGACGGCGGAGCGGCTTGCCGACTATAAAGGCCCGCTTTACGCCATGTTCGAAACCGAATTCGGCACGCGCATGATTCGCGCATCGGAGAAGATCCGCGCAGTCGCGGCTGAGGAGCCGGTTGCGCAATTGCTGGATGTTCAACCGGGTTTTCCGTTGTTGTCGGTCGAGCGGATTTCGTACACCTACGGCGATCGCCCGGTGGAAGTGCGGCGCGGCTGGTATGTGACGACCGGCTATTACTATCAGAACGACTTGAGTTGAGTGCGCGGGCTTGGGTCGATTTGTCCGCATGGTTGTAAGCGGCCCGGCAAGGGCATACGAGGGCGCTATTTTCGCGTGGGCGGCAACAGTCTCTTGGGCCGCTTTTCGCTGCGGTGCGAAATCAAAAGGCGCTAAAATCGCGGGTTAGTGTAATAACAAGTTGGGGTCTAGCATGGCTGAAGCCGTAAAAAAACCAAGGCCCGAGTACCGGAACATCGGGCTTGGACAGATCGCGAAGTATCGCTTGCCGTGGGCGGGCAAGGTGTCCATTCTGCATCGCATCAGCGGTCTGTTGCTCTTCATCGCGCTGCCCTTTCTGCTGTATCTGCTCGACCAGAGCCTCACGTCCGAGATCAGCTTCGACTCGTTCAAGGGCTTTCTCGCGCACCCCATCGTCAAGATCATCACGCTCGTGCTGTCGTGGGCGTATCTGCATCACTTCTGCGCGGGTATTCGCTTTCTCGTGCTCGACATGCACGTGGCCGTTAACAAGGAAGGCGGGCGTCAGACCGCCATCGCGGTACTGGTCGTGTCGCTCGTGCTGACGCTTGCCGTCGCGCTGAAACTTTTCGGAGCCTTCTAACATGGGAACGCAAAACCGGGTCGGCCCGAAGCGCCTCGTCGTGGGCGCGCATTACGGCACAGGCGAATGGCTCGCGCAACGCGTGACCGCCGTCGCCGTGGCGGTGTACACGCTCTTGCTGCTCGTGCTCTTTTTCGGCGCGCATAACTTTTCTTACGAAGGCTGGGCCGGCATCTTCGCGATGCAGTGGATGAAGCTCGCCACCTTCGTCGCCTTGCTCTCGCTCTTCTATCACGCGTGGGTCGGCATGCGCGACATCTGGATGGATTACGTGAAGCCCGTCGGATTGCGCCTGGGTCTGCTGGTGCTGACGGTCCTCTGGCTTCTCGGATGCGCCGGCTACGCTGCACAGATTCTCTGGAGAGTTTAAAGAACATGGCTGCAATCAAGACTTCCTTGCCGCGTCGGCGCTTCGACGTGGTGATCGTGGGCGCGGGCGGATCGGGCATGCGCGCGTCGCTGCAGCTCGCGCGCGCGGGCCTGTCCGTCGCGGTGCTCTCCAAGGTGTTTCCGACGCGCTCGCATACGGTGGCCGCGCAAGGCGGCATCGGCGCATCGCTCGGCAACATGAGCGAGGACAACTGGCACTATCACTTTTACGACACGATCAAAGGCTCCGACTGGCTCGGCGATCAGGACGCCATCGAGTTCATGTGCCGCGAAGCGCCGAATGCCGTATATGAACTTGAACACATGGGCATGCCGTTCGACCGCAATCCGGACGGCACCATCTATCAGCGCCCGTTCGGCGGCCATACCGCGAACTACGGCGAGAAGCCCGTGCAACGCGCCTGTGCCGCGGCTGACCGCACCGGCCACGCGCTTTTGCACACGCTGTATCAGCAGAACGTCGCGGCCAAGACGCACTTCTTCGTCGAGTGGATGGCGCTGGACCTGATCCGCGACGCCGACGGCGACGTGCTCGGCGTGACCGCGCTCGAAATGGAAACGGGCGACGTCTACATCCTCGAAGGCAAGACGACGCTGTTCGCCACGGGCGGCGCGGGTCGCATCTTCGCGGCATCGACCAATGCGTTCATCAATACGGGCGATGGCCTCGGCATGGCCGCGCGCTCCGGCATCGCGCTGCAGGACATGGAGTTCTGGCAGTTCCACCCGACGGGCGTGGCGGGCGCGGGCGTGCTGATTACCGAAGGCGTGCGCGGCGAAGGCGGCATTCTGCGCAATTCGAACGGCGACCGCTTCATGGAACGCTACGCGCCGACGCTCAAAGACCTCGCGCCGCGTGACTTCGTTTCGCGTTCGATGGACCAGGAGATCAAGGAAGGCCGCGGCGTCGGTCCGAACAAGGATCACGTGCTGCTGGACCTGTCGCACATCGGCGCCGAGACGATCATGAAGCGTCTGCCGTCGATTCGCGAGATCGCGCTCAAGTTCGCCAACGTGGACTGCATCAAAGAGCCGATTCCCGTGGTGCCCACCATCCACTATCAGATGGGCGGCATTCCGACGAACATGCACGGGCAAGTCGTCGGTACGGCCAAGGGTTATGACGATCCGGTCAACGGTTTCTATGCAGTGGGCGAATGCTCGTGCGTCTCGGTGCACGGCGCGAACCGTCTGGGCACGAACTCGCTGCTGGACCTCGTCGTGTTCGGCCGCGCGGCGGGCAATCACATCATCAAGCACGCGCAGGAGATGAAGGAGCACAAGCCGCTGCCGGCCGATGCCGCCGACTTCGCGATGGAACGTCTCGCGGTGCTCGAGAAGTCGTCTTCGGGCGAATACACGCAGCACATCGCCAACGACATTCGCGCGACGATGCAGTCGCACGCGGGCGTGTTCCGCACCTCGAAGCTCTTGGAAGAGGGCGTGGGCAAGATCGCGGAATTGGCCGAGCGCGTGAAGCACGTGCATCTGAAGGACAAGTCGAAGGTGTTCAACACCGCGAAGGTCGAGGCGCTGGAGCTGGCGAATCTGATCGAAGTGGCGCGCGCGACGATGGTCTCGGCCGAAGCGCGCAAGGAAAGCCGCGGCGCACATGCGCATAGCGACTACGAGCATCGCGATGACGAGAACTGGATGCGTCATACGCTGTGGTTCAGCGAAGGCAATCGCCTCGACTACAAGCCGGTGCAGATGAAGCCGCTGACGGTCGAATCGGTGCCGCCGAAGGCGCGTACCTTCTAAGCAAGGGCAAGGATAGCGAAAATGGCAAAGAGAATTTTTGAGGTCTACCGGTACGATCCGGACAAGGACGCCGCGCCGCGCATGCAGAGCTACGAGCTCGATCTGACGCATGAGCGCATGTTGCTGGATGCGCTGGTGAAGCTGAAAGAAGTCGATGAAACGCTGTCGTTCCGTCGCTCGTGCCGCGAGGGCGTGTGCGGATCGGACGCGATGAACATCAACGGCAAGAACGGGCTCGCGTGTCTGACGAACCTGAACGACTTGCCGCAGCGCATCGTGCTGCGTCCGCTGCCGGGGCTGCCGGTGGTGCGCGATCTGATCTGCGACTTCACGCAGTTCTTCAACCAGTATCACTCAATCAAGCCGTATCTGATCAACGACACGCCGCCGCCGGAGAAGGAGCGTTTGCAGTCGCCGGTCGAGCGTGACGAGCTGGACGGCCTTTACGAGTGCATTCTGTGCGCAAGCTGCTCGACGTCGTGCCCGAGCTTCTGGTGGAATCCGGACAAGTTCGTGGGTCCGGCGGGCTTGTTGCAGGCGTATCGCTTTATCGCCGATAGCCGCGATCAGGCAACCGGCGAGCGGCTCGATAACCTGGAAGACCCGTATCGCCTGTTCCGCTGCCACACCATCATGAACTGCGTCGATGTGTGCCCGAAGGGACTCAACCCGACGAAGGCCATCGGCAAGATCAGGGAAATGTTGGTGCGGCGGGCGGTTTGACAAAGGACGATGACATGGTCGACAAGCAAGACGACTCGCATCAGTCCGACCCTCTTCGCCGTGCGCGTCTTCGCTGGCGCGCGCGGCGCGGCTTGCTGGAAAACGATCTGATCTTCGAGCGTTTTTTCAGCCGATATGAGCATGACCTCAGTGACGCCGACGTGGCCGCTTTGACCCGCCTGCTCGAGCTGAGCGACAACGAACTGATGGACCTGCTGCTCGCGCGCACGGAACCGGAAGGCGATCTCGCCACGCCGGACGTCATGCGCCTGCTGCAGTGGCTGCGTTCAGTGTGATTTCGGCAGGAATCCCGGGAGTTTTGCACAATACGCGCAGGAACCGGGCCGAAAGCCACGCAACGACCGGCTTGAACACTCGCGGCTACCGTAAAGCGTTGCCGCGCAGCTTCCGTCGTGCAAATTATCGAAAACCTGTATCCATACTTCGATTGAGGATGTGCTATGACCCCGTCAGATGTTAAAGCCACGCTATCGTTCAGCGACAACTCGCCGAGCGTCGAAATGCCGATTTACAAGGGCACCATGGGCCCGGACGTGATCGACATCCGCAAGTTGTACGGGCAGACCGGCAAGTTCACGTATGACCCGGGCTTCATGTCGACGGCGGCGTGTAATTCCGCCATCACGTATATCGACGGCGACAAGGGCGAGCTGCTGTATCGCGGCTACCCGATCGAGCAACTGGCTGTGAACGCCGACTTCCTCGAAACCTGCTACCTGCTGCTGAAGGGCGAACTGCCGAACGCCGCGCAGAACAAGGAATTCGTGGACACGGTCACGCGTCACACGATGGTGCACGAGCAGATGCACTTCTTCTTCCGCGGCTTCCGTCGCGATGCGCACCCGATGGCCGTGCTGACGGCCGCAGTCGGCGCGCTGTCGGCGTTCTATCACGATTCGTTGAACATCAACGACCCGCGTCATCGCGAAGTCTCCGCGATCCGCATGATCGCGAAGCTGCCGACGCTTGTCGCGATGGCGTACAAGTTCAGCATCGGCCAGCCGTTCGTGTATCCGCGCAACGAGCTGTCGTACAGCGCGAACTTCATGCACATGATGTTCTCGAACCCGTGCGAAGAGTACAAGGTCAACGACGTGCTCGTGCGCGCGCTCGACCGCATCCTGATTCTGCACGCGGACCACGAGCAGAACGCGTCGACGTCGACGGTGCGTCTCGCGGGCTCGTCGGGCGCGAATCCGTTCGCGTGTATCGCGGCCGGTATCGCGTGTCTGTGGGGCCCGGCGCACGGCGGTGCGAACGAAGCCGCGCTGAACATGCTCGAAGAGATCGGCTCGGTCGAGAATATTCCCGAGTTCATCAAGCAGGTGAAGGACAAGAATTCGGGCGTGAAGCTGATGGGCTTCGGCCACCGCGTCTACAAGAACTACGATCCGCGCGCGAAGCTCATGCGCGAAACGTGCCACGAAGTGCTGAACGAACTGGGCCTGCACGACGACCCGCTGTTCAAGCTCGCGATGGAACTGGAAAAGATCGCGCTGGAAGACGAATACTTCGTGTCGCGCAAGTTG
This sequence comes from Caballeronia sp. LZ062, assembly GCF_031450785.1. Taxonomy (NCBI): domain Bacteria; kingdom Pseudomonadati; phylum Pseudomonadota; class Betaproteobacteria; order Burkholderiales; family Burkholderiaceae; genus Caballeronia; species Caballeronia sp. LZ062. The sequence continues at coordinate 974,334 of NZ_JARTWB010000001.1, forward strand.
TACCCGAACGTCGATTTCTACTCGGGCATCGTGCAGCGCGCGCTCGGCATTCCGACGTCGATGTTCACCTGCATCTTCGCGATGGCGCGCACCGTCGGCTGGATCGCGCAGTGGAACGAGATGATCGCCGATCCCGAGCAGAAGATCGGCCGTCCGCGTCAGCTGTTCATCGGCCAGACGCCGCGTCAGGCGAAGCCGCTCAATCAGCGGTAAGCCGATTCACGGTTAAGGTAGCCTTGAAGGCCCCGGCGGGCGACTGCCGGGGCCTTTTGCATTTTCATTAGCGGCTGTCGAGGCACGGAAAACGACATCAGACGATGCTATAATCCATGCTTACTTGATTGAGGAGAGCCGCCATGCGTACGACTATCGCACTGGACGATGACTTGCTGGCAAAAGCTCAGGCTTATACAGGTCTGACGGAAAAATCCGCGCTCGTGCGTGAGGCACTGAAGGCGCTCGTGCAACGCGAGGCGGCTCGGCGACTCGCGACTCTTGGCGGCAGTCAGCCGGGCATTGAAGGTGCTCCCCGTCGTCGCCAGGGGAAAGAATGATTCTCGTCGACACCTCAGTGTGGATCGACCACTTCAACGCATCAGAACCTCTGCTCGTAAACCTGCTCGGCGAGGAGCGCGTGCTTGCTCACCCGTTCGTCATCGCGGAGATCGCGCTCGGCAGCCTGCGCGATCGGAACGGCGTTCTAGGCGCGCTAAATGACCTGCCGGTTGCGCTTGTCGCGACCCCCGAAGAAGTGTCCTTTCTCATTGAGCGGCAACGGCTCTTCAATCGGGGGATCGGATATGTCGATACGTCGCTCTTGGCGTCCGCTCAATTGCGGCCGGGCGTAAAGATCTGGACGCGCGATAAGCGCTTGCACAAAGTCGCGGAAGAGCTCGGCGTCAATGCAGTGCTTGAACATTGACGGCAGGAAAACGGTAGGCTGGTAGCGCTCATCCGGGTACTGATACCACTACCATAACCTACTGTTTTCTATAGGTTTTTTGCCGTAGCCTAGTACCAAATGAGCGCGAAGAAGTGGCATAATCGTCCAACAAGCTGCCGACGAAGCGAAGCAGCGTCACCCCGCAGTCATCTGAGAAGCGCTCATCATGTCCCAGACTCTCTACGACAAGTTGTGGAACTCGCACGTCATCCACACGGAAGAGGACGGCACCTCGATCCTCTACATCGACCGTCATCTGCTGCATGAAGTGACGAGCCCGCAAGCCTTCGAAGGGCTGAAGCTGCATCAGCGTCCCGTCTGGCGCATTAGCGCGAATCTGGCCGTGTCCGATCACAACGTGCCGACCACCGACCGCTCGCAAGGCATCGCTGATCCGGTGTCGAAGTTGCAAGTCGACACGCTCGACGCCAATTGCGACGAGTTCGGCATCACGCAGTTCAAGATGAACGACTTGCGTCAGGGCATCGTGCATATCATCGGGCCGGAGCAGGGCGCGACCTTGCCGGGCATGACCATCGTCTGCGGCGACTCGCACACGTCCACGCACGGCGCGTTCGGCGCCCTCGCGCATGGCATTGGCACGTCGGAAGTCGAGCACGTGCTCGCCACGCAAACGCTGCTGCAAAAGAAGAGCAAGAACATGCTCGTCAAGGTGGAAGGTCCGCTGCCGCGTGGTTGCACCGGCAAGGACATCGCGCTCGCGGTCATCGGCAAGATCGGCACGGCGGGCGGCACGGGCTACGCGGTCGAATTCGGCGGGTCCACCATTCGTGCGCTCAGCATGGAAGGCCGCATGACCGTCTGCAACATGGCGATCGAAGCGGGGGCGCGCGCGGGCATGGTCGCCGTCGATGACACAACCATCAACTATCTCAAGGATCGTCCGTATTCGCCGCAGGGCGTCGAGTGGAATCAGGCAGTCGAGTATTGGCGCACGCTCAAGTCGGACCCGGACGCGCACTTCGATCGCGTCGTGGAGATCAACGCCGCCGAGATCGTGCCGCAAGTGACGTGGGGCACGTCGCCTGAAATGGTGACTTCCATCGACGGCCGCGTGCCCGATCCCGAGCGCGAGAAAGACCCGGTCAAGCGCGACGCCATGGAGCGCGCGCTGCAGTACATGGCGTTGCAGCCGAACACGCCGATCGAATCGATCAAGCCGGACAAGATTTTTATCGGCTCGTGCACGAACGCGCGTATCGAAGACCTGCGCGCGGCCGCCTTCGTGGTGAAGTCGCTCGGCAAGCGCGTGGCGTCGAACATCCGCACGGCGATGGTCGTGCCGGGCTCGGGTCTCGTGAAGGCGCAGGCCGAGCGCGAAGGGCTCGACAAGATCTTCACCAACGCCGGTTTCGAGTGGCGTGAGCCGGGCTGTTCCATGTGTCTCGCGATGAACGCCGACCGTCTGGAGCCGGGCGAACGCTGCGCATCGACGTCGAATCGCAATTTCGAAGGACGTCAGGGCGCGGGCGGGCGCACGCATCTAGTCAGCCCGGCAATGGCTGCTGCGGCGGCCATCGAAGGGCACTTCGTCGACGTGCGCAAGCTCGCGTAACTCAACGGGACACTGAGACAGATCATGGAAAAATTCACCGTGCATAGCGGCCTTGTCGCGCCGCTGGACCGCGAGAACGTCGATACCGACGCGATCATCCCGAAGCAGTTTCTGAAATCGATCAAGCGCACCGGCTTCGGCCCGAACGCGTTCGACGAATGGCGTTATCTCGACGTCGGCCAGCCCGGTCAGGACAACAGCAAACGCCCCCTGAATCCCGATTTCGTGCTGAACCAGCCGCGTTATCAGGGCGCGTCGATTCTGCTCGCGCGCCAGAACTTCGGCTGCGGCAGTTCGCGCGAGCATGCGCCGTGGGCGCTGGAGCAGTACGGTTTCCGCGCGATCATCGCGCCGAGCTTCGCGGACATCTTCTATAACAACTGCTTCAAGAACGGCTTGCTGCCGGTCGTGCTGTCGGAGCAGCAGGTCGACAAGCTCTTCAACGAGACATACGCGTTCGTCGGCTTCAAGCTGACCATCGACCTCGAAGCGCAAGTCGTGCGCACCGGCGACGGCACCGAGTACGCGTTCGACGTGCCCGGCTTTCGCAAGTACTGTCTGCTGAACGGTTTCGACGACATCGGTCTCACGCTGCGCCACGCGGACAAGATCAAGCAGTTCGAAGCGGAGCGGCTCGCGAAGCAGCCGTGGCTGAACAATCGCGTCATCGGATAAACGAAACACGCACACGTAGAAGGAAGCGACATGAAGATTGCAGTGCTCCCCGGCGACGGGATCGGCCCGGAAATCACGGCTGAAGCGGTCAAGGTGCTGAACGCGCTCGGCGAAAAGTTCGAGCTGGAAGAGGCGCCTGTCGGCGGCGCGGGTTACGAGGCGAAGGGTCATCCGCTGCCCGACGAGACGCTCGCGCTCGCCAAGGAAGCCGACGCGATTCTCTTCGGCGCGGTCGGCGACTGGAAGTACGACTCGCTCGAGCGCGCGCTGCGCCCGGAACAAGCCATTCTCGGCCTGCGCAAGCATCTGCAACTTTTCGCGAACTTCCGTCCGGCGATCTGCTATCCGCAACTGACGGCCGCTTCGTCGCTGAAGGCGGAAATCGTGTCGGGGCTCGACATCCTGATCGTGCGCGAGCTGAACGGCGATATTTACTTCGGCCAGCCGCGCGGCGTGCGGCAAGCGCCGGACGGCCCGTTCGAAGGCGCGCGCGAAGGTTTCGACACGATGCGCTATTCGGAGCCCGAGGTGCGCCGTATCGCGCACGTCGCGTTTCAGGCTGCGCAAAAGCGCCAGAAGAAGCTGACGAGCGTGGACAAGGCCAACGTGCTGGAAACGTCGCAACTGTGGCGCGACACGATTATCGACGTCGCGAAGGAATACGCGGACGTGGAGCTGTCGCACATGTATGTGGACAACGCGGCGATGCAGCTCGTCAAGGCGCCGAAGGCATTCGACGTGGTCGTGACCGGCAATATGTTCGGCGACATTCTGTCCGACGAGGCCGCGATGCTGACCGGCTCCATCGGCATGCTGCCGTCGGCGTCGCTCGACAAGAACAACAAGGGTCTGTACGAGCCGTCGCACGGTTCCGCGCCGGACATCGCGGGCAAGGGGGTGGCCAATCCGCTCGCGACTATTCTGTCCGCCGCGATGATGCTGCGCTATTCGCTCGGCAAGACGGAACAGGCGGATCGCATCGAAAACGCGGTGAAGAAGGTGCTGGAGCAAGGCTACCGCACGGGCGATATCGCGACGCAGGACGGACGGACCGTCGGCACGAAGGAAATGGGCGACGCGGTGCTCGCGGCGCTGTAGTATCCGACTCGGGATCGTCCCAATCGGTACAGTTGACGCGCGATCAGCGGCAATTTCGCCGGAAAGACGGTACTTCCGACGAAAACGCCGCGTTTCGTGTATATTCTTTAGTCATGGCGAAGAACTCTCAATTCTCTACGGATTGCATCGGCCGCGGCATCGACGCTCGCGCGAGCCGGCTCGCCATCGTCACGCGCATCGACGGCACCGCCATCATTGGCGCTATCGGCACGTCGAAAACGCGCATTACGAAACTCTCCATCAAAGCGATCACGATTCGCTGATCGTCCCTCGTGTCCGAGCGTCTTCCCCGCGCGGCCACGCCGGGTAAGGATGCGGGGAAGCCTCAACAAATAAGGTTAGTCATGAACGTAGGTCTCGTGGGTTGGCGCGGCATGGTCGGCAGCGTGCTGATGCAGCGCATGCAGCAGGAAGGCGATTTCGACCTGATCGAACCGGTGTTTTTCAGCACCAGCAATGCGGGCGGCAACGCGCCGTCGTTCGCCAAAAACGAGACGAAGCTCAAAGACGCGACGAGCATCGACGACCTGAAGAAGTGCGACGCCATCATCACCTGCCAGGGCGGCGACTACACGAACGACGTGTATCCGAAGCTGCGCGCGGCGGGCTGGAAGGGCTACTGGATCGACGCGGCCTCGGCGCTGCGCATGAAGGACGACGCGGTCATCATTCTCGATCCGGTGAACCTCGACGTCATCAAGGATTCGCTCGTCAAGGGCGGGCGCGATTTTATCGGCGGCAACTGCACGGTTAGCCTGATGCTGATGGCGTTGGGCGGCCTCTTCCGCGAAAACCTCATCGACTGGATGACGGCCATGACGTATCAGGCCGCATCGGGCGCGGGCGCGCAGAACATGCGCGAACTGCTGTCGCAGATGGGCGCGCTCAACGCGTCGGTGGCGGGCGATCTCGCGAATCCGTCGTCGGCCATTCTGGATATCGACCGCAAGGTGCTCGCCACGATGAACAGCGACGCCATGCCGACCGACCATTTCGGCGTGCCGCTCGCCGGCTCGCTGATTCCGTGGATCGACAAGGATCTCGGCAACGGCATGTCGAAGGAAGAGTGGAAGGGCGGCGCGGAAACCAACAAGATTCTCGGCAAGCCTGCGATGGGCCAGCCGGGGTCCATTCCGGTCGATGGCCTCTGCGTGCGCATCGGCGCGATGCGCTGCCACTCGCAGGCGCTGACCATCAAGCTGAAGAAGGACGTGCCGCTCGACGAGGTCAACGGCATTCTCGCCTCGGCGAACGACTGGGTGAAGGTCGTGCCGAACGAGCGCGAAGCGTCGATGCGCGATCTGTCGCCGGCTGTCGTCACCGGCACGCTGACGGTTCCGGTCGGCCGGCTGCGCAAGCTGGCAATGGGCGGCGAATATCTGTCGGCGTTCACCGTCGGCGACCAGTTGCTGTGGGGCGCGGCAGAGCCGTTGCGCCGCATGCTTCGCATTCTTCTGGACAAGTAAAGTAAACTACGCGCCTGAGAGCGCGGACCTCGTACAGAAAGCGTCGCGTTATCGCGGCGCTTTTTGTTTTGTGCAGCCGCTTTTTTGGGACTGCGAGCGAATCGGCCAGCTGTACGATTGCCGGTGCGCGTCAGTCCGCGTTTTTGTTTCAACTTTCGCCGTACTCTGGAGCCTCAATGATTCGACGACCCCGCCGGTCCTTCATCCCGTCATCGCGCGCGGCATTGGCCGCAGCAAGCGTCGCCATGAGCGCGGCGCTCTGGACGAACTCCGGCGCGGCGCTCGCGCAGGCGAGCGGCGCGGCAGCCGATGCAGGCGCATCGTCCGCGTCCGTCTCTGCGGACGCTCCTGTGCAGCGGTACGCCGTCAAGCCAGGCCAGTCGCTCAGCGACATTGCGGGCGAGCTGACCGGCTCGAAGGAGCGGGCCGTAAGGGAGAAGATGGCGCGCGCCCTCTTCGATGCGAACCCGAACGCGTTCGCCGGTCACGACATCAACCGGCTGAAGCTGGGCGCGGTGCTGAACGTGCCGGGTACGGATTCAGGCGCAGCATCCGCCGGCGCCGCTGCTTCGGCGCCTGCGCCGCAGGCCGTTCAGCAAAACGCGCCCGTGGCGAATCCTGCCAGCGCGGCACAGGCGGCGCCGGGCGCCGACACTGCGTCCGCGGCATCCGCCGTCGAACCGGCCGCGAGTGAGCCGGCCTCTGCTTCGGCCGCTTTGCAGGCGCCGGAGCCAGCGCCCGCCGTCGCGCCGGTAACGAGCGCGCCCACGCACGAGACCGCGCCACAAGCCCGCACGGGTTTCGATCCGAAGCTGATCGCGTTGGTGCTCGCGGTTCTTGCCGTCCTGCTGTTCTTCGTGCTCCGGCGCAACAAACGCCGCGCAGAAGGCGGCGCCGAAGCGCAGGCCCGCCAGCAGCCCGCGGCGCCGGTTAGCGCGCCTGTCCCGCCGCGTCCCGAATCGGCAGCCAATCTAGAAGGCACGGCCGTCGAGCGCGATCAATCCGAACTGAACGCCGTGGCCGCCAGCCTCGAAAGTTACGAGGCGGCTCAGTCCTTCGCCGCGCCATCCGAAGACGACGCACCTGACTCCGTCGAAGCGCGCGAAACGCACGCTGACCATCCGAATCGCACGGAACCGAGCGCGCCGTTCATTCCGAATCCGCCTGCTGCGGCCCACGCTGCGTTTGTTCCGCCGCTTTCACATGCGGGAATGTCGGACGCGGAAGCGCACGAAGCGCATGCACGGGAAGTTGCCGCCCGCGAAGCCGCCGCGCGTGAAGCCGAGAAATGGGAGGCCGAGGAGCGGGAAGCCGCGGCACGGCAGGCCGCCGCGCGAGAAGCCGAGGAGCGCGAAGTCCGCGCGCGCGAAGCAGCCGCGCGCGAAGCATTGGAGCGTGAATCGGCCGGACGCGATGAGGCGTCGCGTGAGGCCGCCGCACAGGAAGCACAGGCGCTCGAGGCCCGCGAGGCGGCTGCGCGGGAGATCATTGCGCGCGAAGCGGAGTTGCGCCAGGCGCAGGCGCTCGCCGCCCAGCAGCACGCGGCGGAGGAGCGCGCAGCGGAGCAGCGCGCCGTCGAAGAGCAAGCCGCACGCGACGCGCACGAGCATGAAGTAGCGTCCGACGACGAGCCGTCGTCCGGGGATCGTTTCCCGATGCCGAAGTTTCCGACGGAAGCCGTGCAGGCGCTCGACTCGCTGGACATGAGCCTGCCGCCGCGCATGGATCTGACGCTTGCGCCGCCTTCCGACGATCACGCTGCCCACGAAGTGCCCGCGTCGGCCGGCCACGAGCCGTTCGTTCCGCAGCCGATTGCCGAGCCCGATGCGGCGCACGAGGCGCAGGCTTTTGCACTGCCATCCGTCGCCGACGAAGTGCAGTCGTCCGCTGCGGCGCAAATCGAAGCGGGGACCGCCGGTGCGCCGGCGGTCGCTGGGCTGGGGGCGACGCAGTTCGGGCCGCTGAGCCTCGACTTCAATCTCGACCTGCCGTCGAGCCAGACGGAACCGCTGCCCGCGCTGACCGCCGCCCAGCTGGCGACGATTGCGCGTAATAAGCTTGAATTGGCTGTCGAATACATCGAATTAGGCGATCTTTCGGGTGCGCGCACGTTGCTGCAGGAAGTCATCGCGTCCAACGATCAAGCGACGCGCCAGCAAGCGGCCGGCTTGCTGTCGACGCTCGCGCCGCATTCCTGATATGCGGATCGCGTTAGGCGTTCAGTACGACGGGGCTGCGTTTTGCGGCTGGCAATCGCAGCCGCACGGAAATACGGTGCAGAACGAAATCGAGCGCGCGCTCGCGGAATTCACGCAGACGCCGGTTCAGACGGTGGTCGCCGGACGAACGGACACAGGCGTCCACGGCATCGGGCAAGTGGTGCATTTCGACACCGAACTCGACCGCGCGGATTTCTCATGGGTGCGCGGCACGAACGCCTTCCTGCCCACTTCCGTGGCAGTGCAGTGGGCGAAAGCGATGCCGGACGACTTTCACGCTCGTTTTGCCGCGTTCGAGCGCACGTATTTTTACGTTCTTTACGTCAATCCGGTACGTTCACCCATGTTGGCGAAACGCGCGGGCTGGGTGCACACGCCATTGGATGTCTCGGCCATGCGCAATTCCACCGCGTGCCTTATCGGCGAGCACGATTTTTCGTCGTTTCGCGCGGCCGATTGCCAGTCGAAGACGCCGGTCAAGCACCTCTATCAGATCGACGTGCGCGAGCAGGGCGATTTCGTTCACTTTCGGTTTCGGGCGAATGCGTTCCTGCATCACATGGTGCGCAATTTGATGGGATGCTTTGTGGCAATCGGGCGCGGCCGGCATCCCGCTTCGTGGATGGCCGAGGTGCTCGAAGCACGCGACCGCCGCGCCGCCGCGCCGACATTCATGCCGGACGGGCTTTATCTCGCGGAAGTCGGTTATCCCGAGCGCTTCGCGGTTCCGCCGCCGCATATCGCAAGCATGCCCTGGAGCGCAGTTTGGAGCGGTCAGTCATGAACAACCGAGATTTACATCGGACGAGAATCAAGTTGTGCGGCCTTTCCACGGCCGAGCACGTGCAGCACGCCGTCGGGCTGGGTGCCGACGCCGTGGGGTTCGTCTTTTATCCGCCGAGCCCGCGCTCGCTGACGGTGTCGGAAGCGGTCGAACTCTCGCGCCACGTGCCGCCGCTGGTGGCGGCGGTCGGCCTGTTCGTCAACGCGACGCCTGAATGGATTCGCGAGGTGACGTCGAATGTGCCGCTCTCGCTGCTGCAGTTTCACGGCGACGAAACGCCCGAGCAATGCGCCGAATTGGCCGCGATTGCGGGTTTGCCCTGGTGGCGCGCCGTGCGTGTTGGGCCTGATGCGGCTGCAAGCGATTTGGTAGAATCGTCGCTTCACTATGCGGCGGCGAGCGGTATTTTGCTCGACGCACTCGTCGAGGGCTTCGGCGGCGGCGGAAAGGTATTCGATTGGTCACTTATTCCAACAGATCTCGGGCATCGGGCCGTTTTGAGTGGTGGGTTGAACGCGCAAAACGTCAGTGACGCCATCCGGCGCGTGCGCCCGTTCGCGGTCGATGTCTCCAGCGGCATCGAAGTGCCGGGCGCGAAGGGCGTGAAAGATCCCGCCCGAATGGCCGCGTTCGTGCGCGCAGTGCGCGAAGCGGACGCCGGCTGATACCGACCGCGAGCCTGCCACGGCTCGCCACCGAGAGAGTGACGCAATGTACAACTTGCCTGATGAAAGAGGCCACTTCGGCCAATATGGCGGCGTGTTCGTCTCCGAAACGCTCATCCATGCGCTCGACGAACTGCGCCGCGCCTACGACGCGGCCCGCCAGGACCCGGCGTTCCAGGCCGAATACGACTACGAACTGAAGCATTACGTCGGCCGTCCTTCCCCGATTTATCACGCGAAACGCTGGAGCGAGATGCTCGGCGGCGCGCAGCTTTATCTGAAGCGCGAAGACCTGAATCACACGGGCGCGCACAAGGTCAACAACGTGATCGGGCAGGCGCTGCTCGCGCGCAAGATGGGCAAGCCGCGCGTGATCGCGGAAACCGGCGCGGGCCAGCACGGCGTGGCGACAGCGACCATCGCGGCGCGCTTCGGCATGGAGTGTGTCGTCTACATGGGCGCCGAGGACGTGAAGCGACAGGCGGCGAATGTCTATCGCATGAAATTGCTGGGCGCGACCGTCGTGCCGGTGGAATCCGGCTCGCGCACGCTGAAGGACGCGCTCAACGAGGCCATGCGCGACTGGGTGACGAACGTGGAAAACACGTTTTACATCATCGGCACCGTGGCGGGGCCGCATCCTTATCCGATGATGGTGCGCGACTTCCAGCGCGTGATCGGCGACGAATGCCGCGTGCAGATGCCCGAGATGACGGGCCGTCAGCCGGATGCGGTGATTGCGTGCGTCGGCGGCGGGTCGAACGCGATGGGCATCTTTTATCCGTTTATCGAAGACGAAGCCGTTCGTTTGATCGGCGTCGAGGCGGCGGGCGACGGTATCGATACGGGCCGTCACGCGGCTTCGCTGATGGGCGGAAGCCCCGGCGTGCTGCACGGCAATCGCACGTATCTGCTGCAGGACGACAACGGCCAGATCATCGAGACGCACTCGGTGTCGGCGGGCCTCGACTATCCGGGCGTCGGGCCGGAGCACGCGTGGCTGAAGGACGCGGGCCGCGCCGAGTACGTCGGCATCACCGACGATGAGGCGCTGAAGGCGTTCCACGATTGCTGTCGGATCGAAGGCATCATTCCGGCGCTGGAGTCCAGTCACGCGCTGGCGTACGGGGCGAAGCTCGCGAAGACGCTGCCGCGCGACAAGGTGCTGCTCGTCAACCTCTCGGGCCGCGGCGACAAGGACATGCACACGGTCGCCGAGCGATCGGGCATCCAGTTCTAAGCCGCAGATGCGCACCGTTATCGACGAACCGATGTCCGCCGGCGCGCTGCAAGGCGCCGGCATCGACATTTGGAACCGCGACTTTCTCGCCGATGCCGCCTCCATTCCCGATGCGTCGATCGATCTGATCGTCGCGGACCCGCCGTATGGGCTCGGCAAGGACTACGGAAACGACTCGGACATGCTGTCCGGCGAGGCCTTTCTTGCGTGGACGTACCGCTGGCTGGACATTGCGATACCGAAGCTCAAAAAAAGCGGGTCGATGTACATCTTCTGCACCTGGCAATATTCGCCCGAACTGTTCGTGTTCCTGAAGCGCCGGATGATGATGGTCAACGAAATCGTCTGGGACCGGCGCGTGCCGAGCATGGGCGGAACGACGCGAAAATTCACCTCGGTGCACGACAACATCGGTTATTTCGCGGTATCGAAGGATTACTACTTCGACCTCGATCCGGTGCGCATTCCCTACGACGCAGCGACGAAAAAGGCGCGCTCGCGCAAGATTTTCGAAGGCAGCAAGTGGCTCGAGATGGGCTACAACCCGAAGGACGTCTGGTCCGTGTCGCGGCTGCACCGGCAGCACGCGGAGCGGGTCGATCATCCGACGCAAAAGCCGCTGGAAATCGTCGAGCGCATGGTGTTGGCGAGTTGTCCGCCGGGCGGCCGCGTCCTCGATCCGTTCATGGGCAGCGGCACGACCGCCGTCGCGTGCGCGCGCCACGGCCGGCTTTTCACGGGCTTCGAAATCAACGCGGACTATTGCGCTATCGCGGAAAGCCGCCTCGCAAAGCTGGACGCGCCGCTGACCGCCGAAACCGAGACGGCCGAATAACGCGCGAGCCGCAGCTTCGTCGCTGATCGCGTCGAATGATCGACGCCAACGAATACGCTTAAGAGAATTCTCATGTCCCGTATCAAGAACACTTTCGCGACGCTTGCCGCGCAAGGCCGCAAAGGGCTGATTCCCTTCATCACGGCGGGCGATCCGAACCCCGAGCAAACCGTCGAATTCATGCACGCGCTCGCCAAGGGCGGCGCCGACGTCATCGAGCTGGGTGTGCCGTTTTCCGATCCGATGGCCGATGGCCCCGTCATCCAGCGTTCGTCGGAGCGCGCGCTGGCGCGCGGCGTCACGCTCAAGCGCGTGCTGGCCGATGTGGCGCGCTTTCGCGAAACCGACGCCGACACGCCCGTCGTGCTGATGGGCTACGCCAATCCCATCGAGCGCATGGGCGCCGACGCGTTCGCGCAAGCCGCGAAGCAAGCGGGGGTGGACGGCGTGCTCGTCGTCGACTATCCGCCCGAGGAAGCCAGCGATTTCGGCGCGACGATGCGCGCGGCCGGCATCGATCCGATCTTCCTGCTCGCGCCGACATCGACCGATGAGCGCGTGGCGGCGGTCGGCAAGATCGCGAGCGGCTACGTGTACTACGTGTCGCTCAAGGGCGTGACGGGCGCGGCAAATCTGGACGTTTCCAGCATCGCGAGTAAAATCCCGGCCATCAAGTCGCAGGTGCCGCTGCCGGTCGGCGTCGGTTTCGGCATTCGCGACGCAGAGACGGCCCGCGCCGTCGCGGAAGTCGCGGACGCGGTCGTTATCGGAAGCCGGCTCGTGCAGTTGCTCGAAGAGGCGCCGCCGGACACGGCCGCCGCGTCGCTCACGAGCTTCATCGCGGAAATTCGCGCGGCGCTCGATTCCGCCAAATAACATGTGCCGCCGCGGCCGTCATCGACGGTGCGCGGCGATGCCCCGATCAGTCAAGGAACAACGATGAGCTGGCTCGACAAACTGCTGCCGCCCAAGATCAAGCAAACCGATCCCAAGAACCGCAAGGGTATCCCGGAAGGGCTCTGGGTGAAGTGTCCGTCGTGCGAGGCGGTGCTCTACCGCAACGACGTCGAGGCGAATCTGCATGTTTGCCCGAAATGCAGCCACCATATGCGCATCGGCGCGCGCGAGCGGCTCGACCGCCTGCTCGATCCGGAAGGCCGCTATGAAATCGGCCAGGAAATCGTGCCGGTCGACGCGCTCAAGTTCAAGGACAGCCGGAAGTATCCGGACCGCCTGAAAGAGGCGATGGAAGACACCGACGAAACCGACGCGATGGTCGTCATGGGCGGCGCGATCCATACGCTGCCGTGCGTGGTCGCGTGCTTCGAGTTCTCGTTCATGGGCGGCTCGATGGGCTCGGTGGTCGGTGAACGCTTCGCCCGCGGCGCGCGCAACGCGCTGGAGCAAAACGTGCCCTTCATCTGCTTCACGGCGTCGGGCGGCGCGCGCATGCAGGAAAGCCTGCTTTCGCTGATGCAGATGGCGAAAACCACGGCCATGCTGACCAAGCTCGCCGACGCAAAGCTGCCGTTCATCTCCGTGCTCACCGACCCGACGATGGGCGGCGTATCGGCGAGCTTCGCATTCTTGGGCGACGTCGTGATCGCCGAGCCGAAGGCGCTGATCGGCTTCGCCGGCCCGCGCGTGATCGAGCAGACGGTGCGCGAGAAGCTGCCTGAAGGCTTCCAGCGCGCGGAATTCCTGATGCAGAAGGGCGCGATCGACATGATCGTGGATCGCCGCAAGATGCGCGAAGAAATCGCGCAGCTGATGGCGCTGATGACGCGACAGCCGGCCGATTCGGTGGCTTGACGCCGCTTTGTGCCCGCGCCGCGCCGCGCGTGAACCGCGAGGTTCCGCGCGGCGTTTTTGCTTCTCCGCATACCGAACATGAACACATTCCCAACTCTCGACGCGTGGCTCGCCCATCTGGAAGCGGCGCATCCGGTCGGTATCGACATGGGCCTCGCGCGCATCGGCCGCGTCAAGGAGGCGCTCGGCCTGCGCTTCGATTGCCCGGTAATCACCGTCGGCGGCACGAACGGCAAGGGCTCGACGTGCGCGATCCTCGAAGCGATCCTCCTGCGCGCGGGCTATCGCGTGGGCTGCCATACGTCGCCGCACTTGCTGTCGTTCAACGAGCGCGCGCGCATCGACGGTGAAGACGCGACCGACGCCGAACTGCTCGAACACTTCGAAGCCGTTGAGAAGGCGCGCGCCAGCCTGCCCGATCCTGTTTCGCTGACGTATTTCGAATTCACCACGCTCGCCATCCTGCATCTGTTCGCGTCGCGCGGGCTTGATGCCGTGATCCTCGAAGTGGGGCTGGGCGGGCGGCTGGACGCGGTGAATATCGTCGATACGGATTGCGCCGTGGTGACGAGCATCGACCTCGACCATACGGACTATCTCGGCGACACGCGGGAAAAAATCGGCTTCGAGAAGGCGGGCATCTTCCGTTCGGGCAAGCCGGCCGTGTGCGGCGATCCTTCGCCGCCGCAAACGTTGATCGACCATGCCGCCGCTGTGGGCGCGGACTTGTGGCTCGTCGGCCGCGATTTTCGCTACGAAGCGCAGCCGGGCAACGAACGCCAGCAGTGGAGCTACATCGGCCGCACGCAGCGGCGCGCGGCGCTCGCCTATCCGGCGCTGCGCGGGGCGAATCAGCTCATCAACACGTCGGCGGCGCTCGCCGCGCTCGAGGCGCTGCGCGACCGGCTGCCGGTGTCCGCGCAGGACATTCGTCTGGGGCTCGCGAACGTGGAACTGCCGGGGCGCTTCCAGGTGCTGCCGGGCAAGCCGCAGATCATTCTCGACGTTGCGCACAATCCGCACGCCGCAGCCGTGCTCGCGCAAAACCTCGGCAACATGGGCTATTTTCCTTACACCTACGCGGTTTTCGGCGCGATGGGCGACAAGGACATCGAAGGCATCGTGAAGCAGCTCGCGGGCGAAATCGACCACTGGAACGTGACCGCGCTGCCGACGCCGCGTGCCGCCGCGCCCGACCGTCTTGAAGCCGTCCTGCGCGATGCCGGTGTCAACGACGGCCCCGACAGCAGCGTTGCACGATTCGAGACCCCCGCCGACGCATTTCGAGATGCGTTAAGCCGGGCGTCCGAAAATGATAGAATCGTGGTTTTCGGTAGTTTCTATACGGTGGCTGGCGTCATGGCCTACCGCAAATCGCAGCATCACTGAGACGGCTGGCCGTCTGAAGCTTCTCGCACCAAGCCATACATGGGACTTTTCTCGTTCGGCAAGAAAGACGACGCCCGCGCCGCGAGCGACGCATACCCCGATTCCCCGCGCGGTTCGCGTCATACCGTGCGCACGGAGCGCCGCACCCGCCGCACCGAACGTCCTGATGCCGACGCCATGATGCTCGACCCGACGCTTCCCGAGAAGCAGCGCGCGCGCCGCAGGCTTGTCGGGGCTATCGCGCTGGTGCTGGCGGCGGTCATCGTCTTGCCGATGGTGCTGGATTCGCGCCCGAAGCCCGTCGCCGACGACATTTCCATCGATATTCCGAACCGCGCTGCGCCCGCCGCGAAGCCATCGCGCGAGGCGAACGACGCCGACACGCAGGCAGGCGTTGCGCATGAGACGCCGGCTGCTGCCGACAGTACTGTCGCCGCGGGCGTGACGCAGCCGTCGCCGCCGGCCTCCGCGTCCGCCGCCGTCGCACAGACGAAGCCGGAAGCGAAGGCTGAAAGCAAGCCGGCACCCATTGCCAAGCAAGCCGCCAAGCCGCAGGCTCAACCGGCCCCGGAAACGGACAGCACGGCAAGCCCGGCAACTCCAGCATCGAGCGCGGCGAACACGCCTTCGTCCCCGGCCGGCAGCCGTTTCGTGCTTCAGATCGGCACCTTCGACGACGACACGGCAGCGCAGAACTGGGTCAACAAGTTGAAAGCCGCGGGCGTGCCCGCATATCTCGAACATCGTCAGCAGTCGGATGGTTCATCGCGCGCGCTGTTGCGTGCGGGTCCGTTCCCGGATCGCGCGTCGGCGTCTGCCGCGCTCGTGAAGGTGCGGCAGGCAGGGCTCGCCGGCGGCAAGCGGTCGGCGTCGAACTAAGCGTCGATGCCGATGTTCACGAGCTTCGACTACGCCGTGATGGCCGTGATCGGCCTGTCTGCCTTGCGCGGCATGTGGCGCGGCCTGCTCGCCGAAGCCTTCGGGCTGGTCGGCTGGGTCGCCGCCATTTTGATCGCGGGACGCTTCGTGAGCGTGGTGGTGCCGTACATTCCGGCAAGCTGGCCGGGCGGCGCGCTGACGCAATGGCTCGTCGCGTTCCTGCTGGTGGTCGGCGCGGTGCTGTTGCTGTCGAGCGTGCTGTCGGCGCTGCTCACGCGCATTACGGAAGTGACCGGCCTGCGCGGCGTGGATCGCTCGCTGGGCCTGCTGTTCGGCCTCGTCCGAGGCGCTATATTGGTGGTGATTCTGGTCGCGCTCGCAGGTCTGACCGAATTGCCGCAGAAGGATTTTTGGCGTCACGCGCTGCTGCGGTCCATGGCCGAGCAAGGCGTGCGCGAACTGAGACCGCTTCTCCCCGATACGCTCGCCGCGTATGTGCACGTCGCACCGCAATCAGGCGACACGGCGCCAAGCGCCGCACAATAGACGAACGGCAGGCTACACGAGGAACGCGCGACGGCCACTTGCGCCGCCGAACGCGCCCGCTCGCGGGACTCGTTCGACCTGGCGCGACGCCGGCACGCCTCTCTACCGTTTCGACTCTTTGAAGGACCATGCCATGTGCGGCATCGTAGGTGTAGTTTCCCAAAGCCCCGTCAATCAGCTCATCTATGACAGCCTGCTGCTCTTGCAGCATCGCGGACAGGATGCGGCGGGAATCGCCACGGCGAACGGCAACAACTTCCACATGCACAAAGCCAACGGCATGGTGCGCGACGTGTTCCGCACGCGCAACATGCGCAGCCTGCCGGGCAACGTCGGCATCGGGCAAGTGCGCTATCCGACGGCGGGTTCGGCGTCGAACGAGGAAGAAGCGCAGCCGTTCTACGTCAACGCGCCGTTCGGCATCATCCTCGCGCACAACGGCAATCTGACGAACTGGATGCAGTTGAAGGACGAGATGTTCCGGATCGATCGCCGGCACATCAACACCGCGTCCGACACCGAAGTGCTGCTCAACGTCTTCGCGCACGAACTGCAACTCGCGAGTTCGGGCCTCGAACTCGACGAAGCCGCGCTGTGGAAGGCGGTCGCCGGCGTGCATCGCCGGGTGAAGGGATCGTATGCAATCGTCTCGCTGATCGCGGGCTACGGCCTCGTCGCTTTCCGCGATCCGTTCGGCATTCGCCCGCTCGTGCTCGGCAAGCTGGAAACGTCGACGGGCGTCGAGTGGATGGTCGCGTCGGAATCGGTGGCGATCGAAGGCATCGGCTTCGAATTCGTGCGCGACATCGAGCCGGGCGAAGCCATTTTCATCGACGCCGACGGCAATCTGCACAGTCACCAATGCGCCGAAAAGCCGGTGCTCAATCCCTGCATTTTCGAGCTCGTGTATCTCGCGCGCCCGGATTCGTGCCTCGACGGCGTGCCGGTCTACAACGCGCGTCTGCGCATGGGCGACTATCTCGCCGAGAAGATCAAGCGCGTGCTGCCGGACGTGCCGATCGACGTCGTGATGCCGATTCCCGATTCGTCGCGCCCCGCCGCGATGCAGGTGGCGGCGAAGCTCGGCGTCGAATATCGCGAAGGCTTCTTCAAGAACCGTTACGTGGGCCGCACGTTCATCATGCCGGGCCAGGCGGTGCGCAAGAAGTCGGTGCGCCAGAAGCTCAATGCGATGGGCATCGAGTTCAAGGGCAAGAACGTGCTGATCGTCGACGATTCCATCGTGCGCGGCACGACATCGCATGAAATCGTGCAGATGGCCCGCGATGCTGGCGCGAACAAGGTGATCTTCGCGTCCGCCGCGCCGCCGGTGAAGTTCCCCAACGTCTACGGCATCGACATGCCGACGCGTGGCGAACTCGTCGCGCACGGCCGCAGCGACGACGAAGTGGCGCGCATGATCGGTGCGGACTATCTGGTGTATCAGGACGTCGAGGACCTGAAGAACGCGGTGCGCGACATCAATCCCGCGCTGAAGGAATTCGAGGCATCGTGCTTCGACGGCAACTACATCACCGGCGACGTCACCACGGACTATCTCGACCGCATCGAAACCGCGCGTCTCGCGCCGCAAGAGCAGACGGACCGCGACATCGCCGGCGAGGCGCTCGAGGGCGGTCCCGCGCGTTCGCAACTGCATTTGCAACTGTCGGTGGAATAAGCCTTCGCGTGTGGCTCGCAGAAGCCCGCTCGGTCGATGAGACCAGCGGGCTTTTTCACGTCTGTTGCTCGGGCGGCGTCTTGAAGGCGCCGTTGCGCCACTGGCCCGGCGCTATGCCGAAGCGCTTCGAGAAAGCGTGCGTGAACGCGCTTTGATCCGCGAAGCCGACTTCGAGCGCGACATGCGTGAGCGACGCGCGTGGGTCAGCGAGCAAGGTCAGCGCTGTGTCGAGGCGCAAGCGATGCAGATAGCGATGCGGCGTCTCGCCGAACGCTTCGCTGAACAGCTGGTGGAAGCGCCGCATGCCGAAGCCGCAATGCGCGGCGAGGTCGGCAATGCGCAGCGGCTCGCAAAGATGCGCGCGCAGCCATCGGTCGATGCGCGTGAAGTCGAGGCCACGCAATTCCGCGTTCAGCGACGCGCTTGCATCCGCCATCAACGCGCCGCACAGATGCGTCGCGGTTTGCCAGGCCATACGCGAGGGTAGGGCGCTACCGTCGCCATCGAGGCGCAGCGCGACATTCGCGACGAGTTGCGTGAGAGACGGATCGAGATCGACGGTGCGCGCGCGTTCGAAGAAACGTGCAGGCACCGCGACCGATGAAGCGGGAAGGTCGAGCACGAGCTGGCGGTTCACGCCTTCGGCCCAATACTCGTGACGCGCGCCGGCCGGGATGATCCACGCGCGATGACGGTCGATATGCGATTCGTCGCCATCCACCGCCATGCCCATGGCGCCATCGAAACCGAGCACGATCTGGTGAAAGTCATGCTCGTCCGAGGCCTGCACCGCTTCATAGCGGCGCAGGGAAACGCTCGGGCGATGGACCGGCGCGTTCATGCCGCGATGCTCAGACGTCGAGCAGTTCCACTTCGAACACGAGCGTGGCGTTCGGCGGAATCACGCCGCCCGCGCCGCGCGCGCCGTAGCCGAGTTGCGGCGGAATGGTGAGGCGGCGGACACCGCCGACCTTCATGCCTTGCACGCCTTCGTCCCAGCCCTTGATGACCATGCCGCCGCCGAGCACGAAGGCGAAAGGATCGTTGCGGTCCTTGCTGGAGTCGAACTTCTGGCCGTCGGTCAGCCAGCCGGTGTAATGCACGCTGACCGTCTTGCCCGCGACGGCTTCGGCGCCTTCGCCGACGGTGACGTCTTCATACTTGAGACCGGAATCGGTCGTGACTGTCGACATTCTTTGCTCCTGGTTGCACGGCTCTACGCCGATGGTCGAAACCACCATTGTAGAGCGTGGCAACGAAGCGAGTCATGCGATCACGTGTGGCGGCCGCGCGGATTCATGCGGCTGCCGATGCGGGCCGGCTTGGCGCGCATCGGCGAACCGAGCCGCGTGCCGACGCCGGGACTCACGCTGACGCCGAACTCCGGGCTGATGTACGAAGGCTCCATGCCGCGGTCCGGCATGACGTCGCGCGCATCGCGCTTTGCGAGCTTCAGTGCGCGCACGCGGACGTAGGCCATCGCAATGAACGTCCACGGCGCGAGATACGCGAACTCGGGCACGGAGACCATCATCATGGTCCAGGTCGCCACGCAGCACTGGCGCAGCGCCATGCCGCGCGCGTCCCAGTCGAGCTTGAAAGCAGGGTAGAGCATGAGCACGCTGACGCCGACGAGACCGATCACGCCCGTATTGACGAGCAGTGTCGAAAAGAGGTCGGTGGAGCGGATATAACCGAAGCCGATGCCGAAGAGCTGATTCAACGGCGAAGCATGCACCCACAAGCGCAACGATTCGAAGAACAGCATGGCGCGGTCGGAGCCGGACTCGTTCTTTCCTTCGAGCTTGTCCATCACCATCTGCTGGAACAGGTCGGCAATGTAGTCCTGCAAGACGAACGCGACCACCGCGAGCAGAAAGACACCGATAAGCGCCTTGATCGGATTGATGCCGAGCTTGCGCATACGGATGAGCGCGAAGACCGCATAGCCGATCAGCACCGTCGACGACGTACTCATGATGAGCGACAGCCCGATGATCCACACCGGCCAGCGCAAACGTGCCGTCGCGTTGAAGTAGATCCAGAACGGGAAGATGGACATGGCGTACATCGACGGTTCGCCGGTCAGCGCCTTCAGACGCTGTATCGACATGCCGCCCGCGCTCACGGTCTGGAACGAACTGCCGTTCACGGTGCCGTCCGAGCGCACGATGCCTCGGCCGAACTGGTCGCCGAACGCGCGGTTCGAGATGAAATCGCCGGGCGAGCCCGTCAGCACGTAGAACACCACTTCATAGATGCCGTAGAGGGCGAACAGCGTCACCGCCGCGAAGATCCACTGGTCCCATGTCGGGCGGTAGTAGTAGTACACATAAGCCGCATACAGCACGACCGCCGCCACGTAGATGGACTGCGTGAACATGCTCTTGCGCAGGATGAACGTGAGCGGGTCCTTGTCGTCGACGAGCGCGATCTTGCTGAAGTCGGGATCGAACGGTGCCAGCACGTCCGCGAATTGCGTCGTGCACAGCATCAGCAGCCACACGAAGATGGCCGCGCCGATGAAGTGCATCCAGTTCTTGCGCGAACGGCCGCCGAAGAACAGCACGAGCGGCACGGAAAGGAAGCACATGAGATAGCCGATCGTCGTGCCCTGAATGGAAGGCATCACGAGGAACGACGTGACCGGCATCGCGAAAGCCCAGATGCGGTAATACTTGTCGAGCAGCGTTGCTTTGTCTTTCATCGTAGAGAGTGTGGCTGCGTCTTTTGTTTTGCTTGCCGTTGCCCGAGAAGGCCGTGCCGCTGAAACGCAACGCCGCGTGACGGGCACGCGGCGTTTCGCTCAAGCAATGTTGCCTTGCTTCGAGACGTCCATCAGTTCGCCGACTTGAAGCTGCTCGTGTAGGCCGCCGCGTAGCCATACGTGCGGCGGTTGCTGCGGCGCTTCGGAATCGCGTTGAACACCGAGCCGACCAGACGTCCGCCCGCGCGATGCACCTTCTTGACCGTCTCTTCGATCTCTTCTTCGCTCTGAATGCCCGAGCGCAACACGAGAACCGTCGAACCTGCGTCGCTTGCAACGATGGCCGCGTCGGTGACGGCGAGGAACGGCGGGGTATCGATGATGACGAGATCGTACTGGTCGCTCAGACGCGCGAGCATGTCGCGGAAGCCCGGCATCATCAGCAGTTCGGACGGGTTCTCCGGATAGCTGCCGCACGACATGAACGAAAGCCCCGGCACGCCGACCTGACGAATCGCTTCGGCCGTGCCCACTTGCCCCTTCAGCACTTCCGACAGACCGCCCGGATTCGATTGCTTGAAGAACGATGCGATATGGCCGCGGCGCAAATCGCCGTCGATCAGAAGCACGCGCAGGCCGATTTCGGCGAGCAGCACCGACAGATTCGCCGCGACGAAGCTCTTGCCCGCCGAGGGAATGGGACCGGTCAGCATCACGATGTTGTTCGGCGCGTTCACGAGATCGCGATACAGCTCCGTGCGCACGGCGCGCAGTGCTTCCACTGCCGGATCATGCGGATAGCGCGTGGCGAGCACGAATGCGTCGCGGTCGGTATCGCCGAGATTCGGCATCGTGATGTCATCGTGCGCTTCGCGCTTGACGTGCGGCAGTGCCTTCGGCGCGCTGCCAGCTTGCGTGCCCGAAGACCCAAGCGCGTGACCGACCGGCGAAACCGAGATTTCATGGTCGAGCAACTGCTGCTGACGGCTGAACAACACTTCGCCGAGCACCGGCACCGACAGGCGACGTTCGACGAACATCGGATCGGTCACGCCGATCATCGCGTGGCGGCGCAGGAAGATGAAGAAAGTGCCTACGAAGAAGCCCAGCGCCGTGCCCGCGACGATCACGAGCGGCTTGTTCGGCTTCACCGGACGATGCGGACGCAGCGCGTTATCGACGATATGCGCACCGCCGCTCGTGCTCGCGCGACGAATCGACAGCTCTTCGGCCTTGTTCATCATGCCGAGATAGACCGTTTCCGCGACGCGCGCATCACGCGTCAGTTCGGCGCTTTCGCGTTCCGAAGCGGGCATGCTGTCGAAGCGCGACTGAATCTGCTTGTTGGTCTGCTCGTATTGCGAGATCTGCTGGTCAAGATTGCGAACTTGCGGGCTGTCCGGCGTGAAGCGCTGCAACGCTTGCGTGCGCTGCAGTTGCAGCATCGCGAGTTGCTGCATCGAGGTGATGCTGCCTTGCAGGTACGCCTGCGCTTCGTTGATCGGCTGCACCGACTGCGACTTCGCGCGGAAGGCACTTAGGCGGCCCTCGGCGTCCTTCAGGTCGCGTTCGAGGCGCGGCAACTCCGAGCGGATGAATTCGAGCGTCTTCGTGTCGTTGGCCTGGCGGCTCGCGACCGCTGCCGCGAGATAAGCCTGCCCCAATGCGTTGGCGACATCGGCGGTCTGATCGGGATCGTCGCCGTTGTACGAGATCTGCACGATGCCCGTGTCTTTCGTGGACTCGGCGACCTTGATCGACTTCAGCAGCAAGTCGATTGCATCCAGCGTGTTGTAGCGCGTCACCGCGAAGTGCACGCCCGGATGACCGACCACGCCATCGACCAGCATCGACACCCCATGCGCCGATGCCGGACGGCCGATCGTGCCGCGCAACAGGACGTTGCCGTCCGGGTCTTCCAGTTGGTATTGGTTGTTGTCGAGCAAAGTGAAGTCGAGCTTCGCGTCTTCCAGCGACGGCGGAACGTCGAGGCGCGTGATGCGGAGATCTTCGCCGCCCCATGCATACGAGTTCATGCCGAACCAAGCGGGCGCGAGGTGGCCGTGCTTGGCGAACATACCCGCGATCGCGCCGAGCACCGGCATCGTATGCGGCTTGACCTTGATATCGAAATGGAACTGGTTGACGACGGGTTCGAGCACGGAGCGGCTCTTCATGACCGAGATTTCAGCCGGCGCCAGTTGGGTCACGGACACTTGCTCCTGCGAGCCCTGCATCTGGTTCTGCGGCGCGATGCCGAGCGCGTTCGGATCCGGCGGATCGACACGCACGACGACGTCGGCCGAATAAATCGGTTCCGCGAGGAACGCATAGGCTGTGGCGAGCGCGGCGGCTGCAGCGATGAACATCAGCAACATGCCGATGTGATCGCGCAGCAGCTTGATCATGTCGCCCGCTGTGAATTTATTGTCGTCCTTGCCAGGACGCGAAGATCCGGAGTTGACGTATAGCGTGTTCAAAGGCGGCATCCTCTGTTCGAATGTTGAGCGTGGTCTTCCGGGCCAGACAAAAACGCAAAGCCCGCGCGGTTGGCCGCGTACGTCGTTCGTGTGTTGTGTCCGGCGTGGCCGGGAGAATCAAGGCTTCAGGCGGTGTGGCTCGTCGAGTTGCGCCCGAACGAGAGGAGCGCGAATCGGCGAGGCGCTCTATCGATCTGCAACGGCAGGGGTGTTCGCCCCACGCTGCGTGTGCGAATCGACACCATACGCCCGAAAATATTTAGCGTCAGACTAATCTTCCAGTCCCGCAGTGCTTCCGTCTGTTAAGTAGCGAACGAAATACAAGGCGAATCGAGCGGAAGGCGCTTGCGCGCTGAGCAATTGAGGCGATAATTACTGATTCGCCCTACGCGTCGTTTTTCATACCTAACGTTCTTTCCGTTCGTCGGTAACTTTTGTTACGGCATCGGATTCGCTTTGATGAAGTCGCGCACGACGTTGAAGCGCGGCTTGCGCGTCTGGCCGTCGTCGTGAATCACGCCGTAATTCCCGTCGCCGCCGAAGCGTTCATCGTCGTAAAGCTCATACAGCGTGACGTTTTGAATGTCGTAGGTTCTCGCTGCCTTGACGAAGCCTGCCAGCGCGTCCTTGCCGGTCAGGTAGCCGCCCGGGTCCGCATGGTTCGGGCGCACGCCGAATTCTGTGATCCAGATGGGCTTGCCGTAGCTATCGCGCAGGCGTTCGAGCACATTCACTTTCTGCGGCCCTGCGGCCGTGATCGAGCCCATGTTCGAATACCAGTGCCACGCAGTGATGTCCCAGCGCGGAATGGGATGGCCCTTGGTGCCGTCAGGCTGAGTGCCGGCAAAGAGCATGTCCGTGAAGCCGTAATGCAGCCATCCGAAGGACGTCAGCAGAATCTTCGCGTCCGGATTCGCTTCGCGTATGCCTTTGATGAGACCGAGTATCGACCCGCGCGCTTTCATGAACCTCGCATTGTCGTAGTCCGACGGATGTTCACCGCTGCGATCGGAACCGAGAATGGTCCAGTTGTCGTACTCGTTGCCGACCTGATAGTAAGTGACGAGGCCTTTCAGCACGCGGCCCGCCGTCTTGCCGAGCGCATAGCCCCGCTCGAAAGTTTCTTGTTCGTTCGCGCGCTTTTGCGGCTCGAACGGAGTCACGAGCGCAAGCACGCCAATGCACGATTTCGCGGCCCGGCGCGCGAAGTCGGCCACCAGATGCGCGCTGTCCTCACTCGATACGTCCTGCGCGTACATCGTGACGCCGAGGTCGCGCAATTGCGAAATCTGCAGGTCGAAGTCGGTCGTGCGATACGCGCCGCGATGTTCGAGATGGCCGACGACGCCATAGAACACGCCGTTCGTGCGGTCGCCGCATTGCATTTTCGGCGCTTCCGATGGTGCGGACTGCACCGAAGCGGTTCGCGCCTGCACCATCGTCGAGCCGCACAGCAGCGCGCCGACAAACGATATCGCCACCCACAGCCTTCGCTTCAACATTCATTCCTCACGAGAAGTTCGGTCAGCCCGGAACATCGGAGTGCTGCGGCGATGCCGGATCGAATGCCCCGCGGCACGGCATGGCGGGCATCATCACGTTTTGCGCTTGAGCGTCGAACGCTTCGCGCGAGAAGCGTCGGCGGAAGCTGCTGGCGAGCGCGGTCATCGGCACATCCCGCGCGGCGAAAATGCGTTCGACGAAGGCGTCGTGGTCGCCGGGAGGGAAGAGCAGCGTATTCGGCAAGTACGAATCGAGGCCCGAAATGCGCGATACGACGATAGGCCGCTCCGCGAGCACTGCTTCGATCATCACGAGCGGCACGCCTTCGAAGGCCGACGGCAACACGAGCGTATCGCTCGCGACAATGTAGGGCAGCACGTCGTTCTTCGGCCCAACGATGCGCACGCAGGCCGACAACACCGGACTCGCATCCACGATCTCCGCCAGGCGCGCCGCATCCGGTCCTTCGCCGACGATCAGCACGACCGTATGCCTGAACGCGTCCGCGTGTCGCTCGATCGCTTCCATCAGGAAGTCCTGCCGCTTCTGCTTGAAGTTGATGCGGCCGATGTGCGCGATGATCGTCGTCCCATCGTCGGGCAAGCCGAGCGCCGTGCGCGCTGCGGACTTGGTCAGCATCGTACGGCTGAAGCGGTCGTCGACGTAGTTCTCCAGGATCATCGTGCGCGCCTGAGGCGCGAATGCGCGCAGCTTTCCGCGCAGATGTTCGTTAAGCGTGACGAATTCATCCGGCATGCGGTACAGCACGCGTTTGACGAGCCATTTGATCTTCTCGCTCACGCCCGCATTCTCGGGCGCTTCATCGACGAGCGGTAGATAGCTCAGCGTCGGCACGCGCGCATAACGCGCGGCAAGCAGGCCTGCAATGCCGGACGCGATGGTGCCTTGCGCGATCAGCAGCTTCGAAAGATGCAGCGTGCGCAGCGTGGCCGCCGTCGAGCGAATGGCGCGCAGCAGCGCGAAGAGATCGCCGCGAATCGATTCCGCCGTATACGCGAGGCCGATGGTGCGAACCTTCGAATGCTGGCGGCTCAGATCGCTGACATAGCGGAAAAGGGCTGCATTGCTCTTCGGCACGAGAATGTGGAGCGTGCCTACGTTACCGCTCGAAATCAGTGCGAGCATGAAACGCTTGAGCATCTCCTCGTGCCCACCGTTGATGCCCGAATCGCAATAGATTCCAACGTTCACTGTGTTTCCCCTGTCGCACGCGTGCGCGCGCGTCATCGTCTGCTTATCGTCTGTTTATGAACTGCATCAGCATTCGCGCACTTTCGGTCCAGCGGTAACGCTCTGCATGAGCCAGTCCCCGGCTTCTGAGTTCGTCGCTCAGTCGCGGCGAGTCCAGCAGTTCACGCAGTTTCGCGGCGATGTCTTCGACCGAGAAGGGATCGCAGTAGATGGACGCATCGCCGCAGGTTTCAGGCAGCGCGGCCGCGCGCCCGACGAGCGTGGGGCATCCATTGCGCATGGCTTCCAGCGGCGGAATGCCGAAGCCTTCATAAATCGAAGGGTAGAGAAAGCAGGCTGCATGCTGATAGAGCGCCTTGAGCTTTTCATCGCTCACGTAGCCCGCCTGCTTGATGTTAGGTGCGCTCGACAGATCCTGCGCCTTGCCGAAGATCGTCGCATTCTTCATGCCGACAATCACGAGGTCGATGGAAGGATCGTTCAGTCGCATGAACGCTTCGACGAGACGCTTGAAGTTCTTCGTCGGATTCATGCTGCTGACAGCGAGAACGTAACGGTTCGGCGTGAGCTTCAGGTCGCCGATGACCGACGTATCCGGCACGATGTGATCCAGATGGTCCGCCGCGAGCGGCACCACGCCGATACGCTGCGGATCGACGCCGACATGATGTGCAAGACGGTCGCGCGAGAACTCGGAGTTCGTCATGACGCAGCTCGAGGTGCGCGCGAGTATCCAGAACATCACGCGATACCACATGCGGAACTTCCACGAGAAATGCGCGGGCGTATCGAATACCGCTGCATCGTGCATGTAGATGATCTGGTTCGGCCGGAAGATCGAGCCCGAGTTGCTGAGATTGACGATGCGCGAACGTCCCGCGAAAAGCGGCAGGACGATCTGCTCCCAGAACACGCCCTTGCCGAAGCCGAGTTCGACAGTCGGCACGCCGTCCACCGGTACGAGGCCGGGTTGCGGCGGCACGGCGAGCGTCACATGCGACCCCTCGGGCAGCTTCATCAACGCAGCGACGAGTTCGCGGGCGACGCGCTGCACGCCGGTGGTTTTCTGGCTCGTGAAGCGGCCGTTGTAGACGAGCTTGTTTGGAGCGAAGGAGGTATCCATGTCTTACGCGTCAGAACTGTGAATCGGAGCTTGTTTCGTACGAGGCGACGTCATTCGTACCGAGCGGTTCTCGCGAAGGTCTGTCCGAGCCGAATTCATACATCGAAAGCCATTGGCGAAAGATCGTTTCCATGGAAAAGCGCTTGTATGCGGATGCTCGCGCGACGGCGCCCATGCGCGCGCGCAATTCGCCGTCGTCGCGCAGGCGCACGATGTAGCCTTCCATCTCTTCGGCAGTCTTCGCGACGAAGCCCGTCACGCCGTGCTGCACGACATCGCGATTGCCGACCACGTCGGTGACGACGGCCGGAATGCCGGCCACCTGCGCTTCGATCAGCGCGATGGGCATGCCTTCCCAGCGCGACGTCTGCACGTAGATGTCCAGCTCCGATGTCAGTTCGAGCGCGCGCTCACGCGTCACCCAGCCGCTGCATGTCACCGCGCCGCTCGACTGACCCGGCAGCTCTTCGACGTTGCCGCCGATCCACAGAAACTTAACCGATGGCGCGTGCAAGTCTGTGGCGAGCTTCACAAAGGCTTCATGATTCTTCTGGTACGAAGCGCGGCCGCTCATGCCGATGACGAGCTCGCCGCTCGTCTTCTCGATGCGAGGCGGAATCTCGGCCACGTTCACGCCGTTCTCGATCATCCGTGCGTCGGGCGGCTTGACCTTCGTTTCGATCTCGCGCAACTCGCTCGTTGAACACGCGACGATGGTCCCGCCCATGCGGGCCGCGATCCGCTCGAAGGTGAGATACGCAAACTGCTTGGCAGGCGAAACATCGCGACGCAGAAAGGAGAGTCCGTGCGGCGAGTAAAACACGCGCGCTTCGGGCGCGGCGATGCGCGCGGCGACGCGCCCGAGCACGCCAGCCTTCGATGAATGCAGATGCACGACCGACGGATCGCATTCGCGCAGCGCGCGTGAGAGGTCGCGGACGCCGACAAAGTCGTTCTTCGGATGCACTTCGCGGCACATGCTGACGTGCCTGAGTCTTACTGCGGGGTGAAATAGCTTGTCGAAATTCTCTGGGGTTTCCTGGCGGATGGAATGAAGGATCGTTACGCCGACTCCTGCGGCCGCTGCGCGATTCGAAAGCTGGGTGAGCATCGAGAGAACCCCGCCTCCGAACGCTTCTGTTATATGGACGATCTCTTTCATATATGACTCTTCGAATAGCGTATTACCGTGCGCCCCGCGGTAATCGCATTGGAGAAGAACAGCGGTCTTGTCGTTATCAATGGTCGGTAACCCACATATCGCCATGTCGAGCATGCTCTGACGTCAAGGGCGCATCCACGTTCAAAGGAAAACACAAAAAACGAGATTCGGCGCGCGGCATCGCTAACCGAGTGTGGTTTCGACCACTCGGTCCGCGTGCACCTTGCATGCGATCGAACTCATCGCCTCCTCGTGCGTCTTGCGCGTTATTTCCTCAACATCGGCGAACGCGTGATCCCCGCCGGAACTGCACTGTTCGTCCGCACAGGCGAGCCCGGTAAAGCGCCAACTCACTTCTTTCCGGTGGACAAGGCAGGACCATCAGCGCGCACAGTCACGCGACCGATGGCTTGGGTGTGCCTAAGTATCCGTACCGGACGTAAAGCCCATCTGTCATTGATTCATGGCCTTACCGGCTTGTCGACGTGCACGCTGACAAGCGCGGGCATGTCTTGCATTCCCGCGTTCGGCCATTCCAGGCGGACTTTACTGATGAGGGTGAAGTCAATTGACTTCGGGTTCTGTCTTGATGTCGGACATGGTCCGTTGCGCGAAGGCGATTTCGCATACGTCCAGCAGGATACGGAGATCCTTGACCGGCACCGCAGCGGATTGCATACGCAGGTTTTCAGCGCGCTCAACGAGTCTTTGCACGCGCTCGAACGATAGGTCGTCTGGTTTCATGCCGCCGCTCACAATAAGGATTGATACCTAGTACCATAAGCCCCGAAATGTCTTCCGTCCGTGCGCTATCCCACATACACCGGTGCAACTTTCGGAGTAGCGGGCGAGCGCGCCGCCATAGCCTGACAGGGCGACATGCACGTTTGGCATGTCACCGTGAAATTTTTATAGCAGGACAGATGACGCAAGGTCGGGGTGCGAAGGAAAACCGGGGCGATCAGACTGAACAGCCCACGCATAGATGCAGGAAACGGGCCAGGGCTTCAACCTGCGCCCCCCGGCGTCATGGGGCGCTTGAGCAAAGGCACGCCTTCGAGATGCAGCGTGAAGGCCATGGCCGCCGCTATCGCCGTTTCAACGATGAGGACCGTCGCTGCCGCGCCCTGTTCGCCGAAGAGCACGGCAAGCACTGCAAGCAGGCTGAAGTTCAAAATTGCGGAGCCGATCAGTACGCGGCTGAAGTGTGACTTCATGCCGAGCGGAAGCATGGTCTGAACGCCGAAGAGATCGGTCAGTCCGGACATCAGCGGTACGAACGCCATCCAGCGCAGCACGTCGACCGTCGGTCCGAACTGCGGGCCGTACAGCAGCTTCACGGCGAGCGGGGCGCCGAAGAAGATGCCGACGGAGATGAGCGAAACGATGGTGCCTTGCACGACGAACATCTTGCGCAAGAAGGCAAAGGCATCCTCGCGTGCATGGTGCATCAGGAAGCTCACGCGCGGATAAGCCGCTGTCTTGAGCGGTCGAAGCATGTTCAGCGCCGCACGTATCAGCTTGTCGGCTGCTGCGAAGTAACCGCCTGCCACGTTGCCCGAGATGAACGTCAAGAGCACGATGTTGCTCGACGCATAGATGTCCACGAGCGATGTCGCCATGAAGACGCTCCATCCGTCCTTGAGCCGATCGATGACCGTCTTGAGCGACACATGAACGAAGTCGATATCGCGTCGAAAGTACAGGTAAATGCAAATGGCGATACCCGAGCCGAGCGGCACGAGCGTGTTCACGAGCATGGCGTTGTTCACGTCGTCGTGATGGCGCACGAAGAGATACATCGCGGGAATGCTGAGCGCCCGGCCGACGAACACGAGCGCGCTGATCACGCCAAGGTCTTCGACGCCCTGAAAGTACCACGTGGGAATGAGCATGGAGCCGATTGCCATGCCGAAGCCCACGAGCAGCAGCTGGCGATTCTCGGCAAGCGTCGGCACGACGAACGTCAGCACGAGAAGCACGAGAAAGCCCAAAGCGGACAGCGCTATCTGCGCATACATGGTCTCCCAGAAGATCTGGGAACGCATCGCACGGTTATCGCGATTGATGGATATCTTGGGTGTTGCAGTCAGTGAGAAGCTGAAGTTGGTCAGGGTGATGAAATAGGCCGTGAAAGCCATTGCGAACGAAAGCCGCCCATACTCGCTCGGACCCAGAACGCGTGCGAGCCACGGCAGCGTCAGGAGCGGTGCGAGGTAAGTCGATACCTGCAACGTCATCAGAATCGTGAAGTTCTTTCGAAAAGATGCCATTGAGCGATTTTTCCCGGCTTGAGTGCTGCGCTGATTTCGATGACGCAAAAAATGCTGACTCACACATGACTAACCATGTTCGCCCTTTTGGCGAGCCATTGCCAGACAACGCATCGGACGAATAGTTTCGTCGGATGCGTGATTTGCAACGGCAGGACGCTAGGCCAAAGAGGGTGAAGCACCCGCGTCTTGGCCTGACAGCGAGTGAGCGAAGGGTCATGCACGAGGTGACGATGCAACGCCATGACGGCTGCGCGTCCGTATCGCACGATCAAGCACGAGTATGACGCGGACACACGTAACGCGTATTTAACAGGAAAAAAAAAGAATTGTTCAGTGGGTTTCCACACGAACGAGTCGGCGCACGTGTGCATGCGCGGCGCGGGAGCGCAACGCATCGAATAATGACAGCTAGACGACCTGACTTACGCGACTGCGTTGTCGAGATGGTCGTGCACGCGAGCGCTCGCTTCGTCGACCAGCACGTCATCGCGCGCGATGCAACGCGGTGGCAAGCCGATGAACTTGCGCACGACATTGCGCGTGATCTGATCGACGACAGGGCGGCTTTCGGCGTTCATGTCCATGAGCACGCGCGGCCAGTCGGTCGTGCCGCCGTTGAATACGAGTCCTCGCGCAAGGCCACCATCACTGTCCGGTTGGAAGACGCCCATCGCACCGGCGCCGCCCACGTCCCAGCCTTCGAGCTTCACCGTATCGCCGAGCGTCACGAAGCCGTTCGGCGCGTGCGGTACGCCGTCGACTTCGTAGCCGACGAGCCGGTCCTCGGCGCCGAACGTTTGTCCGTCACGCAGTCCCGTGCCCGCGAACACCCAGTGATCCGCTTGACGCACCGTATAGCCGATCGCTTCGCGCTCGCGTCTGATCCAACCGCCGCGCAGGCGCTTCCACACGCCATACTTGCCGCCGCCGTAGCCATAGCTGAGACCAATGAGATCCGACTCATCGTGTCCAGGCCATTGCTCGCCGAGACGATCCATGATGGCGTAGTGGCCGTCGCGCGAAGCATCGCCGAAATCGACTGGACGGAAGCACGTATTGCCGCTGAAGATCGCGAGGTTGCCGCCTTGCGCGATGAAGCGCGCGACACGCGTGCGCATCTCCTTGGACCAGTATTCGTGGTGCCCCACGCTCAACATGCAGCGATAGTCTTCCAGCTTTAGATCCGTACCGCGATGCAGATCATGGTCCGTGTAGAAGTCGCATGCGATGCCTTCGTCACGCAGCCAGCGAATGAACTTGGCGTCCCAATGCGTGAACTGTTGACGCGGCGAGCGCGGATCATAAGGATCGGTCGGCTCGCCGAGTTGCGCGCCGAGTCCGCCGCCGGGACGCAAGAGGCTCACGCGCGTTTGCGGCTGCGTGCGATGAATGGGATCGCCGTAATAGCATCCGCCGCCCATCGAGTTGTAGGCGTGGTACGTGTTGATCGGCACGATATACGCAATGTCGGCCGAGGGCTTGCGCGGCCTCGCAATGACGAGCGCCATGCTGTCGCTGTCGGGTGGCCCCGCGAAGATGGGCTTGTGTGCAGCGGCGCGGCGCCCGAGGTCGGTGAGCGGTTCACCATTCGCATCGACTTCATAGGCGATAGCCGCATACGCGCCGCTTTCGAGCGTCGCCGTGTTCGGCCTGATCGTGATCACAGGCCATTGCCAGTCTTCGTCGAAGCGCATGGAACGCGCCTTTCCCGGCGAGTGAAACACGACCCGGCCGTTCTTTACTTCGGCACGCACGCTGCCGCCCGACTTGACGGCCACTGCCCCGACGCTCTCCATATTCTCGCCGCTACGCTGCTGATAAAGGGCGATGCGAAAACGCGAACCCGGCTGTACCGCGAGTTCGAACCAGTCACCTGCGGTGAACCCCGGTTTTGGCGGATAGATTTGCATGCGTGCGCTCGGTCGTTATTGTCATTGATGCGCGGCCGAATTGCCGGCCAGATCGCTCGTGGCCAGCACACGCGGCTTGGCGGCCGGCGGGCGCAGTTCCATGCCGAGCGCGCGCTTCACCATGCGCTTGGTCTGGAACCATCGCCGGTCAGCGACGATGCCCTTATGGAAGCGCAAGTCTCTCGGCGTGTCCGTGCGGTGCGCAGCAAAGGACCGATAGCGCACGGCAGTGGCCTCGACGATGCGCATCGCTTCGTCGAAGGCCTGCGCATCGACGCGTGCCGCCTGAAAGCACGCATAGGCGAAGACCTTCTGAAACATGGCGAGCCAGAACGGGTCATGCGGGCCGCCATTGCAGCGCGCGAGCGTTTCCTCCGCGCAGGTCGCGAGGCTCGTCACCGTGTACGGCGTCGCCTTCGTCGTGATGCTGCCCGCGCGCCGGCGATAGAAATAGAGTTCATCCGACAGACGATGCAAACGCTTCGCGCGCGCATAGACGAGCGGAATCGCGGACGCGTCTTCATAAACGCGGCCCGCCGGAAAGCGGATGCCGTCCCACAGTTCGCGTCTGTACACGCGCGCCGCCGGAAAGACTTGATACACGCGCGCAAAATCGAGCAGCGCGTAAAGATCGCAGTAACGCGGGCCCACGGTCGCGGGATCGATCAATCGCACGTGGTCGATCACCTTGCCGCCCGCATTGATGATCCCGACGTTGAACTCGATGATGTCGGCCGTCGTGTTGTCGAGCAACGGCATGATCTTCGCGGTGAAATCCGCGGACCATACGTCGTCCGCGTCGAGAAAGCCGATATACGGCGACGACGCTTGTTCAATGGCGCGGTTGCGCGCCGCCGACACGCCCCGGTTTTCCTGATGAATGACGTGGATATGCGCGCCGCGCTGCGTGCGCTGCACGGCGCGAATGCGTTCGAGCGTGCGGTCGGTCGAACCGTCGTCGATCACGATGATTTCCAGCTCGTCGGAGCGCGGCTGAGAAAGCGCCGATTCGAGCGAGTCGGCGATGTAGTGTTCGACGTTGTACGCCGGGATGATGACCGACAGCAAGGTCGGCGCGTCGCTGCGGGCGCGTGTCATAGGCTCGTGTCACCGGTTGAGGTTTTTTGAGTTGATTACCGTGGCCGAGAGCGGCGTTGTCAGACCGGTGTCCGTGCGACACCCCGTCCATGGCTCATGAAGCCATGAGGACGACCGTTCCGTGCGCTATCTTGGGAACGCAGCATATAGCTTTCTGTAAGGCGCCAACGTTCGACGACGCACGCATGCCGCACGAGCATTCGCAAACCGCGCAGTGCGCGCCGGCGGCCACGCACGGGGCTTGCTCAGGCGGAACGGACGGCGTCAATCCGGGCGAATACAGCGCGGGTCATTTCGCAGGGCGAGGGCGTTCGGCGCTCACCTATAATGGGCTGACGAAACGCGACACGACAGGCCAGACAAATGGCCCGCACGGCTTGCATCGCTCTCGGCGCCTAATGGGCGACCGGAACGCAATCGCTTCGGCGTCATCAACTGCAACATCGATACATGCAAGGACCAACAACCGTGACCACGTCTTTCTCAAGTACGGTCGAACGCGGAGGCGCCCAGTCCGGCGATCCGGTCGTCGCAGGAAATGACGGCGTGCTGGTGCTCGATGCGGCGCTGCGCTGCATCTCGGCCGACGCCACTTTCGTCCATCTCTTCGACATGGACGCCGCGGCCCTCGTCAATCGCCCGCTCGCCGACACGCCGCTGCCGAAGCCGCTTATTGCCGCGCTCGGCGAGGCCGTGGACGCCGCGCTCGCCGGCAACGGCATACGCCGCGCGCAGGTCGCTTTCGACGACGACAACGCCGCGCGCAGCTTCGCCATTCTTGCGCTGCCCTCGGCGGACACCGTGACGCTCGTCGTTTCGCCATGCGCGAACGGGTCCGGCGAGGTGTCTGCTGGCCGCATCGCGCATTTGCGGGCGGAAGCCGCGCTCTTCATGCGCGATCACGTGCTGTCCATCGTCTCGCACGACCTGCGCGGCCCGCTCAACGCCATTCATAGCTGGGGCTACGTGCTCGAACGCAAGGTGG
Source organism: Caballeronia sp. LZ062 (assembly GCF_031450785.1). Lineage (NCBI taxonomy): Bacteria > Pseudomonadati > Pseudomonadota > Betaproteobacteria > Burkholderiales > Burkholderiaceae > Caballeronia > Caballeronia sp. LZ062. The sequence goes on from NZ_JARTWB010000001.1 coordinate 1,008,619, forward strand.
ATGCGAAAGATCCGGCCGCTCAACGCGCGTTGACGGGCATCCGCTCGGGCGTCGAGCAGCAGGTCAAGCTGATCGAGCAATCCGTCGATACCACGCGCGCCGAAACGCGAGCCGTCGCGCTGTCGCTCGCGCCTGCCGCCGTGCGTCCGCTGCTCGAAAAAAGCGTGGCGCTTGCGCGTGGGAGCATCGCGCAATCTCGCGGCATCACGTTTGCGGTGGAATCGCCATTGGCTGAAGAGCAGGTCGAAGGCGATGCCGAGCGTCTCACGCAAATGCTCTGGCTGATGCTCGTGTTCGCCGCCGAAGCCAGCGCGCGCGACGCGACCGTGCAGGTGTCGAGCGTCGTCGAAGGCGGCATGTGGCGCACGGATGTGCGCTTCACGACATCGGCGCAGGCGCTCACCGATGCGTCGTCGCCGCACGCGCTCGAAGCATTCGCGCGCAGGCAGTCGCTCGAGCCGCGCGAAGCCGGACGCATCGCGTGGGGACTCGCGTTGTGCAAGCGCGTCGCCGAGGCGCACGGCGGGGGCTTCGAACAGGCGAATATCGTCGATGGCCAGGAAGCCGTGCTATCGGCGCGGATCGCGGTCGCGGGAATGTGATTTGACTTTCGATTGCCTGTCGCCCATATACTGACGCTTTCCCTTTTCGAAGAGAGTTGCTTTGGCTCAGGTTGTCGCGCTGGTCGGCGCAATGTTGTTGGTCGCCCTCAACGGCTTTTTCGTTGCGGCGGAATTCGGCCTCGTCAAATTGAGGGCGACGCGCGTCAAGGCCATCGCGCGGACCAACGGCTTGCCCGGCCGGCTGCTCGAAAAGGTGCACGGGCAACTCGACGCCTATCTCTCCGCCTGTCAGCTCGGCATCACGCTGGCGTCGCTCGGGCTCGGCTGGATCGGCGAACCTGCATTCGCCGCGCTGCTGCATCCGCTCTTCGCGCTCGTCGGCGTGCACTCGGAGCAGGTGGTCGAGTCCGTCTCGCTGTTCTTCGCGTTCTCCGTCATTTCGTTCCTGCATATCGTCGTCGGCGAACTCGCGCCCAAGTCGTGGGCCATTCGCCGCGCGGAACAGGTGGGTCTGTGGCTCGCCACGCCGCTCTACGGCTTTTACTGGCTAATGTACCCGTTCATCTGGGTGCTGAACACGAGCGCGAATCTGGTGCTGCGGCTTTTCGGCATGTCCGGCGAACACGGTCACGACGCCCAATATTCGACCGATGAACTCAAGCTGATCCTGCGGGGCCGCCGTCATGGCGGCGCGTCGTCATATAACGCCGACGAGTGGAACACCATCGCGCATTCGCTCGATTTCAGCCGCATGACCGTCTCGGATTTGATGCGGCCGGCGCATGAACTCGTCGGCCTGCGCAACGACTTGCCGGCTCGCGAGAACCTCGCGGTGATCTCGCGGCATCGCTTCAGCCGGTATCCGCTATTCGCGGATGCTTCCGGCGAGCGCGTGATCGGCATGGTTCATCTCAAGGACTTGCTGCTGGATCGCGGGCTAGCGAGCCGCACGTTCAGCTTCAGCATCACGAAGGACGCGAGCAAGCTGGAGAAGCTCGCACGGTATGCGCGCCCGGTGCAGTACGTCGCGCCGAATCTGTCCGCGCTCGAACTCTTCCGGCGCTTTCGCAAGGGCGCGCCGCATCTGGCCATCGTCGGCAGGAAGGGGGCGAAGCCGATCGGCTTCATCACGCTCGACAACCTGCTAGGCGCGCTCGTCGGCCAGATTCACGATGAATTCCGCCAGGGCGATGCAGACTGGTCGCGCATGGACGACGGCACGCTGATGGGCAAAGGCTCGTTGCCTGTGGTCTCGCTGGAGCGCGCGCTCGGTATCGACATCGACGAAGGCCGCGCGGAGTCGGTCGGCGGGCTCGTCATCAACGCGCTGGGCGATTTGCCATCGGAAGGGCAGCGCGTGGGCTTCGACCGCTTCGATATCGTCGTGAAGAAGATGAACGGGCCGCGAATCGTGCTCGTTCGCGTGTATCCGCGCGAGGAGGCGCTCGAAGGCGCCGAATAACGGTAGGCCGCGAGCAGCGCTCGCGGCCATGAAACGCTCAACCGCCCGGCACGCCTTCTTCCACCAGCAATGCCACCGGCAGCGCGCCTAGTACGTCGCGCACGAACAACCGCTCGCCGTCGGCTTTGGGCGCGTTGGGACTGAGCCAGTCGAAGAGCGCGCGCGAATGCAGCGCTTCGGGCAGCACAATCGACGTATCGCCCCACACCGAAGGCTCGACCAGCGGCACATCGCGCTTATCGCCGAGCAACGGCGCTGCATGCCGCGTCGCGACGACGATCGCATAGGCGCTGCCCGCATGCCGCGCATACGCGATCACATGCTTCGCGTGTTCGCCTTGCACGGTCAAGGGCACGTAGTCCCCCTGCGCGAACAGCGACTCGCAGTGCTTGCGCAGCGCGAGCGCGCGCCGCACCAAGCCGAGCTTCACGCGGCCATCGCGCCAGTTCTCCAACTGCTCGGACGGCGGGCCTTTCTCGTCGATCTCTTCGAGCCACTTGCGGCGCAGCGCGTAGTTCACCGGGCGGCGGTTGTCCGGGTCGACCAGACTGAAATCCCAAAGCTCGGTGCCCTGATACAAGTCCGGCACGCCCGGCGACGTCAGCCGCAAGAGCGTCTGCTGGAAGCTGTCGATGGCGCCCAGCGGCCCGATCCGCTCGACGAACTTCGATAGCTCCTGCAGAAAGCCGCTGCGGCGCTGCGGCGCGACGATATCGAACAGGAAGTCGCGGCAGGCCTGCTCATAAGCCTCGTCGGGCGCGAACCAACTCGTGCGCAGCTTGCCTTCGCGCAATGCCTTCAGCTGCCATTGGGCGACGCGTTCGGCGAGTTCCTGCACGCCCGCTTCGTCGTCAGGCGAAAGCGTGAGCGGCCAGCAGCCGACGAGCGTCTGATACAGCATCGATTCGGCGGCGGGGCCGGGCGCCCAGTCGTGGCTGTCGCTCGTTTCGTTGTGGCCGCCGTTCGGGCCGCGCCGCAACGGTGCGTTGAGCGTGGACCACGCCTTCTGCGTCGCGGCCCATTCGTCGGGAATTTCGCTCAATGCGGCGATGCGCGCGCGCACGTCCTCGCCGCGTTTGTGATCGTGCGTCGCGGTGCAGAGCATCGCGTGCGGGAAGGTGGCGAGCCGCTCGCGATTAGCCTTGTGGAACTCTTCGAGCGACAGCGAAAATTCGCCCGGATCGGCGCCCACTTCGTTGCGCGAAATGAGCCGGCCATAGCGATAGCACGCCGTATCCTCGACTGCCTTCGCCGCGACTGGCGACGTGAGCTGCGAGAAAAGCGTCTGCGCCGCGCGCCGTTGTGAGCCTGCGGACGCCTGCGGATTCTGATTCGGATTCGGGTTTTGACCCGCCTGGACCTGCGCGTGATTGCGGTCGCGATTCCGTTCGGCTGCGCGATCCCGCTGACGGTCGTTCTTCTCACCGCGTTCGTGGTGCGCGCCGTCGTCGGGCAGCTTGCCGCCCAGCCATTGCGCGACCTGATCGAGTATCTGGTGATCCGCATGCGCAAGCGACGCGCGCGCGGCTTCCAGCGCCTGTGAGAAATACCGCTCGTCCTCGGGGCTGCGCACGCCGCCGACCGGATAGATGCGATACACCGGAAAATGCACGACGAGTTCCGCCACCACGCGGCGAATCGACGTGAACGTGTAATCGCGCGTGGTCTGCGCGTCGCGTGCAATGCGATGCAGCGCACGCGTCACGCGATCCAGTTCCGCCGACAGGTTCTCCGCGAGAATCTTGCGGCGCGCGATCAGCGCTTCGTCCGAGAATTCGCTGCTCTTGCCCGTAAGTTCGGCCCACAGCCTGGCAAGCGGCTCCGCGCCCGCCGGATCGTGCAGCAGCGCGCCGACATCGTTCATGAAGTCGTAGCCGGTCGTGCCGTCCACTTGCCAGTCGCGGCGCAAGGGCTCGCCGCGCGCCAGAATCTTCTCGACGACAAAATACGTGTGGCCATTGCCGTTGCGCAACGCTTCCGGCCGCTCCGCCGACAGTTCTTCGAGCCGCGCGCGCAGGCGCTGGCAATATTCGCGCGGTTCCGCGAGACCATCGACGTGATCGATCCGCACGCCGTCGATCAGCCCTTCCGTGAAGAGCCGGAAAATCAGCGCGTGCGATGCCTCGAAGACTTCGGGCCGCTCGACGCGCACGCCGCCGAGCGTGCTCACGTCGAAGAAGCGCCGCCAGTTCACTTCGTCCGCCGCCGTGCGCCACCACGCGAGCCGGTAATGCTGCCGCTCCAGCAGCCGGTGCAGACGCTCGCGGCCCGCCGGCGTGTCCGGCGAATGCGCGGCGAGCACCGCTTCGATTGCGGCCCGGCCGCCTTCCGTGCCCGCGATGGTCACGAGCGCGGTGCGCGCTTCGGCGGCGCGCGGCTGATCGGCCGGCTGCGTCGTCAGACCGGCGAAACGTTGTGCAAGCTCGGGCGCTTCCTGAAGCACGGCGGGGTAATCCACCGGACACACCGGAAACACGTGCGAGTAATACTCGATGACGAACCGCCCTTCCTCCGGCCGATACGCGAGCTTGATTTTGCCGCCTTGCAGTTCGTCTCCGTAAGCCGCGCCGAGAAAAGGCGCGAGCACCTTGCCTCGCAGCGCGGGATCGGGCGAGTGCCAGTCGACATCGAAGAAGCGCGCATGGGCCGCGTGACGTCCCCATTCGAGGATGTCCTGCCACCACGCGTTCTCCGATCCGCCGACGCCCATGTGGTTCGGCACCACGTCGACGATCAGCCCCATCTCGTGCGCGCGCAGCTTCTCGACGAAGCGGCGCAGGCCTTCCTCGCCGCCGAGTTCGGGATTGACCTTTGTGTAGTCGACGGTGTCGTAGCCGTGCGTGGAACCGGAGGTCGCGGTCGTGATCGGCGATGCATACGCGTGGCTCACGCCGAGCGACGCGAAGTAGTCCACTTGCGCGGCGGCGTCGTCGAAAGTGAAGCCCTTGTGAAGCTGGAGCCTTAGCGTGGAGCGCGGTACGGTCATGGTGTTTCGGATGTGGGGGTGTCTGAGTTGTCAGGGCGCACGGCGCGCTTGCGGGCTGATTCGACGGCGAGCAGGCGGTCGCGGAACCCATCGTCGTTCATCATCTCGTCCACCGGCAGCGCGAGACGCCGCCGCCAGTTCGGATGTTCGTCGATGGAGCCGGGCAGATTCGGCTGCTCCACGAGTCCGAGCAAATCTTCGAGCGGATACGTGACGAGCGGCGCAGGCGTCATGCCGACGAAGGCCAACGCTTCGTCCACGGGCGCGTTGTCGATCGGCGGCGGCGGCACGTCCTTCGGCGCGATGCCGGCTTCCTGAAACGCCTGCCACAGATGCCCGCGATCCACGCCGCGTTCTTCCATCGCCGCCTCGACCGGGTCGCGGCCATCGGCGCGCGCCATCGTCTGGCCGATCTTCGAGCGCCATTCGATGTCTTCGCCGTGCCACCATCCGTTGACGGTCGGCAGGTCGTGCGTCGTCGTCGTTGCAGTCACGCCGTTGCTCCACTCGCCCGGCGGCTTGAATCCTTCGCCATCCTGAGCACGTTCGAACCAGAGTACACGGATGCCTAGCAAACCCTGCTCCTGCAAACGCTCGCTGAAGCCCGGCGGCACGGTGCCCAGATCTTCGCCGACCACGATCGCGCGATGCCGCCACGATTCCAGCGCGATCAGCCGCAGCAGATCTTCGAAGGGATAGCGCAGATACGCGCCGTCTTTCGCACTCTCGCCTTCGGGCACGAGCCATAGCCGGCGCAGCCCGAGAATATGATCGATGCGAATGCCGCCCGCGTGCGCGAACGCGGCGCGCAGCATGTCGATGAACGCGGCGAAGCCCTGCATCCGCATGGCGCGCGGCGAGAACGTCGTGAGGCCCCACGATTGCCCGGCCTGATTGAAGAGGTCGGGCGGCGCGCCGACGGATACGCCCGTCAGCATGTCGTCGCGATACGACCACGCGTGACTGCCCGCGCTGTCGCAACCGACCGCGAGATCCGCCACGAGACCGACCGCCATGCCCGCATCGCGCGCGGCGTGCTGGGCGTGCGCGAGTCCCTTGGCCGCCAGCCACTGTGTGAAGAGATAGAAGTCCACTTCGCGCCGATTCGCCTCGGCGAACGCGGCCACCGCTTCGCTGCGCGGATCGCGCAGTTCCTCGGGCCAATTGCGCCAGTGGCCTTCGCCGTTCTGCGCGATCTGTTCGGCTTGCAGCGCCTCGAAGCGTGCGTGGTCTTCGAGCGCGCGCCCGCCTTTCTCGACGAACGATGCGAAGTCCTTTGCGAAGGGCGAATCGTCGTCTCGGGTGAAGCCGTCGAAGAGGGCGCGCAACACGGCCACGCGCGCTTGCATCAAACGCGGCCAGTCGATCAGCGGCAGTCCTTCAAGCGCAGCGAGTTCATCGGCGACGCCGGCTTTCTCGATCGCGGCGCGCGCAGCCGGCGCGCCGAGCACGGCGGCGGGATCGATATGCGCGATGTTGACGAAGAGCCGCGACGACGGCGAGTACGGACTGCACTTGTTCGGCTCGGCGGTGAACATGGCGTGCATCGGGCTGATGGCGAGCGCGTGGCTGCCTTGCTTCGCCGCCTGTGTCGCAAGCGACGCGAGCGCGGTGAAGTCGCCCACGCCGCCGTCGCCGTTGCGGCGCAATCCATATACTTGCGCGGCGATGCCCCAGAGCGGCGGGGCGTTCACATTGTCCGCGTCGTCCTGCAACGCGCGCCATGCGTCATCGACCGTGTAGCAGCGCGCCGGTGCGACGGCGAGCGTCGTGCGGTGGTCGTTGATCACGAGCGTGTGATAGCCCGGCTCTGCAATCGGCGCGAGCAGCGCGGTCTCGCCTTTGGGCGACGTGAAGCGTCCGTCGATGACCTCGCCGTTCTCCAGCTCGACGCGATAACGCGCGCCCGATTTGGCCGCCGCCGCCGGCAGCGCGATGCCGCGATCCACTTCCGCGGTGATCAGCGGCGGCAGCTTGCGGCCGCTCATTTCGGCTTCGATGGCGGTCATGCTCTGCTTGATCTGCGTGGCGTTCCCGCACGGCAGGCCGAGCTTCTCGAGCAGGATGCGCAGCGTGTTTTCCGGCACGCGCTGCGTCTTCTTGTGCGCGTCCTGCCACTCGACTTCGAAACCCGCGCGCTCGGCGAGGGTTTCGATCGGCGAGCGTGGGCGCTTACTTTTGCCTTGATTCGCAGCGGTCACGAGCGTTGTCCTTCAGTCGGTTCGAAGCGGCGCGCGTCGTGCGCGGTCGCGTATTCGTTCACTTCGCCGGTGAGCCACGCGACGAACGTGCGGCCGCTCAGTTCGCCTTCTGCCGTGCGATCCTGCGCGCGCGGCGGCGTCTCGAAGATCACCTTGCCTTGCGGCGCATCCGAGAGTTGGACGGGCGCATCGGCCAGATTCAGCGCGATGGTGAGCGTCTCGCCGTCGCCCAGCTTCCAGCGCGCAACGAGCGCCTTCTCGCCCAGCACGTTCGCCCCGAGCGCCTTCGCGCCCTTCAGACGCGGCGTGACGAGCTTCGCGCGCACCGTCAGCCCCGAGCGATAGAAATGCAGCCATTCGAGGCGATCGAGTTCGTCTTCCTTGTTCGCGATGTTCGGCGACGACATTTCGAAGGTGCGCTTGTCGTTCGGATCGGGAATCTGCGCGCGGCGCTTTTCATCCGTGAACGCGGAGAACTTCGCGAATTCCTTGCGACGCCCTTCGCGCACGGCGTCGGCCAGCTCATCGTGATAGTCGGTGAAGAACAGGAACGGCTGCTTCGAGCCGTATTGCTCTTCCATGAAAAGCATCGGGATTTGCGGCGAAAGCAGCAAGAGGCCCGTGGCCGCATAGAGCGATTCGTCGTCGGTCAGCGCGCGCAGCCGATCGCCCATTGCGCGATTGCCGACCTGATCGTGATTCTGCAGGAACATGACGAAGGCCGTGGGCGGCAAGTGGCCGCTCGGCTCGCCGCGCGGCGCGCCATCGTGGATCGGCGACGGATCGCCCTGATACACGAAGCCTTCGGACAGCACACGCGCGAGCTTCTGGATGGGCTCTTCCGCATACGCGCCGTAGTAGCTTTCGTTCTCGCCCGTGAGCAGAACGTGCAGCGTGTTGTGCGCGTCGTCGCTCCACTGCGCGTTGAAGTGATTCTCCAGCAGGCTCGCCGTGTTGTGCTCATTCTCCAGCACGAGATGCACGTGACGTCCCGCTTCAACGGAACTGCGCACGCGGTCCGCGAGTTCGCGCAGCCATTCGTCGTCGTTGATGGCGTGCACCGCATCGAGGCGCAGGCCGTCGAAACGGTACTCGTTGAGCCAGTACAGTGCGTTGTCGAAAAAGAAGTCGCGCACTTGCGGACGTTCGAAGTCGATTGCCGGACCCCACGGCGTGTTCACGCCTTCGCGGAAGAACGTCTTCGCGTAGGCGTGCAGATAATTGCCGTCCGGGCCGAAATGGTTATAGACGACATCGAGAAAGACCATGAGACCCAAGCCGTGCGCGGTGTCGATCAACTGCTTCAACTCTTCGGGGCGGCCATACGCCGAGTCCGGCGCATACGGCAGCACGCCGTCATAGCCCCAGTTGCGCGTGCCGGAGAAGTCGTTGAGCGGCATCAGTTCGATGGCCGTGATGCCGAGCTGCGCGAGTTCCGGCAAGCGCGCCGTGACGCCCGCATAGCCGCCCATCGCGCCGACGTGCAGTTCGTACAGCACGGTCTCTTCCCACGGCCGGCCGTGCCAGTTGGTGTTCGTCCAGCGATAAGCGCGCGGATCGACGACTTCGCTCGGACCGTGCACGTCCTGCGGCTGAAAACGCGATGCCGGATCGGGTACGGCGAGGTCGGCATCGAGTCGATAGCGATACAGCGTGCCAGCGCCGCCATCGGCTTCGGCTTCGAACCATCCGTCGCCGGCTGCCTGCATGTCGACGAGGTCGGGCGTCGTGCTGCCGGGGCGTTCAATCTCCACTTGAACGTGGTCGCGAGAGGGCGCCCAGAAGCGGAAGCGCGTGCGAGGGTTGTCGCCCGCGGCGCCGGTGAGGTGCGCGCCGAAAGGAAGGCAATGCGCGTGTTGCTGCTGATGAGGATCGATCGGACGTTCGGACATGATTGAGTGCCAGGGTTGCGTGTCGCATTGCCTAAGGTGAAGCGTGCCGCGCGAGCCTCGACGCCGTGAATCCCGATCCCAGCGCTACTCCGTCGAATCGATCTCGGGCGGCCGGTACGATGGCAACGTGCCGGGGTCCGGCGGCAGCGCAGTCAGGAGACGCGGGCCCTGATGCGCGCCCGCCATCCATACGGCCTGCCAGTCGGCTTCGCCGGACGGCTGCGCGAGCAACACGACGATGCTGTGCGCTTCCAGTTGCAATTCGCTGCCGACGAGCGGCCGTTCGACGGCGTCAGGCTCCGCGCTGTCTAGCAGCACGTTCCATTCCAAGTGCGGCGCGGGCGGCGCGAACGCGAGCTTGCTCGCCGAGCCGTTGATCATGATGAGGATGACGTCGATTTCGCTGTCGATGCCCGGCCCTGCGCGACGCAATGTGAGCGCGCGGCCTTCGGGGTCTTGCCACGCTTCGATGGCGAGCGCGTTGCCGCGTTCGTCGAACCAGCTCACGTCGTAAAGGCCCGGCAGCACTTCGCGGTCGCCGTAGAGAAAGCGCGTTTCGCGGAGCACCGGGTACTTTTTTCGCAGTGCGATCACGCGCGCGACGAACTCCGTCATTTCCACGCCGCGCGGGCTCTTTGCGGCGTCCCAGTCCATCCACGACAACTCGTTGTCCTGGCAATATGCGTTGTTATTGCCGCGCTGCGTGCGAAGGAATTCGTCGCCGCCGAGAATCATCGGCGTGCCGAGCGAGAGCAACGTTGTGGCGATCATCGAGCGCGCGAGACGCGCGCGGATGTCGAGGATCGCCGGATCGTCGGTCGGACCTTCGACGCCCCAGTTCGCGCTGCAATTCTCGTTGTGGCCGTCGTTGTTGCCTTCCTGATTCGCTTCGTTGTGCTTGTGCGTATAGGCGGTGACGTCCGCGAGCGTGAAGCCGTCATGCGACGCGACAAAATTCACCGATGCCCACGGCTTGCGAAAGCGCCGGTTGAAAAGCTCCGCCGAACCGGTGAGACGCGCAGCGAGGTCGGGCCGCATGCCAGCGTCGCCGCGCCAGAAGCGGCGCACGCCGTCGCGGAACTTGTCGTTCCATTCCGCGAACCCCGGCGGATGATTACCCACCTGATAGCCGTCCGGCCCGATATCCCATGGCTCGGAAATGAGCTTGCGCGTGGAGAGAATCGGGTCCTGCCGAATGGCGTCGAAGAAGCCGGAACCCGGATCGAAGCCGTGGCCTTCGCGCCCGAGCGTGACGCCGAGATCGAAGCGGAAGCCGTCGATGTTGAACGCCGTGCACCAGTAGCGCAGCGAATCCATCACCATTTGCAGCACGCGCGGATGCGAGAGGTTCACGGTGTTGCCGCAACCCGTCTCGTTGATGTAGTGCCGCTCGTCGCCCGGAATCAGACGATAGTAGCTGGCGTTGTCGAGGCCGCGCCACGATAGCGTCGGGCCGAGTTCGCTGCCTTCGCACGTGTGGTTGTAGACGACATCGAGTATCACTTCGATGCCTGCCGCGTGCAGTTGCCGCACCGCGATGCGCATTTCATTGAGCCGATGCGTCGACAGATACGTGGGCTCGGGCGCGAAGAACGCGGCAGTGTTATAGCCCCAGTAATTGCGCAGGCCGCGCTCGACGAGAAAGCGGTCGTTCAGGAACGCATGCACCGGCAGAAACTCGACGGCGGTGATGCCGAGCTTCTGCAAGTGCTCGATGAACCACGGCGAGGAGAGCGCCGCGAAGGTGCCGCGTTCGTGCTGACGAATGTCGCTGCGCATCATCGATGCGCCGCGCACGTGCGTTTCGTAGATGATGGTTTCGCCCCAGGGCGTATCGGGACGCACGTCGCGGGACCAGTCGAAGGCGTCGTCGGTGACGATGCACTTGGGCATGGCGGGCGCGGAATCGCGGCGGTCCATGGACATATCGAGCCGGTTCGAATGCACGCGATAACCGAAGAGCGCATCGGACCATCGCCACGGGCCGACGAGTTTCTTCGCGTACGGATCGAGGAGCAGCTTGTGCGGATTGAAACGATGCCCTTGCTGCGGCTGATACGGCCCGTGCGCGCGAAAGCCGTACACGGTGCCGGGATGCGCGCCGGGCAGATAGCCGTGCCATATTTCGTCGGTGCATTCGGGCAGGTCGAAGCGCATCAGCTCCTTGCGGCCGGTGCTGTCGAAGAGACACACCTCGATGCGGTGGGCATTCGACGAGAACACGGCGAAGTTGACGCCTAAACCGTCCCAGTTGGCTCCGAGCGGGTACGGAGCGCCCGGGAGCAACTTCTCGGGGAGTGCGTTCGGCATTTTTCGTTTTGAGCTTCGCTCGGAGTTGGGGTTGTTTCCGTGTTTCGGTGTTTCGGGGAACTTGATTTCGTGTCGGTCTATTGGCGTTGCCCCTCCCCGGGGCGGGGGTCACTTTCTTGGCTGTCGACCAGAGTAGGCGCTTTAGCGCCGTACTCTGGTCCCATGCAAAGAAAGTAACCAAAGAAAGCAGCTTTTCTTAGCCCGCAGCAGTAACAGTGTGGTCACTCCGCAGCAAGTCATTGGCACTCAGTTTGAATTAGCCCTGAATCACCTTCCACGCCCGCTGTGCGCCACGTCCTCCGAGCCCCTTGGCTCGTCAAAACCTTCGGGAACATCGCTCGTATGATGCTTGCCATTAGCGCGGTTGAAGTTGAACCTTCCACGCCTGCTGACCACCACGTCCTCCAAGCCCTCTGGCTGGTCAAGACCGTCGGGAACATCGGTCATGTCGCTCTTCTGGCGTTGCCCAAGCCAATCGAAGCGCGCAGGTAGTTCGAGATCGTTGGACACAGGCACTTCCTTCTTCCATGCGACACGCGCAAACGCACGTTGGTGTTAACGAGCCAAGGGGCTCGGAGGACGTGGCGCTCAGCGGGCGCGGAGGTGATTCAAGGCTGTATCCAACTGAGTACCACGGTCTCTCTGCGAAGTGACTACCTTCTCGGTGCTGCGGGCCCAGAAAAGCTGCTTTCTTTGGTTACTTTCTTTGCATGGGACCAGAGTACGGCGCTAAAGCGCCTACTCTGGTCGACAGCCAAGAAAGTGACCCCCGCCCCGGGGAGGGGCAACGCTAATAGACCGACGACAAAGCAAGTTACCCAAAAGAGCGCCGCAGGCAAAAGCAAAAAATCTAATCAGCCCGCAAAACAATAGCCGCCAAAGGAGGCAAAGTCAGTGCAGCAGACTGCTGCTTCCCATGACTCGCATGGTCATCAGCATGAATAACGCCTCCATTCCCCATATTGGACCCGCCATAAATGGCGGCATCCGAATTGAGGATCTCACTCCAGCGCCCGCCGCGCGGCAACCCCACGCGATATCCATGCCGCGGCACCGGCGTCATATTGCATATGACCACGAGTTCGCGCCCCTCGGCGTCCGTGCGTCGAAACGCAAAGACGCTATTGCCATTGTCGTCGCCGACGATCCACTCGAACCCGCGCGGATCGCTATCCAGCTTGTGCAGCGCAGGCTCATGCGAATAGAGCAAGTTCAGATCGCGCACGAGCTTTTGCAGCCCGCCGTGCATCGCGTCATCGAGCAGATGCCAGTGCGGCGATTGGTCATGATCGAACTCCGCGACCTGACCGAACTCGCCGCCCATGAAGAGCAGCTTCTTGCCCGGATGCGTCCACATGAAGCTCAAATACGCACGCAGATTCGCAAACTTCTGCCAGCGGTCGCCCGGCATCTTGCCGATGAGCGATCCCTTGCCATGCACCACTTCATCGTGCGATAGCGGCAGCACGAATCGCTCCGAATACGCGTACACCATGCCGAACGTGAACAGGTGATGGTGATACTGCCGATACACCGGGTTTTCCTGCATGTAGTGCAGCGTGTCGTGCATCCAGCCCATGTTCCACTTGAAGTCGAAACCGAGTCCGCCGCTGTCGACACTCGCCGTCACGCCCGGCCATGCGGTCGATTCTTCGGCAATCGTGATCGCGCCGGGAATGTGCCGCACTTCCTGATTCAGCCGCTTGAGGAACGCAATCGATTCGAGGTTCTCGCGGCCGCCATAGATGTTCGGCACCCATTCGCCCGCCTTGCGCGAATAGTCGCGATACAGCATCGACGCCACCGCATCGACGCGCAGGCCATCCACGTGATAACGCTTCAGCCACGCAAGCCCGGATGCGATCAGGAACGCGCTCACCTCGTTGCGGCCGAGGTTGTAGATCATCGTGTTCCAGTCCTGGTGATAGCCCTCGCGCGGATCGGCGTGCTCGTAGAGCGGCGTGCCGTCGAACTGGATGAGACCGTGCGCATCGTTCGGGAAGTGCGCCGGCACCCAGTCGATGATCACGCCGAGTCCCGCCTCATGCGCGCGATTCACGAACTCCGCGAACTGCTCCGGCGTGCCGAAGCGTGCGGACGGCGCGAACTGACCGAGCGGCTGATAACCCCACGATCCGCCGAACGGATGCTCCGCGACCGGCATGAACTCGATATGCGTGAAGCCCATGCCCTTCGCATACGGAATGAGGCGCTCGGCCAGTTCATGCCAGTTCATGCCGCGATTGCCTTCTTCCGGCACGCGCAGCCAAGATTCCGCATGAGCTTCGTAAATGGCGATCGGCGCCTGCGGCGTCTGCTTGCCGGCGCGCGCGTCCATCCATTCGGAGTCGGTCCATGCGTAATGGTCGATGGCGTCCGCATCCGCCACCACCGATGCCGTGGAAGGCGGCTTTTCGCTTTGCATCGCGCACGGATCGGCCTTTAGCGGCAGCGTGTAGCCTTCGCGTGCGACGATCTCGTACTTGTAGCGGGTGCCCGCGCCGATGCCCGGAATGAACAGTTCCCACACGCCCGCGCTATGACGCAGACGCATCGGATGACGGCGTCCGTCCCATGTATTGAAGTCGCCGACCACCGACACGCGCCGCGCATTCGGCGCCCATACCGCGAAGCGCACGCCCGCCACGCCGCCATGCGTGATCGGCCGTGAGCCGAGACATTCGAGCACCGCATACGGATCGGCTTGCGAGAGGCGGTGCAGCCAGTCATCGGAGAGAACGGGGCCGAACGAATACGGATCGTGCGTGTCCTGCGGCGTGCCGTGCCAGTCGATCAGAAGCCGGTATGCCGTCGGCCTCTCGACGAATCCCGCGAAAAGACCGGCATCGTGAATGCGCGTGAGCGTGCCGAGCGGCTCGCCGCTTCCTGCATCGACCACGCTCACGCCCGCCGCGTTCGGCAGAAACACGCGCACGACGTAGCCGTGCTCGGTCTGATGCAGGCCGAGCATCGAGAACGGATCGGGATGCCGCGCCTCGACGAGCGCATCGATGTCGAGCGGATTCAGGCCGTGTGCCGGATTCCTCGTATCCGCTCCCGGATCGCTACGGTTATTCATGGTGAGTTCCATCCGGATTGTCCTTGGTTGCATCGAACACGGGGCGCGTGCCGGGCGCGGGCGGCTCGCCCGTGTCGCCGAGCAGGCGGCTCGCGAGCGACGCGAGGCCCCGCAGCGGAAGACCGATCCACGTCGGCCGGTTCGCCGCTTCGTAGCGGATTTCGTAGGCGGCTTTTTCGATCAGGAACAAATCGAGCAGCGCAGGCAGCACGCTTTCGCCCGCAATCGGCTCGGGCGATGATGCAATCGCTTCGCGGTACTGCCGCATGAAGCTCTGCTCCGCGACGGCGCGCATACGCTCGAACAGCGCGCGCTTGCGGTCGGCCGTTTGCGCGGGCGCGGCTTCGGTAGTCGGTTGCGCGGCGGCGCTCGCATACGAAAGCGAACGCAGCAGGCCGGCGACGTCGCGCAGCGGACTCGTCTTTCTGCGGCGCTCGTCGAGCGTGCGCGCGGGTTCGCCTTCGAAGTCGATCAGATACGCATCGCCCTGTGCCATCAAGACCTGTCCGAGATGGAAGTCGCCGTGAATGCGGATGCACAGCGCATCGGCGTCCGACGTCACGAGCTGCTTCACCGCTTCGACAAGCTGGTCGCGGCGGTCCAGCAGGCTTTGCGCGAGAAAGCGGTCGTGCTCATTGAAGCTGCCGATTTTCTGCGCAAGGATGTCGAGCGCGCTCGTCAGCAGTTGCAGCGTGCCCTCGATCCAGCCTTGCACGTCTTCGGCGGTCGCGCGGTGCGGCGCGAACGCTTCGTCGTCCGTCGGCGTGGCGAGC
This sequence comes from Caballeronia sp. LZ062, assembly GCF_031450785.1. Lineage (NCBI taxonomy): Bacteria > Pseudomonadati > Pseudomonadota > Betaproteobacteria > Burkholderiales > Burkholderiaceae > Caballeronia > Caballeronia sp. LZ062. Next base: position 1,023,885 of record NZ_JARTWB010000001.1, read on the forward strand.
GCGACGTGCAACTCGCCGAGCCGCTTGCCGATGATGCCGATGATATTGGCGTAGCCTTCGAAGCCGTTGAGCTGCGCGTTCTGATCGGGCTTGCCTTCCTCGGTATCCACGGTAACCGCGAGCTCATCGACTACGCGGCGCAGATAGTCGAGCGCGTAGTTCCACGCATCGCCCTGATTGTCGACGAAGCCTTGCAGAATGACGAGCGTATGCGGCACGCCTTGCGGGTCGACGCGCACGACTTCGCCATACAGCGGCCCGGTATTCGCGTAGCCGAGCTTCGTGAGATAGCGGCTCATCTCCGCTTCCGGATGAATGCCGCCAACCACGCGCCGCACGAGCTTCAGCACGATCTTGTCGCCGATCACGAGCGAGCTGTTGCTCTGTTCGGCCGCGAGCCAGCGGATCTCGGGCGGCGACGCCGGATTCATGTCGAGCGTAGCGAAGCGTTCAGTTGGCAAGAAGCGGATCTCGCTCTTTTGCACGGTCGGCACCACGGCGCGTTGCGCGAGCTTCTGCAAGATGCCATAGGTGAATTGCGGCACCGCGAACGCATCCGTGATATGCCCGATCGTGCGGCCGCGCCGCACTCGCGCGAGCGCGAGCTGCATGTAGAGCGGCGACGTCGTTTCAGTGCCCCACGCGATGGAAAGCGGCAGCACGTAGCGTTCGGTGTGATCGCCGACGTCCGCTTCGATTTCCGTGAACGCGAAGCCGGCGCCTTCTATCGTGGTGAGGGCGGCGAGGCGCACCGCATGCAGCGTCTGATCCTTCGATGCGAACCAGCGCCGCTTGCTGAGATAGCTCGGCAGCACTTCCGATTCGAGCAGACGCACGTTTTCGGGCGTCGGTCCCGTTTGACCTGCGCGAATCACCATGGTGACGAACTCCGGTAACTGCTCCGACGGTGCCTGCGACCACGCAGGGCGCATGTTGCCGGGGCAAAGCTGGAACCACAAGAAGCCGTAAGGCGGGAAGGTCAGCAAATAGGTCAACTGACCGATGGCGGGGAAAGGCTGGTCCGCCGTCATTTCGAGCGGCACCGAGCCCGCGAATTCCGACAGATCCAGTTCCACCGCTTGTGGCGCACGCGAAAGATTCGCGACGCAGAGAATAGGCGGCTCGCCCTTCAGTTCGCGCAGATACGCGAGAATCTTGCGATTGCTCGGCTTCAGAAAGCGGATTGTGCCGCGTCCGAACGCATGCTTCGAGCGGCGCACCGCGAGCATCTTGCGCGTCCAGTTCAAGAGCGAATGCGGATCGCGGCTTTGCGCTTCGACGTTGATCGCGTCGTAGCCGTAGAGCGAGCCCATCACGGGCGGCAGCACGAGCTGTTCCGGATCGGCGCGCGAGAAGCCGCCGTTGCGATCGGACGACCATTGCATCGGCGTGCGCACGCCGTCGCGGTCGCCCAGGTGGATGTTGTCGCCCATCCCGAGTTCGTCGCCGTAATAGATGACGGGCGTGCCCGGCATCGAAAAAAGCAGCGAATTGATGAGTTCGATGCGGCGGCGGTCACGCTCCATCAGCGGCGCGAGACGCCGGCGAATGCCTAAATTCAGGCGCGCGCGGCGGTCGCTCGCGTAGGTGTTCCACAAATAATCGCGCTCCGAGTCCGTGACCATTTCGAGCGTCAGTTCGTCGTGGTTGCGCAGGAAGATCGCCCACTGATTCGTTTCGGCGAGGTCCGGCGTCTGCCGCATGATGTCGGTGATCGGGAAGCGGTCTTCGCTTGCAATCGACATGTAGATGCGCGGCATCAGCGGGAAGTGGAACGCCATGTGGCATTCGTCTTCGTCGCCGAAGTACTCCTTCACGTCTTCCGGCCACTGGTTCGCTTCGGCGAGCAGCATGCGGTTCGGATACTCCGCGTCGATGGTCGCGCGAATCTGCTTGAGAATAGCGTGCGTCTCGGGCAGGTTCTCGTTGTTCGTGCCTTCGCGCTCGACGAGGTAAGGCACCGCATCCAGCCGCAGACCGTCGATGCCCATGTCGAGCCAGAAGCGCATGATCTGCAGCACTTCCTTCATCACGGCCGGGTTGTCGAAGTTGAGGTCCGGCTGGTGCGAATAGAAGCGGTGCCAGTAGTACTGTCCCGCGACGGGATCATGCGTCCAGTTCGAAGGCTCGCTGTCGATGAAGATGATGCGCGTCTCTTCGTACTTCTTGTCGGTATCGGACCACACGTAGAAGTTGCGGTGATTCGATCCCGGCTTCGCGCGGCGCGCGCGCTGAAACCACGGATGCTGGTCCGACGTGTGATTGATGACCAGTTCGGTGATGACGCGAATGCCGCGCGCGTGCGCTTCCTGAATGAAGCGTTTGACATCGGCGATGGTGCCGTAATCCGGATGCACGTTGCGGTAATCGGCGATGTCGTATCCGTCGTCACGGCGCGGCGAGGGATAGAACGGCAGCAGCCAGATGGCGTCGACGCCCAGCTCTGCAATGTAGTCCAGCTTCGCGAGCAAGCCCGGGAAGTCGCCGATGCCGTCGTTGTTCGCATCGAAGAACGACTTGATGTGCACCTGATAGATGATCGCGTCCTTGTACCACAGCGGATCGTCGCTGACTGTCGACGACTTCTTGCTGCGCTTCACCCTTGTATCCACGGTTTGCTCCAGTGCTCTTGTAGGCGAGCTTCTGCCCTGTTATCGGTTTGCTATCAGCGCTGCCGTTCGCTGCGCGTCTCTACCGCGTCGCAATTAACGTTCTCCGTCCGGCGAAGGCTTCGGCAGACCCCACGTCGGCGAGATGCGCCAGATCGCGAAAGGCAGCGAATGCGGGTTCAGGCGCACATGCTGACGCCGGCCGCGCCACTCGAAACGCTCGCCGGTCATCTGATCCTCGACGGCGATCGCGTCCCATTCCCGCACGCCCCAGCGTTCCAGCGTCTGCCACGGCAGTTCGATATCAGCGCCTTGCTCGTTGAACGGGTCGAGATTGATCGCGACGAGCACGACGTTGTCGCCCGACGAATTCGCCTTCTCGAAGAACAGAATGTGATCGTTATGCGCGGGCAGGAAATTGACGCCGAGATGCGTCTGCAACGCGGGATTCGCGCGTCGGATGCGGTTGAGCGCCGTCACTTCGCCGACGATATTGCCGGGCCGGTTCCAGTCCCACGCCTTCAACTGATACTTCTCGGAATCCAGATACTCTTCGCTATTCGGCAGCGCGGCGGACTCGCACAACTCGAAGCCGCTATACACGCCCCATAGCCCGGACAGCGTCGCGGCGAGCGCTGCGCGAATCACGAAGCCGGGACGCCCCGAGCTTTGCAAAAAGCGCGGGTTGATGTCCGGCGTGTTGACGAAGAAGTTCGGCCGGAAATAGTCCTTCGCATCCGTCTGCGTCAGGTCGTGCATGTATTCGACGAAGTCGCGCTTCGTCTCGCGCCACGTGAAGTACGTGTACGACTGCGAGAAGCCGAGCTTCGCAAGCCGGTTCATCACGCGCGGCCGCGTGAACGCTTCGGCGAGGAAGATCGTATCGGGATGACGCGCGCGTACGTCGCCGATGACCCATTCCCAGAACGGGAAGGGCTTCGTATGCGGGTTATCGATGCGGAATATGCGCACGCCCGCCGCGATCCAGTGCAGGAACACATCGCGCAAGGCGATCCAGAGATCGGGCTTCGCGTCCTGCGCATAAAAGTCCGGATTCACGATGTCCTGATACTTCTTGGGCGGATTCTCCGCATAGCGCAGCGTGCCGTCGGGGCGCCACGCGAACCACGTCGGATGCTCCTTCAGCCACGGATGATCCGGCGAGCATTGCACCGCGAAGTCCAGCGCAATCTCCAGGCCGTGTTCGTGCGCGGCTTCGAGCATGCGCTTGAAGTCGTCGAGGTTGCCGAGTTCGGGATGCACCGCGTCATGCCCGCCTTCCTTCGCGCCGATCGCATACGGGCTGCCCACATCGCCCGGCTCGGCCGTCAGCGAATTGTTCCTGCCCTTGCGGTTCGCCATGCCGATAGGATGGATCGGCGGGAAGTACAGCACGTCGAATCCCATTTCGCGAATGCGCGGCATCTTGCCGATCACGTCGATGAACGTGCCGTGACGGTTCTCGTCGTCGCTCATCGAGCGCGGGAAGATCTCGTACCAGCTCGCGAAGCGCGCAGCCGCGCGTTCCGAGTCGATGCGATACACGACCGGATCGCGCGACAGGAAAGGACGGTGCCGCGCCGCCGCGACTGCCTTCGCCGTCGCAGCCGAGAGCACCAATTCGAGCTTGCGCGCGGATTCCGCCTTCGTGAATTCCTTGACGATGGCTTCGAGCGGCGCGCTGTCGGAGTCCTCGACGGTCTTGACTTCGGCGAGGATCAGCGCGAACAGGTGCTTGGCTTCTTCGAGTTCCAGCTCGACCGTCTGACCGGCCTTCAGCTTCTTCTGCATGTGATCGACGAGCGACGCGAAGTCGTCGCGCCATGCCATCACCACGAATTCATGACGTCCCACGCGTTCGAGCGGAATGCGCGTCGTCCACAAGTCGTTGCCGAGCGGAAGCACGAGCGACATCGGCGTTTCGTGCCACTCGGTTTCGTCGGCGGCGCGCCACTGCACGGCTGCCGCGATCTTGTCGTGACCTTCGGCGAAGATCGCGGCCTGAATTTCGACCGCTTCGCCGACAATGCGCTTGGCCGGAAAGCGACCGTGATCGACCGAAGGCGTGACGCTTTCGATCGACACGCGCGGCGCGGCTATCGCTTCGGCCACGGACTTCTTGTCGGCGGTTCTCGCGCCGCGCTTCACTTGCGGCTGCGCGAGCAGAATGAACGGCTCGGCCTCCGCACGGAAGAGGCGCACTTCGCCCGCCTTCAACGTCAGCCCCGCGAGGCGCTGTGCCTGCGCGCTCGCATCGTCGAGCGGCGCGAAACGCGTGTAGTTGCCGGGCACGGCTTCCAGCAGATGCCGCGTGTCCACATTCACAGGCGCCACGAGATCCGGGTTGACGACGACGAGCACTGCCGAATCGCTGTCGCGCAAGTCGCCGCCGGCTGCGCGGATGAGCGCGGCGTAAGGCGTGCCCGCGCCCGTCAGCGAACGCAATTCGCCTACATCCGAGAGCGTTTCGGTATTGCGCTGCAACGCGTTCGCACGCTTGATCTGCTCGCACAAGTCGATGCGCGCTTCGCTTTTCGCGCGCTGATATTCAGCCGCGACGCCGTACTGCTGCGACATCGGCAGGGCGACGCCGTATTCGAAGCCCATCGGCACGAGAACGCCCGTGCCGAGCGCCGTCGCGGTGTAGAGCGCGCGGCAATACGCGCGTTCGACGAGCGCGGTATCGCTCGTATCGCTCAGGTCCGCGATCAGTCGCGTGCCGAACGGCTCTTCGGGGAACGCGACGGGCGGCGCGATACGCGAGAGCGCCGCGTGCTCGTCCACGAGCCAGGCGCCCTTGAAGTCCCACCAGCGCGTCGACGCGAAGACGGCATCGAACTCGGCGTCGGCGAGTGCGCGCAAGTCGTCGCGCGATACGCCGACCGTCCACGCAAGCCAGCGCGTCTCAGCGTGCTTCTCGCGCACCGCGGCCCCGAGCCGCCGCCATACATGCGCCGGCACCGCTTGCGGCGAGTCGAAGCGAAAGCCGCCGATGCCGGCATCCGCGATCAGGCTCAACTCGCGCGCCCACCACTGCGTGAGTTGATGCGCGGCTTCCCCGTCGGCGAAATTGGCGAACGCGACGTCGCGCTGTTGCGGCGGACGGCGCGGATCGAGGCGCGCATCGGCGCTTTCGAACGGCTGAAACCAGTGCTTGTTCTCCTGATACAGGCCGCCTTCCGCGCTTACGCGGTTGATGACGATGTCCACGAGTAGCGTGAGGCCGTGCGTTTTCGCTGCGTCGGCGAGCTGGCGCAGGCCGTCGGCGGCGCTCGTGTCGCATTCGAAGACAGGGTGCAGGCGATGATGATCGGCGACGGCTTCGCGATGCCCGTTACTGCCGGGCACGAAGGGCGAGCCGATCAGGACATGGTCGAAGCCGAGCGCCGCCGCGTGTTCGAACTGGGCTGGCCAGTTGGACAGCGGGCCGACGAGCAGGGGATCGATGAAGTAGATACGGGGCGCGTAAGCATGATGAGCTTGATGGTTTTCCATCGTTCGTCTTTTCCAGAGTCGTCCTGCGGTGGCGGGGATGCGGGCAACGAATCGCGATCACGCTCACGGGTCAAACTGGCTGAAGAGCCGGTCCGCACGTTACGCCGCATCGTGCGCATCGCGCGGCGCGAACCGAGGCACACCGCTACGCCGTCCATCGGCGCAGGCCCCGGTCGCGTCTCGCGTGCAACGTGCATCGAGCGAGGGCTGCCGCTTCGTCGCGCTCGCCTGTGGGCGCCACGGTCCCAAACGGGATTTCCTGCGGGCATTGCACGGGCTTGGGAGCACGTTGCGTGCCGCGCCCGGGCGGACCGGGGCGGCTCTTCTCTTGCATGGCTACTATGAAGTAAAGCAGGGGAACACGCGCGCTCTGTGCTCAGGCGGTCTTCGCGACGAGCGGCTTGCCGCTCTCGAGCGTCCGGCGCGCGCCGTGGTCGAGCACATGCGCGGCGCTGTCGGCGGCGCGGCGCAGACGGACGGCGGCGCGGCTCGGGCGCAAACCGGTGAGATCGGTGTACAGCGCGACCATCTTCTCGACGGCTTCGCCCCAGCCGAAATCGCATGACATGGCGTTGCGCTGCATCGCGCGCCACACGGGCGGGCGCATGTATGCGTCGAGCGCGCGGCTCGCAGCGGCAATCACGTCGTCGGGCGTTTCGCCGTCGAAGAGAAAGCCCGTGGGCGCGGGCGCCGCGTCGTGCGTGTCATGCATCGCAATGGGCGAATCGTGCGTGCCGTCACGGACGTAGATCGTCTCGCGCGAGGCGATTTCCGCGCGTTGCCCGGCGTCGACGATGGTATCGGCGAGGCCGCCCACACGCGAGGCCACGGGCAGCGTGCCGTAGCGCATCGCGTACATTTGCGTGAGACCGCACGGCTCGAAGCGGCTGCCGTGCAGAAGAATGTCGGCGCCCGCGTGCAGCGCGTGCGCGCGGCGCTCGTCATAGCCGATGTGCACACCGACGCGATCCGGCCACTGCTGCGCGAGCATCCTGAAGCCGCGCTCGATATACGCCTCGCCCTGACCGATCACGGCCAGTTGCAGACGCGGATGCTTTTCGAGCAGGCGCGGCAGCGCTCCGATCACCACGTCGGCGAGCTTCTGGCCGGTCATGCGGCTGCCGATGGCCATGAGCGGCGCGAACGGGTCCGCCGGCAGGCCGAACATGCGCTGAAGGCGGCGCTTGCACGCGTGCTTGCCGCGCATGTCGTCGAAGGAATAAGTGCGCTCGATCAGCGGGTCGGTCGCCGGATTCCACACCTCATCGTCGATGCCGTTCACCACGCCCGAGAGCTTGTCCGCGCAGCTTTGCAGCACGCCTTCCATCAGATGCCCGAAGCGCGGCGTGAGAATCTCCCGCGCGTAGGTGTCGCTCACGGTCGTCACGCGGTCGCTGTGGACGATGCCGGCTTTCATCAGACTCAACGCGCCGTAGAACTCGATGCTCTGCGGATTGCTCAACGCATGCACGAGCCACTTCTCCGGCACGCCGAGCGACGCGCCCAGCGAGAGCGCGTAGTTGCCCTGAAACGCGAGGTTGTGAATCGTGTAGACGCTTTTCGCCTGCACGCCTGCGTCTTTCATCAGCAGCGGCGTGAGGCCGGTGTGCCAGTCGTGTGCATGGACGACATCCGGCTTCTTCACACCGCGCACGCCTTGCGCCACCCGCACCGCGGCGGCCGACAGCGTCGCGAAACGCACGGCGTTGTCCGGATAGTCGCGGCCCTGCGCATCCTGATAAAGCCCGGTGCGCGCATACAGTGCATCGCAGCGCAGCAAAAGAACGGGCACGCCGGTGTCGGGCATGCGGGCGCGCAGCAGATCGGCGTCGCCGCCGGGCAGACCGCGCAAGGTGCAGAGCTTGCTGACGCCTTCGGCCTGGGCAATCGCCTTCGGATAGGCGGGAAGGAGGATGGTGGCATCGACGCCTGCTGCGCGCAGGGCGGCGGCGTAGGCGCTGACCATGTCGCCGAGGCCGCCGGTCTTGGCGAGCGGGACGGCCTCGGAGGCGACCAGCAGAACGTTCAAAGGCAAAGTGGGACTCCTGTGCGGAATACCGCGGGACGATGGCCATGCGCCTCGTTCACGTTCATCGACGTTCGTGTTCGAGTGACGAGGAAAGGCCGGGCCGCGCGATCCTGGTGCTGATCGGGGTTTATTCGGTGTTGCTGGCGCAGTGCAGCAATCTATGTGCCAATGGGCGTCTAGGTATGTGCGCTGGCCCACGATCAATTCGGACTGATGTTCGACGAGGGTCCGCTTGCCCGCACGCGAAAACCCTAAGCGCACGAAGTCGTCGCGCATGTAAAAGTGACAGCGGCGCGCGCCGCGTTTTTACATGGGCGCTTAGTCCAGCGCTCGGATACAGCTTATGGACGAGATGTGACAGGCGCGTTGCGCGCCGCATCGAAACGGGGCAGGGAGACGAACGTCCGGCTTTAGCCGCCGACGAGGCTCGCGGCAATATTCACGGACAGACCGAGCACCGCGAGATTGAAGAAGAAGGACAGCACGGATTGCGCGAGCGCCGTACGGCGCGCGCTCGTCGAACAGAGCACGACGTCGGACGTCTGCGAGGCGACGGCAATCGTGAAGGAAAAGTATAGAAAATCCCAATAATCGGGTTTCAGATGCCGGTCGGGGAACCGCAGCGCCGGGTTTCCCGGCGGCGACCGATAGTAGTGCCGCGCGTAGTGAAGCGTGAACATGGTAGGGATGAGAAACCACGCGCCGAGCATCGTCGCGCCGGTCAGCACGTAGTTGGGGAACGCGTGAACGCCGAGGCTCTTTGCCGCCGACAGTTCGACGACGATGGCCACGAGGCTCGCAATGGCCGCGAGGCTGACGATCACCAGCACGGCGGCGGCGTTCTCGTCTTCACGTTCGGCGAGCGCCTGCACGTTGCTCTGGCGCGCGGTGGCCATCTGCACCCAGATCAGCACGAGATAGAGCCAGACGGCCGAGTCCCAGCCGATCAGCGCGCGGGCGGTCGCCCGAACGTGCGCCGGAACCAACGCGGCGATGACGCAACCAAGCAGCAGGCCGATCATGGCGCGCGGGCGCGTGCGCAGAACGGGCGGAAGAAGATTCATCGCTCGAGGCCGAGGGCTGGTTGGAAGGACGGCACCGATTATTACTGATGCGCCTTACATCGACATGAGGATGACCGATGGCTGAACGTAAGCGCGTGTCCTTCGCGATGCGTCGCGCAATGCTGGCGGGCGCGGGCGCGTCGGCTGCGATCGCGTTCGCGCCGTCGCGGGCGGCGTCCGCAGATGAGGCGGCCTTCGATACGTTCATCGCCGTGTCGATGAAGCTGACCGGCCGCGCGGGCTTCGATCCGCTCGTCGCGGAGCGCGTGCACGCGGCGCTGGCTCGCGCCGAAGCCGGTTTCGACGCGAAGATGCAGCGGCTCGATCACTGGCTTTCGACGCACGGCGGCACGCCGAGCGATGTCGTGACCGCCGCGCTACGGGCGACGCAGCCGGATCTCGCGAAGGCGGTCGGCAGCGTGATGCGCGCGTGGTATCTGGGCGTCGCCGGCGAAGGCGAGCAGGCGGAGGTCGTTGCGTTCGAACGCGCACTGATGTTCGATCCCGTCCGCGACATGCTCACGGTTCCCTCGTACTGCCGCGGTGAGCCGGCCGACTGGGCGAAAAAGCCGTAACGGACACCTCGACTCCAAAACGACAACGACGAACGAAGGCAAGCGCATGGCGGGATCGACAGCGGCGGACGTGGTCATCGTCGGGTCGGGGGTGGCGGGCAGTCTCGTCGCGTACCGGCTGGCGAAGGCGGGCGCGTCGGTCATCCTGCTCGAAGCGGGGCCGCGTCTTCCGCGCTGGCAGATCGTCGAGAACTTCCGGCGCGCGCCGGAGAAGCGCGATCTTTCCGCGCCGTATCCGCTCCCGCGTCACGCGCCGCGTCCCGAGCCGATGAATCCGGGCAGCTATCTGGTGAATCGCGGGGCGAAGGCATACGAGCCGCAATATCTGCGGCTCGTCGGCGGCACGACGTGGCATTGGGCGGGCGCGGCGTGGCGGCTGTTGCCGGCGGACTTTCGGTTGCACACGTTGCATGGCGTCGGGCGCGACTGGCCGTTTCCCTACGAAACGCTGGAGCCGTGGTACGGGCAGGCCGAAAACGAACTGGGCGTGGCGGGCCCCGTTGTCGATCTCGGTTCGCCGCGCTCCACGCCGTATCCGATGCCGCCGTTGCCGCTTTCTTATCTCGACCAGCGGTTCGCGCAAGTGCTCGCCGCGCAGTCGCTGCGCGCGGTTCCCGAGCCGATGGCGCGCAACAGCCGCGCGTATGACGGGCGGCCGCCGTGCTGCGGCGCGAACAGTTGCATGCCCGTGTGCCCCATCGGCGCGCTGTATCACGGCGCGACGCACGCGGACAAGGCCGAGCGCGCGGGCGCTAAGCTGATCGCGCAGGCGGTCGCGTATCGCATCGAGGCGAACGACAAGGGCGAGATCGTCGCGATTCATTACAAGGACCCGAACGGCGTGAGCACGCGCGTGACCGGCAGGCGCTTCGTGATCGCGGCGAACGGCATCGAGACGCCGAAGCTCCTGCTGATGTCCGCGTCGGCGCGCTTTGCGAAAGGCATCGCGAATGCGTCGGATCAGGTCGGACGCAATCTGATGGACCATCCCGGCGTCGCCGTGAGCTTTCTCGCAAACGAGGCGCTCTGGCCGGGGCGCGGGCCGGTGGAAATGAGCTCGGTCGTCGATTTCCGCGACGGCCCGTTCCGCGCGCAGCAAGCGGCGAAAAAGCTGCATCTGTCGAATGCGTCGCCGACGCTCGTCGTCACCTCGAACCTGATTGAAGCGGGGCTAAGCGGCGGCGAACTCGACCGGCAAATTCGCGAGCAATCCGCCCGACGGCTGACGCTCGGCAGCTTTCACGAACAATTGGCGTCGCCCGACAACCGCGTGTCGCTGTCCGCAGAGAAGGACGTGCTCGGCCTGCCGCGCCCGGAAATACGCTACGCCATCGACGACTACGTGCGCCGCAGCGCCGCCGATACGCGTGCGCTGTTCGACCAGATCGCGGGATGGTTCGGCGGCGAGCAGATCGAGCATGACGACGGTCTCGAGCCGAGCAGCCACATCATGGGTACCGCGATCATGGGACGCGACGCCAGCGATTCCGTCGTCGATGCCGACTGCCGCGCGCACGATCACCCGAATCTCTTCGTCGCCGGGAGCGCCGTGATGCCGGCGGGCGGCTCGGTCAACTGCACGCTGACGATTGCCGCGCTCGCGCTGCGGCTTGCGGGCACCATCGAAGCGTCGCTGCGATGACGCGGCGGCGTTCGCTCCTCTTGCGGGCGATGCTCGCGCTCACGGCCGCGTTCGGCCATCTCGCGGCGGAAACGGGGCGCGGGCAGACGCCTGCGCCGGCGCGGGCCGCGAGCGTCGCGCGCGGCGAATATCTGGTGCGCGCGGGCGGCTGCGTGGCGTGCCACACGGCGGACCCGGCGCGGCCGTTCGCGGGTGGCCGCGCGATGCAAACGCGCTTCGGCACGTTCTACACGCCGAACATCACGAGCGATCGCGCGACGGGCATCGGCGCGTGGACCGACGCGCAGTTCGTGCGCGCGATGCGCGAGGGCATCGGCAGAAATGGCGAGCGTCTCTATCCCGCGTTTCCGTTCACGTCGTACACACGGCTTTCCGACGGGGACGTGCTCGCCATGCGCGCCTATCTGGCGACGGTGCCGCCCGTGCGCTACACGCCGCCGCCGCACGCGCTGCGATTTCCGTTCGGCTGGCGCGGGCTGATGATCGCGTGGAACGCGTTCAATTTCTCGCCGGGCCGGTTCGTGCCGGACGCGGGCAAACGCGCGGAGTGGAATCGCGGCGCGTATCTCGTGGAAGGCCTCGCGCATTGCGGACAATGCCATACGCCGCGCAACGTGATCGGCGGGCTGAAGGAGAGCGAGCGGCTTGGCGGCGCGTCGGTGGCGGGCTGGACCGCGGGCAACCTGACGCCGGATCGCGTGACGGGCATCGGCGCTTGGCGCGACGACGAATTGCTGCGCTATCTCGCGAGCGGCGCCGCGCCGGGACGCGCGTATGCAGTCGGGCCGATGGCGGAAGTGGTGGCGAACGGCACGCAGTTCCTGACCGCCGACGATCTTCGGGCGATGGTGACGTATCTTCGCTCGATGCCGGTCGTCGCAGCGCAGAACGGCGCGCGCTCGCGATGGAGCTTCGGCGCGGCCGGGCGGGCGGACGTCACGGCGCTGGATGCGGCGGGCGCGTTCGAAGGCGAAAAGGCTCGCGGGCGGCGAGATCCGCGAGCCGAGATGGATTCGAATCGCGACGGCGCAGGCCACGGAAAACCGCCGGATGCCGCGACGCGTTCAGGTCAAACGACGGCAGGCGCCGCGAACAACGCACGAAGCGCGGCGGACTCTAATCGCGACAGCGCAGTCCCCGGAAAAACGTCGGATGCGGGGACGAGCCCGAATCGCGAGACGGCAGGCGCTGCGAGAAACGCAGGAACTGCGATCGACTTCGATCGCGACAGCGCAGGCCCCCGAAGAACGTCAGACGCGGCGACGAGCCTGAACCACGACACGGCAGGCCCCGCGAAAAACGCACGAACTGCGGCGGACGCAAACAGCGACAGCGCAGGGCCCGCAAGAACGCCGGATGCCTCCACGAACCCGACCCGCGAAACGGCAGGCGCCGCAAAAGCCCCACAATCCGCGACCAGCACAGCCAATACCGCCAACCCCGAAGGCGCTCGCCTCTACGCCGCAGCCTGCGCGAGTTGCCACGGCATCACGGGCGAAGGCTCGGGCGACCACTTTCCGTCGCTCGTACATGACGCGCTGACCGCCGCGCTCGGCTCGATGGACACAAGCAACCTCGTCCTCGTGATCCTGCACGGCGTGAACCGCGAAACCCGCGATGCCCCGGCGTTCATGCCCGCGTTCGGCGCGTCGCTATTGGACGAGAACATCGCGGCTCTCAGCAATTACCTGACACGGCAGTTCGGCGACCCGCGTGCGACCACTCGCGCGGAAGACGTCGCACGGCTGCGCTCGATCGCGCAATAATGGTGCGTCGCATGGCCCGATTCCCAGAAAACTGAAATGGACTCGCTGTCGGGCAGGCGCACCGAAGCCGCACGAAAGCCGCACGCAATGCACGCAGAATCGCAGCGAAAGCGACCCAACACGCACACGTTCCATTGACCCGGCGCTAAGATCGACGCATGAATGATCCTACCTATTCCGCCGTTTGCAGGCATCCCGCCAACGATATCGGCCGCGATTTCGTCGTCGGCGATGTTCATGGCTGTGTCGATGCGCTGCGCTATCTCTTGAGCGAAATCCGCTTCGACGGCTCACGCGACCGCCTGTTTTCGGTCGGCGATCTGGTCGACCGCGGCACGGACTCGCTGGCGGCGGTGGAACTCATCGACAAGCCTTGGTTCTATCCCGTGCTCGGCAATCACGAGGACTCGCTGATCGCGGTCGCAGCGGGGCAGATGCGGCGGCAATCGTGGTACGCCATCGGCGGCGCGTGGGCGGAGACGCTTCCCGACGACCGGCTGGCGGCGCTTGCCACGCGGCTTTCCACGCTGCCGCTCGTGCGCGTGGTCGGCGAAGGCGAGCGGCGCTTCAACGTGCTGCACGCCGAGTTCTTCGGCAGCGACGCCGACCTGGACGTCGGCGTCTTCTCGGAAGACACCCGCAGTCAGATGTTGTGGGGCCGAAGCCTCGCGCTCGGAAATGCCGATCCCTCGGGTCAACTCGGGCTTTCGCCGACCTATTGCGGCCACACGCCGATGCGCGCGGTGCGGCAGATCGGCTCGCAGATTTATGTCGACACGGGAGCGTTCGCGGCGGAAGGGCGGCTTACCATCGTCGAAGTCGGCAGCGATGAAATCTGGTCCGTCAAGGAACGCTGGGCGGCATCGGAAGGGGCGCGGGAACTCGCCTTCCCTTGAGCGTCGGCGCGTTTTCGATGCGCGGCATCATCACCGAGGCACACGCGTTGCTTTGAAACTCGCTACGAATCGAAAGCAACGAGTCGAGGCATGCAAGTGGCGAGGATCGGACGAAACGCTGGACAGAACGCCGCACGCCGAGGCGGCAACGGGGCGGCGGAAGAATCGCGCGACGCGCAGAACGCCGTCGCGCAGTCGCTCGCGGAAGAACTCCCGCCCGGCCTGCGCTACGTCGACGATTCCCGTCGCGGCTACACGCGCGAATGGATCGACGGCGCGTTCGTCTACTTCAACACGCAGGGCAAGCGCATCGAGGACGAAGCGGAGATCCGGCGCATCAACGCGCTCGCGATTCCGCCCGCTTATTCCAACGTCTGGATTTGTCCTGACTCGCGCGGCCACTTGCAGGCGACGGGCCGCGATGCGCGCGGCCGCAAGCAGTATCGCTATCACCCGCAATGGCGCGAAACGCGCGACGCCAACAAGTACGAGCGCATGCTCGCGTTCGGCGCGGTGCTGCCGAAACTGCGTGCGCGCGTGTCACGCGATCTCGCGCTCGACGGCATGCCGCGCGACAAAGTGCTCGCCACGGTCGTGCGCCTGCTGGATACGACGCTGATTCGCATCGGCAGCGAGGAATATGCGCGGGAAAATCGCTCATACGGACTGACGACGCTCAGAAAGCGGCATCTGAAAGTGTCGTCGGGGACGCTGCGTTTCAAGTTTCGCGGCAAGAGCGGCATCGAGCATGACGTCGCCGTCAGCGACGCGCGCGTCGCCCGGATCGTGAAGCGGTGCATGGACTTGCCGGGCCAAGACCTCTTTCAGTATCTCGACGCCGACGGCGAGCGCCATTCCGTCGATTCATCCGACATCAACGATTATCTGCGCGAGATCACCGGCGCGGATTTCACCGCGAAGGATTACCGCACGTGGGCCGGCAGCGTGTTCGCGCTCGCGGCGCTGCGCAAGCTCCAGTGGGAGACGGTGACGGAAGCGCGCAAGCACGTGGTCGGGACGATCAAGGAAGTGTCGCAACTGCTGCGTAACACGCCGGCCGTGTGCCGCAAGTGCTACGTGCATCCGGCCGTGATCGAGGCGTTCGAGGCGGGCGAGCTGGCCGAGGCGCTGCCGGCGTCGCGGCGGCACGGGCTCAAGACGGACGAGGCCGCGCTCGTCATCTTTCTGGAAAAGGACGCGAAGCGCCGCGCACGCGAGGCGGCGCGCGCAAACCGCAAGGGCGCTGCGGCAAGCGATGCACGGCTGACCGGCCTGCTGGCCGAATCGAGCCAGAAGGCGCGCGCGGGCGCGTTGAAGGGAAGCGCGAAGGGCGCTGCGGCGCAGGCGCTTCAGACGGTGGCGCGCAAGACGTCGCCGAAGGCCGCGCGGCCCGCGACGAAGAAGCTGTCGCGCACGCGCAGTTCGACGGCCGTCGCCATCAACTAACGCGAATCGAGGCGCGCGCTAGCCGACCTGATTCAGCTCGAACACGCAATCGATTGCGTGACCGTTCCAGTTGTATTCGAGATACGCGGCGTGATGACAGTCGCGCAAGAGCGTCGTGCGCAGCGCGGCCAGACATTCGCCGCGCGGATCGCGCACCGACGGATACACGATGCCCGGCGCGCCCGCCGCCCGCACCGCGCGCCCGAGCGCCATGCCGGGCGCGTAGTCGTCCGGCGCGAGAATCTGCGGATTCAGACCGGCTTGCGCGATGCAATCGCCGCGCAGATCCACGACTTCGCCGCGCGCCGTCACCCGGTACAGCCGCATCTGCTGACGCAGCGGCGCTTCGTTCGTGGCCGCGAGAAAAAGACTGGCGTGATAGCGCGTCTCCGCAATCGCGGTCTGCCGCTCGCGCGCGCAATAGAACACGCCGTAGCTGCCGTCCGAAAAGCGGCTGCCGTTCGGATTCAGATGTGTGAAAGCAGCCATGATGGGACCGCATCCTGGCCCGAAGCAACGTTCTTCGGGCGGCACGAGATCGAGTTCGCCGACTTCCGTGCGCAGACGGTCGTTGGTCATGGCTTCGAGCGCATAGAGCGCGTCGAAATCCTGCGGTGACGCGACGCGGTCGAAGAGATTCACGGCGGGAAAGCGCGTCGGAATCACGCGATACGCCGGCGACCAGTCCAGTTCGCTGTGCGGCCAACGGTCCCGCCAGTTCGATTCAGCCTGTTTTCCGGTCACGCCCAGCCGCCTCGCATTGCGTCGAGATACTGGCGCACGGCGACCAGATCGCTGACATTGCCCGCGAGCATGCGTTCCAATGCGGGCCGTCCGCCGAACGCCGGCGCGTTGTTGGGGCGCTTGACCCACGTATCGGCGGCTTGCGGGTCGGGCAAGAGAATCTGCAGCGCCTTGTAGATGCCGAGAATCAGCGAAAGGCGTTCGAGCGTGTCGCGCCCGAGCCGGGCGGATTGCGGCGTGCCTTTCCACTTGAAGAAGGTGGAACGCCCTGGTTTGCCGAGCAGAACGATTTGCTCTTCGGCGGAAAGCGCCCAAGCTTCGGCAATCTTGAAGAAGGCGCGCAGGCCGGCAGCGGACAGGTCGCTTAGATCCGGCGCCGGACGCGGTGCCGGATGGCCGGTCGCTGTGGAAGCGGCACGTGCGGCGTGAGGCATGTCGTTAAGTCTCCAAAGGAACTCTTAACGCATGTTAGTCCATATCTGGATTTATACAAGATAAATCTCGCTTCCGGGCGCGTTACATGGGTTATTCGTCGTCGTCATCGGACGGACCGAATCGGCGGCCGGGCGTGTGCGACTGCAACGCATCCGCGATATCCGAAGGCGTGCAATCGGCGCGCAGCACGCATCGTTGTACACGCGGATCGCTCTTCAGCGTCCATTCGACGGTGCGGTACGGTTCACCCCATAGGCGCTCGATCGGCGCAGAGAGGCGGCAGCGGCTCAGCTTCAGCGCGGTATGGCGACGCATGGCGCGGGCAAGATTGGCGAACGTCGGGCGGGCGGCGGTGTTGGCAGACATGGCACTTTCCTCACGTTGATGCCCGGCTGTGGCGGCCGAGCCTGATCGCGAATCGAGTGTGTTCGTGGAGAATTAAGCCCGACTTAACCGCTCCGGTCGCTTCGTCCGACGCGGCAAAACGTCGCGCGTCACCGTCTTGCGACGCGCGGCCAGCTGGTCAATAGGCGCTTCGGCATTTTCACCACGGCGCGCGCCCCCTGTTTGCCGGCCCGTCGCATTACTGTATATTCGTACAGCTTGTCCGCAACGAGGAGTTTGCCGATGATTTCCCGCAACGATTCGATCGAAGCTGCCGCCCTTGAGCGCTTCATGCGCGCGAGCCGCGCCGTGAACGTCGCGTTCGACGCCACGCGGGGCGAACCGCCTCTCGAAGGGGGCACGCAGTCTGTCGCGCGTTCGCTTGCCCGCCTCGACGCCGCGCTGCGCGAACTCGAAACCTCCGAACGCTCGCTGGACGCGATCCTGTCGCGCGGCGCACGTCACGGTCACTGAGTCCAACCATGGAGCGAAACGACTTGAAGCTCGCCTGCCTGACGATAGCCTTCGCGCTCGGAACGTCGCCGGTGTTGGCGGCGCAGCGGTACACGGAAGTCTGGAACCCCCCGGAGGTGAAGTCGCAATCGGCGAAGGGCAAGGCGAGGACGCACACCGCCTCCCGCGCAGCCGCGAAGAAAAAGCCCAGAGGGACGGCGGCGGTGAAGCAGATTGCCGACAAGGCGGCCATCGAGCAACCTGCCGTCACGCCCCGGGCAAACGCTGCATCCACGAAGCAGACGGAGCCGGTCATTCCCCGCAAGATCGAACCGAACGGTCAGGTCATGCGGGTCTGATCCATGGAACGCGGCACGCAATAAAAAAGGGCGCTCAATCGAGCGCCCTTTTTCATTTACCAGCAGCGGACGCCTCACGGCACCCGCAAGATGTCATAAGCGGCCCATCAAAAGCAGAACGATCACCACGATCAATACAACGCCGAGAATACCGCTAGGCCCGTAGCCCCAGCTTCGGCTGTGCGGCCACGAGGGAATGGCGCCGATCAGCAGCAGAATGAGGATGATGAGCAGGATGGTTCCGATCGTCATTTGACTTCTCCTTATAAAAGACCGCGCCACCATCCGGCTCGACGTGGACCTCCCAGCCTGCTTACACGTCTTAGCGCAGCGGCATTCCAGCCGCTGGCCGTCCGGCGTTGCGATCGACGAGGAGCAAAAAGCAAAGCTCGTGCCATTCAGCGTCAAGGCGCAGCAGCAAGGCGCCGCACGCGTCTGCGGCGCAGCGCGCGGCGACAGCGATTGTCAAAATGAAAGACCGGGTATCGGCGTGAGCAAGATTTTCAAAGCGTCGCGTGCGCCGGGTCTCCGCGTTAGAAGAGGCTGCGAAACGCCCAGAAGAGGGCTGCGGAAAGCGCGATCGACACCGGCAGCGTCAGCAGCCACGCGAGCGCCAGGCTGCGCACCGTGCGCCATTGCAGGCCCGAGCCGTTGGCCGCCATCGTGCCCGCAACGCCCGATGACAGCACGTGCGTCGTGCTGACGGGCAGGCCGTAGACGTCGGCGGCGCCGATGGTCAGCATGGCGACGAGCTCGGCCGACGCGCCCTGTCCATACGTCAGATGCGTCTTGCCGATGCGCTCACCCACCGTCACGACGATGCGCTTCCAGCCGACCATCGTTCCAAGACCGAGCGCCACGGCGACCGCGACCTTTACCCACGTCGGAATGAACTTTGTCGCGTGATCGAGTTGATGCTTGTAGTTGTCGAGCACGGCGGTATCCGCAGGCGCGAAGGCCGGC
This sequence comes from Caballeronia sp. LZ062, assembly GCF_031450785.1. Taxonomy (NCBI): domain Bacteria; kingdom Pseudomonadati; phylum Pseudomonadota; class Betaproteobacteria; order Burkholderiales; family Burkholderiaceae; genus Caballeronia; species Caballeronia sp. LZ062. The sequence goes on from NZ_JARTWB010000001.1 coordinate 1,042,745, forward strand.
GTCTTCTGCTTTTCCATCACCCGCAGCGCTTCCGACGCGATGTACATCTCGTTGCGCACGTTCCGCACGTTGCCTTGCGGCACCGAAGCGATCGTCTCGCTCGGGCGAATCTGCGATTCAATGGATCCGATCAGCGCGGTCAGCGACGCGATGGTATCGGGCGCAAGCGTCTTGGTCTGCACGAATTTCTCGACCTGCGCGCGCGCGTCCGGCGCCGGTGCCGCGTTGCCGCCGTACCGCCGGAGCGTCTCGGTCGCGCTGTGGCTCACCGCGAGGAAGGTCTGAGTTTCGGCCGGCGTAACGGCCTTATTCAGCGCGTAGGCCGTGGGCACCGTGCCGATCAGGATCAGCATGATGAGGCCCATGCCCTTCTGGCCGTCGTTGGAGCCGTGCGCGAACGACACGCCCGTACACGTGAGAATCAGCAGGCAGCGGATCCAGAAGGGCGGCGGCGTGTTCTTCTTCGGCTCCTGATAGAGCGCCGGCACGCGCACGACCAGCTTCAACACGTACAGCAGAAAGCCCGCGAGCACGAAGCCGACGATCGGCGAAAACAGCAGCGACTTGCCGACCGACACGGCCTGGCTCCAGTCGACGCCCGACGTGCCGGTCGATCCGTGCAGCATCTGGTTCATCAGGCCGACGCCGATCACCGAGCCGATCAGCGTATGCGAACTGGACGACGGCAAGCCGAGCGCCCATGTCCCCAGGTTCCAGATGATCGCCGCGATGAGCAGCGCGAAGACCATCGCGAAGCCCTGCGAACTCCCGACGCCGATGATCAGTTCCACCGGCAGCAATTGCAGGATGCCGAACGCGACGGCGCCGCTCGAAATCAGCACGCCGATGAAATTCCACGCGCCGGACCAGACGACGGCCAGATTCGGCGTCAGCGAGTGTGTGTAGATGACGGTCGCGACCGCGTTCGCCGTGTCGTGGAAGCCGTTCACGAACTCGAAGCCGAGCGCGATCATGAGCGCGATGGCAAGCAGGATGTACGGAAACGCCGACGATTCGCGCACCGGCGCGAGATCTTCGAACAGGTGCAGGATGCAGTACACGACGCCCGCCGCGATGGCGAGCAGGAACACCAGAAACGCGAAACGCTGTCCTGGCGTGCGGCCTTGCGTCTGGGGAAAAACAACCTGGTTCATGGCACGTCCTTGGGGCGAGGAACTCCGGCGACGACGGGGCGGAAGCCGGGAAAGGGAAAAGGCCATGTTTCCCGGGCCGTGTGTCGGTTTCATGACCCCGTGAACAATTCCTATTTCCTCTGATGTGTCGTTCGAAGGACCGCAGCGAGCTGCGCGGAAGACGCCGATATAATCCGGCGGCGCGTTTTGCGTTTTGTTTTGCGTTTCGTGCATCCGTTTCACTCAAGAGGCGACCCGATGATCAAGACGACACCCCCCGCCGCGTCGGAACCGCTTGAGTTCGGTGGCTCGGTATGGGTGAAAAGCGGCGGCGAAACGCTCGGCGGGGCGGCACGGATCGCGTTGCTGGCGGCGATTAGCGATACCGGTTCGATCACCGCGGCGGCGAAGCGCGTCGGCATGAGTTACAAGGCGGCGTGGGACGCCGTCGATACGATGAACAATCTCGCCGGCGAGCCGCTCGTGACGAGCGCGACCGGTGGTCGGGGCGGCGGCGGCACGCGGCTCACGGCGTCGGCGCTGCGGCTCATCGACACTTATCGCGCGGTGGAGCGCGAGCATCGCAAGTTTCTTCAGCACGCGAGCGAAGCCATCGAAGGTTTCGAACGCGATTGGCAACTTATCGGGAGATTGGGGATGAGAACGAGCGCACGAAACCAACTGGCAGGCAAGGTCACGAAAGTCACGCGCGGCGCGGTGAACGACGAAGTCGAACTCGGCTTGCCGGGCGGCCAGACCATCGTCGCCGTTGTCACGCACGAAAGCACGGAGGCGCTCGGCTTGCAGGAAGGCAGCGACGCGTTTGCGCTCATCAAGGCGTCGTGGGTCATGGTGATGGAAGATGCGCCCGCGAAGCTGTCGGCGCGCAATCAGTTACGCGGGACCATTGCCAGCCTGACGCGCGGAGCGGTCAACGCGGAAGTCACGCTTTCCCTCGACGACTCGACGACCATCACCGCGATCATCACCAATCAGAGCGCAGACACGCTCGGACTCGCCGAAGGCCAGAAGGCCGTCGCGGTGATCAAGGCGTCCAGCGTGATCATCGGCGTCAACGACTGAGGCCGACCGGAACTTACGCGGCGGCGCGCTCGCGCGGCACTTGCAGATCGGCGCGTCGCTCAGGCGCGCGATAGATCTTCGCCTTCCAGCGCGCTCGCACGTAGGGGCGCTCGTGGCCGGACAATCCGAGCGCGATCTCCGTGATCCAGTGCTGCGTCGGAACCGGCACGCCGTGCAGCGCCACGACGACCGCGCCGAGACTTGCCGCGACGGGCGTCGGCGAGAGCTTTCCCGGCTCCGCTTTCCGCGCAATCCAGGCGAAGGCAATCGCGACGGCACCACCGAGCACACATCCCGCGACGACCTCCGACACCGAGTGGGCGTTGACCACCACGCGCGACCCGCCAACCACCACGCCCAGCAGCAAACCCACGGCAACGCCTGCCGCCCGCAGTGCGCCGCGCGCCGGCAAAAGCGCGACGAAGAGAGCGACCGGCAGCACCGCAGTCGCCATGAAGGCATGCCCGCTGATGCCCGTGAAGTCGAGGGTGCGCACGCCGATTCCCCAGCCGATGAAGGCAATCTTGCTGAATGCGACGCATGCGCTGCCCGCACCCAGCAGCGCGAGCCATGCGAACGTGTACTTGCAGCGATAACCGAGCGCCAGCCACGCAGCGGCGGCAAGCCCGACCGGCAGCATCACGCCGATGCTGCCGAGCGCGGTGATGCTCATCCAAAGCGAAGCGGGTAGATCGAAATTCATCTGGTTCGATGGGAATAGGGGTTGCTGCGATGCGGCAGTAAGGCGGCAAGCGGGGTGGGGCAGGCGCAAGTATACCTGCTCGGAGGAGGACGAAATTCGCGTGCGCGAGCTACTCCTATTTGCGCGCATTTGGGCCTAAATACGTTAAACCGTGGTCAACAATATGTAACGCCGCGCTTCAAAGCGTGTGTCGGGCAAGCCGGTCCACTTAATTAGTGGTATTGTGCAGTGCAACACGACGCTTGCCTGTATCCGCGCGTCATCTGACACATGCTTTAGGAGAACCAGCCGAATGTCGAAAAGCCTTACCAAGCTCTGGTTGCGTGGCTTGAGACGCCTGGTCGCTGGCCAAGCCGATATCATTCGCCCGCCGAAACCGCGCCCGGCCGTGAAGCCCACGCGCGCCAAAACCAAAACCGTCCGGTCCAAGCTGAAATCCGGCGCGGCGACAAAGGCCGCGTCCGCACCGCAGGTCACCGCCCGCCCCGATATGGGCGAATCGCGTGTGAGGCCGCGGGCTTCGGCGTGGGCGCGCGGAAAGTGGGACCGCTCGTACCACTCGGCCCCGCCGGCCGCCGGCCGGTTCGTCAACCATCTGGCGTATGCGCTGTACGTGCCGCCCAGAACGGAACTCGGACCGATGCCGCTCGTCGTCATGCTGCACGGTTGCAAGCAAACCGCGGACGAATTCGCGCAAGGCACGCGGATGAACCTGCTCGCCGATAAGTACGGCTTCGCGGTGCTTTACCCGGAGCAGTCAAAGCACGATCATCCGCATCGCTGCTGGCGCTGGTATGACGATTCGGCGACTGGCGGCGGCGGCGAGGCCGCGTCCATCGTCTCGCTGATCCGCGCGACCGTCGCCGAGCACGAATTCGACGCCGAGCGCGTCTATTTGGCGGGGATGTCCGCGGGGGCGGGCTTGGCCGCGATGCTTGCGGTCCGCTATCCAGATATGTTCGCTGCTGTCGGTCTGCACTCGGGCGTAGTGTTCGGCGAGGCAAGTTCGGGAATCGGCGCGATGGACGTCATGCGCCGAGGAAGCCGCACCGACCCGGTCACGCTCATCGACGCGGCGCTGGACGTGCGCGACTATCCCGGCATGCCCGCCGTCATTCTTCATGGGGAGCTCGACTCGGTTGTGTCGGCCCAGAATGCAGAGCAGCTGACGCAGCAGTTTCTTCGGCTGAACGGCTTCATAGACGCAGCGGGCAAGCCTCGCGCCGGCGAGGTGCGGGAAGAAACGCATGCCGATGGCGTCGTGCGCGACTACTTCAAGAACGGGCGGCGCGTGGTGAAGACATCGATCGTGCGCGGGCTCGGCCATTCGTGGGCGGGCGGCGACGACACGGTGGCGTTCCATTCGTCGAAAGGGCCGGATTCGTCGGCTGTGCTGTGGGAGTTCTTCAAGCACCAGCGACGCTCTAGCGAAGCCGCGCGCGCCGCCTTCGTCGCCTAACGGCCGGGGCGTCGTTTCGGGTGTTGCAATTTTGTCTTTAGTATCAGCGTTCTAACGGTAAATGCTGGCGTTGGATCAGGGATTACCCTATAATCACGTTCATAGGTAGTTACCCCAGTATCCCAGCGAGGCCAATCATGTTCCTGCTTTCCCGCATTTTCCTTTTCCTGACCAAGACCGCTGAAGAGCGTGACCGCGAGCGCGACGACGCGTACCTCGCTGAAGCCACCGACATCTACGATCTCGAATATCGCATGAAGAAGCTGGACCAGCGCGCAGCGGCACGTCACCCGTCGTGGATGGCGCACTGAGTCGCTCGAAAGCGCAGTCGCAGTTGATGAAAAAAAGCCGGCATTCGCCGGCTTTTTTGTTACTTGCTCGCGTCTCTGCGCGGGACACTCAGTTCCCTGACGCGCCGGAGGCAGTCGGCAGATCCGGCGCGTCCGGTGTCTGTACGCCGAAGCAGCCGCGGTACGTCGCGTAGAAAGAGCAGTAAAGCGCGGTCGTGACGAGGATCGACGCCGGCATCAGCACGGCGAACGCCATCTCCTGCCCGGCGCCGATAGCCTGCATCAGCGCGGTCAGACCGAACGATACCGCGAGCGCCACCGCAATCCACAGGATGCCGTACAAAACGAACGCGCCGCGATTGCGCCAGCATGAGACGAGGCTGAAGAACAGCGCCTTCGCGGTCGGGACCTCGTGCCAGGCGATCAAAACCGGCGAGAACCAGAACAGCATGGCGACCGGCAGGTAGCACGCCATAGCCACCAGCACCGCCAGCGGACTGAAGCCGGCCGCGACGGTTTCGGGGTCGCCGGACGGGCCGTTGCCCATCATCAGGTTGAGGAGCGTCCCGCCGTCGACCAGGGCGGAGATGCCGAAGATCGCGGCCATCGCGACGACATACAGCGCGCCCAGCACCAGCAGGCGCCGCGCAACCACGCTGCCGTAGGAGCGGAATCCGTCGACGAGGATGGTCGGCCAGACCGGTTTGCCGGCGATCGTGTTTCGGCACGCCGCCATGAAACCCACGGCGATGCCCGGAATGAACAGGAGCGGCAGCAACGGGCCGACGAGCGGCACCCGTGAGATCAGCGTCATCACGAACAGATAGGCGAAGAAAACCGTGAGGAACGCAAACGGGTTGCGGCGAAAGAGCCAGATGCCCTGGCGAAACCACACGTAGCCGGTCTTGGCGGGAACTTCGATGAGTCGCATGAGGAGTCGCTGGATTACCGTTTGGCGGAAGAGGACGCGGCTTGAACGCGCTCGCGCAGAATGCGCTCGAAATGGCCGGGGTCGTGCGCCTTCAGCATCTGTGCTTCTCGCGGGCGATGGAAGTCATACAGCCGCGACACCCAGAAGCGCATCGCCCCCGCGCGCAGCATATCGTTCCAGTGGCTTTCTTCGGCCGGCGTGAAAGGACGCACGGTTTGATACGCACGCAACAGGGCATCCACGCGAGCCGCATCGAGCGCACCTGTGGCCAGGTCGACGCACCAGTCGTTCACGGTCACGGCGACGTCGAAGAGCCACTTGTCCGTGCCTGCGAAGTAGAAGTCGAAAAAGCCGCCCAGCCGCGCGTGCTCACGCCCATGCGCGAACAGCACGTTGTCGCGGAATAGGTCGCAGTGACACGGGCCGACGGGCAGCGCGGCGTAATCGGCCGAGCCGAAGAACGCGGTCTGATGCGCGAGTTCGGCTTCGATCAGTTCGCGCTGGCTGTCGCTCAAAAATTCGACGATGGCCGGCACATTCTCTTGCCACCAGGGCAGGCTGCGCAGATTCGGTTGATGCCGCGTGAAGTCGCGCCCCGCGAGGTGCATGCGCGCGAGCATATTGCCGACTTCTATGCAATGCGCGGGCGTAGGCGCAAGTTCGGGCGCGCCTTCGAGCTTCGTCACGATGGCCGCGGGCTTGCCGCGCAGCATGCCGAAGAGCGAGCCGTCGCAGCGCGGCATCGGATCGGGAACCGGCACGCGATGCGAGGCGAGATGCCGCATCAGGTCCAGATAGAACGGAAGCTGCGTGGCCGTGAGGTTCTCGAAGATCGTCAGCACGTATTCGCCGTGCGTCGTGGTGAGAAAGAAATTGCTATTTTCGATGCCCGACTGAATGCCGCGAAATTCGACGACATCGCCGAGATCGTAGTCTTGCAGCCAGTCGCCGAGCTCGGCGTCAGAGACGGGGGTGAATACGGCCATGCAGAGAACGTCGGTCTGGTTGATTGGCCCGCGCGGGCCGAATGACGAAGCCCGCTGGTGGACAGCGGGCTCGAAGCTATCTTACTTGAGTCAATAACGCAGATTGACGGACGGCAGGCGCGTGCTCGCGCGGCCGCTGTCGCGCACTTGCGGCGACGTATCCGCAGGCGCGCTCATCTGATAATGCGTGCCGAAATTAGAGTGGACGTTGATCTCGACAGGCTTGCCCTTGTCGCGGTACTCGGTGATCTCGGTGCCGTTCGGACTCACTTCGTGAAAGCTCGGCGTGCGCGGCGGCGAAATTTCTACCTTGGAGCTGACGTTGGCAGGCGGCCGGTTAATGGCCTTCAGATCGGGAAGGCCGGCGGCTTCTTCCGCCGACATGGTGTGCTGAGCCGGTTGCGCCGCCGGCGGATTCGCGTCGGATATCGGCTGCGCGAACGCGCCAACGCTTGCGGCGGCGAGGACTGCCGCTGTAGCGACAGAAAGAAGCGGCTTCATGATAGTTCTCCAGGGATGGCCGGATTCTAGCAAACCCTAACGAAGCGCAACGTCCCGCGTGGTAGGGACTTCATGGTCCGTGCATTCTTCCGTGTTAATGTCGATTCATCGAGAGGGCATTGGAGCACACGCATACAAGACCATGACAAACGACCGCACTCAAACTACTCAAGGCACGCCGGCCAACGATTTCCCGACCGAATCCTTCGATGACCCGGTCGCCGCCGTCACGCGCCTGTCCGCCATCTATGAAGCAAACACTGCATTCCTGCGCGATGCCTTCGCGCGATACCGGCGCAACGAGCAATTCACGCATCGCGTGCGCGCGTGCTATCCGTTCGTGCGCGTGCGCACGGAGCTGAATACACATATCGATTCGCGCCGCTCGTATGGATTCGTCGCGGGGCCGGGCATTTTCGAGACAACGCTCACGCGTCCCGATCTCTTCGGCGATTACTATCGCGAGCAATTGCGCCTGCTGACGAAGAATCATCACGTGGGCATCGAAGTAGGCGTGTCGGCGCAGCCCATTCCCATTCACTTTGCGTTCGCGGAGGGCATTCACCTCGAAGGCGATCTGGACCGCGACCGCCTGCTCGCCATGCGCAATGTCTTCGATACGCCGGACCTCGCGCTGCTCGACGACCGCATCGTCAACGGGACCTACGAGCCGGGACCGGGCGAGCCGCATCCGCTGGCGCTTTTCACGGCGGCGCGCGTCGATTTCTCGTTGCATCGGCTGCGGCATTACACGGCAACGTCGCCAACGCATTTTCAGAACTACGTGCTGTACACGAACTACCAGTTCTATATCGACGAGTTCGTGAAGCTCGGCCGCACGCTGATGTCGCGCGCCGACGACGAAGAGACGCGCGCGTATCGCAGCGAATATTCGTCGTTCGTCGAGCCGGGCGATGTCATCACGTACAACGCGAATCTCGGCGAGCAGCCCGACGAAGGCACGGCGCTCGCGCGTTTGCCGCAGATGCCGGCTTATCACCTGAAGCGCGCGGACGGCAGCGGTATCACGATGGTCAATATCGGCGTCGGGCCGTCGAACGCGAAGACGATCACGGATCACATCGCGGTGCTGCGTCCTCATGCGTGGGTCATGCTCGGGCATTGCGCGGGCCTGCGCAACACGCAGCGTCTCGGCGACTATGTGCTCGCGCACGGCTATGTGCGCGAAGATCACGTGCTCGATGCGGATCTGCCGCTTTGGGTGCCGGTGCCGGCGCTCGCCGAAGTGCAGGTCGCGCTCGAAAAGGCGGTGGCGCAGGTGACGCAACTGGAAGGCGTCGAGCTGAAGCGCGTCATGCGCACGGGGACGGTGGCGAGCGTCGATAACCGGAACTGGGAACTGCGCGATCATCGCGAGCCGGTGCAGCGGCTATCGCAAAGTCGCGCGATTGCGCTCGATATGGAAAGCGCGACCATCGCCGCGAATGGATTCCGGTTTCGCGTGCCGTACGGGACGCTGCTATGCGTGTCGGACAAGCCGCTGCATGGCGAACTCAAGCTGCCGGGCATGGCCGATCAGTTCTATCGCGTGCAGGTGGATCAGCATCTGCAGATCGGCGTGAAGGCGATGGAGTTGCTGCGGATGAACGGCTTGTCGAGGCTGCACTCGCGGAAGTTGCGGAGTTTTGCGGAGGTGGCGTTTCAGTAAGGCGCATGGAGACGGGCGGCGTCGATTGCCGCCCGCGATGCCGTTGCTTATTGTTGCGGGCGCGGCGCGCTCAACAAGCGCGTGTAGTTCATCCAGCCGGTCACGGGCGCGTCGGTGCCGTGAGTGGGCATGCAGCCGGTCTGCGAGTCCTGCTCTGCGGACGTGCAGTACGCGCCCTCGTACGTCACACGCACCCACGGCGTGTTATTGCCGGACGACTCCGTGACGTCGCGCATCGTCGCTGTGTCCACGCTCACCTTCGAATCCTTCGGCACGATGATGACGGCCGCGCAAGTCGAACCCGGACACGAACGCATGTTCATGTCGATGCCGCCAAGATACATATCGACGACGCCGCGGTTCGTCGCGGCGCTCGGCTGCGGCTGGACGGCCACGGGAGCAGGCGCCGTTGCTTGCCCGGAGAGTGCGCCAATGCGATTCAGGTCGTCCTGAGTGACTTTGCGAACGAAGCTGTAGTTGCGCTGCGAGCCGTCGGCGGCAGTGATGGTGATAGTGCTCGGCCCCTGGCATTCTTCGCAGCTTACGAGGTTGATCGTGCGCACCTCCTGCTTGCCGCTCTTCCAGAAGAGCTTGACGTTGACCGTGTTGTTATCCACATCCACATCGCCCAGCGCGGCGGGCAGCAGCGTATCGCCCTGTGCGATCTGAATGTCGTTGCCCGATGCCGAAATGACCGTCAGGCCGGCGCCCGTTTCAGGCTTCCAGACCCCCGAAATTCCGTTTAGCAACGAGACCCGCGCTTGTTTCATGCGGTCGGCTTCAGAAGGCTGCGCTGCGCTCTGGGCGGCAGCACGCGCGCTCGCCGCCGCAACCGATGCGTCGTCGTGCTGCTTGTCATGACATCCCGCGAGCAGAGCCATCGCGGCCGCGACTGTGCCAACGAGCTTAAAAAGGGAGCTTGATGCGTGCTTCATGTTGCTTTCATCGCCTTCAGATCATGCGGAAGAGCGGCGCGTTCGATTAGCGCTCTATCTCAAAAACCGCAGTTCAATTAATTTAACCTATCGGCGGGCCGTAAAAATAGCCGCATACGTCTGTGACGCTGCGGCTGCTTTTGCCCGTTGCGCGCGATCTTAGCGATTCAACAAGAATCCATCAAGCCCGTTCGATGCTTAGCACCCCTACGCTTGCGCAAGAGACAGCGGACGCCTCGTTGCGACGCGTCCGTGCCTCTGCTCGATCAGAGATAAAACATTCGATCCTCGTCCGACTTACCCTCAGCCGGCTCTTCGACCTTCTCTACGCGGTCTTCATAGAACCGCAGCACGGCGTCGAGCACCTGATCCGGCTCGTCGATGACTTGCATCAGATCGAGATCCTTCTCGCTGATCACGCCGTTAGTCAACAGCGTCTTCTTGAACCAGTCGAGCAGCCCCGCCCAGAACTCCGCGCCGACGAGCACGATAGGCACATGACGCGACTTCTTCGTCTGGATGAGCGTGAGCACTTCCGCAAGCTCGTCAAGCGTGCCGAAGCCGCCCGGCATCACCACGACCGCATCCGAATTCTTCACGAACGTGACTTTGCGCGTGAAGAAGTGACGGAAACGCAGCGAGATGTCCTGCCACTGATTGCCCGACTGCTCGTGCGGCAATTCGATGTTCAAACCCACCGACGGCGACTTGCCCGCGTGCGCGCCCTTGTTGGCCGCTTCCATGATGCCCGGCCCGCCGCCCGAGATGACGGCGAAGCCCGCGTCGGAGAATTTTTGCGCAATTTCGATGGTGCGCTGATAGTACGGCGACTCCGGTTTCAAACGGGCCGAACCGTAGATGCTGATGGCAGGGCGGATCTCCGAGAGGTACTCGGTCGCCTCGATAAACTCTGCCATAATCGTGAACATCTGCCACGACGCGCGGGCCTTCTTGGCTGTCGCGCGCTCTTGATCTGCGAGTGATCGCAGACTCGGAATCACTTTTCTCTTGTTCATAATGCCTGAAGAACTCAGTCTTGAAGGTAAGACCCTGCTATTGGTCGACGGTTCTAGCTACTTGTACCGGGCTTACCATGCGATGCCTGACCTGCGTGGTCCCGACGGCGGTCCCACCGGCGCACTGTATGGGATGGTGAACATGCTGCGGCGCCTTCGCCGCGAAATCAATGCAGAGTATAGCGCGTGCATCTTCGACGCCAAGGGCAAGACCTTCCGCGACGACTGGTACGCCGACTACAAAGCCAACCGTCCTTCGATGCCCGACGACCTCAGCAAGCAGATCGAGCCCATTCATGTCGCCGTGCGCGCGCTGGGCTGGCCGCTCGTCATGATCGAAGGCGTGGAGGCTGACGACGTCATCGGCACGCTCGCCGTTCAGGCCGAAAAGCGCGGCATGAAGGTAATCGTGTCGACGGGCGACAAGGATCTGGCTCAGCTCGTGACGGATCATGTCACCCTCATCAATACGATGACCAACGAAACGCTCGATCGCACAGGCGTCGTGAACAAGTTCGGCGTGCCTCCAGAGCGCATCGTCGACTATCTGTCGCTCATCGGCGATACCGTCGACAATGTGCCCGGCGTCGAAAAGTGCGGACCCAAGACTGCGCTCAAGTGGCTCACGCAATACGAAACGCTCGATGGCATCGTCGCACACGCAGGCGAGATCAAAGGTGCGGTAGGAGACAATCTGCGCAAGGCTCTCGACTTCCTGCCGATGGCCAGAAAGCTCGTCACCGTGCACACGGAATGCGACCTCGCTTCGCAGATCGACTCCATCGAAGAGACGCTGCTAACGCGGCCCGAATCGCGCGACGAGCTGCGCGACGTCTTCCTGCGTCATGGCTTCAAGACCTGGCTGCGCGAGATCGAAATCGCGGATGCCGTCGAAGGCCCGACCGATACGCCGCCCGCCGAAGTCACCGAGATCGTTCATCACTACGAGACCGTGCAGACGTGGGAACAATTCGATGCATGGCTCGCGCGCATCGAAGCCGCCGAGATCACGTCGTTCGACACCGAAACCACGTCGCTCGATCCGATGGTCGCGCAGATCGTCGGCCTGTCCGTGGCGGTCGAAGCGGGGCATGCCGCGTACATTCCGGTGGCGCATCGCGGGCCGGACGCGCCCGTGCAGTTGCCGCGCGATGAAGTGCTCGCAAAGCTCAAGCCGTGGCTCGAGAATGCGTCGAAGAAGAAGGTCGGCCAGCATCTCAAGTACGACGAGCAAGTGCTCGCGAATCACGGCATCGAACTGAACGGCGTCGAGCACGACACGCTGCTCCAATCGTACGTGCTGGAGTCGCATCGTCCGCACGACATGGACAACCTCGCGTTGCGGCATCTCGGCGTGAAGACCATCAAGTACGAAGACATCGCGGGCAAGGGCGCGGCGCAAATCGGCTTCGACGAAGTGGCGCTGGACAAGGCCGCCGAATACGCAGCGGAGGACGCGGACGTCACGCTGCGCCTGCATCAGGCGCTTTATCCGCAGGTCGCGGAAGAGGAAGGCCTGCTGCGCGTGTACCGCGATATCGAGATGCCGACCGCCCGCGTGCTGCGCAAGATGGAGCGCAACGGCGTGCTGATCGACCGCGAGAAGCTCGACGCGCAAAGCAACGAAATCGCCAAGCGCCTGATCGAACTACAGGGGCAAGCCTACGAGCACGCTGGCGGCGAATTCAATCTAGGATCGCCGAAGCAGATCGGCCAGATCTTCTTCGAAAAGCTGCAATTGCCCGTCGTGAAAAAGACGCCGAGCGGCGCGCCTTCCACGGACGAAGAAGTGCTGCAAAAGCTGGCCGAAGACTATCCGCTGCCGAAGGTGCTGCTCGAACATCGCGCGCTCTCGAAGCTCAAGTCCACGTACACGGACAAGCTGCCGCGCATGGTCAATTCGGCCACGGGGCGCGTGCACACGAACTACGCGCAGGCCGTCGCGGTGACGGGGCGCTTGTCGTCGAACGAACCGAATTTGCAAAACATCCCGGTGCGAACGGGCGAAGGCCGGCGCATTCGCGAGGCATTCATTGCGCCGCCGGGCAGCAAGATCGTGTCGGCGGATTATTCGCAGATCGAACTTCGCATCATGGCGCACATTTCGGGCGATGCATCGCTCATGCGCGCGTTCACGGAAGGCGAGGACGTGCACCGCGCGACCGCATCGGAAGTGTTCAGCGTGACGCCGCGCGAAGTGGACAACGATCAGCGGCGCATCGCGAAGGTCATCAACTTCGGCCTGATCTACGGCATGAGTTCGTTCGGTCTCGCGTCGAATCTCGGGATCACGCGTGATGCGGCGAAGCTCTATATCGACCGCTATTTCGCACGCTATCCGGGCGTGGCCGCGTACATGGAAACCACGCGCGTCACGGCGAAGATGAACGGCTTCGTCGAGACCGTGTTCGGGCGGCGCCTGTGGCTGCCCGAGATCAATGGCGGCAGCGGTCCGCGCCGTCAGGCGGCCGAGCGCGCCGCGATCAACGCGCCGATGCAGGGCACCGCCGCCGACCTCATCAAGATGTCGATGATCGCCGTGCAGGACTGGATCGAAAAAGCGGGGATGCGCACGAAGATGATCATGCAGGTCCACGACGAACTCGTGCTCGAAGTGCCCGAAGAAGAACTGCCGGACGTGCGCAAGCGCCTGCCCGAACTGATGTGCGGCGTCGCCGAACTGAAGGTGCCGCTCGTGGCGGAAGTGGGCGTCGGCGACAACTGGGAGGAGGCGCACTGAGGCGCACGGAGAAGTCTGCGCCAAGAAAAATGCTGGACATGCGACGGCGGTGCTTGTGAACGCGGCGCCGCGTCACCCACAATGAGATAGCGAGGCGAGGGGACAACGCCGTCCATTTCTACAGGCATAGGGAGAGTTCTTCATGCATCGCTTCATTATCGTCGGCGGCGGGGCCGGCGGTCTCGAACTCGCGACGCGTCTCGGCGACCGCTTCGGCTCCGGCGAAGGCAAGGCAGACGCGAAGACGAACGCCAAAGCGCCGCGCGCGCAGATCACACTCGTCGACCGCAATCCGACGCACATCTGGAAGCCGCTCTTGCACGAAGTCGCGGCGGGCAGCATGGACCCGTTCACGCAGGAACTCGAATACGCGGCGCAGGCGCTGTGGCACGGCTTCGAGTTTCAGCAAGGCGAGCTGATCGGCCTCGACCGCGCGGCGAAGCGCATTAAGATCGGCGCGCTGCGCGACGACGAAGCCGGCGAGCTGTTGCCCGAGCGCGAGCTGGAATACGACACGCTCGTGATCGCCATTGGCAGTACGACGCACTTCTTCGGCGTCGAGGGTGCGCAGCAGTATTCCATTGCGCTCGATACGGTCGGTCAGGCCGAGCTTTTTCGCAAACGGCTGATCGCCGCGTGCATGCGTGCCGAGCACGTCGTGCCCGAACTGGCCGTTGCAGGCGCAGCAGACGCGCAAGAGCCGGTAATCGTGGAAGCCGCGCCGCGCATTCAAATTGCGATTGTCGGCGCGGGCGCGACGGGCGTCGAACTCTCGGCGGAACTGCGCAATACGGCGCAAGTGCTGTCGGCATACGGCCTGCACAAGCTCGATCCGAAGAACGACATTGGCATCGTGCTGATCGAAGCGGGGCCGCGCATTCTGCCGGCGCTGCAGGAGCGCGTATCGACCGCGACGGCCGAGCTGCTCACGAAGCTCGGCGTGAAGCTGATGACGGGCGAGACCGTGGCGCAAGTCTCGCGTGACACCATCCGCACGGCGAGCGGCAAGATCATCCGCGCGGACCTGACGGTGTGGGCGGCGGGCATCAAGGCGCCTGCCGTGCTCGGCCAACTCGACGGTTTGCCGACGAATCGTCTCGGCCAGCTCATCGTGCGCCGCACGCTGCAAACCGAAATCGACGACAACGTCTTCGCGCTCGGCGATTGCGCGGCCTGTCCGTGGCCCGGCAACGAACGCAATGTGCCGCCGCGCGCGCAGGCGGCGCATCAGCAGGCGAGCTTTCTCTTCAAGGCGTTCGCGCGGCGCATGGACGGCAAGCCGCTGCCCGAATACACCTATCGCGATTTCGGCTCGCTCGTGTCGCTCGGGCATTACAGCGCGGTCGGCAATCTGATGGGCGGGTTGATCGGCGGCAACATGCTGATCGAAGGGCTCTTCGCGCGCTTCATGTACATGTCGCTGTACCGGCTGCACGTCGCGGCGCTGCATGGCTACGCGCGCATGGTGCTCGATACCTTCGCGCACTGGCTGCGCAGGTCTACCGCGCCTCGCGTGAAGCTGCACTGACCGCTTAAGCGCTTGCGGAACAAAGCTGTTTAGAATGGGCGGCACGCGCGGTGTCGTGCGCGCCCGGGCGATGCGACTTGCCGCCCGAGTCTGGTCGTGTAGCGCCGCGCTGCGACGTTCCAGCGCGGTTTCCGGTTCAGCGCCATCGGTGCGGCTGCGGCTCGACGACGCGAGCGCGCGCATCGGCGGCGCCTTGGCGGCGCTTGCCGCAGGAGCTTCGTATGCTGACACCCGAAGTCGACAGCCTCATCCCGCACATTCCCTTCAACCGGCGTACGTTCATCAAGGCCGCTTTCGGCACGGGCTTCGCGGCCGCGGTGCTGCCCGTCTCCGCCCAGACCATTCATACCGATTCCGACGGCCTCGAAGCCGGCGCTGTCGGCGTGCGCGGCGCGGACGGCACGCTCGTGCCTGCATATCGTGCGCAGCCGTTGGGCAAGACGCATCTGCCGGTCATCATCGTGGTCCACGAGATTTTCGGCGTGCACGAGCATATCGCCGATGTGTGCCGTCGCTTCGCAAAGCTCGGCTATCTGGCTATCGCGCCGGATCTTTACACGCGGCAAGGCGATGCCTCTGTGTATCCGTCGATTCAGCAACTCAACGATCAACTCGTCTCGAAGGTGCCGGACTCGCAGGTAATTTCCGATATCGACGAGACCGTGAAATGGGCCGGCGAGCATGGCGGCGATGTGAAGCGGCTCGGCATCACCGGCTTCTGCTGGGGCGGGCGCATTGCGTGGCTGTACGCCGAGCACAATCCGCGCGTGAAGGCGGCGGTGGCGTGGTACGGGCGACTCACCGGGAACAAGACGGCGAATTCGCCGAGCAATCCCATCGACAACGCCGCCGAGTTGAAAGTGCCCGTGCTCGGCCTGTATGGGCGGCAGGATCCGAGCATCCCGCAGGACACCATCGAGCAGATGAAGCAGGCTATCGCGAATGGGCCGCCGAGCGCGCGCGGCTCGCAGTTCGTGGTCTACGACGACGCGCCGCACGCATTTTTCGCGGATTATCGGCCGAGCTACCGCAAGGCGGACGCCGAGGACGGCTGGAAGCGCGCGCTCGCGTGGTTCAGCGAGCACGGCGTCAAGTAAGAAGGCGTCACGGATTCGCGCCGGTCGCGACGGGGCGGCCCGGATCGGCGCTCCATTCGCTCCATGAGCCGGGATACAGCGCCGCGCCGTGCAGCCCGGCTATTTCCATGGCGAGCGCGTTGTGGCACGCCGTCACGCCCGATCCGCACTGCAAGACCACGCGATCCGCCGGCGTCCCGCCGATCAGCGATTCGAACGCTTCGCGCAGTTCGTGCGCGGTCTTGAAGCGGCCTTCCTGCGTCAGATTGTTCTTGAAGAAGTGATTCAGCGCGCCGGGAATATGGCCGCCGACCGGATCGATGGTTTCGTTCTCGCCGCGATAACGATCGGTGGCGCGCGCATCGATCAACAGATGATCGCGTGTGCCGATGCTGCGCTCGATCGCTCGCGCATCGACGGTGACTTGAAGCGGCTGGCCGGCCTTGAAGGTACCCGGCGTCTTCGGCGGCACGGCTGTGTTGAGCGGCTTGCCCGCTGCTTCCCACGCCTGCAGACCGCCATCGAGCAAGGCGACGGAATCATGCCCGAGCCAGCGCAAGAGCCACCAGAGACGCGCGGCGTACATGCCGCCCTGCGCGTCGTAGGCGACGACCTGCTGACCTTCATTCAAGCCGAAGCTGGCGAGCTTCTCGACGAGCGCCGCGCGCTCCGGCAACGGATGCCGGCCGTTCGTGCCGGTCTTAATACCGGAGAGGTCGCGGTCCAGATGCAGGTAATGCGCGCCGGGGATGTGCCCAGCGGCGTAGGCGGTCTCGCCCGCTTCCGGGGCAGCGAGATCGAACCGGCAGTCGAAGACGAGCACGCTGCCGGGCGCGTCGGCGAGCCGATCGGCGAGATTGGCCGCGGAAATGAGCGTGGTGTAGTGAGTGTGCGGCATGGCGGCTCCTGATGTCTTCGGCACGGACTTCGAAGTGAACGAACGCCTAGTGTAAACAAGAAAACGGGCCCGAAATCCCGTCTTCTTTCATATGGCGCTGCGCTCAGATGGTGCCGAGCTGATGCCGCAGGAACTCGTGGAAGTGCTGCATGCCGGATTCCATCGGGCTTTGATACGGCCCGACCTGATTTTCGCCGCGCGACATGAGCGCGCGACGGCCGGCGTCCATGCGCTCGGCGATTTCGTCGTCCTCGCGCGCCGTTTCCATGTACGCCGCGCGTTCGGCCTCGATGAATTCGCGTTCGAAGAGCGCGATTTCTTCGGGGTAATAGAACTCGACGATGTTCGTGGTCTTCTGTGTGCCGCGCGGAATGAGCCACGACACGACGAGCACGTGCGGATACCACTCGATCATGAGACCGGGGTAGTACACCATCCAGATGGCGCCGAACTCCGGCGGCGCGCCGTTGCGAAAGCGCAGCACCTCGTCGTGCCACTTGCGATACGTCGGGCTGCCGGGCTTTTCCAGATTCTTGTGGACGCCCACCGTCTGCACGCTGTACCAGTCGCCGAATTCCCACTCCAGGTTGTCGCACGACACGAAACTGCCGAGGCCCGGATGGAAAGGCGCGACGTGGTAGTCCTCCAGATAGACCTCGATGAAGGTCTTCCAGTTGTAGTTGCACTCGTGGACTTCGACGTGATCGAACATGAAGCCCGAGAAATCGAAGTGACGCGCCGTGCCGAGCTTGGCGAGATCGGCCGCGACGTTGCGGCCCTGCGCTTCGAAGAGCAGCCCTTGCCAGTTCTGCAGCGGCGTGGCGCCCAGATTCAGGCACGGTTTGTCCGCGAAATGCGGCGCGCCCAGTAACTGACCGCTCAGATCGTACGTCCAGCGATGCAGCGGGCAGACGATGTTGTCCGCGCTGCCGCGCCCGTTCAGCATGATCGCCTGACGGTGACGGCACACGTTCGACAGCAGCTCGATGTCGTTTTGCTGGTTGCGGACGAGCACGCGCCCTTCGCCCTCGCCCGGAAGCGCGAAATAGTTCCCCGCTTCGGGGACCATGAGTTCGTGCCCGATATAGCGTGGACCTTGCTTGAAAAGTATGTCGAGTTCGCGCGTAAGAAGCGCTTCGTCAAAGTAAGCCGTGACTGGCAGTTGACTATGAACAGCCTTCAACTGCAATGCATTGCTCAGATTGGACATTCCCACTCCCGATGAAGACGTGAAAGCAGTGAACAACCCAACCATCGAAGATTCGATTTAGGGAGCCCGCGATTATACCGAAATCCGCCTCGCTGGGGCGCATAAGGTCTTGATTTGGGTATAAATTGTCGTCAGAGTTCCGACAAAAGCGCATTTCGCAGACATTGCGCAAGCCCCGTTCCCCGTGCTTTCGCCGCCGCAGCGCATAGCTGGGGACGGCGCGCGCCGATGCAGCACGCGCACGGGATGCGGGTCGAAAAATTAGCTTTTGCCGTAGAATGTGCGACTTGGTTCCAATTTTCACCGCACATCCACGATTCATGGCGAAGACCGCAGAAGACGCAACAAGCGAAGAAGCCCGCGCCGATGCGCCGGGCGCGGACGCCTCGCCGCCTCCGCAGAATTACGAAGCGGCGCTGGCCGAACTCGAATCGCTCGTCGCGCGCATGGAAGAGGGCGCGCTCAGCCTCGAGGAATCGCTTGCGGCGTACCGCCGAGGGGCGGCGCTTGTAGGCTTTTGCCAACAGCAGCTCGAAAAAGTCGAGCAGCAGGTGCGCGTGCTCGACGGCGAGACGCTCAAACCGCTGCCTGGCGACGTTCAGCGCGCGACGAACGACAACGGGGACGACGACCTATGACTTTCGAACAATGGATGCGCGGCACGCTCGACCGCGTCGAAACCGCGCTCGAGCACTATCTTCCCGGCACGGACATCGCGCCGGCGCGTCTGCACGAAGCCATGCGCTATGCCGTGCTCGGCGGCGGCAAGCGCGTGCGTCCGCTTTTGGTTCACGCGGCCGGCGAACTCACGGGCGCGCGGCCGCAGGCCGTCGAAGCCGCGAGCGCCGCGCTGGAAATGATCCACGTCTATTCGCTCGTGCACGACGACATGCCCGCGATGGACGACGACGCCCTGCGTCGCGGCAAGCCCACGGTACACATTCAATATGACGAAGCGACGGCGCTGCTCGTCGGCGACGCGCTTCAGTCGCAGGCGTTCATTGCGCTGACGGCAGAGGGCAATGGTCTGTCGGATCGCCAGCAGGCTGCGCTCGTGCGCGAACTGGCGGTCGCGAGCGGCTCGGTCGGCATGGCCGGCGGGCAGGCCATCGACCTCGAAAGCGTCGGGCGCAAGCTGTCGCGGCCCGAACTGGAAACCATGCATCGCAAGAAGACGGGCGCGCTGTTGCGCGCGTCGGTGCGCATGGGCGCGCTTGCAGGCGACGAGCTGGGCGCGGACGTGCTCGCCGCGCTCGATCAATACGCCGCCGCCGTCGGGCTCGCGTTTCAGGTCGTCGACGACATCCTCGATGTCACGGCGGACTCCGCGACGCTCGGCAAAACCGCCGGGAAGGACGCGCAGCACGACAAGCCGACCTACGTGTCGATCATCGGTCTCGATGCGTCGCGCGAACTCGCGGCACAGCTTGGCCGCGACGCGCACGCCGCCATCCAGCCGTTCGGCGCGCGCGCCCAGCGCCTCGCCGAACTCGCCGACCTGGTCGTGAACCGGGCGCACTAATTGTTGAACGCGTGACGAAGCCCACGGCGCGAAAGGTCAAAGTCAATCGTGCCGAACGAATCACGCCAGTTTTCCTAAATGGGACGACGATGTACGACTTGCTGAAAACAATCGACGATCCGGCCGATCTGCGTGCCCTCGATCGACGCCAACTGCAGCCGCTTGCCGACGAACTGCGGGCCTACGTGCTCGACAGCGTGTCGCAGACGGGCGGCCATCTGTCGTCCAACCTCGGCACGGTCGAGCTGACGATCGCGCTGCATTATGTGTTCGATACGCCGAACGACCGCATCGTCTGGGACGTCGGTCATCAGACGTATCCGCATAAGATCCTGACCGGACGCCGCGACCGGATGCCGACGCTGCGCCAGCTGAACGGCATATCGGGCTTTCCGCGCCGTAGCGAATCCGAATACGACACCTTCGGCACTGCGCATTCGAGCACGTCGATTTCGGCCGCGCTCGGCATGGCCGTCGCGAACAAGCTGCAAGGCGACAACCGCTATTCCATCGCCGTGATCGGCGACGGCGCGATGACTGCCGGCATGGCGTTCGAGGCAATGAACAACGCGGGCGTTGCCGACGACGTGCCGCTGCTTGTCATCCTCAACGACAATGACATGTCGATTTCGCCGCCGGTCGGCGCGCTGAACCGCCATCTCGCGCGTCTGATGTCGGGCCGCTTCTATGCCGCCGCGCGCGCAGGCGTGGAGCGCGTGCTGCGCGCCGCGCCGCCGGTGCTCGACCTCGCGCGCAAACTCGAAGAGCACGCGAAGGGCATGATCGTGCCGGCCACGCTTTTCGAAGAGTTCGGCTTCAACTACATCGGCCCGATCGACGGGCACGATCTCGATTCGCTCATTCCGACGCTGCAGAACATCAAGGAACTGCGCGGCCCGCAATTCCTGCACGTCGTCACGAAGAAAGGTCAGGGCTATAAGCTCGCGGAAGCCGACCCCGTGCTCTATCACGGTCCCGGCAAGTTCAATCCGGCCGAAGGCATCAAGCCCTCGACCGCACCGTCGAAGAAAACCTACACGCAGGTTTTCGGCGAATGGCTCTGCGACGCCGCCGCGCAGGATTCGCGCGTGGTCGGCATCACGCCGGCCATGCGCGAAGGCTCGGGCATGGTCGAGTTCGAGAAGCGCTTCCCGGACCGTTACTTCGATGTCGGCATCGCCGAGCAGCACGCCGTCACGTTCGCGGGCGGGCTGGCTGCGGACGGCATGAAGCCGGTCGTCGCTATCTATTCGACATTCCTGCAACGCGCCTACGACCAGTTGATTCACGACGTCGCGTTGCAGAATCTGCCGGTCGTTTTTGCAATCGACCGCGCGGGTCTCGTGGGCGCGGACGGCGCGACGCACGCGGGCAATTACGACCTCGCGTTCCTGCGCTGCATCCCGAACATGACGGTGATGGCCGCCTCCGACGAGAACGAATGCCGCCAGATGCTCTACACGGCGCTTCAGCAGCCGAACCCGACGGCCGTGCGCTATCCGCGCGGCGCGGGCGCGGGCGTCGCGACCGTCAAGCAGATGACTGCGATTCCGCTCGGCAAGGGCGAAATCCGCCGTCAGTCGTCACAGAAGATGGGTTCCGGCAAGCGCATCGCAATTCTGGCGTTCGGCACGATGGTCGCGCCGTCGCTGGCCGCAGCCGAAGAACTCGACGCGACCGTCGCGAACATGCGTTTCGTGAAGCCCGTCGACGCAGATTTGCTGCGCGAACTCGCCGCGACACACGACGCGCTCGTGACCGTCGAAGAAGGCACGATCATGGGCGGCGCGGGTTCCGCGTGCGTCGAGGCGCTGCTCGCGAGCGGCGTCGTCAAGCCGGTGCTGCAGCTCGGCTTGCCGGACGTGTTCATCGACCACGGCGATCCTGCCAAGCTGCTCGCGAGCGTCGGGCTCGATGCAGCCGGCATCGCGCGCTCCATTCGCGAGCGCTTCCTGTCCGCCGTCGAAGCGGCGGACAAGCTGACCAAACGCGTCGCCTGACGCGGAATCGGCCACGGGCGCTCGGGGCGCGCCGTTCATCGGCCATTGGCTGACAATTGATTCGCATACGGCGCGGGCCGAGTCCCGCGCCGTATGCGTTTTATCGTGCAGCGCCGCGCCCGAGCGCCGGTGCAAAAAGGACATAACAAATGAATCAGATGAATCCCGCCTTTGTGATGCCAGATGTCCAAAGCACGCCCGACACGCGTCAGATCGAGATCCAGCGCGTCGGCGTCAAGGGCGTGCGGCATCCGTTGTCGGTGCGCACAGAAAGCGGTGTGCAGCCGAGCGTCGGCGTATGGAATCTCGACGTGCATTTGCCCGCCGAACAGAAAGGCACGCACATGTCGCGCTTCGTCGCGCTGCTCGAAGAGCATCGCGAGCCGCTGGATCAGGCCGCGCTGCGTGCCATGCTCGCGTCGATGCTGGCGAAGCTCGAAGCGCATTCCGGCCGCATCGAAGTGACGCTGCCGTATTTTGTGATGAAGACGGCGCCGGTGTCCGGCGTGCAGAGCCTGCTCGACTATGAGGCGACCTTCATCGCCGAGAAGCGCGACGGCGAAACGCGTCTGTCGCTCAAAGTGCTCGTGCCGGTAACGAGCCTGTGTCCGTGTTCGAAGAAAATCTCGCAGTACGGCGCGCACAATCAGCGCTCGCACGTGACTATCTCGGCGCAATTGTCGGGCGACGTGGCGGTGGAAGACTTGGTGCGCATCGCGGAGGAAGAGGCATCGTGCGAACTGTGGGGCCTGCTCAAGCGCCCCGACGAGAAGTTCGTGACCGAGCGCGCCTATGAGAATCCCAAGTTTGTGGAAGACCTCGTGCGCGATATCGCGACGCGGCTGAACGCGGACGAGCGCATCGCCGCCTATGTGCTCGAAGCGGAGAACTTCGAGTCGATCCACAATCACAGCGCGTATGCGGTGATCGAGCGCGACAAGCCGTGATTGCGTGCGGGAAAACGTCGAGTGCAAGCCGGTCCGAGCGACCGGCTTTTTTCATGCGAATTCCATTTGCGCCGACGCATGCGTCTGGCGCACCGAGTCCACGACAAGCGACGCCAGCCGGTCGATTGGCGGCGAGGCGCTTCCCGGTGCACGATGCAGCGCGAGCGTGATGGCGGGCAGTGTCGGCAGGCCGTGTTCGGCTTCGTCGAGCGCGCGCACGGTGGCAGGCAGGCCGTAGCACGTGCGCACGGTCACGCCGAGTCCTGCGGCGGCTGCCGCCCACAAACCGGAGAGGCTCGGGCTCGTGAAGGCGACGCGCCATTTGATGCCCGCGCGATCCAGCGCCGCCGTCGCCGCGCTGTGAAACAGACAGGGACGGTCAAACGCGATGAGCGGCAGCGGCTCGTCGCGGCTCATTTGCCACGGAACGGTTGACGAGCCGATCCAGCGCATCGACGGGGAGGCGAGCGGCTGCATCTGCGCCGCGCCCGTCGTGCCCCACACGAGCGCGAGGTCGAGCTGCCCGGCGTCGATGCGTTCCAGCAGTTCGGTATTGCGCGCGACGCGTGCCTCAATCCGCACTTTCGGATGCGCCCGCGCAAAGCGGCCGAGCACGTCCGGCAGCACGACTTCGCCGAAATCTTCCTGCAGACCGAGCCGAATCCAGCCTTCCAGATCGACGCCGCGTACCGCGACGGACGCTTCGTCGTTCAGTTCGACGAGGCGTCGCGCGTAAGCGAGCATGACTTCACCCGCGTCCGTCAGCGCGAGCCCGCGCCCGGATTTGCGAAAGAGCCTGATGCCGGCTTGCTCTTCTAGCTTGCGAATCTGCGCGCTGATCGCGGACGTCGAGCGCCCGACGCGATCCGCCGCTTTCGCAAAGCTGCCGAGGTCCATGCCGGCGACGAAGCTGCGCAGCACGGCAAGGTCGAACGTAACGTGATTCATCGCAACCATCCTGGTTTTTCGGACGACGCATCCGAAAATTTGTGATTTTCAGGACGATGCTAAGCGGTCAGACTGCTCCGAGTCAAACTAAAAACGAGGACAGCGATGGCAACACTTCCATTATCAAATGCGCCCACGCTAAGGGCTGCACACCGATGGAAAGTGCTCGGCGTAGGCGTGGCGGCGAACGCGAGCTTCTCGGCTGCGGCGACGGGCATTCCAACCACAGCGGTGTGGCTGCGCAGCGGCTATCACCTCGACAATGGAGGCTTGGGACTCGTGCTCGGCGCGCTGGGGCTGGGCGTCGCGGTCTCGGAATTGCCGTGGGGCGTGCTCACGGACCGTTGGGGCGACCGGCCCGTTCTGCTGACGGGCCTGTTCGCCACGGCTGCCACGCTGCTCGCAATGAGCGTCCTCGCGACGCCGCCCGCGGCCACGCTCGGCTTTCTCGTCTTCGCGATGTGCCTGCTCGGATTGCTCGGCGGCAGCGTCAACGGATCGAGCGGGCGCGCGGTCATGTCGTGGTTCGCCGAAAACGAGCGCGGCCTCGCGATGAGCATTCGCCAGACGGCGGTCCCGCTGGGCGGCGGAATCGGCGCGGCGCTGCTGCCGTGGCTCGCCTCGACGCATGGCTTCACGGCGGTGTTCGGCGCGCTCGCCGCGATGTGCGCGGTCTCGGGTGCATTCGCGTGGCGCTGGCTGCGCGAGCCGCCGGTGGCCGCGCATCGGCCAGCCGCGCTCCTCACCGATCCAGCGAATCGCAGCCCGCTTCGGCGCCCGTGCATCTGGCGGATGGTGACGGGCATCGGCGTGCTGTGCGTGCCGCAGTTCGCGGTGCTGACCTTCGCGACCGTGTTCCTGCACGATGCGGGCGGCTTCGGCGTCACGGCGATCAGCGCGACGATGGGCGCGATCCAGCTCGGCGCGATGGTCATGCGCGTCGCGAGCGGCCGTCTCACGGACCGGCACGGCAATCGGCGCGCGTATTTGCGTGCTTCGACGCTCGTGGCGTCGGCATCGTTCGTCGCGCTGGCGGCGGCCACGGCGTTCGGCGTTGCGCGCGCGCCGGTGCTGCTTGCCGCGATCCTCGTGCTCGCGGGCGTGTGCGTGTCCGCATGGCACGGCGTCGCGTACACGGAACTGGCAACGCTCGCCGGCACCGCGCACGCGGGCACCGTGCTCGGCATGGCGAATACGGCGGTGTACGTCGGGTTCTTTCTGACGCCGCTCGCCATTGCGCAAGTGTTGTCGTTCGGCTCGTGGACGACCGTATGGCTCGTGGCCGGACTGTCTGCGCTCTTCGCGCTGCCGTTGTTTCCGCGGCGCGCCCGGCCGTAGAATGCTTTCCCGGCAATGGCAACGAGGGAGCGCATCGTGATTCTGATCGGCCAATACGACTCGCCGTTCGTGCGGCGCGTCGCCATCGCGTTAAGGCTCTACGACATGCCGTATGAGCATCGCCCGTGGTCCGTGTTCGGCGATGCCGACAAGATCGCGCCGTTCAATCCGCTGATTCGCGTGCCGACGCTCGTGCTCGACTCGGGCGACGTGCTCATCGAAAGTGCGATGATCCTCGATTATCTCGACGAAGAGGCGGGCCCCGAGCGCGCGATGATTCCGCCGGCGGGCGCCACGCGGCGCCACGCGCTGAAGGTTTGCGCGCTCGCCACGGGTCTTGCCGATAAAGCTGTCGCGCTCGTCTACGAACGCGTGCTGCACAGGGAGAAGTCGCAGGCGTGGGTGGATCGCTGCACGGGGCAAGTCGAGCGCGTGCTGGATGTGCTCGAAGCGGACCGCGCCGCGCGCCCGACGCCGTTCTGGTACGGCGATGCCATCGGTCAAGCGGACATCGCGGTGGCGTGCGCGCTGCGCTTTGCCCGCGAAGCGCATCCGCAGCTTTTCGCGGAAACGCGCTGGCCGTCGCTCATCGGCCACGCGGACCGCTGCGAGACGCTGCCGGTTTTCAGCGCCGTGGTGCAGCCGTTCAACCCGCCGAAATAGCGGTCAGCCTCCCGCGAGCGAAGTCAGGTCCCAGCGCGGCTTCACGGTGAACGCGTAATCGCGCACGGCCTGGTCCGGCCAGCGCGCGAGCCGCAGCGCGCCCGCCAGCGCGATCATCGCGCCATTGTCGGTGCAAAGCGATAAATCCGGATAGTGCACGTCGAAGCGGCGCTTCTTCGCCGCAGCCGAGAGCGCCTCGCGCAACTGCCGGTTCGCGCCGACGCCGCCCGCCACGACGAGCCGCTTGAGGCCCGTCTTCTTCAGCGCGGCGAGCGACTTGGCGACCAGCACGTCGACGGCGGCATCGACGAAACCGCGCGCCAGGTCGGCTTTCGCCTGCTCGCAGACGTTCCCGCCCGACGCACCGAGCTTGCGGCTATGCGTCAGCACGGCGGTTTTCAGGCCGCTAAAGCTGAAGTCGAGGTCGCCCGAATGCAGCATCGGGCGCGGCAGCGCGACCGCGCCCGGCGTACCGAATTCGGCCAGACGCGACACTTCCGGCCCGCCCGGATAGCCGAGCCCGAGCAGCTTCGCGGTCTTGTCGAAGGCCTCGCCGGCGGCATCGTCCAGCGTTTCGCCGAGCGTCTCGTAGACGCCCACATCGGTGACGCGCATCAGTTGCGTATGGCCGCCCGACACCAGGAGCGCGACGAACGGAAACGGCGGCGGCGAATCGACGAGAAGCGGCGAGAGCAGATGCCCTTCCAGATGGTGAATGCCGACAGTCGGCTTGTCCCACGCCATGGCGAGCGCATTGGCGATGCTCGCGCCGACCAGCAGCGCGCCTGCCAGACCCGGTCCTTGCGTGAACGCGATCGCGTCGATGCTGTGGCGCTCGACGCGCGCCTCGTTCATCACCTGTTCGAGCAGCGGCAGCGCGCGGCGGATGTGATCGCGCGACGCGAGTTCCGGCACGACGCCGCCGTACTCGCGATGCATGGCGATCTGCGAGTGAAGGGCGTGCGAAAGCAGGCCGCGCTCTGTGTCGTAGAGCGCGAGGCCGGTTTCGTCGCAGGAACTTTCGATGCCGAGAACGAGCATGGCGGTGACATCCACTGGGTGCATCAAGCGAACCGAAAAGTATAGCAGCGGGCCGCGCGGCGCGTTCGCGGCGGCAGTTACAATGCGGCATGGAATCCTTCGATATCGCCGTGATCGGCGCGGGCGCGGCCGGCATGATGTGCGCGGCCGTTGCGGCTCAGACAGGCCGGCGCGTCGTGCTGATCGACCACGCCGAGCGTCTCGCCGAGAAAATCCGAATCTCGGGCGGCGGGCGCTGCAATTTCACGAACGTCAACGCGCAGCCGGCCAATTTTCTCTCGGCGAATCCGCATTTCTGTCGCTCGGCGCTCGCGCGCTACACGCCGCGCGATTTCCTCGCTTTGCTCAAGCAGTATCGCGTGAAGTGGCACGAGAAGCACAAAGGCCAGCTTTTCTGCGACGACTCCAGCGAGACGATCATCGACGTCTTGCGCAGCGAATGCGAGGCGGGCGGCGTTGCGTGGCGGCGTCCGGTGAGCGTGCACGCGATCCGTCACGACGGCGCGCGCTTCGCACTCGATACGACCGCCGGCGCTATTGGTGCGCCTGCGCTCGTCATCGCGACGGGCGGCCTGTCGATACCGAAGATCGGCGCGACCGACTTCGGCTACCGCATCGCGAAGCAATTCGGCCACAAGCTCGTCGATACGCGGCCCGCGCTCGTGCCGCTCACGTTCACGTCCGCCGACTGGGCGCCGTTCGCCGCGCTGTCCGGGCTTTCGCTGCCGGTACGCATCAGTACCGGAAACGGCAAGACGCGCGGCGAATTCGACGAAGACTTGCTGCTGACGCATCGCGGGCTCTCGGGTCCGGGCGTCCTGCAAATTTCAAGCTACTGGAATCCGTCCGAGCCGATTCGGGTCGATCTGCTGCCGGAACTCGACGCCACCGAATTGCTGCTGGAAGCGAAAGCCGAATCGCGCAAGCAGATCGGCAACTTCCTCGCCGAATATTTGCCGGCGCGCCTCGCGCACGCCTGGCTCGACGCGCAGCGCGTGCCGCTCGATGCGCGCCTCGCCGATCTGCCCGACCGCACGCTGAAGGCAATCGGCGCGTCGTTGTCCGGCTGGTCACTCACGCCGAGCGGCACCGAGGGCTATCGCAAGGCGGAAGTCACCCGCGGCGGAGTCGATACGCGCGAACTCTCGTCGTCCACGATGATGAGCGAACGCGTGCCCGGCCTCTACTTCGTGGGCGAGGCGGTGGACGTCACCGGCTGGCTCGGCGGCTATAACTTCCAGTGGGCGTGGGCATCCGGCGTGGCGGCTGGAAAGGCTGCGGCGGAGTACGCACGCGGCGTCGCGAAGGTAGCCTGAGACGTCCGCCCGGCAGGTGTTTCACCGGTCTCGGATCACAGACCCGTTTGCTATACTCGGACGGTCATCGAAGGAGCCCGCGCGCCTTTTTTCGCGCTTCTTCGCTCTGGCTGACGCGACAGCGGCGCGCATCGCTGCAAGCTCCAGACGGCCCGCTTACAGTCCCGCTTGAGGAACCTCCCCAAGCGGGTTTTTGCTTTCGCGGCGCAAGGCAGTCGGCAAGTCGGCCGGAATTTCTTTTTCGCAATTGCACCGGGTGAAAGATGAGCCTCAAGGACCAGATCAACGACGACATGAAGACTGCCATGCGCGCGCGCGAAACCGAGCGCCTCGGCACGATTCGCCTGCTGCTCGCGGCGATCAAGCAGCGTGAAGTCGACGATCGCGTGACGCTCGACGACGCGGGCGTGACCGCCGTCATCGACAAAATGATCAAGCAGCGCAAGGATTCGGTCAGCCAGTTTCAGGCGGCGGGCCGCGACGATCTCGTCGCGAAGGAAAACGCCGAACTCGCCGTGCTCGCCGCGTACATGCCGGAGCAGCTTTCCGCCGATGCGATCGCCGCCGAAGTGCAGGCCGCCGTCGCCGCGACGGGCGCCACCGGTCCGCAGGACATGGGCAAGGTCATGGGCGTGCTCAAGACGAAACTCGCGGGCAAGGCGGACATGACCGCCGTTTCCGCGCAGGTGAAAGCGGCGCTCGCGAAGTAACCGCTTCCGCGCTCTCATCAGGTGATTCCTCACGCATTTCTGCAGGATTTGCTCAACCGCGTCGATATCGTCGACGTGGTGGGCCGCTACGTCCAGTTGAAGAAGGGCGGCGCGAACTTCATGGGCCTGTGCCCGTTTCATAACGAGAAAAGCCCGTCGTTCACCGTGAGTCCGACGAAGCAGTTTTATCACTGCTTTGGCTGCGGCGCGCACGGCACGGCCATCGGCTTTCTCATGGAGCACACGGGGCTCACGTTCCCCGAAGCCGTGAAGGATCTGGCGCAAGGCGCGGGTTTGACGGTGCCGCAGGAGCCGTCGAATTCGTTCCGCGGCGGCGGTTATGGCAGCGAAAGCGCGCCGAGCAAGGCGGTGAGCGTCGCGCTGACGGAAGTCATGCAGACGGCCTGCGATTTCTACAGGAAGCAGTTGCGCGCGGCGCCGAACGCCATCGCGTATCTGAAAAAGCGCGGATTGACCGGGGAGGTGGCGGCGCGCTTCGGCCTGGGCTACGCGCCGGACGGCTGGCAGAACCTGGAAGCCGCGTTCCCCGACTACCGCAACGACAATCTCGTCGAAGCGGGCCTCGTCATCGTCAGCGAGAAGACTGACGCGCAAGGCCAGCCGCGCCGCTACGACCGCTTTCGCGAACGCGTGATGTTCCCCATCCGCAACGTGAAGGGCAACGTTATCGGCTTCGGCGGGCGCGTGCTGGATGGCGGCGAGCCCAAGTATTTGAATTCGCCGGAAACGCCGCTATTTAGCAAAGGCAGCGAGCTGTACGGCCTCTTCGAAGCGCGCCTCGCCATTCGCGAATTGGGCTACGCGCTCGTCGTCGAAGGGTATATGGATGTCGTCGCGCTCGCCCAACTCGGCTTTGCGAACGCGGTCGCCACGTTGGGGACGGCGTGCACGCCCATCCACGTGCAAAAGCTCTTCCGGCAGACCGACACCGTGGTGTTCAGCTTCGACGGCGATTCGGCCGGCCGACGCGCCGCGCGCCGCGCGCTCGAAGCGGCGCTGCCGCACGCGGCGGACAATCGGACCATCAAGTTCCTCTTCCTGCCGAAGGAGCACGATCCGGACAGCTACGTGCGCGAATTCGGCACGGACGGCTTCGGCGAACAGGTCGATCGCGCTATGCCGTTGTCGCAATTCCTCTTGAACGAGGTGCTGAACGACAAGGAACTGGAGCAGCCGGAGGGCCGCGCGAAGGCGCTCTTCGACGCAAAGCCGCTCCTGCAAGCCCTTCCGGCGAACGCGTTGCGGGTGCAGATCCTGCATATGCTGGCAGACCGGCTCGCGACGCCGTTCACGGAAATTGCGGCGCTTTGCGACATCGACTCACGCGCCGCGGCCGTCGCCCGCGCGTCGGTGCCGAAGAGCGAGCGGCGTCGCGTGACGGGCCAGGAGCAGCGGGCGCTGCGCAATCTGGTGATGTATCCGGGCATCGCGGCATCGCTCGATGAAGAGAGCGAACGCACACTCGTGACCATGACCGAGCACGGTGAATTGTTTAGCGAAGTGCTCGGCCATGTGCGCGAGTTGGGCGGCGCGGCGGAATTTCAGATGTTGTCGGACGTTTTGAGAAATGCAGCAAATGCACCGACCTACGAGGATATCTTCCAGGAAATTCTCGCCTATGATGAAAACGTGCGGGATTTGCTGTTACGCGACCCGTCCGACGAAGACGCTGCGCAGCGCGTCGACGAGCAAAAGCGGCTGTTGACGGAAGAACTGCTTGCAACGGTCGTCAAGCTGCGCCACGACAGTTACCGTGCGCGGCTCGATCAACTGGCGCGGCAGGCAAGCCTCTCGGCGGAGGAGGTGGCGGAGTTCTCGGATCTGTCGGCGAAAGTCGCGCAGATCAAGGCGGGACGGGGCGCAAGCCCGGATCGCGGGAGGTGAACTGCTATAATAAAAAGTTGAAATTCGTTGCTTTTTTTCAACGATTTGTACGATTGCGCTGGCTGTCGACTTTGGTGGCGGCGAGACGTGCGAAACGTTTCAGAGAAGTTACGAGAGTTGCAAGGGCGCTGACTGAATCGGCAATCGAAGCCCGATGAAGCGGCGAAAGTGCCGCGAAAGCGAGGCTCGACACATACAAGAGGCGGATAAGCACGCCGACGAACAGACGGGCGCAAGGGTAGCGGCTGCTATTGCGAGTAGGAGCGATTCACGTTCGGGCGCGTTGCTCGAACCGCGATAGCGCCCCGGGCAGGGCACGCAGCCACGCAGTGAGGCACGTGCGCATTGGGTATTCACGGTTCCATCGGTTGCCGTCCGGCAGCCGCGAGTCGAGACTAGAGCCTGTATGGCGAACTCCATGACGAAAAAGCTGAACGATGTACCCGTCGAAGACGACGCAACGCAAAACGCAGAGCCTGCCGCCGCACCTGCGGCGAAGGTCGAGAAGGCCAAGGCACGCGACCGCCGCGCCAAGGAGAAGGCGCTGCTGAAAGACGCGTTCGCGTCGAGCGCGCCCGGCACCGTCGAAGAGCTGGAGGAGCGCCGCTCGAAACTGCGCGCGCTCATCAAGCTCGGCAAAGAGCGCGGGTTCCTCACGTACGCCGAAATCAACGATCACCTTCCGGACAATTTCACGGAAACCGAGGCGATCGAAGGCATCATCAGCACGTTCAACGACATGGGCGTGGCGGTGTACGAACAGGCGCCCGACGCCGAGACGCTGCTTCTGAACGACAACGCGCCGAACGCCTCCGCCGACGATGAAGTCGAGGAAGAAGCCGAAGTCGCGCTGTCCACGGTCGACTCCGAATTCGGCCGCACGACCGATCCCGTGCGCATGTACATGCGCGAAATGGGCACGGTCGAGCTGCTGACGCGCGAAGGCGAAATCGAGATCGCGAAGCGCATCGAGGACGGCCTCAAGCACATGGTCATGGCGATCTCCGCGTGCCCGACGACCATCGCGGACATTCTCGCGATGGCCGAACGCGTGCAGAACGAGGAAACGCGCGTCGACGAACTCGTCGATGGTCTCATCGACCCGAACGCGGAAGACACCGACGGCTTCTCCGAACAGGAAGCCGAGGCGATCGAATCCGAGGACGAGGAAGCCGACGAGGAAAGCGACGAAGAAGAGGACGACGATGACGGCGCCGCGCAAGCGAGCGCAAACGCCGCTCAACTCGAGGCGCTGAAGCGCCAGTCGCTCGAGAAGTTCTCGCTCATCAGCGAGTGGTTCGACAAGATGCGTCGCGCCTACGAGAAGGAAGGCTACAAGTCGAAGGCGTACCTGAAGGCGCAGGAAGCCATTCAGACGGAGCTCATGTCGATCCGCTTCACGGCCCGCACCGTCGAGCGCCTGTGCGACACGCTGCGCGCTCAGGTCGACGAAGTGCGTCAGGTCGAGCGGCAGATCCTGCATACGGTCGTCGACAAGTGCGGCATGCCACGGGCCGAGTTCATCGCCCGTTTCCCGGGCAATGAGACGGACCTCGACTGGGCCGACAAGGTCGTCGCGGAAGGGCACGGTTACAGCGCCGTGCTCGAGCGCAACATTCCCGCGATCCGCGAGCAGCAGCAGCGGCTGCTGGACTTGCAGGCGCGCGTCGTGTTGCCGCTCAAGGACCTGAAAGAAACGAATCGCCAGATGGCGGCGGGCGAATTGAAGGCGCGTCAGGCGAAGCGCGAAATGACGGAGGCGAATTTGCGTCTCGTGATTTCGATTGCGAAGAAATACACGAACCGCGGATTGCAATTTCTCGATCTGATTCAGGAAGGCAATATCGGCCTGATGAAGGCGGTGGACAAATTCGAATATCGTCGCGGCTATAAGTTTTCGACTTACGCGACGTGGTGGATTCGCCAGGCTATTACGCGGTCGATTGCGGACCAGGCGCGCACCATTCGTATTCCGGTTCACATGATCGAGACGATCAACAAAATGAACCGTATCTCACGGCAGATTTTGCAGGAAACCGGTCTGGAGCCCGACCCGGCTACGCTTGCCGAGAAGATGGAAATGCCCGAGGACAAAATCCGCAAAATCATGAAGATCGCGAAGGAGCCGATCTCCATGGAAACGCCGATCGGCGACGACGACGACTCGCATCTCGGCGATTTCATCGAAGATACGAACACGGTGGCGCCGTCGGATGCCGCGTTGCATGCGAGCATGCGCGATGTCGTGAAGGATGTGCTCGACTCGCTGACACCGCGCGAGGCGAAGGTGCTGCGGATGCGCTTCGGCATCGAAATGAGCACGGATCACACGCTCGAAGAGGTAGGCAAGCAGTTCGATGTGACCCGTGAGCGCATTCGCCAGATCGAGGCAAAGGCATTGCGCAAGCTGCGCCACCCGAGCCGGTCGGACAAGCTGAAGTCGTTCCTCGAGGGCAATTGATGCGCGTCTCGGGCTTGTATTGAGAGACGTTGTAAGGCAAACTCGCAAACCTTCGAGAGTCGCCTTTGGCATCCTTCTGACGCATCAGAAAGCGCCGCACGGCGCTTTCTTTTTGCCCTCCGTTTTTGCCCGGGCCGGAAGCTTAACTGGTATAAGCTGTCGACTCATAATCGACCGATAGTGGGTTCGAGTCCCACCCGGCCCACCAGTAGTTACTTCAAAATATCATAGGGTTAGCGGGGGTTTGGTCGCTGACGGTTGCCTTCAGGGACACTTCGGGGACGCTGGTGAGTTGCGGTGTCCACTCGGGCCTTCAACCGTCGCCTTGTCCAGTTAACCTTTGCGGCGCGCCGCCGACCATCTTACCTTCAGTCCATCAGCCTCTTCTGCGTGGACGCCCCGTTCCCCAGAAGACAAGCCCAGCCGAAAATCGAGTATTAGCCGGCACGAGCGGGCGGGCATTGCGTGTAGCGTAGAAAGACCGAGGGCGGTTCAGTGAATACGCGGCTTTCACAAGACGGTTCTTATAGGACCGAACTTGCGGATAGAAATCCACGTGGACGTCCGTCGCGTACATCGTCGGTGGTGGACAGCTAGTCTGACGCCGTGCGGGCTACCGCGGGCGTCCAGACGGCTCGAACAGTAGCACGTCCAATCCCGCTGCCGACCCTGACGGAATCGGAGAATAAGCTGAGGGCGGCGCCCGTCGCAGCCTCTACGGACAATCACCGCCGGGACGCATTCCAGCGTCGTTATCGCACGTTTTCATGACGAGAAGTTCTCGCGCGCATCCACGTTACTGCTGCGCCAATGCCAATCCAGATTATCCCGCCAGTAATGCCCTTCATACCACTTGCGACGAGCAGCAGCACCGTCATCGCAAAAGCCGATGGCAAAATGCTTTGCGGCAAAGGTGTCTCAAATGCTGGGGAAGCACTGTCCCTTCGACGCAGTTGCAGGAGCACAAGCAACGGCGGTATGAAATGCAGGACGTACAGAAACCCACTGACCGCCGTTGCACTTGCCGGCGAGCCGAACATCGCCATCACGATCAGCAGGCTTCCGCTCAACAGGACCGCAAGAAGTGGAGTGCCGGTTCTTGGTTGCAACCTCGCAAGGCATTGCTACGGATCGGAATGTCGTTGTTGTTGGGTTGATCATCGTGCATAAATGCTTGCTACCCGCACAACTCCGCAAGGTAGGATTGGTTAAGTAGTCGTAAAACGAGACAAGCGACGCCCACCAAGCAGGGAAACAGGAATGAATTTGAAGCGCCTCTACGCGAGCGTGCAGATAGTGTGTGTCGGACGGGGCTCCGCGACGCGCGAAGCCAACGATGCGCTGCAAGCGACCATCGGCGAGAACGTCGGTCGTATCCGGTCGATCGCCGCGCAGCACGTTGCCGACGTCGAGGGCGCGGTGATGCGCAGCGTGCAGACCGGGCGAGATCGCGGCAGTCTGACGGATAAGCTGCAGGAGCGGTACGCGCCGACCCGCTCGCGTGCCGCTTTCATCGCGCGCGACATAATTGCAAGGCGATGGAGACGGTCGTGCGCGTGCGTCAGGAGGGCTTGGGCATCACCGAGGCGATCTGGATGCACAGCCACGGCGGCAAGCATCCGCGACCGTCGCACGTGGCCGCCGACGGCAAGCGTTACACGATCAGCGAGGGCATGTATCTCGACGGCGTGTGGGCGTGGCAGAGACGCGAGCCGAAGTGCCGGTGCGTGAGCCGGTCCGTGATTCCGGGGCTGGACGCGGCATCACCCTGAGCGGCGACCGATACCAACTTGGTTCTGAGGAAGGGCCGCCCGGGCCGCTGCATGGATCCAGTTGCTCATGGAGCCGGTATCTTCGCAGCCAGCGCCGCCGCCTCCTCGGCACAGTCGCGTGTCGGCGTATTACCCTTGGCCCGCTGCGACTGGATTTCGCTCTTGGCTGCTTTCATGTCTGCCATGAACTCGTCGCTGCCATGTAGTCGGGCTACGGTGGCGGCACCCATCAGACGGCCTGCTGCAATATCGCTCATCCAATGCACATTACAAATGGCGCGGCTTTCACCATAACTCAGTCCGCGCGCCAACAGCGCATCTGATTGGGACGGCGACAGTTCACTGAGCATCAGCCCCCAGGCCCAGCCGATTGCGGCATGGCCGGAAGGATACGAGCCGTCCTGTCGAAGCGAAGCCTCTTCGCTCGGCGTGCAGGTCGGTTGATCCGCGATGACGAATGGACGCGGCCGGTTATAAGTGTTCTTAGCCCGATAAGTCGAAAGGCCGACGTCCGTTAGACTGCGACGCAGCAACTGATAAAGGAAGGGCGTTTCCACGTCGTTGATGCGTGTGCCGAGGGCACAGGAGAATGATTCGGCCGCCGAGGGAAAGGACAGTTGCGCGTCCTCTGTCGCCAGTCGGATTCGCTTTGAATCGCGAACCTCCTGGCTGGCATCGTCAAAAGCGCGATCCGCCTTTGCTGCCGCCGAGCCTTTTGCCGGTGGAGGGGGCAAGAGGCTCAGGCTATCGGGCAGTTCGCTGGTGGCGAGGTAGCCGGTTAGGTAGCCTGGCCGTAGTTCCTTGACTGCAGCAGGGCGGGGCGGCTGAGCCCAAACGGCCGAAGTGGATGCGAGCAAAGCGCCATAGAGTAGCGCGGCGACAGTCGTGTTTCTACAGGTTTTCATTTCGTACACGTTCAATGTGTTGGCGCAGATAAGAAGCGTGATCAACGGCTGTGGGATGCCTGTCGTCGACATCGCGTCATGGGACACCGGCAAAATCTGACTTCGCTCCGCTCAATTATCGCGCGTGTGCTCATTCTAAGATTGCCGCGCGTTGGCATGAACCCCTCCAACTGAGTGGGTGAATGAAACGGCGAATCTGTTATCGTTGAGCCTTCAGTTCTGCAGAAATGCTGGTGAGCGTCGGGTGTCACAGTTAGCTGTTCGAACGGTTTGAAAACGAGTTTGGGGGAAAGTCGCTAATCAGTGATATCTTCAAATAGCTGGGCGCCATGTGAATAGCGCGATTGCCAGAATGCGCTCTCGCGGGGCTGAAGGTCATTGAGTCGAGCTGGATCACTTGCTGTTGATGTACGGAGAGTAGCTTCCGGAAGGGCAAGGCACTCCTCTAAGTAGCCTCTCGAACGCTTTGGCTAGTTTGTCCTTGATTTCTCTCACCGTGGACTAGTCACGCGGAGGGGAAGACTTCCATGTCCTGACCGATAGCAGAACCACTCAAGCTCCAAACGGAGAAACAAACCAACGCGGTTAACGCGCGCCGGCATTTAATTCTAAGAGGATCAAGCGCCGCGCGGCGCATGATTGTCAGTGGTGGGTCGATCAACGCGACGTTACTTGATTCATCCGTCTTTGTAGTCGGCTGTAAGTTAGTCCAGCGGGCCATTATGCATCGATATTTCGGATCGCTAATGATCGGTGTGGAGCTGACTGTCGTGTGCTGGCTGCATAGTATCGGCTCCTTCGCCGCGACGTTGGTGGCTCATCGGAAAGGGCGGCCCGTCGGACGTGCGCGCTGGTTCGTGCATTTGCAACGGAGCTCGAGGACAAGCGTAGCGGTCCGGGAACCGTATGGCGGCGGCACGTGGGAGCAAAAAGGAAGCGAACGTTGCGCACCGACACGCAGGTGAGGGTCCGAGGGCGATTCCGTCCAAACAGTGAAAACCGTGATTGAAATGCGCTAGCATGCCTCTGATTCCTTTTCCAAACGTCCCGCCTGAGGCGGGTGTGCCGGACCTC
This sequence comes from Caballeronia sp. LZ062, assembly GCF_031450785.1. Lineage (NCBI taxonomy): Bacteria > Pseudomonadati > Pseudomonadota > Betaproteobacteria > Burkholderiales > Burkholderiaceae > Caballeronia > Caballeronia sp. LZ062. The sequence goes on from NZ_JARTWB010000001.1 coordinate 1,079,505, forward strand.
AATCGTTCACCGCTGGCGGCGAGCGTGCTCACTGACGTGACGCAGGCGCTGCAGGGGCTCAATTACTTCGGCTTACAGGGCCAGCGACGCGCCGCAATCGATCGTGTGCGACGATGAGGGAAACGCGCTGGTGACGCCGGACGCAGTCGTCGACATCGGCTTTCGCGGCGAGCAGCGCGTCGCGTCCTTTCCCGTCAGGCAGCGCGCGTTTGATTCCTATGACAGGTGGCGCAGCTGGAGAACTGACGCTGCGGCTCGCGTGCGGCGGCCGAAACATGAACCGCGACGCATTTCTGACGGCGCTTGAGTCGCTGCTCGGGTCGCTCGCGCGCGTCAACGTCAGGACGCCCGACGGGACGTATCGTGACCATAGCCAACGCGCGCAACAAGCTCAATGACGCAATGGAATCGCAGCGCCTGCAGATCACGGCAGCCGAACACGATGTTGAGCAGGCGCAGACATCGTTTCGGGCTTGGGCGACCACGCGGCAAGTGACGCAAAGCGCCGGGAACGATCCCGAGGTGGCGAAGCGGGTTCGACAGATCGACGCGCTTATTGCGCATCAGCGCGAAGTTCAGCGCGCGGCCGAAGAACTGACTCAGCAGGACCTTCGACTCAGCGCGCTGGAGAAGGAAGATCAGGAAAGGCTTGGAAAGCTTCAGGATGATGCAAATAGTCGATACGACGTCGCACTGCGCGAGCAGGCTCTACGCGTGTTCGGCTGGCGGCTCGCGGTAACTTTACCGCTGCTGCTAATTGCGGGCTGGCTTTTGATTCGCCGTCGTCATTCGGCATATTGGCCGTTTGTCTATGGATTCGGGGTCTTTGCGGCGTTCACCTTCTTTGTCGAGCTCGTGCCGTATTTGCCTGGCTATGGCGGCTACGTCCGCTATGGAGTGGGTATTGTGGGTACGCTGATCGGTGGACAGTACCTCATCCGCGCACTTACGCGCTATCGCGAACAGCAACGAATCGCCGAAGCGCAGAGCGAAGATCAGCGGCGCGCGTCGCTGAGTTATGACATGGTCATGGCCAGACTCGCGAAAAACGTGTGCCCTGGTTGCGAACGCGCTCTGCCTGCGGACAGTTTGAACGAGAATTTCTGTCAGCACTGCGGGATGTGTTTGTTCAATAAGTGCGGTCCCTGCAATTCCCGCAAGAATGCGTTTGTCCGCTTTTGTCAGTCGTGCGGTAGTCCAGCGGCGTTAGGCTCGTTCCAGCCCGACGCGCCTGCTGCCGGGCGATCGAGCGCCTAAGTGTTCCGCTGTACCGTCCGATCCTGGGGTATTTGTCGAACGGGCGGAGCCGAAGCATCAGGCAGTGGCTGCGTGGCAAGCCATACTCGCGGCACATTCCGCCTACTTCATGCCAGCCTTGTTAGTACTTAGGAAGCCGATGGTTTGTCGTTTGGCAGAAACGCTTTTTTCATTGGCTTCCCTCTCTGCAACGGACCTTACACCGTCACCGTAATAGACGCGGGGAGCAGGTCAGCATCAATCAAAGCTCGGTTTTAACGGGTCTAGCGCGCGATCAAGCGACGTTATGTCCGCCTCCCCGCCAATCAGAAACGAGCGTTCGACATATGCCGTCGCTTCGATGAAAAGCGCACTATGGTCGAAAAAAGCGCCTATAACTGAACGCAGCGCAGCGAACCCGTTGCTGTCATCAAGGAGGCGTTATGGACCAATTGAACTCTCAGAAGGCGAGCCTGGAAGCGAACGCGTCGACGACGGACGCAGCCTGCGGATTCAATGAGGCAACGAACCAAGACTATGCGGACTGGAAGCGATTGCGCCTTGTCATCGAGCACGAGAATACCCTGGTCAATCATCGCCTCACCTGGCTGTTGACGTCGCAAACCGTCGCGTTTGCCGCAATCGCGGTCATTTTCAAAGAGTGGCTGCCCGATCGCAAGGACGGCGGCACGTACGACTTGCTGCTTGCTCTGATGATTCTGGTCTGCCTCCTTGGCTTCGGAACCGCGCTACTCGTCTCGCGCGGTCTCTTGCATGCACAGACGCACATCGCCCGGCTGGACCGATGGTGGTACTCCCCGGACCGTGCGAACATGTCCATGGATTTCCCCAGAACACGAAACGAACGGCTCGAGGAACGACGGGCAAGAATGGAGTTGGCGCAGGAGAAGCTTGGTTCGCATCCGCCGCTTCAGCATCAAACCGACTTACGATCTGATGACCTGCTGAGTCCATCTAACCTCCCCGCGTGCTTCATGTATATGTGGCCGGTGATCGGGGCGATCCTCGTTTTCGTTCGTCTTGCGATATAGGTGATGCCGTAAGCGGCTGCATCATAAGTGACGATCGACTGTTGGGCCGAGCTGTCGCATCGAGCGATGCGTGTGAGATTGGCAAAGGCGTCGTTGAGCGTGAACAACATTTTCGTGGGTGAAGGCCGGTCCGACGAGATGCGCGACGTTCCGACTCGCAGCGAAATTCGCACGACGAACACCAGCGGCACGCTGCGCTGCTGCTAACAACACCAACAGGGCTGGCCATCGAACCATGGCCGCCGCCGCCAGACGTTGCTGATCACATCAAAACGCGTGACGCAACGCGACACGTGCAACGAACTGATTCAATGCCGATGACACCCCTGCAATCGGCTTGCTCGGGCTCCGTAAAGAGAACATGGCGATAGACTTCCGGCTTATACAGTGCAAGGTACTGGCCGCCGGGACACAACGTACTTCTTCCGCTCCAGTACGCCTCGCTGAATGGAATCTGGACGTTCGAACGATCGACCTGCGAGGTAGCCGTCGTGCTGTAAAGGTAAGTCTTGTGGCGAGACCACACCAACACTCGCCATTCACACTGCTCTTTGAACGACCCGGCGAGACCGGGCATAGTTTCAGCAGACGTCTTCACGCATCACAGACGCGGCGACCACCACATCGCTCAAACCCCATCCCACGAATCCTCAAGCTCAAGCCCAGAAATCACCGCGGATGGTTCTGCACGAAAGTCCGAAAAGACGCATAGGCCGGCTTCTGCGTATGTCCATCACCTTGCATCATTCCATACGCGCCTTCCGCATCGTCGTAAAGCTCATACGCCTGAATAGACTGAATGTTGTATTTGGACGCCACGCTCACATATTGGGACATCATGTCGTTGCCGGTGAGATACGAAGCGATCTGAAAGAGCGATCCCAAGCTCGGCCGCACGCCGAATTCGTTGATCCAGATCGGTTTGCCCATTTCATGCAGAACCGCCAGCACGTCATGGCATCCCGTGCCACCGCATGCGTTGGTGATGTCGCCTTCGTTGGAATACCAGTGCCATGCCGTGATGTCCCAGCTAACGGCCGGATGGCCCCACGTGCCGTCAGGTTGTGAACCGTCGGCAAGCATCTGATAGAACGCATAGTGCAGCCACGTGCCGCCCAGCACGATCTTTCCCTCGGTGTCTTCGGATTTGACGCCCGCGATCAGGCCGCGAATGATGCCTCGGGCGATCTGATACTTTCGGCTGTCGTAGTGTTGCCAGACGACGCCGTCGACATTCCCGTTCAGCGTCGCAGCCTCCAGTTCATTGCCGACCTCGTAATACTTGTAGTGGTATGCACTGGCCGTCTGCTTTCCGAGCGTATAGCCCGCGTTATACGCGTCCTGCTCGTTGCTGTATCCGAGGCCCAGCAGCATCACGGGATACACGGTGACGCCACCCGCAGCCATTATTTGTGCAATGCCGGCGAGCTTGTTCGCAGAGGCCTGGTTATAGACCTCGTTTCGGTAGATGGTGGCGCCCAGGTCGTGCAGTTGAGAAAGCTGCGTTTGAGGACTGGAGATGTCGTACGCACCGCCGCTGTTGTTATGGCCGTTCATGCCATAGAAGATCGAACTGCTTGTATTTGCGCTTTTGGCCGTCGCAGCGAGCGTGCTGCTCTTGCCCGTCGCTGCGTCAACGGCACTGCCGTTGTCCCCGCCGCAAGCTGCAAGCAGCAAGCTCGTCGTGACCGCGCCGACAATCGCAATATGCTTAAGCGACATGAAAGGGCGAGTAATGGAAGGGCAAGGGCGAGTCGATTTCTTCATGATTATTAGTCGTACTAAATGGCGTGCCGTATTGAGTGCGATGAGATGGTGCATCCATCGTGATGGACGGCTCGGACGGAAAACGCGAGCGGACCCGCGCGGATAAGCGAACGCGGCGCCGAATCAACCCGCGAGCGGATCAAACGGATGCTTCGGAACGCGCTGCCGACTCATGAACAGCAGTCGAAGACGTTGATGTATGCGCGACTATGGCGCATTCTCGGCGAAGGCTCGCCGAAACGTATCAAGAACAAGGCTTGATCACGCTCTGTCCAGACTGAACTGCAACAGTAGATTGCAGTCAGAATTACTCGTTCGATGCGAAGCAATGCCGTAAGTAGGCAAGCGTTGCCGGTGACTGAGACAGCGGCGAAAGGTTACTTGGTTCTCGGTTCGATGTAAACCTCAGCCGCAACAAAATGGCTGTCGCGAATGACGAGTAAAGTGAAGTAGTTGGCGAACCTAAACAAATATCAATCGCACGTGAAAACGGCGCACGCATTGAGGGAAAAGCGTTTCAGGCAGTCAGCGATCCATTCGCATGACTAAGCAAGGTAAAAGATACGAGGAATGCCTGCCGCGTGAGAAAAATTGCATACGAACGACCGATGCCGATATCTCGCTCTGCCTCGGAACATGTTAGCCTCTCGTTTTTTTGTCACTGCGGCGGGGCACCGGCCGCTGCGGAATTTAACGCACATCGCCCATATGACGTACAGAAGTCCGCAAGTCGCCGAGTTGATGGCGCAAAGAGAGTCGCTGGAGAAGGAGCTGGCCGAAGCACGGCGCAAAGAAGAGCGCCTTGCGCTGATCGAGATCGTGGAGAAGATGCGTCAATACGGCATCACGTTGAACGAACTGATGGGACGTAAGACCGGCACGCAGTCGGCTGTGCCTGACGTGGCGATCAAGTATCGCGACCCGGCAAGCGGCGCGACGTGGAGCGGGCGCGGTCGTGCGCCGCAATGGCTTGCGGGCAAGGACCGCGACGCCTTCCTGGTCGAGCGATCCGCGAACCTGTCGCCGCGACAGGCTTCGCAGGCGTCGCTCTTTGCGGACGAAGACTGAGCGCGCAGGTCGTTGACGGCTGCGCGTAAGCCGATCTGCGTGCTTCAACGCGGTATCACTGCGCCAGTACGACCTGCGCGATCAAGCCTGTCGCAGCAGCGACGAGCACATAGTCCGCGCCGACGCCGACCCACTGATAGCCGCGCGGCGGCTGACGCAGGCCGTGGCCGCGCCAGTCGTCGACCACATATTGGTGATCGCGATATTCGCTCGACAGGCGATCGCCTTTGTGCCAGTCAGGATGACCGCGATCACGGCCGGCCTGCTCAGGCGGACGCGGCTCGTCGTGGCCATGCATCATCGGCGCGTGATGGCCGTCCGGGCCGTGATCGCGATCCGGACCGTGCGACGGCTGCGCGAAGCTTGCGCCCGCCGAGAGACCCAGTGTGGCCGACAACAGCGCAACCAAGATTCCTTTCTTCATGAAACGCTTCTCCTCGTAGAGTGATGATCGATCGCTTGCAGGGATCGTCGTCCCTTGGCGCGAACAGGCGGTCACTCTACGTGGTGAGGCGGCGGGATGCCGTGAGAATGTGTAAGCAACGCTTACTTCGCGTTACTCAGCGGAGCGCCAAGCGCCGCAATGCCGTATCCGCCCATACATAACGCTGAATGAGAACAATAAAAATGTTTTGCTATCGGCGCACGTAATTCTGGCCCACCATGAAACGATTTAATAAAGCATGGAGAGGGACATGGATAGCAAAGCAGAAGTGGAGCGCTACGAGTTGTTGATTGGCGGTGAATCCGTCGCGCCGAGCGGCGGCGAATATTCGACGAACCTCGATCCGGCAACTGAAAACACGATTGCTTATGTCGCGCAGGGCACGTCGGCCGATGTGGATCGCGCGGTGCAGGCCGCGCGCGCCGCGTTGAAACCCTGGAATGCAATTCGCGCCGCCGAGCGGGGCCGCATTCTCATGCGGCTCGCGGACCTGCTGCGCGAGAATCAGGAAGAACTGGCGGCGCTGGAAAGCCTCGACGCCGGCAAGCCCGTTGCCGGCGTCCAGCGTCAGGACGTGCCCGCGGCCATCGATACACTCGCGTATTACGCCGGCTGGTGCGACAAGATCAACGGTCAGGTCGTGCCCGCGCGTCCCGACGCCCTCACGTACACGGTGCGCGAGCCGGTCGGCGTGGTCGGCGCCATTGTCCCGTGGAATTTCCCGCTGATGATTGGCATGTGGAAAATCGCGCCCGCGCTGGCGTGCGGCTGCACCTTGATCGTCAAGCCCGCCGAAATCACGCCGCTTTCCGCGCTGATGGTCGGCCGGCTCGCGCTCGAGGCGGGCGTTCCGCCGGGCGTGCTGAATATCGTGACGGGCAAGGGCTCGGTGGTCGGGGATTCCATGGTCGCGCATCCGGGCATCGACAAGATCACGTTCACGGGTTCGCCTTCGGTCGGGCGCGGCATTCTGCAGGGCGCGGCGGGCAACTTTAAGCGTGTGACGCTGGAATTGGGCGGGAAATCGGCCAACGTCATCTTCGCCGATGCAAACATCGACAGCGCCGTGCGCGCCGCGGCATCGGGCATCTTCTTCAACGCGGGACAGGTGTGCTCGGCGGGGTCGCGCGTGCTCGCGCAGCGCGCGGTCTATGACGAAGTAGTCGAACGCCTTTCGCTGCGCGCGCAAACGATCAAACTCGGCGATCCATCGGCACGCGAGACGAACATGGGCCCGCTCATCTCCGCGAAGCAGATGAAGACCGTGCTCGATTATGTGGATATCGGCAAGGGCGAGGGTGCGTCGCTGGTGACAGGCGGACGGCGCGCGGGCGAGCGCGGCTACTTCGTCGAGCCGACCGTGTTCGCGAACGTCCAGCACGAGATGCGCATCTCGCAGGAAGAAATCTTCGGGCCGGTGGCGAGCGTCATTCCTTTCGACGATGAAGCCGACGCACTGCGCATCGCCAACGGCACCGCTTACAGTCTCGCGGCGGGCGTCTGGAGCGCGGATATCGGCCGGGTGCATCGCATGGCGGCCGAACTGAAGGCGGGTACCGTCTGGGTCAATACTTACGGCTATACGGACGTGCGGCTGCCGTGGGGCGGTTCCGGCGATTCGGGCTTTGGTCGCGAGCACGGCGACGTGGCCATCGAAAACTTCACGGAGCCGAAGGCGGTATGGGTGTCGTTGACGCCTTGAGCGACCAGGATCGCCGCGCCGGGCGCGGTGGTTTGCGAGCAGGAATGCGCAAAGGGCGGCCGAAGCCGCCCTCAAAGAGAAAACTGAATCGACTCAAACGCGAGCCTGCGCGCTTTCCTTGTCGCGAGAGCGCCAGAGCCGAGCGCGCTGCGTGCTGTCCTCATACTGAACGGTGTTCTGCCGGCAAGCCTCGATGGTCATGTTCTTGCGCTCGACAATGGCCTGGCAAAGAAACTCGGCGCTATATGCTTTGAGCAGATGCGGACACTGCGTTCCGATGTATTGCGCGATTTTCCCGTAGTCGCTGTCCGCCGATGCCAGCGAGCGATACGTGTCCGCGTCCCAGCGGAACATCAGATCGAGTTCTTCGAAAGCGGTATTGAATGCGCAGACTTGCACCAGAACTTCGCGGTCGTCGCTTTGCATGGCTTGGCTCATGATCGTCTCCTCAGTGGCCGCAGGGCATAGAGCGAGAATAGGCAAAGCCATTCATACACGACAGTCAAAGTTTCTTCGCTTACTCATTCCCTAAAGGTTATGGGTCGGCTTTCCCGTCTTGGCGACGATATGCGTTATCGCCTCGATCTGGGCCGCGCCTTCTTCGATCAGGAAATGCTTGAACGCCAGCGCCACTGGCGGCAGACGCTTGTTATTGCGGTGCACGACAAACCAGTTGAGCATGACCGGAAAGCCTTCGATGTCGAGCACTGCCAGCTTGCCGACCTGCAACTCCATGCTAATGGTATGCGCCGATAGAAAACTCAGTCCCATTCCCGCGATCACCGCCTGTTTGATGGTCTCGGTGCTCGTAATCTCCATCGCGACGTTCAGGTTGGTCAGTCTGCCCGCGAAGCCTTCTTCCATGGAATTCCACGTGTCCGAGCCGCGTTCGCGAACGATGAACGGCTCATCGGCGAGTGCTTCCAGCGGAATATCGCTTTGCCCGACGAGCGGATGATCCGGTGGCGCGACGATCACATAAGGATGCGGCGCAAACGATACGTTGACGGTATCCATATCGCGCGGCGGCCGCACCATCACGGCCAGATCCGTCAGATTGTCGGACAGTTGATGCAGCAATTCCTCGCGGTTATGAACAGCGAGATTGAGCCGCACATCGGTATTACGTTTGGTGAATTCGGCCAGAAGCCGGGGAAAGAAGTAATCGCCCGCGCTAATCACGGCGACGTTGAGCGTGCCTCCGGAAATACCCTTGAGACGCGCCATTGCGTCGTCGGCTTCGCGGAATTGCTCCAATATCGCCCTGCTGTAATGGAGCATTTCGTTGCCGGCCGGAGTGAGATAGATTTTCTTGCCGAGCTGTTCGAAGAGAGGCAAACCGGCGTGTTCCTCCAGCTGCTTGACCTGCGTGGAGACGGCCGGCTGCGTGAGATAGAGCTCTTCCGCCGCACGCGAAAAACTGAGCCGCCGCGCGACCGTTTCGAAGATTTTGAGTTGGCGCAGGGTGGCGTTCCTTAGCACGGCAAGCTCTCATCCATTCACGATAGCTAACTTATACAATAATTTTTTTTAACTTTCCTTAATCATTTTTGTACCGCACGATGCTTTCACGTGCCCCGCAGTTGTAAGCCGCTTTATAGCTGACGCTTGCTAGGCGCACGGCATCGCCGCAGTACACCAAGCCCGAAAGGGCTGCATCGCCCATCCGGACTTATTGGGAATCGCTCGAAATGATTCTTCGATCGCCTGACGCGGATGTTGCCCACATGTGCGAACCCATCGCCCTCCGGGACACGCGACGCCACGCCCGCGCCGCCTGGCCCGAGCATCTTCCCTGACCGACCGCATCGCCCGCCGGCTTTTCGCCGGTGATCTCGCTGTACATCAAGCGCCGCACGAGCGCAGAGACAGATATCGGAGACAGACATGGCAAGCGCAGACACGATGGTGTCCGGGCAGTCGCACGGGCGTCATCACAACCGGTGGATCCAACTGGCGATCGGCATCGTATGCATGGGCCTCGTCGCCAATCTTCAATACGCCTGGACCCTTTTCGTTGTTCCGATGGATGCCAAGCACCATTGGGGTCAAGCGGCGATTCAGACGGCATTCACCATCTTCATCGTCACCGAAACATGGCTCGTGCCGGTCGAAGGCTGGCTCGTCGACAAATTCGGACCGCGCCCGGTCGTGATCGGCGGATCGGTTTGCGCGGCCATCGGCTGGGTCATCGATGCGCACGCGACGAGTCTCGTCCACCTCTACATCGCGGCGGTGATTGCCGGCATCGGCGCGGGCTGTGTGTACGGCACGTGCGTCGGCACGGCGCTCAAGTGGTTCCCGGACAAGCGCGGACTCGCGGCGGGCCTGACGGCGGCGGGCTTCGGCGCGGGCGCGGCCGTCACGGTCATCCCGATCTCGAACATGATCCAGTCGTCCGGCTACGAGCACGCGTTCATGTTCTTCGGCATCTTCCAGGGCGTGTGCATTTTCCTGCTCGCGCTGATGCTGGTGCGGCCGAAGCCGCCGGTGAACGTCGCGCCGGCCAGGCGGATCGTGTCCACGAAAATCGACTACACGACCGGCCAGATGGTGCGCTCGCCGCTTTTCTGGGTGCTGTACCTCATGTTCGTGTTCGTGGCGGCGGGCGGCGTGATCGCCACGGCGCAGTTCGGGCCGATAGCGAAGGAATACGGCTTCGCGAAGATGCCGGTGAACCTGTTCGGCATCACGCTGCCGCTGCTGGCGATGACGCTTTCCATCGACAACCTGTGCAACGGCTTCACGCGTCCGCTGTGCGGTTTCATTTCCGACCGGATCGGCCGCGAGAACACGATGTTCATCATCTTTCTAGGCGAAGGCGTGGCGCTGCTCGGGCTCATGCAGTTCGGCCATCATCCGTATCTCTTCATGCTGTTCGCCGCAATGACCTTCCTGTGCTGGGGCGAAATCTTCTCGATCTTCCCGGCGACCTGCGCGGACACGTTCGGCAGCAAGTACGCCGCCGCCAACGCGGGTACGCTGTACACCGCGAAGGGCACGGCGTCGATGCTGGTGCCGCTCGCGTCGGTGCTCGCGTCCATCGGTTCATGGAACGCGGTGTTCATCACGGCCGCGACGACGTCGATTGCCGCGGGCCTGTGCGCCAAGTTCGTGCTCGCGCCCATGAGAAAGCGCTGGATCGAGAACACCGTTGCAGCGACCTCGGGCGATTCATCGGTCAACGCGTCCTTTCAGGCCGGCTGGCCCGAAGCGCCGGGCAAGACGTCGGTCCAATAAGGAAAGCAGCGCATGCGCGTACGTACGGCCGCTCCCGCGCATGGGCCTTCGGTATCGCTGCATCAGTTGCGGCTCTTCGTGACGCTCGCGCGATATCGCAGCTTCACTCGCGCGGGCGACGAATTCGGCATCACGCAATCGGCGGTCAGCCGCAGCATTCGAGAGCTCGAAGAAGAAATCGCGCTACGGCTCTTCGACCGGACCACGCGGCAGGTCACGCTGACTGATACGGGGCGCAAGCTGCTCGCGCGTATCGCGCCGCTCGTCGAGGAACTGGAAGCGACGCTGCGGCCTTCTCCGGACAATTTCACCGGACGAGGCGTCGTTCACATAGCGAGCAGTTGCGGTCTGACGGCGAGCGTCTTGCCGGCGCTGCTCGCGTCCTGCAAGGAGCGGCTGCCGGATGTGACGGTTGCGGTCATCGACCGCCCGCAGAATGCCGTGCTTCAGCTCGTGCGGTCGGGCGAGGCGGAAATCGGCATCGTGATCGCGCCGGACACCTTGGACGAACTGGCCGCCGAACCGCTTTTCGCCGATGCTTTCGCGGCCGTCGTCGGCGCGTCGCATCCGCTGGCGCAGGCGTCGCGTCTGGACTGGCATCAGTTGCGCGCCACGCCGCTCCTTCTCCTCGACGACGATACGGGCAGCCTTGCCTCCGTCGAGGCCGCGCTCGCCCGCCACGCGGTAGCGGGCGCCGTGCGCCAGCGGCTGACGCAACCGGCAGCCGTGGCGCGCATGGCCGAGGCGGGTCTCGGCGTCGGCGTGCTGCCCATGCACACGCGGCTCGTTTGCAACAGCGCACGCACGCGCTTCATTCCCCTCACGCCCGAAATTGCTCGCACAGTCATGATCGTGCGTCGCCGAGGCCGCGCTTTGCGCGAGAGCGCGGCGAACGTCTGGTCGCACATCATCGCTTCGACGCATACTCTGAATACGTTGCAGGCCGTCGAGGCCTGACCTCTCACGAATCGGAAGGCGCCGCCGCATACGGGTTTTCGCTCGTCTGCCGTCGCACGAATCGCCTTGTTCTGGCGGAACGTGGAATGTAGTATCTTGTATATCAGAAGCTGCAAGCCTACGACTCTAGGAGACAACCATGAAGATCTGCGTGTACGGCGCCGGCGCCATCGGCGGTTACATGGGCGCGCAACTCGCGCGCGCTGGAGCGGACGTCAGCTTCGTCGCGCGTGGGCCGCACCTCGCGGCGATGCAGGCGAACGGCGTGCGGCTACGGATCGACGGGGCAGAGCACACCGTCAAGGTACGTTGCACGAACAATCCCGCCGAACTCGGGCCGCAGGACTACGTGATCATCGCGCTGAAGGCGCATTCGGTGCCGGGCGTGGTCGATCTGATGCCGCCGCTGCTCGGACCCGACACGGCGATCGTGACTGCGGTCAACGGCTTGCCTTACTGGTATTTCTATCAGCACGGCGGCGCGCTCGCCGGCACGACACTGCAAAGCATCGATCCGGGCGGCAGGCAGTGGAGCGTGTTCGGACCGGAGCGGGCTATCGGCTGCGTGCTGCTGCCCGCTGCGGAGATTGCGGAGCCGGGCGTGATCGAGCATCACTATGGCAAGAAGTTTCCCATCGGCGAGCCCAGCGGGGAGACCACGCCACGCCTTCAGGCGCTGCACGACATCATGGCCGCCGCCGACATGGAAGCGCCGATGCGCGACAACATCCGCGACGAAATCTGGCTGAAGCTCTGGGGCAACCTCTGCTTCAACCCGATCAGCGCGCTCACGCACGCTACGCTCGATGTCCTCACGAGCGATCCTGGCACCCGCGCGCTGTCGAAGGCGATGATGCTGGAGGCGAAGGCGATCGGCGACAAGCTCGGCGTCAACTTCCGGGTGGACGTCGAGCGGCGCATCAACGGCGCGGGCGCGGTGGGCGCGCACAAAACGTCGATGCTCATGGACTGCGAAGCGGGCCGGCCGATGGAAATCGATCCGCTCATCACGGTCGTGCAGGAAATCGGGCGCCTGGTTAATGTCGAGACGCCGATGATCGATGCCGTCCTTGCATTGATCAAGCTGCGCGAAGCCGTCAATCAGGGAACCGCCCGGGCCCAGCCGACGCCGCAGACGCAAAAAGCAGCCTAAACTGCATCCAACGGCACCCGCGTTGTTTCTGATATACAAGATGCAAAATATGTTGCGTCCTGCTGCGTTGCACCATATACTGAAGGCTCTTGAGTGATTTGACCGGAGCCTGAAATGAGCATCGCCTTGTTGGTTGTCGTTGGAATCGCGCTGGTTGCCGTGGGTGTGGGCGTTACGTTTATGATTGCGTCGGCGGTGCCGCAGGACATGCTGCAACGCGCACAGGAACACGGTCGGTTTGCCGGACTCGCGGCGGACGACCAGAATGGCGGTTCGGGCAAGCGCGTCGTCGCGGACCGTCCGCAAATGGGAAACCAAGCCATCAATGCCATCTGATACTCAATCCGTAGACAGGCCGGAAGTTCGCCCGAGCGGGCTGGCGCTGTCGCTCGAGCCGATTAACGCCACGGTCTCGCTGCGCGATCAGGCGTACGCCAAACTGCGGCAGGCCATCGCGGAGGCGGACATCTACCGTTCGCGGGAAGAAATCCGTCTGGACGAAAAAGAGCTGACCGAAGCGCTGGGCGTTTCGCGAACGCCTATCCGGGAGGCCATGACGCTGCTGGAGCAGGAAGGCTTTCTGCGCACGGTGCCGCGTCGCGGGGTGTATATCCTGCGCAAGACCAAGCGCGAGATCGTCGAGATGATCCACATGTGGGCGGCGCTCGAAAGCATGGCGGCGCGCCTTGCCACGCAGCGCGCGACGGACGAGGAAATCGCGCAGCTTCGTCACATGTTCGACAATTTCCGCGACAGCACGCCGGCCGAGCATATCGACGAGTACTCGGAAGCGAATATCGCGTTCCATCAGGCGATCGTGCGGCTGTCGAAGTCGCAAATCATCTTCGACACGATCAAGAACATCTTCGTGCACGTGCGCGCCATCCGGAAGATGACGATCTCGCAGAGCGACCGCGCGTCGCGCTCGATCGTCGATCACATGCGCATCATCGAGGCGTTGGAGAAGCGGGACACCGAGCTCGTCGAGCGGCTCGTGAGGCAGCACTCGCTGGATCTGGCGGCGTTCGTCGAGGCAAACTGCGATTTCCTGGATTGAGCTTCGAGCAGCGCGAATAGTCACAAGCAAAAGGCCGCACGGTAATCGCCGTGCGGCCTTTTTTTGCGCCCGCAGAACCCGCTAGCGCATCGCCCGCAGCATCGTTTCGCCGAGCGCCGCGGGCGAATCCGCGACATGGATGCCCGCCGATCTCATCGCGTCGATCTTCGCGCTCGCCGTGCCCGAGCCGCCCGAGACAATCGCGCCCGCGTGCCCCATGCGGCGTCCCGGCGGCGCGCTCGTACCGGCGATGAAGCCGACCACCGGCTTTTTCGTTTTCGCGTCCTTCAGGAACTGCGCCGCTTCTTCCTCCGCCGATCCGCCGATCTCGCCGATCATGATGATGCCTTCAGTCGCGTCGTCGGCGAGGAAAAGCGAGAGGCAGTCGATGAAATTGGTCCCGTTCACCGGATCGCCGCCGATGCCGATGCACGTCGTCTGGCCGAGCCCGGCCGCCGTCGTCTGCGCGACGGCTTCATACGTCAGCGTACCCGAGCGCGACACCACGCCGATCTTCCCCGGCTGATGAATATGCCCCGGCATGATGCCGATCTTGCACGCGCCCGGCGTAATGACGCCCGGACAGTTCGGCCCGACGAGCCGGCTCGGCGAACCCGCCAGTGCGCGCTTCACGCGCACCATGTCGAGCACCGGGATTCCTTCGGTGATGCAGACGATCAGCGGCACTTCGGCATCGATGGCTTCGAGGATCGCATCGGCGGCGAAGGGTGGCGGCACGTAGATCACGGAAGCGTCCGCGCCGGTTTTGGCGACCGCGTCGGCGACGGTGTCGAAGACCGGCAGATCGAGATGCGTCGTGCCGCCCTTGCCGGGCGTGACGCCGCCGACCATTCGCGTGCCGTATGCAATCGCCTGTTCCGAGTGAAAGGTGCCTTGCGCGCCGGTGAAGCCCTGGCAGATCACCTTCGTGTGCTTGTCGATCAAGACGCTCATGGGGCTTCCTCTCAATGGTGGACGGCGCTGACGATCTTGTCGGCGGCATCGGCGAGATTGTCGGCGGAAATGATGGTGAGTCCGGACGCGCGCAGAATGTCGCGTCCTGCATCGACGTTGGTGCCGGCCAGACGCACCACGAGCGGCACGCGCAGATCGACTTCGCGCGCCGCCGCGACGACGCCTTCTGCGATCACGTCGCAGCGCATGATGCCGCCGAATATGTTGACCAGAATGCCTTGCACCTTCGGATCGCGCAGGATCAGCTTGAAGGCGGTCGCCACCCGTTCCTGCGTCGCGCCGCCGCCCACGTCGAGGAAGTTCGCCGGCTCGCCGCCGTAGAGCTTGATGATGTCCATGGTGGCCATCGCGAGGCCCGCGCCGTTCACCATGCAGCCGATGCTGCCGTCCAGCTTCACGTAGTTGAGGCCGTGCTTCGCGGCTTCGATTTCGGCGGGATCTTCTTCGTCTTCGTCGCGCAGGGCTTCCACGTCCGGACGACGGTACAGCGCGTTGTCGTCGAAATTGAGCTTCGCGTCGAGCGCCATGACGTCGCCGGAGCCGGTCACGACGAGCGGATTCACTTCGACCACGGACGCATCGAGCTCGACGAACGCCTGATACAGCGCGGCGATGAACTCCGCCGCCGCTTTCACCTGATTGCCGGTGAGCCCAAGCCCGAACCCGATCTTCCGAGTGTGAAAGGGCTGCAGGCCGGTCGCCGGATCGATCGCGACCTTGAGAATCTTCTCGGGCGTGCGATGCGCGACTTCCTCGATCTCCATGCCGCCTTCCGTCGACGCCATGATCGTGATGCGCGACGTCGCCCGGTCGACGAGCATCCCGAGATACAGCTCGCGTGCGATATCGCAGCCTTCCTCGATATAAAGACGCTTCACCTCCTTGCCGGCCGGTCCGGTCTGCTTCGTGACGAGCACCGACGACAGCATCTTCTGAGCGTTCTCGCGCACGTCTTCCACCGACTTCACCACGCGCACGCCGCCTTTGGCCTCCGGATCGTTGGCGAAGCGGCCCGCGCCGCGCCCGCCCGCATGAATCTGCGACTTCACGACCCACACCGGGCCGCCGAGCGCGCTGGCCGCATCCGCGGCTTCCTGCGCCGTGAAAGCGACGCGGCCATGCGGCACCGCGACGCCGTACTTTCGCAGTAGCGCCTTCGCTTGATATTCGTGGATGTTCATTCCGTCTCCTGTTGCGACCAGGCGTGCGGCCGGAGCCGGCCGGTGCAGTCGCTTGTCAGCACGTCTCATGGGATGGCGCAGACTGAAGACGCCGCTGCGCGTATTAGATATATCACATATCAAGGTGTGCGCGGAATCGTTACTTGATGCTTCAGTGCAGCATATCGAGCCGCTTTAATCCCGTCGCAACAGGCGACGGAGCGATGATGCGCCGCGTCACAGGGTTTGTTCCAATCAGATGTTCGTTGACTAATACTGTGTGTGGAATATTGTATATCACAGCAACCGGACGAACAGCGCGACGTTCGGCGAGAGAGAAATCACCCATTCGAGGAGGAGACAACACATGTCCGAAGTCGTCAGCAGCCGTCCGGAAGTCGCTCCAGCCACCACCACCGCCGATGACACGCTCAAGCAAAAGACGCGCGGCGCGGGCGTCGTTTCGGGCGGCCATCTCGTCGCGCGAGCGCTCAAGAACGAAGGCGTCGATACCATCTTCACGCTGTGCGGCGGTCATATCATCGATATCTACGACGGCTGCGTCGATGAAGGCATCCGGATCATCGACGTGCGCCACGAACAGGTCGCCGCCCACGCCGCCGACGGCTACGCGCGTCAAACCGGCAAGCTCGGCTGCGTGGTGACGACCGCCGGCCCCGGCTGCACGAACGCGGTCACGGGCGTCGCCACGGCGTTTCGCTCGGAAAGCCCGATCATCCATATCGGCGGGCAGGGCGCACTCACGCAGCACAAGATGGGCTCGCTGCAAGACCTTCCGCACGTCGACATGATGTCGCCCATCACCAAGTTCGCGGCGACCGTGCCGAGCACGGAGCGCGTCGCCGACATCGTGTCGATGGCCGCCCGCGAAGCCTTCAACGGCGCGCCCGGCCCGGCGTATCTGGAAATCCCGCGCGACGTGCTCGACCGTGAAATCGACGTGAGCAAGGCCGTGATTCCGCAACCCGGGCGCTATCGTGCATCGACAAAATCGGTCGGTGATCCGAAGGACATCGAAAAGCTCGCCGATCTGCTTGTGAACTCCGAGCGCCCGGCGATCCTGTACGGCCAGCAAGTGTGGACGGCGCGCGGCCATGAAGAAGCGATCGCGCTGCTGCGCGGCCTCGATATTCCCGGCTACTTCAACGGCGCGAGCCGCGGCCTCTTGCCGCCGGGCGATCCGCATCACTTCGACCGCACGCGCTCGCAGGCTTTCGCGAAGGCGGACCTGATCGTGATCGTCGGCACGCCGTTCGATTTCCGGATGGGTTACGGCAAGCGCATCAGCAAGGAACTGAAGCTGGTGCAGATCGACATGGATTACCGTACGGTCGGCAAGAATCGCGATATCGACCTCGGTCTTGTCGGCGATCCGGGCGCGATTCTCGGCGCGGTGCTGCAAGCCGCGAGCGGCCGGTTGAAGAACGACAAGCGCCAGTCGCGCCAGGCCTGGATGCGCGAACTCGCGGCGGCGGAAGAAACCGCGACCGCCAAGCTCATGCCGCTCTTCACGTCCGATGCCAGCCCGATTCATCCGTATCGCGTAGCCCACGAGATCAATCAGTTCCTGTCCGACGACACCATTTATATCGGCGATGGCGGCGACGTCGTCACGATCTCGGCGCAAGCCGTGCGTCCGCGCCGCCCCGGCCAGTGGATGGACCCCGGCGCGCTCGGCTCGCTCGGCGTCGGCACGGGATTCGCCATCGCGGCGGGCCTCGCCAATCCGGAGAAGGAAGTGCTCTGCTACTACGGCGACGGCGCGTTCTCCATGACCTCGTTCGACATGGAAACGGCCAACCGCTTCGGCGTGCCGTATATCGCGGTGATCGGCAACAACTCGGCGATGAACCAGATTCGCTACGGCCAGCTCGCGAAATACGGCGAAGAGCGCGGCAACGTCGGCAATCTGCTCTCGGACGTGCCGTATGGCCGCTTCGCTGAGATGCTCGGCGGCTACGGCGAGGAAGTCTACGAGGCGTCGAAAATCGCGGGCGCGTTGCAGCGCGCGCGCGAGTCCATCGCGAAAACCGGCAAGAGCGCGGTCATCAATATTTGGGTCGATCCTACGGTGTACGCGCCTGGCACGATGGCCCAGACGATGTACAAATAAAGAACGCGATCGAAGACACAGGGAGACAGCCATGAACACCTCGGGCAAGGCACTGGATGGCGTTCGCATCCTCGATTTCACGCACGTTCAATCGGGTCCGACCTGCACGCAGTTGCTGGCGTGGTTCGGCGCGGACGTTATCAAGGTAGAGCGCGCCGGCGCAGGCGACATCACGCGGGAGCAATTGCGCGATATCCCCGACGCGGACAGCCTTTACTTCACGATGCTCAACCACAACAAGCGGTCGATCACCATCGACACGAAGAATCCCGAGGGCAAGAAAGTGCTCGAAACGCTCGTCAAGAAGTGCGACGTGCTGGTCGAGAACTTCGCGCCGGGCGCGCTCGACCGCATGGGCTTCTCGTGGGAGCGCATCCAGGAACTGAACCCGGCGATGATCGTGGCGTCGGTCAAGGGCTTCGGGCCGGGGCCGTACGAAGACTGCAAGGTCTACGAGAACGTCGCGCAGTGCGCGGGCGGCGCGGCATCGACCACGGGTTTCGACGACGGTCCGCCGACCGTCACCGGCGCGCAGATCGGCGATTCGGGCACGGGGCTGCACCTCGCGCTCGGCATTGTCACGGCCCTGTATCAGCGCAACCGCACCGGACGCGGGCAGAAAGTGCTCGCGGCCATGCAGGACGGCGTGCTCAATCTGTGCCGCGTGAAATTGCGCGACCAGCAGCGCCTCGAACGCACCGGCGTGATGAAAGAGTACCCGCAGTATCCGAACGGCAAGTTCGGCGAAGCGGTGCCGCGCGCAGGCAACGCATCCGGCGGCGGCCAGCCGGGCTGGATTCTCAAGTGCAAGGGCTGGGAAACCGACCCGAACGCGTACATCTACTTCATCACGCAGGCGCCGGTGTGGGGCGAAATCTGCAAGGTCATCGGCAAGGAAGAGTGGATCGAGCATCCGGACTACAAGACGCCCAATGCGCGCCTGCCGCGGTTGAAAGAAATCTTCGCGGAAATCGAGCGCTGGACCATGTCGAAAACCAAGTTTCAGGCCATGGAAATCCTGAACAAGCACGACATTCCGTGCGGCCCGATTCTCTCGATGAAGGAGATTGCCGAAGAACCGTCGCTCAGAAAGACCGGCACGGTCGTGGAAGTGGACCATCCGGTGCGCGGCAAATACCTGACGGTCGGCAACCCGATCAAGCTCTCGGACAGCCCGACGGAAGTCGTGCGCTCGCCGCTGCTCGGCGAGCATACCGATGAAGTCATGGCCGAACTCGGCTACACGCAGGACCAGATCGCCACGCTGAAGAGCCTCGGCGCGATCTGAACCCTTACTCCCGATGCGGACGAAACTCGTCCTCTAATAAACGGAGACACGCCAAATGAACAGCACGGTCGTCCAGGAACGCAGCGAAGCAGTCCAGTCTTTCCCGCCCGCATCGAATGTCGTGCCGTTGCACGCAGCGGACGCAAAGCGCCGTGTCGCGGAGATCTTCGAGCGCGTGAAGGCCGAGGGCCGCACGTCGCTGACTGCGCCGGAAGGCAAGCTCGTCTGCGACGCCTACGGTATCTCGGTGCCGCAGGAAGGCGTGGCGACCAGCGCGGACGACGCCGCGAAGCTCGCGTCCTTCATCGGCTTCCCGGTGGTGCTGAAGATCGTCTCGCCGGAGATTCTGCACAAGACCGAGGCGGGCGGCGTGCTCGTCGGCGTGAAGAACGAAGCCGACGTGAAGGCAGGCTACGCGACGATCATCGAAAATGCGAAGAAGTACGATGCGAACGCGACCATCGTGGGCGTGCAGGTGCAGCAGATGGTCGGCGCGGGACAGGAAGTGATCATCGGCGCGGTCACGGACCCGTCGTTCGGCAAGCTGATCGCGTTCGGGCTCGGCGGCGTGCTTGTCGAAGTGCTGAAGGACGTGACGTTTCGCTTAGCTCCGGTGACGCGCGAAGAAGCCGAGTCGATGCTCGACGGCATTCAGGCCGCCGATGTGCTGCGCGGCGTGCGTGGCGCGGAAGCCGTCGACCGCGATGCACTGGTGACGCTGATCGAGCGCGTGTCGCGCCTCGTCGACGACTTCCCGCAAATCTCCGAGATGGATCTGAATCCGGTCTTCGCGAGCCCGAACGGAGCGGTGGCGGCGGACGTGCGCATCGTGATGGACTTCGAGCCGGCCGAGCCGCGCTATCGCCCGACGCAGGAGCAGATCGTCACGCAGATGAACCGCATCATGAAGCCGGATGCCGTCGCGGTGATCGGCGCGTCGAACGAGGACGGCAAGATCGGCAACTCGGTCATGAAAAACCTGATCAACGGCGGCTACCAGGGGACCATCTATCCGATTCACCCGAAAGCCGACGAAATCATGGGCCGCAAGGCGTACAAGAGCGTGAAAGACGTGCCGGGCGTGATCGACGTGGCCGTGTTCGCGATTCCCGCGAAGTTCGTCGCGCAGGCGCTCGTCGAAGTGGGCGAGAAGCAGATTCCCGGCGCGGTGCTGATTCCGTCCGGCTTCGCCGAAACGGGCAATCAGGAGGGGCAGGAAGAGCTGGTGCGGATTGCGCGTCAGTACGATATCCGCATGATGGGACCGAACATCTACGGCTTCTATTACACGCCGAAGAATCTGTGCGCGACGTTCTGCACGCCCTACGACGTGAAGGGCAAGGCGGCGCTCTCGTCGCAATCGGGCGGCATCGGCATGGCGATCATCGGCTTTTCGCGCTCGGCGAAGATGGGCGTTTCGGCTATCGTCGGCCTCGGCAACAAGAGCGATATCGACGAGGACGATCTGCTCACGTTCTTCGAGCAGGACGACAACACGGAAATCATCGCGCAGCACTGCGAAGATCTGAAGGACGGCCGATCCTTCGCCGAAGCCGCGCGGCGCGTGTCGAAGAAAAAGCCGGTCGTCGTGCTGAAGGCGGGCAGAACGAGCCTCGGCGCGCGCGCGGCGAGTTCGCACACCGGCGCGCTCGCGGGCAACGACAAGATCTACGAGGACGTGTTCGCGCAATGCGGCGTGATCCGCGCCCGGTCGCTGCGCGACTTGCTCGAGTTCGCGCGCGGCATTCCGAAGCTGCCGACGCCGAAGGGTGAAAACACCGTCATCATCACGGGCGCGGGCGGATCGGGCGTGCTGCTCTCGGACGCCTGCGTGGACAACGGCCTTTCGCTGATGACCATGCCCGACGATCTCGACGCCGCGTTCCGCAAGTTCATTCCGCCGTTCGGCGCGGCGGGCAATCCGGTCGACATCACCGGCGGCGAGCCGCCGACCACGTACAAGAACACGATCAAGCTCGGACTCGAAGACGACCGCATCCATTCGATCATTCTCGGTTATTGGCACACGATCATCACGCCGCCGATGGTCTTCGCCAAACTCGTGATCGAAGTGAAGGAGGAGATGAAGGCGCGCGGCATCGAAAAGCCGATCGTGGCGTCGCTCGCCGGTGACGTGCAGGTGGAGGAGGCCGCCGAGTATCTGTACGAGCACGGCGTGCCGGCTTACGCGTATTCGACCGAGTTGCCCGTCGCGGTGCTCGGCGCGAAATACAAGTGGGCGCGCGGCGCGGGCCTGATCTGATCCAAGAATACGGCGCGGGCCGCGGCTCGCGCCAACTAGAAAGGGATTTCCGTGACCACCTGGATACGTTTTCGCGATGCCGACGGGCATATCGGCTTTGGCACGCTCGACGAGCGCTCGGGCCGCGTCGTGCAGCACGACGGCGCGCTCTTCGAGCAGCCGCGCCCGACCGACATCTCCTTTGCCGTGGACGACCTTACTCTGCTCGCGCCCTGCGAGCCGAGCAAGGTCATCGCGCTGTGGAACAACTACTACGCGCTCTCGCAGAAGCTCGACAAGGCGCCGCCGCAGCATCCGCTCTTTCTGATCAAGCCGCCGATGTCGGTCATCGGGCCGAACGAGTCGATTCGCCGGCCGAAGAATTACCACGGCAAGATTGCCTACGAGGGCGAACTGGGTGTCGTGATCGGCAAGAAGGTGTCGTGCGCGTCGGTGGAAGAAGCCGAGGACGCGATCTTCGGCTACACGTGCGTGAACGACGTCACTGCCATCGAGCTGCTGCAGGAAGATCCCAACTTCGCGCAATGGTGCCGCTCGAAGGGCTTCGACACGTTCACGTGCCTCGGGCCGGGAATCGTCAGCGGTTTCGACTGGCGCAGCGCGAATGTCGTCACGACCGTCGACGGAGTGGAGCGCCAGAACTACCCGCTCGACGACATGATTTTCTCGCCCGCCGAGCAGGTCAGCCTGCTTTCGCACGACATGACGCTCGCGCCCGGCGACGTGATCGCGTGTGGAACGTCCGTCGGCGTCGGGTCGATCAAGGACGGCGCGCGTGTCGATGTGTCAATCGGAGGGATCGGCACGTTGTCGAATGTGCTGGCGGCGTAGGCGTCGAGAGAAAGCAGAAACGGCAAAGCCGGCGCGCGAGGCGCCGGCTTTGCCGCTCAAGCGTGTGCGCGCTGCCGTGAAGCACAGCGCGTCGCCTTTACCTTACCGATCGCGATTCCACAATGCGCCCAGCAGGAATCCGACGGCCGCGGCGATCAGCACGCCGTTGATCGGCTGATCGGAGACGGCGCTGCGAACGTTGTCGAGCGTCTGCCCGTACGTCTGCTGCAGCGAGCCGAGCGCCTGACGCGCCTTGCCTTCGACCTGCGTGCCCGAATCGCCCGTCAGCGCGCCGACCGCGTCCTGCACCTTGCCGACCACGTTTTGAGCCGTGCCTTCCACTTGATCTTGCACCATGGTGCCTCCCATTCTCGTTGAAGCGGTTTGCGTTGGTCTTGCCCCGATACTGCTTCGATTCAACCGGCAGCGCCGGAACGGACGATAGAGCACGGTTCATGCCCAGCGCGCGTTTCGCTCACGCGGGGTCCACGAGATGAGCCACGAGCGCGAGCAAATCGTCGATGGAAAGCGGCTTTCTGCGAAAACGCGCGTCGGGATGATGCAGCTCCGGCGCGTGCGCGGCGGCGCTCATAAGAATCACCGGCACCTTGTTGAGCGTGTCGCTCGCCGCGAGAGTGCGGATCAGCTCGACGCCGTCCATGTGCGGCATCATCCAGTCGGTGATGATGACGTCCGGCGCGTTCATGTTGGCCGCGTCGAGCGCAAGGCGCCCGTTCGACGCCGTCGTCACCTCGTAGCCTTCCATTTCGAGCACGAGCCGCCACGTGGTCAGGATGTCGAATTCGTCGTCGACGACAAGGATCTTTTTCATGTGCGCGGGCCGGGGTCCGACACGGACAGCGCAGGGGAAAGCGACGGATGCCCGGACAGGATGCCCGTCGGCCCGATGAAAGTCTCCGTGATGTGCAAGCCGCGAGAATCGATCGTCAGGCGGCGGATCGTCGAGTCGTGCGCGCTTTCGCGCTGCTTCACGACCGTCACCATACGGTGCAGCGCGGAATCCGCTTCGACGTAGCGCATGAGCACGATGTTCTCGGTCATCGCCGATGCGCGCATGGTCGCGGGCGGCGCCGGTTCGCCATACAGCGTCAGTTCTTCGGTGATGATCGTCGTGACGCCGGCATCGCGCAGCCGCAGCGTGAGCGCGTTGAGAAAGAGGCCGAACCGTTCAACCCGGTTCGCAGACTGACCGAAGCCGTCGATGCCGTCCACCACGAGCCGCGACGCATTCGTGCGCCCGACGACGGCGAGCAGTTCCGCGGCGAGTTCGTCGATGGACAGCTCGACTGCCGAATGCCAGTCGATGGTGAGGCGCCCGTCCTTCACCGCATCGGTCAGATCGATGTTCACTTGCCGCGCTTTCGCGATCAGCCGCTGCGGCGATTCGTAGAGGCCGAAATAAACGCACCGCTCGCCGTTTGCGACGCCTGCCTGCAAAAACTTGAGCCCGAGCAACGTCTTGCCGACGCCGGAAGGCCCGACGAGCGTGGTCGTGGAGCCGCGCGCGACGCCGCCGCCCATCATGCGGTCGAATTCGGGGAAGCCGAACGTGAGCTTTGAATCGTAGTGGCGCGGGGCGTTTTGATTAGCGGGCGAAGCCTCCAGACGCGGGAACGCGACAAGGCCGTTTGTCGAGATATTGAAGAAATGCTTGCCGAGCAGATGATCGCGGGCGCGCAGCTTGTGCACCTCGATCTCGCGCGAGCGGCGCATGCCGTTGCTGAAACGGTTCAGTTCGATCAAGCCGTCGACGAGCGTGTGTTCCGGATGCGGCTCGTTGCCGGAAAGCGGCGCGAGAATCAGCGTGGTGCAGCGCGCCGCGCTCACGAACGCCGAGAGTTCATGGATGAACTGCGAAAGCGCAAGCTCCGTCGAACTGAACTCGCGTGCGCTGCGAAAGCCGTCGATGACCATGAAGCGCGGGCGGCTCGACTTGATCGTCGAAGCGATCAGCGCCAGAAAGCCCGAGAGGCCGTCGCGCATCAGTTCGTGGTAGCCGCTCACGAAGAGCATGCGGTCGGAGATGGCGTCGGCGTCGTAGAACGACAGCGCGCGCAAATGCGACAAGAGCTTCGTGTGCGATTCGGCGATGAGCGTGACGTACAGCACCTTGTCGCCCTGCGCGACGCGGTGAAAGGCGATTTGCGAGGAAAGAATCGTCTTGCCCGCGCCCGCCATGCCTTCGATCATATAGAGCCCGCCTCCGACGAGGCCGCCGCCGAGTATTTCGTCCAGCCCCGGGACGCCGGTTGTGACGTTGTCGTCGTTCGCAGTGCGCTCGGGGGATGGCTCGGAGGGAAGATTGTCGTCTTGGCTCATGAATTTTCGTTTTTACCGGCGAAACCGCTCATACAGGACGCGAATTATGGCTGACTATCGGCAACGTGTCGCTATTTGATGCGCTCGCATCCTTACGCGCGCGCGTGCGCACTGGCTTCGCAATGCGTCCGGGCCGCAGCGGAAACGGCCGCGCGAGCGCATTCGCGGTTCGCCGTGCATATTCCGAGCCCGTGAAGATGGGGGCTGCAGATTTGTCCGGGACAGACGACTTTGAGAACCCTCTCATGGGCGGCGGGCGGCGGCGCTGGTCAAATACGGTCTCGATGTCCTGGATGCCGTGAGTTTCCGGCTCCGCTCTTCGGCGCTCTGCGCCAGCCTCTGCTTTCCATGCCATGAAACGTTCGCACTCGATCTTGGGCGCCGTCGCGCTCGCCGCTTGTCTGGCTTCTCATTGGGTTTCGTCGTCCGCCGCTTCTCGCCCGGTCGAGCCGTTGCCGGACCCGCATATTCTGTCCGCCGCGCCGTTCGAATTTCGCGCGGACAGCGGCATTTTCTCGCCCATGCACGCCCCAGTAACCGATTCTCGTATTTTCTCGCCGCTTCCTGCACCGGCCAGTCACGACACCATGCAGTTGTCTCAGGCGCATTACAGGCGCCGGCAATTCGCTTAACGGGCCGCGCATTATCTGGCATTCACCGCCGCGTGTCGCCATAATCGAATGCGAATCCCATTGCCGATATTCTGGGAAATCGCAATGAAATGCTTGGGTGTTTCATATTCAGCGTTGATCGCGGCGCTTTGCATGTTATGGCTTGGTCTGTGCGCCCCGGCCAGTCAGGCGCAATCCGGCCGTGCATCTGATTCGCCGGACAATGCGGCGTCCGCGAACGGCGACATTGCGGAACTGGAAGCGTTGACGCGCGACGGCAAAATCACGACGCTGCGGAAAGCCGTGAACGGCAGTTACGGCGCGAGCCTCGCGTATTATCGCGAGCAAGTGACGTATTATGCGGCGTTATTTCAAGTCGATAAATCCTGGCGCGTAGTCAAGACGCAAAATGAGGCGCGCGCAGAATCCGTCTTTGCGGATTTTGCGAAGACGTCCGTATCGCTCGCCGATGCCGAGATTCGCCGCATCAAGCTCGAAGCGGAAACGGCCTATGCGCAAAGGCTGATCGCGGCGCAACAGGCGCGCGCGAGCAGGCTGCAGGCGGACCTAAATGTCGCGCACGCCCAGCAGAGCGAAGTGGCCAACCATCAGCAAGCGGAGCAGGACGCCATCCGTCAATTGCGCACGGAACAGGCGGCGGCGCAGGCGCAACTTCGCGCGCTGCAATTGCGTGTGCAGGAATTGCAAAAGCAAGCCGACGGTGATCTTCCCGCATCTGGAAAATAAGCGACTCGTTCGACGCATCGGAAAAGTTCTGGAAATTGGGATTTATCTCGGCGGGAGATTCAATACGCGTTGCTAGAATCGCAGCGCTTCAGAAATTCCCGGTTCCGTTCGGGCGTCACATCGTATTACAAACCGCACCTGATTCCAGGTCTCGCGTTTCCCCAGTCGAATCAAAAGATGCTTAAAAATACCGTTGCCGTCGTTCTCGCTGCCGCCGCTGTGCTCGCAGGTTGCTCAACCACTTCCGGTCCCACGTTCAATATCAATGAAATCCAGACGTCGAACGGGCAGAAGGCATTCCGTTCCGAATGCTATGGCGCGTTGCAGAGCGGCAGTTCCTGCATGGAAGCCGCGCAGAAGATGTGCGGCAACCAGCCGGTGAACGTATTGCAGAACGTCGAGGGCACGAACGCGCCGGGTAATGCTCGCGAAGTCGTCTTCACCTGCGGTATGCCGCCGCAGCCGGCGGCCGTGCAGCAGGCCGAACCGCAGCCTGTCATCGCCGCGGCGCCGGCTGTCGCTCCGGCTATCGCGCCGGTACGCAAGGTAACGCTCGACGAAAAGACCAACTTCGCCTTCGATAGCGCGCGACTCACGCCGAAGGCCCGCGCCATTCTCGACCGCCTGATTGCCGAAGGGCGCGGCGTGACGTTCTCGTCCGTGGTCGTGGAGGGTTATACGGATTCGACCGGTTCCGCGTCGTATAACGTGGCGCTGTCCGAACGCCGAGCGCGCGCCGTGCTCGAATACCTGAAAGGCCACGGGTTGCAGGCGCAGGACTTCGCGACGAAGGCCCTCGGCGAGTCGAATCCGGTTGCATCGAACGCCACCAGCGGCGGCCGTGCCGAGAACCGTCGCGTGGAAGTCGTCCTCACGCAATAACGCGTTCGGATGTCGCTGTCGAAGAAGCTCGCGGACCTCACGGTCCGCGAGCTTTTTTTCGTCTGCGTCGCGGTGTTCAGAAGAGCGCGAGTTGCTCGCGGCCCCGGCCACCTTCGAGCGTCAGCAGCCACCTTTTGCGATCGACGCCGCCAGCGTAGCCCGTCAATTCACCGTCGCCGCCGATCACGCGATGACACGGCACGATGATCGCCACCGGATTGCGCCCGTTCGCGCCGCCCACCGCCCGCGATGCGCCCGGCGGCAAGCCGAGCCGCCGCGCGAGATCGCCGTAGGTCCAGGCGTCGCCGAAAGGAATCTGGCGCAGGAGATCCCAGACCTGTTGCTGGAACGCCGTGCCGTGCAGTTTGACCGGCACCGAGAAAGTCAGCCGCTCCCCCGCGAAGTATTCGGCGACCTCATTGCAGGCGGCTTCGATGACGCGTGGCGCGGGCCTCTCGTCGTGGACAATCGCGTGCGGCGGCACATCCGCCGGAAAGTGCTTCTGCCCGACGAAGAAAAGTCCGGTCAGACACGCATTTTCGGCGCGATACACAATCGGGCCGAGCGGACTCGGGCGGACGTGGCACTCAATCACGCTGCGTCTCCGCGCTCAGGCGGTGCCGTCAGATGAACGGGTTATCGGCGGTGCCGGTCGGCGCTGTGGGTTCGTCCGGCAGCTTCGCCGGGAGCTTCGCGTCCTTCGCGAGCGCCTCGACGATTGCGCCGAGCGCATCGTGCAGCGCCTTCGCGGCGGCAAGGCCGGTCTGGTCCCGCGCGATGGTGAGATCGCCGCTGATCGTCACGCGCGTCTTGCCGTTGACGATGTTGATGGCGTCGCCCGCGATGTTCATCGCGTCGGTATCGTTGGCAAAGGGCTTAAACACCTCTCAATCCTCCAATTCGTTTGTCTTTCAGCGAATCCGGAATCCCGGGAAACGCGAGACCGCTCATCGCTTCCAGTTCGCGCACGGTCTTCATCGTATAGGTATTCGTCGGCGTGTTCTCGACCACCACCGCGAACGCAATCTGCCGCTGCGGCAAATACACGACCTTGTACAACTGCGTCGGCACCAAGACGCGCGATTCGCCGATGGTCTGCAACTGCCGCCCCGCGAACAGCGGTCCGGTGACGACATACGCCTCGCCCGATTCCTCGGTGAGCCGGCGCACGGCCTGCTCGATGCGCGACCAGATGCGCCGGTTGTTCGACGGGTCCTGCGGCACGATGTTCGCCAGCGAAAACGATTCGGCCATGCCCTGCTGGCTCGCGCGATCGCCCGCCGGGCTCATGTGGCCGCGGTCGTAGCCGCTGCGCTTGTAGTCGTCGAGTTGCGCGCTATCGCCGCGCGGCAGCCGCTTGTCGACGAAAAAGCGGTTGGTGCGCGTGTTGTCCTTCGCGTCGTCGACGCTTTGCGCCGTGAGATGCTCCGCCGACCACAGCGGCCCGTGCGTGACGCCCGAGTGAAGGAGCGCGAAATCCGAATAGCAGATTTCCTGCGTGGCCGCGCGCATCTTGGCATTGGTCACGACGGGTTCGCGCCCGGACGGGCTGAACTGCGGGCAGTCGTTGGCGACCGCGCTGATGCACACCGCGCCGAAAAGCGCGGCGACGAGTGCCTTGAACCTTGCTTGCATGCTTTGAAAATCCCGACTGATTGCGATGCTTCGAAACGCCCCGGCTGCGCCCGCTTCGATCCGCGGCCGGCGAGGGCGGCACAGTATAAGGGCTTGTCGCGCGCTAGAATCGCTCGGGCCATTCATCTCGATAAAAACAGCCCATGAAATCGATGCCTCTTTCCGCGCGATCCTTGCTGCTGACGCTGGCTTCCTGCGTGTCATTGGCGGCGGCCGCGCCCGCATTCGCCGAGGAACCCGCCTACGGCCCCGAGTTGCAGGGCTTCGAGTATCCGTATCCGGTCGCGCGCTTCGCGTTCACGTCGCAGCGGCAGGTCGTGCGCATGGCCTATATGGACGTGCATCCGGCGCATCCGAACGGGCGCACGGCGGTGCTGCTGCACGGTAAGAACTTCTGCGCGGCGACGTGGAAAGAGACCATCGACACGTTGAGCGACGCGGGCTATCGCGTGATCGCGCCGGACCAGATCGGCTTTTGCAAGTCGACCAAGCCCGAGCGTTATCAGTACAGCTTCCAGCAACTCGCGCGCAACACGCACGCGCTGCTCGGCGCGCTCGGCGTGAATCGCCCGACGCTGATCGCGCATTCGACGGGCGGCATGATCGCCGTGCGCTATGCGCTGATGTATCCGCAGGAGACCGAGCAACTGGCGCTCGTCAATCCGATCGGGCTGGAGGACTGGAAGGCGAAGGGCGTGCCCTCCATTTCCATCGACGACTGGTATGCCCGCGAACTGAAGACGAGCGCCGAAGGCATCCGCATTTACGAGAAGAACACGTATTACGCGGGCCAGTGGCGCGACAACTACGAGCCGTGGGTGCAGATGCTCGCCGGTATGTATCGCGGGCCGGGGAAAGATATCGTCGCGTGGAATTCGGCGCTGCTGTACGACATGATCTACACGCAGCCGGTGGTCTATGAGTTCCCGAACTTGAAGACGCCGACGCTGCTTCTGATCGGCGACAAGGACACGACGGCCATCGGCAAGGATCTCGCGCCGCCGGAGATTCGTCCGACGCTCGGGCGTTATCCGGAGTTGGCGAAACAGGCGAAGGAGCGCATTCCGAACGCGACGCTCGTCGAGTTCCCCGACGCCGGCCACGCGCCCCAAATGCAGGAGCCGGCTGCGTTCCACAAGGCGTTGCTCGACGGCCTCGCGGCGTTGCATCCGAAAGCCGAATGACGCTTCAGCGCGAATCGCCTGTGCAGGACGCGCGCTCGATCGAAGGCAGCTGAATCAGCAGCGCGACGCCGCGCGCGGCCATGAAAACGGTGAGCGCGAACCATAGGCCGTGATTGCCGAGCGCGCCCGTGAACGCCCACGCCGCAAGCAGGAAGACGGCGAGCGACGCGGCCATCGCCTGCATCAGCTCGCGGGTGCGCGTTGCGCCGATGAACACGCCGTCGAGTTGAAAGCCCGCGACGGACGCGAGCGGCAGAATCGCCGCCCACGGCAGATAGCGCGACGCCGCCGCGCGCACGACGGGCTGATCCGTCAGCCGGCCGATGATCCATTCGCCGCCCAGCCAATAGACGACGCAGAAGCCCGCCGCGCCGATGGCGGACCACAGCATCGTCACTTTGACGGCCTGACGGAACGCGTGACGGTCGCGCGCGCCGGTCGCCGCGCCGACCAGCGCTTCGGCGGCGTGCGCGAAGCCGTCGAGGCCGAACGCCATGAAGGTCTGGAAATTCAGCAGGAGCGCGTTCGCGGCGAGAATCGTGTCGCCCTGACGCGCGCCCACATGCGCGAACCAGCCGAACGAAGCCAGCAGACACAGCGTGCGGATGAAGATGTCGCGGTTGATCGCAACGAGGCGTTTGATCGCGCGGGCGTCGATCAGGCTGCGGAGCGCGAGCGGCGCGAGCCCACGCTCACGCAGACGCCAGAGCATCGCGAGCCCGAACGCGAAGCCGCAAAAATCGGCGAAAGCGGTCGCCGCGCCGATCCCCGCAATGCCCCAGCCGAAGCGATACACGAAGAGCAGCACCGCGCCGATGTTCACCGCGTTGATGAACACCTGCGTCGCGAGCGCGAGCCGCACGCGCTGGCAGCCAAGCAAAAAGCCCAGCACCGCGTAGTTGCCGAGCGCGAACGGCGCGGCCCAGATACGCGCGTGGCAATACGCCCTCGCCGTCTGCTGAACGGCCGCGCTGCCGCCGAGCGCGGCGAGCGCATAGCGGATTATCGGCACCTGCAGCGCAAGCACCGCCGCGCCGATGGCGAGCGACAGCATCAACGCGCGCAGCACGTGGGCGCGCAGCGCGGCGGCATCGCGCGCGCCGAACGCCTGCGCGACGAGGCCCGTGGTGCCCATGCGCAGAAAGCCGAAGCTCCAGAACACGAAGCTGAAAACCAGTCCGCCGAGCGCGACGCCGCCGAGATAGTGCGGGCCGTCGAGATGCCCGGCGACGGCGGTATCGACTGCGCCGAGAATCGGCTGCGTCAGATTCGCGAGGACGATGGGAAACGCGAGCGTCAGTACGCGGCGGTGCCAGTGCGTCGGCAGGGCGGCGGATTGCGGCTTGTCGGCGGGCGCGGTCAAGTGAGATTCGCAGAGCGTCGGTGGAAGACGCGACATTGTCGCGAGCGCGCGTCGCCGGCGCAACGCCCCGCGGGCAGCCGATAATGCGAGTCCGTTCGGCCCGTTCGCGCTCGATGAAAACCTTTCTGCTTTATGCCGTGACCGCCGTCGCTGAGATTGCGGGCTGCTATTTCCCGTATCGATGGCTCAAGGGCGGCGGCTCGCCGTGGCTTGTCGTGCCGGGGGCGCTGTCGCTCGCGCTTTTCGCGTGGCTCTTGACCTTGCACGATGCCGCCGCCGGACGCGTCTACGCGGCTTATGGCGGCGTCTATATCGGCGTGGCGATTGCGTGGCTGTGGGCGGTCGAGCGCATTCGGCCAAACGCGTGGGACGTGGCAGGCGCGGCAATCGCGCTTATCGGCATGTGCGTGATCGCCTTCCAGCCGCGTTGACGCATCACGTTGGCATCACGCTTCCAGCGCGAGCAGCGCGAAGGTCGCGAGCCAGTGTTCGCCCATGTAATCGCCCGCGACGTGCGCGATGCCCGAGGCCAGATGCTCGGCGGCGCTCGCCTCCAGCACGGCGACGCGCGCGTCGCCTGCCGGGAGCGCCCGCGCGATTGTCCGCTGGCACCAGGCGCGGCTCAAATTGAGCCCGTCGAGGTGCGCCAACTTGCCGTCGCTGCGATCCGTGACCGTGGCAGGCACGAAGAGCGTCGCAGGTTCGCGCTTGGCGAGGCGGGGCAGGAAGGCATCGAGCCAGCCGGCGAAGCGGCCTTCAGGCAGAACGTGGCGCATGAGCACCGCTTCCATCAGCGAGGGCGACAAGAATTCGTCGCCCGCAGGTTCCCACGCCTGACAATCTGCATCGTCCTGGAACCAACGCAACGCTGTTTCCGTCAGCAGGCGTTCGAACGGCGCATTGCCGACGGTGCGCGCATAGCCGAGCGACAACGTCAGCGCAAACGCCATATTGAAGTGCGTGCCGACGCGCAGCGGATACGTCGATTTGGGCAGAAACTCGGTGAAACGGTCGACGAAGGCATCCGCGAGCGGTTGCAGCGTGCGCGCCCAACGCGCGCCGTCTTCCGATTGCATCGCGTGCAACTGACCCGCGAGCGCCAGCAGCCACGCCCAGCCGTAGGGGCGCTCGAAGCCGCGCGAAGCCGGACGCTGCAAATAGGCGACTTCTGCCGCGACGTTTGCCTCGGTGAAATGCTCGTCGATGACCGCGCGAATGCGCCCGGCTTCGGCCAAGCCGGGAAAGCGGTCGAAGAGGCGGGCGATCAGCCAGTAACCATGCACGCACGAATGCCAGTCGAAGCTGCCGTAGAAGATCGGATGCAGCGCGCGCGGGCTTTGCGCGTCGGCGTCGCTCGCGAGCACGTGATCGAGCTTGTTGGGGTACTCGCGTGTCAAATGGCCGAGCGCCACTTGCGCGAATCTCGACGCAAGCGAGGCGTCGAGCGTGACCGGTTCGTGCTTGTCCATGCAAACCTCGCTTTTCCGTTATTCGATGCAAACCGAAACCGAGACTTTATCGATAAATGATCGATAAAGTCTTTGACTCGGGAAATCACCTAGTCGCTGGCGCGAGAGGGCTTCGCGCCGGGTAGGCAACAATCGGTTTGCGCGCCGTGCGCCGACGCGTCGTTTAAACTTGCGCCCGAGCGCCGACAGAGCGTGCCGTCCCGGCCTTTTGCGCCGGGCCTGACATCCGACAGAGACAAAAGAGTTCATTGCAACCATGACCGATCTTCCCCATTACACCGCAGAGGACACCCGGCGACGCGTTTTCGCGATTGTCGGTGCATCGTCGGGCAATCTCGTCGAATGGTTCGACTTCTATATCTATTCGTTCCTCGCACTGTACTTTTCAGCCGCGTTCTTTCCCGGCAGCAATCCGACCGTGCAGCTACTGAACACGGCGGGCGTGTTCGCGGCGGGCTTCCTGATGCGTCCGATCGGCGGCTGGCTATTCGGCCGGATCGCCGACAAGCACGGCCGCCGCAACGCGATGATGATCTCCGTCCTGATGATGTGCGGCGGCTCGCTCGTGATCACCTTTCTGCCGACCTACGCGAGTATCGGCGCATGGGCGCCGCTGCTGCTCTTGATCGCGCGGCTGTTCCAGGGCTTGTCGGTGGGCGGCGAATACGGTACGAGCGCGACGTATATGAGTGAAGTGGCGCTGCGCGGGCGGCGCGGTTTCTTCGCATCGTTCCAGTACGTCACGCTGATCGGCGGACAGCTTGCCGCGCTGCTCGTGCTCGTCATTCTCCAGCTTTTCCTCTCGACGGAAGAACTGAAGGCGTGGGGCTGGCGCATTCCGTTTTTCGTCGGCGCGTGCGCGGCGCTGGTTTCGCTGTACCTGCGCCGCTCACTCGATGAAACCACGACCGCCGAGACCCGCGAACGCAAGGAAGCCGGCACGATCGCCGGGCTGATGCAGCACAAGGCCGCGTTCATGACGGTCGTGGGATTCACGGCGGGCGGCTCGCTCATCTTTTATACGTTCACCACGTACATGCAGAAGTATCTGGTCAACACGGCGGGCATGCACGCGAAGACCGCCAGTAACGTGATGACCGTCGCGCTCCTCGTCTATATGCTGTTGCAGCCGGTGTTCGGCGCGCTGTCGGACCGCATCGGCCGCCGCCAGTCGATGCTCTGGTTCGGCGCGCTCGCCACGCTTTGCACCGTGCCGCTGCTGCACGCGCTGCGCGACGTGACGAGCCCGGTCATGGCGTTCGTGCTCGTCGTCGCGGCGCTCGCCATCGTGAGCTTCTATACCTCTATCAGCGGTCTCATCAAGGCCGAGATGTTTCCGCCGGAAGTGCGCGCGCTGGGCGTCGGGCTTTCGTATGCAGTGGCGAACGCGGTGTTCGGCGGATCGGCGGAATATGTCGCGCTCAAGTTCAAGACGGAGGGCATGGAATCCGGCTTCTACTGGTATGTGACGGTGATGTGCGCCATCTCGCTCCTCGTCTCGTGGAGGATGATGGACCCGAGCAAGGAAGGCTATCTGCGCAACGAGCCGTAAGTGTCCTGCCGCGTCCGGACCGGCGCGGCATTCTCAATCCGGCGCGCCCGGCGCGGACAAGGAAGTCCGTCCGGCTTGCCGATGACGGTAGTATGGTGTTTTATGCGGTATGTGTCGGTAGACGACGCGCCGGGCCCGGCGTACGGTGGCAATCGGAAACAGGATAAGCATGTGCGCGGCCGGATTGCGCGCTACAGCGAGGCGCGGCGCGCTGCGCCTCGGTCTGCAGGGAGCCTGTCCATGGAAGATTTCGACGAAACGTTGTTTGTCGTCTGGCGATCGAACCTGAACGTTCTGGTCGGTTCGCCCGGCGGCGCGGCGCGTCTTGCGCGCATGATGAACTTCTCGCCGTCGTTCATGAAGCTCATCGTGGCCGGTCAGCGGGACTTCAACGAGGAGTTCGTGCGCGGCATCGAACTCGTGTCCGGCTTGCCGCCGCACTGGATGGACGAGCGCCGCAACGCCGCTGACGTGCCTGCCGAAGTCAAGCGCGCGCTCGACGAGGAAAGGCCGTTCGCCGTGTTTCGCGGCACGGCGCACCCCGCGCCCAAGCGTTCGGTGCTGCGCGGCCCCGAGCCGCTTCTCTCGCAGACGGAAGCCACGCGGCGCGTCGCCGATCTCGCGCAACAGCAGGCCGAGGTCAACCGGCGCGATCTGCTTTTCAGGAAGAATCGCGAGCTGCTGTCACAGGATTTGCGCCGGCTCGAACGCCAGCTTGGGTTGTTGCAGGTCGAACCGATGCTGCCGCGAGCCGACGAACTCATCGCCTCCGACCGCATGAGCGAAGCGGCGAAGGCCGATCTGTCCGGGCGGCTCGAACAGATCGACAAACACGTGAAGCTCTTGCATCAACACGTGGAGAAACTGGTCGCGCTGCTTTCATCGCCCGACGAGCCGGGCGCGAACGACAGCTGATTTACTTCTTCGCTCGCTTGTCTTCGGCTTGTGACTCCGGCTCGGGATGCACGGCAATCGGATCGCTGGCCGGGAACGTCTCTTCGAGGGCTTCGTCGAGCAAGTCCTCTTCGTTCGCAGGTTTCTGCTCTTTCGTCGCTTCGGTCTGGCGTGGCTGCGTCATGATGCGCTCCGCGATGTGGATCGAGCGTCTCAATATAGCAGCCATGCCATCAGCGCGCCCAGCGGTAGTCCGCCGGGCGCACGCCTGTCCATTTCCGGAACGCCCGCCGAAACGCGCTCGGTTCCGAAAAGCCGAGCGCAGCGGCAATCTCGGGAATCGTCTCGTTGGTGTCCGCTAGACGCGAAATGGCGAGGTCGCGCCGCAGCGCGTCCTTGATGGCCTGAAGCGTCAGGCCTTCCTGTTTCAGACGCCGCCGCAGCGTGGCTTCCGCCATGTTGAGCGATACGGCCATGCGGTCCGCATCGGGCCAGTCGGCGGGCGTCGTTTCGCGCAGCCGCTTGCGAATGCGCGCCGCGAGCGACTCGGGATTGCGATATTTCACGATGAAATTCGCGGGCGCGTCGCGCAGAAACGTCTTGAGCGTCGATGGTGTCTGCACCACGGGAAGCGTCGCGCACTCGGGCGCGAGATCGACATAGGTTTGCGGCTGATCGAAGCGCATGGCGTCGCAGAACATCAGGCGGTATTCGTCGCTATCGCGCGGCTCGTCGCAGCGCAGGTTGGCGGCGAGCACCGGAACGCGCCGCCCGACGAGCCAGCACAGCAAGCCATACACGAGGATGAAGCCCGTGGCGTAAGCGAACATCGTCTTCGGCGCGCGGGCGTCGCGCAGGACGATCCGCACGCGCGTCTCGTCAATTTGCGCCTCGAAGGTCAACTCGTCGAGCACGAGCCGCATGAAACCCGCGATACGTCCGAGCGCCTGCGCGCCGTCGCGTGCGCCGAGCGCCGCCTGCGACATCAGCACGAAGCTGCCGCGCCGCATCGGGTGCGCGTCTTGACCGAAGAACTCGTCATCGAGCGCGTCGGCTATCGCGTGCCACAGGCGGCCGTATTGCGCGGGCGAGACGCGGGCGCGCGGCGAATCCAGCATTGCGTGCGCGATGCCCGCTGCATCGAGCAGCGCCGCGCGCCCGACGCCGCGCGCTTCGGCGCATCGCAGCGCCGCGTCGACGAGACTCACGGCGATCGAATCGCGCTCGAACTCTCTTCTGCGGATTGGGGTTGTCACTAGGTGGCGAAAGCGTTCAGTTAGCGTGATCGTTCTGGTCATCGGCCGGGCGCGGACGATTGCCTAGACTGGCGAAGCGCCCGCCGCGCATCGGCGAGCCAGTGTATCCGAACGACTGACGAGGCCATCTGCGAGTTCAACCATGATCGACAGTTTTCTCACCGAAGAGCAGCGCATGATTCGCGACGCGGCGCGCCAGTTTTCGGCTGAAGTGCTCGCGCCGAACGCGAGCCAGTGGGACCGCGACGGCGCGATTCCCGATGCCGTCGTGCGCCAGTTGGGCGAACTCGGCCTGCTCGGCATGATCGTGCCGGCGGAACTCGGCGGCACCTACAGCGACTACACCGCCTACGCGCTCGCGATGGAGGAAATCGCGGCCGGCTGCGCGTCGTGCGCGACGATGATGAGCGTGCACAATTCCGTCGGCTGCGGGCCGATTCTCGCGTACGGCACCGACGCGCAAAAGGCCGAATGGCTGCCGAAGCTCGCGAGCGGCGAAGTGATCGGGGCGTTCTGCCTGACCGAGCCGCAAGCCGGCTCCGAGGCGAACAATCTGCACGTGCGCGCCGTCGAGCGCGACGGGCAGTGGATCATCTCCGGCAGCAAGCAGTTCGTGACGAACGGGCGGCGCGCGGGCGTCGCCATCGTGTTCGCCGTTACCGACCCGGAAGCGGGCAAGCGCGGCATCTCGGCTTTCATCGTGCCGACGAACACGCCGGGTTTCAACGTCGGACCGCCCGAGCACAAACTCGGCATCCGCGCATCGGATACGTGTCCGATCACCTTCGACGACTGCGCGATTCCCGCCGCGAATCTGCTCGGCGCGCGGGGCGAAGGGCTCAAGATCGCGCTGTCGAATCTGGAAGGCGGGCGCATCGGGATTGCGGCGCAGGCGCTCGGCATCGCGCGCGCCGCCTTCGATGCAGCGCGCGCCTACGCACGAGATCGCGTGCAGTTCGGCAAGCCGATCCGCGAGCATCAGTCGGTCGCGAACATGCTCGCCGACATGCAGACGCAGATCAACGCCGCGCGGCTTCTGGTACTGCACGCCGCGCGGATGCGCACCGAAGGCGTGCCGTGTTTGTCGGAGGCGTCGCAGGCGAAACTCTTCGCATCCGAGATGGCCGAGCGCGTGTGTTCGGATGCGATTCAGATCCATGGCGGCTACGGCTATCTTCAGGACTACCCGGTGGAGCGGCATTATCGCGATGCGCGCATCACGCAAATTTACGAAGGCACGAGCGAAGTCCAGCGCATGGTGATTGCGCGCAACGTCTAGCGGCATATAAGGAGGAGACGCCATGAATCGAGCCGGGCCGTTCATCGAAGCGAGAGACTTTCTGCTGCGTCACCGAACCGACTACGACACCGCGTACCGCAAATTCAGATGGCCCGTGCTGGACCGCTTCAACTGGGCGCTCGATTATTTCGATCCGATGGCGCGCGGCAACGACGCGCCCGCGCTTTGCATCGTCGACGAAAGCGGCGATGAAACGCGGCTCACGTTCGCCGAGATGAGCGAGCGGTCGGCGCGTGTGGCGAATCATTTCCGCGCAATCGGCGTGAAGCGCGGCGAGCGTATCTTGCTGATGCTGCCGAATCGCGTCGAGTTATGGGAGACCATGCTCGCCGCGATGAAGCTCGGCGCGATCGTGCTGCCCGCGACGACGCAGCTTGCAAGCGGCGACCTGCGCGAGCGCATCGCGCTGGGACGCGTGGATCATGCTATCGTCGATGCGAACGAAACGCACAAGTTCGACGGCATCGACTTGCACGGACTGCGCATGTCCGTCGGCGGCGCGCGCGACGGCTGGCTCGGCTACGACGCGGCCTACGATGCATCGCCCGAATTCGATGCTGACGCCGAAACAATGGCGAGCGATCCGTATCTCTTGTACTTCACATCGGGCACGACGTCGAAGCCGAAGCTCGTCGCGCATACGCACGAGAGCTATCCGGTCGGGCATCTTTCGACGATGTACTGGATCGGCCTGCAACCCGGCGACGTTTATTGGAATATAAGTTCGCCCGGCTGGGCGAAACACGCGTGGAGCTGCTTCTTCGCGCCGTGGAATGCGCAGGCGTGCGTGTTCATCTACAACTTCAGCCGCTTCGACGCCGCGCGCACACTGAACGTGCTCGTGACGCACGACGTCACCACGCTCTGCGCGCCGCCGACCGTGTGGCGGATGCTCGTGCAGGAACCGCTGGCGCAGTACAAGGTGAAGCTGCGCGAGATCGTGGGCGCGGGCGAGCCGCTGAATCCGGAGGTCGTCGAGCGCGTGCAGGCGGCGTGGGGCGTGCCGATTCGCGATGGCTACGGGCAGACGGAAACCACCGCGCAGATCGTGAATTCGCCGGGCCAGCGGCTCGTGCCCGGCTCGATGGGCCGTCCGCTGCCGGGGTATCGCGTGGTGCTGCTGGATCCGGAGGGCAATCGTGCCGACGAGGGCGAAATTGCGCTCGCGCTCGATCCGCCGCCGCTCGGCCTCATGACCGGTTACGCTGACAACCCCGCCGCCACCGAAAACGCAATGCGCGGCGGCTTTTATCGCACATCGGATGTCGCGGCACGCGGTGCAGACGGCTATTTCACGTACGTCGGCCGCGCGGACGATGTCTTCAAATCGTCCGATTACCGTCTGAGCCCATTCGAACTGGAGAGCGTGCTGATCGAACACGAAGCCATTGCCGAAGCGGCTGTCGTGCCAAGTCCCGATGCGCTGCGGCTTTCGGTGCCCAAGGCGTTCGTCACGCTGCGGCACGGCTTCACGATGGGACCGGACCTCGCGCGCAGCGTGTTCGCGTTCTCGCGCGAGCGGCTGGCGCCGTACAAGCGCATCCGGCGTATCGAGTTCGCGGAGTTGCCGAAGACGATCTCGGGCAAGATCCGGCGCGTCGATCTTCGCAGACAGGAAGCGGCGCGCGTGCAGGACGGCGCTCGCGGTGAGTTCGAGTTCTGGGAGGACGATTTCCCCGATCTACGTCAGCCGGGCGTGGCCGATACCGCGAAATGATCAGGCGAGGCGTTGCATCGTTGATCGGAGGAATTGGCAAGCAAATGTAACGCGGGGCGCTGCGCCGCGAACCGTCGGGAAGGCCGCTGGTCGAAACGGCTCATTCACGTCGGAACATTTGAAGGAGGAACCCGATCATGTCGAATCGGTCGCTACGGATCGCGCTTTCTGCAACGGCTCTCGCAGGCGCGCTCGCGACGCCGGCCGCGTCTTATGCACAAATCAATCTCCAGCAATTCGGCTTCGGTAACAAGTCGGAGTCGTCGGGCCAGTCCGGCGACAGCGCGGCGCAGCCGTCCGCGCTCGGCTCGCTCGTGCAGAACTATCTCGGCGCCAATCAGCAGGTATTGAGCGGACAATCGAGCCTCGCATCGGCGATGGGCATGTCGAGCGTCGCGAGCCAGGCTCAGTCGGCGGCGGGCATGTTGTCGGGCGCCACCAGCGGCGGCGCGCCGAGCACGAGCGTGTTGTCGCAGCTTGGCGGCACGCAGCAGAGCGTGTCGCAATCGCTGATGCAGGCATTCGCGAACAAGTCCGCGACGCCGCCGACGGCCGCGAGCAAGCAGTCCTTCACGGACGGACTGGCGTCATTGGGGCAGGGCGTGAAGCAATATGCAGGTCTTCAGTCGGACCTGGGCGCGGTGAAGAACACGATGGATGTCTCGTCGCTCTTGCAGGCTGGAACGAATCCGGGCACGGCGCAGGCAGCGACTTATATTGCGCAATCGGCGCCGGGCCAGTTGCAAACGCTCGTGCAGACGTTGACGCAAGCGGTTCAGTACGCCAAAACGAACGGCATTTCGGTGCCTTCCATCGCGACGTCGGCGCTCGGCATGGCGAAGTAAGCGGCTGTTGGCGCAGGCAGGAAAAAGACGCAGGCACGAAAAAGGCGAGGCACCGGGCCTCGCCTTTTTTGTTTCGTGTTCTTGCTCGAGTGGCTGCTTACATCGAAGCGGAGCGCCGCAGCGACAGCCGCGTCAGAATTGGCAGCGTATGCGCGCGACGCTGCTGCGAAACCAGCGGCGGCAAGAAAGAAATGTCGGCGCTCTCGGCGAGACGCATACGTGGCTCGGGGTCGAGCACTTCGAGCGCAGGCGGTTCGACCAGTTCGTCGACCTCTTCCGCGATCATGGCGTGTGCCGGTTCTTCAGACTTGAGTCCTAGGGAACGGCGCACGTCCACGCCGCGCGTGCGGACGGAGAAACCGGCGCCACGAATGAGACTTTCGCGCGTTCTCCAAAACGCGGCAGCGGACGGGGGCATGGCGTGCATCGAAACATATTCGATCACGATTTCATAACCCCGCACTTTGGGATAATTCAGCAACAATTGACCCGA
Source organism: Caballeronia sp. LZ062 (assembly GCF_031450785.1). Taxonomy (NCBI): domain Bacteria; kingdom Pseudomonadati; phylum Pseudomonadota; class Betaproteobacteria; order Burkholderiales; family Burkholderiaceae; genus Caballeronia; species Caballeronia sp. LZ062. The sequence goes on from NZ_JARTWB010000001.1 coordinate 1,120,121, forward strand.
GCGGATATATCGGGTGTAGCGGTCGATTTTCTTCGTCAGTAAATCCTGATGCTCTTGTTCGTCTTGCCAGTCGAGATCATCGAAAAGCCCGACATACACTTGCTTGAACAGGATATTGATTCCGATGTAATCGATGGCGTCCACGTCGCGCAAAGACATGGTCATTCCCCTACGCCCTTCAGCGGGCAAGTATCAAAGACCCGCATTGTAACGGATGTGTGCCGTCGATTTCGCGCGAAACGCCGTGTGCCGTAAGGCGCAAAAGCGATTTTAGTCACACTCCTAGTACACATCTGGAACAAATCCGATCATCGGGACGATTCTGTAAAAAATGATTATGAGACAGATTACGGGCGCGGTCGCGATGTATCCGCCAAATCCTTTGCGGACGCGGGCCTAGCGATTTCTTCATTGGTTATTGCGTCGACTTGGGGCATGGACGGCTGCTCGTTAATCCATGCGTTAAGAATCGTGAAAGTGACGGCAAGAATAACGGGCCCGATGAATAATCCGACTATTCCGAATGCAAACATCCCGCCGAGCACGCCGGAAAGAATCAACAGCATCGACAAATTGACGCCGCGCTGAATGAGCAGCGGGCGCAGGAAATTGTCGAGCATGGCGATCATCAGCGACCATACGAGCAGCAAAGCGGCCGCGACGTGCGATCCGTGCCAAAAGAGCCAGGCCACGCCGCCGAGCAGCGGCAAAAGCGGACCGATTTGCGCGAGGCAAAGCATGAGCATGACCGCCGTGATGACGCCCGCCGCCGGCACGCCCGCAATCCACAGACCGATTCCGCCGAGCGCCGACTGCGTGACCGCGGTCACGACGATGCCGAGCGCCACCGCGCGCACGGCCAATCCGGCGAGCTTGACGGCTTCGGCGCCGCGCTGGGCAGCCACCCGCGTGGCGAAACGCAGGACGAAAGTGGCGGCGGCCTCGCCGCGCGTGTACAGAATGCCCGCGATGATGATGGTGATGACCATGTGCATGACGAACACGCCGACGACTGCCGCGTGCGAGAGCATCCAGCGCGCCGCAATGGTCACGTAAGGTTCGAGTTTCGCGAGCATGCCGCCGGGGCCGGCGTCGGAGAGCGATTGCCATTCGGCCGAGGCGCGCTGCCCGACGAGCGGAACATCGTGGACCCAGCCGGGTGGCGGCGGCAGCGCATACGTCGGCAGGCTCTTGATGGCGGACATGATCTCGCTGCCGTGCAGCGCAAGCGTGCTGATCGCCTGATAGAGCGGCAGCACGATCACGATCAGGAGCACGAGCAGCATGATCGTCGTCGCAATCCATCGACGGTTGCCGCAGCGGCGCTGCACCGCGAGCATGAGCGGCCAGGTCGCGACGACGATGGTCGTCGCCCAGATCAGACCGGGGAGAAACGGGCGCAGGATAAAGAGGCTGCCGGCCGCCAGCGCCGAAAGAATGGCGATGACGAGCAGAATGCGGGCGATGTCGACCGGCTGACGCGGATTCGGGTTCGGCTGCCCGTTGGAGGAAATTGCCATGATGCGTGGTGCCAAGAAAGGTCGGTGGGCGCGGCGAACGAGCGCATCCGCCAAGGGATAAGTCAAAGCGGTTGAGCAAGCAAGCGTCTTGCAGTGGATGACCGCGATCATACGGTATCCGATGCATGGTACCGCGCCGCCCGGCCGCTCACTCGTAGTGATACACCCCGCGCTTCGTCTTGCGTCCAAGATGCCCTGCGGCGACGAGTTCACGCAGCAGCGGGCACGCGCGATACTTCGAATCGCCGAAGTCTTTCAGGAACACGTCCATCACGGAGAGGCACACGTCCAGACCGATCAGGTCCGCGAGTGCGAGCGGGCCGATCGGGTGATTCGCGCCGAGCTTCATGCCCGTGTCGATTTCCTCGGCCGTCGCGACGCCTTCGTACAGCACGAAAAACGCTTCGTTGATCATCGGCACGAGCACGCGGTTGACGACAAAGCCGGGCGAATTACGAACGCCGATGGGCGACTTGTCAAGTTTCTCGGTCAGTTCCCGCACGGCGGTCACTGTTTCGTCGCTCGTCTGGACGCCTCGGATCACTTCGACTAGCTGCAAGAGCGGCACCGGATTGAAAAAGTGCATGCCGATGAACCGCTCGGGATGGCCAAGCGTGGCGGCGAGCGCGGTAATCGAAATGGACGACGTGTTCGATGCGATGATCGCATCGGCTCGCGCCGCCGCCTCGATTTGCCCAAGAATGCGGTGCTTGAGCTCGACGTTCTCGGTCGCCGCCTCGATGACGATGTCCGCCGCGGAAACCCGCGCATAATCGGTGGACGTCTCGATGCGCGCGATGGCCGCGTCGCGCGTGCCGGCGTCGAGCTTGTCCTTCGCGACGAGCCGCTCGAGGCTCGCGGTCAGCGTGGCGACGCCCTTGGCGAGCGCGGCGTCGGTGACGTCGATCAACACGACCTTGAACCCCGCGACGGCGGCCACCTGCGCGATGCCGTTGCCCATGGTTCCCGCGCCGACGATCCCGACGGTCTGAATGTTCATGCTGCGTTCCTCCTCGTTTGCGTTGAGATTGTGCGGCGCGCCCACGCTGATTCCAGATAGCCGCGTCGCGCCTCGCCTTGGCGATGCGATATTTCCTAATCTTTGACCTACACTCAGTTGATCAAACGACGGCCCCCGGAGCAGTTGATAGAATGCGCGGCCCTTGATTCGCCGGTCATTGCATCCGATGCCGCGTGAACATCGCGCGGTTTCCCGCTTCAACGAGACATTAACGAGACATTAACGCGAAAGCCGCTTCGCGTTCGATACGACCGTCGCAAGATTGTTTCGAGCGTCGGTTCGGTTTTGTTTCGCTTCGTTCGTTTCGTGCTTCGGTCATTGTCCTGAATCGCATTTCGAAGCCGCGCCGGTCTTGCTGAACGACGGTGTGTCGTGCTTGCGTCGCCGCTCGTCCGGCAGCGTCTTTTCGGAGTATTGAAAGTGGTGTCAATGAGAATCGGCATTTCAATGGCGAGCTACGAAGGACATAGCATCTGGTCCAACGGGATGGGCCAGAACATCGTCTTTCTCGCGGAACTGTTTCAGCGCCTGCCGTTCGTTTCGTCGGTCGTGTTGATCGATGTCGGCGCGCTCGCGGCCATGCCGCAAGACGTCGATGTCGCCGGAAAGACGCTGCGCGTGATCAACATGCGCGAGGCGACCGATGCCGTCGATGTCGTGATCGAGCTCGGCGGCGCGCTCGACGTCGGCTGGCTCGACCTGATGCGCGCACGCGGCCGCAAGGTCGTGTTTTACGTGGTGGGACAGCCGTATCTCGGACTCGTGGAGCCCGCGGTGTTCGAAAAGCCGAGCCACATGTCGCGCCCGGACCGCTGCGACGAAGTGTGGCTGCTTTCCAAGGACGCGCCATCCGCGCCGATCATGCGCACGCTGCATCGCTGCGACGTGTTCGAGGTGCCGTATGTCTGGCATCCGCAATTCCTGCAGGCGCGTATCGCGCATGTCGCACAACACGGTTATCGCTACGGCTACCGAACGAGGGCGGAAGCAGGCGCGCGTGGGCTGCGCGTCGGATTGCTGGAGCCGAACATTTCGGTGCAGAAAGCCGCGGCCATTCCGATGCTGATCTGCGAGGAAGCATATCGCGCGGACAGCGGCAGTGTCACGTCGATGATCGCGCTCAACACCGTCCACATGAAAGAGCACCCGACGCTCCTGCACATGGCGAACTCGCTCGACCTCGTGCGCGATCACCGGGCGCTTTTCGAAGGCCGGCACGATGTCGTCAGCTTCATGGCGATGCACGGCGACGCGATCGTGTCGCATCAATGGGCCAACGACCAGAATTATCTCTATCTGGATGCGCTGTACGGCGGTTATCCGCTGATCCACAACTCGCCGTGGCTTGCAGATGCGGGCTACTACTACCCAGACTTCGACATTCAGGAGGGCGCGCGCCAGTTGCTGCGCGCGCTCGGCGAGCACGACGCGGCGCTCGACGATTACCGCGCCCGCGCGGCACGCGTGATCAAGAGCGTCGATCCGCTCAATCCGGCTAATCTGGACGCTTACGCGCATCGTCTGATGTACCTATGGAATCGACCCAACGGGAGCGCCGCACGATGAGCTCCACTCATACCGCGGCCAAGAGAGCGCCGCGCCGCCTGCGCGTGGGCGTGTCCGTGTATGTCCGCGCGGGCGGGCAGTCGATGTTCGAAAGCGGCATCGCGCAAAACGCGCTGTTCCTCATTCAACTGCTCGCACGCTCGCCGCGCGTGGAGGCGGTCTATATCGTCGCGAGCGGGGACGGCACGCGCGAGGACGCGAAACGCTTCATGGCGGACGCGCCCGCGCCGATCATCGAGCCGGAATCGGCGCTGGGCCGTCTCGACGTGATGATCGAGCTGCATGCGCAGGTTCAGCGCGACTGGGTGCTCAAGTTCCGCGAACGCGGCGGGAAGATCGTGTCGATGCGCGTGGGCAATGATTACGTGCTCGACATCGAGCGCATGATCTTCTCGCTGCCGCCGGCGGGACTCGTGCCGCAAGTGCCTTACGACGCCGTGTGGACACTGCCCGAGTACGAGCGGTCGTGCAAGCCGTACTTCCAGGCGCTCGGCCGCGCGCCGGTCACCATCGTGCCGCACATCTGGAGCCCCATGCTCCTGGAAAAAGACGCGCGCAATCTGCCCGATGGCCTCACGTTCGGCTACCAGCCGGGAAAGCGGCGCTGGCGCATCGGCATCTTTGAGCCGAACGTCTCCATGGTGAAGACGAGCTACGTGCCGCTTCTCAGTTGCGAATGCGCGCATCGCGCCGATCCGAATGTGATCGACGCCGTGCGCGTCTACGGCACGGCCAAGCTCAAGGAGCAGCCGACGTTCGTCGAGTTCGCGCGCAGTCTCGACGTGGTGAGACACAGCCTCGCGTCTTTCGAAGCACGCTTTCCGTTTGCGCAGATCGTGCCGCGCGAAGTCGATGCGGTCGTGAGTCATCACTGGGAGAACGCGCAGAACTATCTGTATTACGAGGCGCTTCACGGCGGCTATACGCTCGTTCACAACTCGCGTCTGATCGGAGCGTGCGGCTATCGGTATCACGGTTTCGACTGTGAAGACGGCGGCCGCGCGCTGCGCACGGCGTTCAGAGAGCACGACGCGAATCTCGACGCTTATCGTGCCACCGCGCAGGCGTTCCTGCGCACGCTCGATCCGCTGCACGAGGCCAACGTGCGCGCCTATTCGGACGCGCTCGACGCGTTGTTCGTCAAGCCTTGATGTGTGCAACCGCCCCGCGCTAGCCGAACGCCGTCAGATCTTTCGGCGTGAGGCCATGCGCGCGGCAGTAGCCCGCGTATCGCTCCCAGCCGCTGCGCCAGTTTTCGGTCGCGAGCGTGCGCCCGTTCTCGTCCACGAACACGAGATCGCCTTGAATGATGTTCAGCGTGACGATGTCCGGCGCGCCCGGCTGCGGCGCCACGGCTTCCGGCGTATGACTGGACCCGGCGGTCTCGTACACGATGCTTCCTTTCTCGGCGACCCAGTCGTGCTCGCGATACTTCCAGCGCCCCTCGACCGTATACACGATGACCGTGCCCGTGTGCCGGTGCCGCGGCATCTCGCCCCTCGCCGGCGCTTTCAGTAATGCGATGGTCTCGCCGCGAATCGGATCGAGCTTGAAGTACTTCACCATCACATGGTTGCTATAGGGCGTGAAGGGCACCCACGGCAAGTCAGCGTCGTTGAGGCACGCGGTCTGAATCTGTTCGAAAAGCATGTCGGCTCCCTGGCTTTGGCGGACACATTGTAGGCAGCGCGTGGCGTCCCGAACATCGGCCATTCGGACTATCCCTCCGATTAAGCCGAATCGCGCGGTATCTGCTATCGTCCACGCCATGCCGAATATCATCACTATTTCCCATCTCTCCAAGACCTACGCGTCGGGATTTTCCGCGCTCAAGGACGTGAATCTGGAGATCCGGCGCGGCGAGATTTTCGCGCTGCTCGGCCCGAACGGAGCGGGCAAGACCACGCTCATCTCCACCGTCTGCGGCATCGTGCGGGCGAGCCAAGGGCAGATCACGGTCGCGGGTCACGATATCGTCACCGACTATCGCGCGGCGCGCGCGATGATCGGACTCGTGCCGCAGGAACTGACGACAGACGCCTTCGAGACCGTGTGGGCCACCGTGTCGTTCAGCCGCGGATTGTTCGGGCGCGCACCGAACCCGGCGCATATCGAACAGGTGCTGAAGTCGTTGTCGCTATGGAGCAAGAAGGACAACAAGATCATGACGCTTTCGGGCGGCATGAAGCGCCGCGTGCTGATTGCGAAGGCGCTTGCGCACGAGCCAAACATTCTCTTTCTCGACGAGCCGACCGCCGGCGTCGATGTCGAACTGCGCCGCGACATGTGGAATCTGGTGCGCGCGCTGAAAGAGAAGGGCGTCACGATCATTCTGACGACGCATTACATCGAGGAAGCGGAGGAGATGGCCGACCGCATTGGCGTCATCAATCGCGGGGAAATCGTGCTTGTGGAAGAGAAAGCTGAACTCATGCGCAAGCTTGGGCAAAAGAATCTCACGCTGCAACTGGAACAGCCGCTCGCCGCCGTGCCCGCGCCGCTCACGCAGTATGGTCTCACGCTGTCGGCAAGCGGCACCGAGCTCACTTATACGTATGACGCGCACGACGAGCCGGGGCGCATCATCGCGCTGCTGCGCCATGTCGACGAAGCAGGCGTGCGCTTTAAGGATTTGCAAACGACGCAAAGCTCGCTCGAAGACATTTTCGTGAGCCTCGTCAGGGACGCCAAATGAATCTACACGCAGTTCGTGCAATCTACCGTTTCGAGATGGCGCGCGCCGGCCGCACGCTGATGCAAAGCATCGTGTCGCCGGTTATCTCGACATCGCTTTACTTCGTCGTGTTCGGCGCCGCCATCGGCACGCGCATTCCGCAAGTGGACGGCATCAGCTACGGCGCGTTCATCGTGCCTGGGCTGGTCATGTTGTCGCTACTTACGCAAAGCATCGCGAATGCGTCCTTCGGAATCTATTTCCCAAGATTCACCGGCACGATCTACGAGTTGCTGTCCGCGCCGGTGTCGTATCTCGAACTGGTCATCAGTTACGTCGGCGCGGCGGCCACGAAGTCGATCATTCTCGGTCTCATCATTCTTGCCACCGCGCGGCTTTTCGTGCCGCTGCGGATCGATCATCCGGTATGGATGATTCTGTTCCTGCTGCTCACCTCGGTCACTTTCAGTCTGCTCGGTTTCATCATCGGAATCTGGGCGGACGGCTTCGAGAAGCTTCAGATCATTCCGCTTCTGATCGTGACGCCGCTCACATTTCTCGGCGGCAGCTTCTACTCGATCAACATCCTCCCGCCGTTCTGGAAGACAGTTGCGCTGTTCAACCCGGTCGTCTATCTCATCAGCGGATTTCGCTGGAGTTTCTACGGTCTCGCCGACGTGCAGGTCGGCACGAGCCTTGCGATGACGCTCGTGTTCCTTGCGATCTTCATCGCTATCGTCGCGTGGATTTTCAAGACAGGTTATCGGCTGAAGGCGTAGCAAAGAGCCGCACCACGCGACGGGGAAAATGGAGGGCGTTCATCCGATGAAAATCATCAGACGCACGAAACGAAATTTCCTCGGCGCGATGGCGGCGACGCTGGCGGGCGGCATCGCGCCGTGGCGCCAGGGCATGGCGGGCATGAGGGCTGCCGCGCTCTCCGAATTCGAGATCGAGCATAGCCGCACGAACTGGCGGCGGCGTTTGTCTTCGCAGCAATATCGCGTGCTGCGGCGTGGGGCGACCGAGGCGCCGTTTTCAAGTCCGCTTCTCGGCGAGCAACGCTCGGGTAACTTTGCCTGCGCCGGATGCGGCTTGGCGCTCTTTTCGTCGGACACCAAGTTCGACAGCGCGACTGGCTGGCCGAGCTTCTGGCGGCCGCTGGACGGCGCCGTCGGGACACACGTGAGCAACGGGTCACAGCCATTGCCGAACGAAGTGCATTGCCGCCGCTGCGGCGGGCATCTCGGCCATGTATTCGACGACGGCCCCCATCCGACAGGCCTTCGGTATTGCATCAACGGCACCGCACTCGTCTTCCGACAGACGTGAAACGAGCGTGGCCATGAACGTTCCCGAATGGCGGCTCGATACGCGCAACAGGGCGCTCGTTCTGATCGACTTGCAGAGCGGCATCACCGCGATGCCCGTGCAGCCGGACAGCGCGGCGAGCGTTGTGGCGAACGGGCGCTTGCTGGCGGATCGCTTACGGGCGGCGAATGCGCTCGTCGTGCTGAAGTAGCGTTTCCCGGCGCTGCGGGCGGGCTGCGGCCGGTCGCAATATAACCGGCCGGCTGAGCAAGCTGTGTCCCGAACTGGGCGCGCAGGCGTCCCATGTCATCATCGTGAAGCGCAGTGGGGCGCGTTCTACGGCACCGAACTCGATGTGCAATTGCGGCGCCGGGGTAACAGGACTATCGGACTCGGCGGCATCGCGACGCATATCGGCATGGAATCGACTGCGCGCGACGCCTACGCGCGCGGTTATCAGCAGACTTTCGCGGAAGACGCCATGAGCGACCTGCACGCGGAAACGCGAGGGTCCACTTGCCGCCATATCTTTTGCGCGCATCGGTCGAATCCGGTCGACGGAGCAGGTTCTGACGGCGCTCAGGTGATGGATGGCAAGAAACTTCGTACTCCCTGACGATCGACAAGAGCCGCCGCTCGCCGCCAGTCACTTTAGGAAATATCTAGTGGCTGATGATCCGGCACTTCTTTAATTTGTCGCTGCTTCCTTGGCAGGGGTCCCGCTTGCCGACGAAGGGCGTCCGTTCATTCCCGTGTCCGGGCGTCGCGCTTGCCCTGAGCGCCGGACGCGCGGCATCGACGCGCGTCCACTGGGTCGCCCGTGTCACGCGGTTGCAGGCACGAGCCGGACGCGCGTAATCTCGGACGGCGCGCCGAGGCGTTTGGGCGGACCCCAGTATCCCGTTCCGCGACTCGTATAGACCCAAAGGCCGTTGAATTTCACGAGCCCCGCCACGAACGGCTGTTGCAAGCGCACGAAGAAGTTCCAGGGCAGAAACTGGCCGCCGTGTGTATGTCCCGAAAGCTGCAGCGTGAAGCCCGCTTCCGCCGCTGCGGGCGCGCTGCGCGGCTGATGCGCGAGCAAGACGCGCACGGAAGCATCGGCTGGTGCGCCGCTGATCGCCTGTGCCGGATCGCTGCGGTGCGCCGGGTCGAAGCTGCCCGCGCCGTAATCGGTGACACCGGCAATCACGGCTTGCGCGCCGTCATGATTCAGCACCACGTGCTGGTTCAACAGTACCGTCAGCCCGAGCCGCCTGAACTCCGCGACCCACTTGTCCGCGCCCGAGTAGTACTCGTGGTTTCCCGTCACGAGGAACGTGCCGTGGCGCGCGCTCAAGCCGGCGAGCGGGCGCGTATGTTCCGCGAGGTGCGGCACCGCGCCGTCCACTACGTCGCCCGTGACCGCGATCACGTCCGGCGCAAGGCCGTTCACCGCCGCGACGATGCGCTCCACATACGGCCGCTTGATGGTCGGGCCCACGTGAATGTCGCTGATCTGCACGATGGTGAAACCGTCGAGCGCAGCGGGCAGATTGGGAATCGGCACATCGACGCTGACGACGGGCGCGCGTTTGCGCGCGTTATAGAAGCCGATCGCCGACAGCAGCACAGCCAGAATCGGCACGGCCAGCGCGCTGTTGGCCACGAGCGCCGGTGAACCGACCGGCACGCCGCGCAGCCAGTCGGCGAGGTGCACGCAAAGCAGCATGACGTCGCGTGCGAACGTCAATATCAGCAGCGAGGAGAAAAACCCCAGCGCGGTGAGGCCGCACCACGCGAGCCGGTCGGAAAGCGGCTGCGCCTCGATGTTTCGCGCCATCATCCCGAGCGGAATCAGTATGAGCGACGCGACGAGCCACGCCGCCGCGAGCACCTTCAGCGGCATGCCGACGGGCGCGGCCGGAATGAGCCGCATGCCGACGTAAACATGGAACAGAACACCGATACCGATGAACCGGATGAAAAATGCGGAACGTCGCATAGCGCCCCTGCCGGGCCGGTTCGCGCTTTTGCGCCGCGCTCCGCCCCGTGGAAGATGGTTGGTGTGGAATCGACAAGACGCGACGCAGACGGTCGTCATCAGGCAGCCGATTCTACCGGTTCGCCGGAAATCGCGCGTCGCGTGGCGCAAGTCGATGGAGATGCCGCCGGGATCGACGATCTTTCACAGTCGATCAGATGATTCTCTTGGCTTGGCCGAGCGCATAGCGCGATTCGATTTCCAGCGCGTTCGCGACGTGATATTGAATGGCAGGCACTGCTCATCACGGCAAGGAGCCCAACAGACATGCACACGAAACGGCGCGCAATTCCATTTCTCACGGCGACGGCCTTGGTCGTCATTTTCGGCGCAATACCTCACGCAGTATCGGCGCAGGAAAACGAAGAACTGAGCAAGCAAGCCCAAGAAGTCATTGCTTCCGCGCAGCCGATCCACATTCAGGCGACGATCACGGGCATCGATCCCGCGAGCCGCATGGTGATGATTCACGGTCCGCGCGGCGACGCCTCGGTCATCGTCAGCAAGGACGTGACGAACTTCGATCAGCTTCGCGTCGGCGACAAAGTGGACGTGCTCTATAAGAACGCGCTGCTCGTCACCGCCGAGAAAGTGAGCGCAAACGGCAAGGGCGTGCGCTCGCGCGTCGATACGCAGTCGATCACGCCCGCCTCCGGGCCGGGCGGCACGAGCGGATTCGAGTCGTCGCGCCGCGTCGAGATTCTCGCGACGGTCGAAAAGATCGACAACAAGCGGCATACCATCACGCTGCGCGGCCCGTGGCGCACAGAGACGCTCGACTTCGGGCCGGCGCTCGAAGCGCAGAAGTTGAAGAAGGGCGATACGGTTCACGCCGTGTTCGTATCGGCGGCGGCGGTCAAGGTGACGCCCGCCAGCGAGGCGAGCGCCGCGCAGTAACCGTGTCCGCGCTCACACCGCCATGCACAGGTACTTGATAACAAGATAATCGTCGATGCCGTAATGCGACCCTTCGCGGCCGAGTCCCGACTGCTTGACGCCGCCGAACGGCGCGACTTCGTTCGAGATCAGCCCGGTATTGATGCCCACCATGCCGTATTCCAGCGCCTCGGCCACGCGCCAGACGCGGCCGATGTCGCGGCTGTAGAAGTACGCGGCCAGTCCGAACTCGGTGTCGTTGGCGAGGCGGATCACTTCTTCGTCGGACGAAAAGCTAAAGAGCGGCGCGAGCGGCCCGAAGGTTTCTTCCTTCGCGATTCTCATGTCCGGCGTGACGCCCGTGAGCACCGTCGGTTCGAAGAAGCCGTGACCGAGCGCGTGACGCTTGCCGCCTGCCGCCACGCTCGCGCCTTTGGTCAGCGCGTCGTCGATATGCGACTCCACCTTCTTCACCGCCGCTTCGTTGATGAGCGGCCCCAGCGCCACGCCGCTTTCCGTGCCGCGCCCGACTTTCAGCGCGCCGACCGCATCGGCCATCTTGCGGGCGAAGGCGTCGTAGACGCGTTCGTGCACGTAGAAGCGGTTCGTGCAGACGCACGTCTGCCCGCTATTCCGATACTTCGACGCAATCGCGCCTTGGACGGCGGCGTCGAGGTCGGCGTCGTCGAACACGATGAACGGCGCGTTCCCGCCCAGTTCGAGCGTCACTTTCTTCACGGTCGGCGCGCTCTGCGCCATCAGCAGACGCCCGACCGCCGTCGATCCCGTGAACGACAGCTTGCGCACGATGGGATTGCCCGTCATTTCGCCGCCGATGGCTTTCGGGTCGCCGGTGACGATACTCAGCACGCCCTTCGGCACGCCCGCGCGCTCGGCCAGCACCGCGAGCGCGAGCGCCGAGAAGGGCGTCGCCTCGGCCGGTTTCACGACGATCGGACAGCCCGCCGCGAGCGCCGGTCCCACCTTGCGCGTGATCATCGCGGCGGGAAAATTCCACGGCGTGATGGCGGCGCACACGCCGATCGGCTCCTTCGTCACGACGATGCGCTTGTCGGCGGCGGGCGTGGCGAGCGTATCGCCGGCCACGCGCTTGCCTTCTTCCGCGAACCATTCGATGAACGACGCCGCATACGCGATCTCGCCGCGCGCTTCGGCGAGCGGCTTGCCTTGCTCTGTCGTGAGAATGAGCGCGAGGTCGTCGGCGTTGGCCATCATCGAGTCGAACCAGCGCCGCATGATGGCGGCGCGTTCCTTCGCGGTTTTGGCGCGCCACGCGGGCCACGCGGCGTTCGCCGCCTCGATTGCGCGGCGCGTTTCGCCCGCGCCCATCTGCGGCACGTGCCCGAGCAAGTCGCCATTGGACGGATCGCGTACTTCGAAGGTCGCGCCGTCGTCGGCGGCTTGCCATTCGCCATTGATATAGGCGTCGTGACGCAGCAGCGTCGGGTCTTTCAGTTGATCTCGGAGGGTCATGGCGCGTCCTTAAGCCGTCGCGACGACGCTTTCCGTCAGCACGTCTTCGAGAATGCTCAGGGCTTCGTCGAAAACCTGCTGCTGGATAGTCAGCGGGAAGAGGAAGCGCACGACGTTGCCGTACACGCCGCACACGAGCAGCAACAGGCCGCGTTCGAGCGCGCGCGCCTGCACGCGCTTCGCGTAGTCCGCGTCCGCTTTGTGCGTGCCGGGCTTGCAGAACTCGACCGCCACCATGCCGCCGGGACCGCGCACGTCCGCGATCTGCGGGACGTCGCGCTTCAACGCATCGAGCTTCGCCTTCAGCGTATCGCCGAGCGCGACGGCGCGTTCGCACAGCCGTTCCTCGTCGATCACGTCGAGCACCGCGTGCGCCGCCGCGACCGCCAGCGGATTGCCCGCGTAAGTGCCGCCGAGCCCGCCGGGCGCAGCGGCGTCCATCACGTCGGCGCGGCCCACGACGCCCGACAGCGGCATGCCGCCCGCGAGACTCTTCGCGATGGTCATGAGATCGGGCACGACGCCGTAGTGCTCCATCGCGAAGAGCTTGCCGGTGCGTGCGAAGCCCGTCTGCACTTCGTCGGCGATCAGCAGAATGCCGTGCGCGTCGCAGATTTCGCGCAGGCCGCGCACGAATTCCACGGGCGCGGGATTGAAGCCGCCTTCGCCTTGCACCGGCTCGAAAACGATGGCCGCGACGCGGCTCGCTTCGATATCCGCCTTGAACAGATGTCCGATGGCGGCGAGCGAGTCATCGACCGACACGCCGTGCAGCGGGTTCGGGAACGGCGCGTGATAGACATCCGACGGAAACGGTCCGAAGCCGATCTTGTACGGCGCGACCTTGCCGGTGAGCGCCATGCCCATCATCGTGCGGCCGTGAAAGCCGCCCGTGAACGCGATCACGCCCGGCCGGCCGGTCGCGGCGCGCGCGATCTTGACGGCGTTCTCGACCGCTTCCGCGCCCGTCGTGAAAAATGCGGTCTTCTTCGCGTGCTGGCCCGGCGCGCGCGCGCTGATCTTCTCGGCGAGCGACACGTACGATTCGTAGGGCACGACCTGATACGCGGTATGCGTGAAGCAGTCGAGTTGCGCGCGAATGGCGGCGACGATTTTGGGGTGACGATGCCCCGTGTTGCACACCGCGATGCCCGCCGCGAAGTCGATGAAGCGCCGGCCCTCCACGTCCCACAACTCCGCGTTCTCGGCGCGTGCGGCGTAGAAGTCGCACATCACCCCGACGCCGCGCGGCGTCGCGGCGTTCTTGCGGGCTTGCAGGTCGGCGTTGTTGGAAGAGGCGTTCACAGCGGGATCTCCTTATGTGCGCGTCGGCGCGGCGATTCTGTCGGGGAGTCGTCGCGGGCGGCGCCGCGAGGACAGAGCCGACTATAGTGAGATTTGGCCCTTCGGTTCAGGTCCATTTCATAAAGTCCGGGGGAGCCATTCGCGCGCCGCGTGAGCGGCGGTCGTGCGAAAAACGCACAGCGCGTTGCGCGGAACTGGCAAGCGGCGCGCGACTGGAGGAAGATGTGCGCCTTTTCCAGTTACGCAGTTCAGGCGCGCCGCCAGACTCATCTCAGCAAGGGCTTCTTTCATGACGACCGTTTCGTCCGACCACCGCTACACCGAAATCGCCGATCTCGCCGACGACGCGCTCTCGCTGCGCGAGATTCGCCACGACATCCACCGTCATCCGGAGTTGTCGTACGAAGAGACACGCACCGCCGCGCTCGTCGCCGGGAAGCTCGAGGAATGGGGCTGGCAGGTGACGCGCGGCGTGGGCGGCACGGGCGTCGTCGGCACGCTGAAGGCGGGCGACGGGACGAAGAGCATCGGCCTGCGCGCGGACATGGATGCGCTGCCGATCCTCGAACAGTCCGGCAAGTCCTACGCGAGCGAAACGCCCGGCAAGATGCACGCGTGCGGCCACGACGGCCACACGACCATGCTGCTCGGCGCGGCCCGCCATCTCGCGCGCACGCGGCGCTTCAACGGCACGGTGCATCTGTACTTTCAGCCGGCGGAAGAGCACGGCGTGCCGAGCGGCGCGCAGAAGATGATCGAAGAAGGTCTCTTCGACCGCTTTCATTGCGATGCCGTGTTCGGCGTGCACAACCATCCGGGCGCGCAGCCGGGCACGTTCCTGTTCCGCAAGGGGCCGTTCATGGCAGCCGGCGATCAGGTGTCGATCGTGATCGAAGGCGTCGGCGGTCACGCGGCGCGGCCGCATCTGTCGGTCGATCCGGTGGTCGTCGCGGCGAGCATCGTGATGGCGCTTCAGACGATCGTCGCGCGCAATGTCGATCCGGCGCAGCCCGCTGTCGTGACGGTCGGCTCCATGCACGCGGGAACGGTCAACAACGTCATTCCGAACCGCGCGACGCTCGAACTGTCCGTGCGCTCGTTCAGCCCGCAGGTGCGCGAGCTTTTGAAGCGCCGCATTCAGGAACTGGTGGAGTCGCAGGCGGCGAGCTACGGCGCGAAGGCGACGGTGAAGTATCTGGAAGGCTATCCGGTCGTCGTCAATTCGGACGCGCAGACCGAATTCGCGACCCAAGTGGCGCGCGAACTGGTCGGCGAAGAGAACGTCGTGGCGCACGCGGACCTGCTGATGGGCAGCGAGGACTTCGCGTTCATGCTGCAGGAGCGGCCGGGCACGTTCCTGCGCATCGGCAACGGTGCGGGCGAGGACGGCTGCATGGTCCACAACCCGCATTACGACTTCAACGACAAGAACCTGCCGGTCGGCGCGGCGTACTGGGCGCGCCTCGTGGAGCGGTTCTTGGAGGACTGATCCCGGCTGCTTGCAAACTACGCGGGCAGCTTGAAACTGCCGATCGCCTCGCGCAGCACGTCCACCTGATCCTTCAGCGAATGCGCGGCGGCGGCGGCTTCTTCGACGAGCGCGGCGTTTTGCTGCGTCACCTGATCCATCTCGACGACCGCGCGATTCACCTGTTCGATGCCCGCGCTCTGCTCGCGCGAGGCGTCGCTGATTTCGTCGAGAATCTCGTTCACGCGCCGCACCGACTGCACGATCTCGCTCATCGTCGCGCCCGCGTTCGAGACGAGCGACGCGCCTTGCTGCACCGTCTGCGTCGACGTCTCGATCAGCGCCTTGATTTCCTTGGCGGCCGTTGCGGAACGTTGCGCGAGGCTGCGCACTTCCGCCGCCACGACCGCGAAGCCGCGCCCCTGCTCGCCGGCGCGCGCCGCTTCGACTGCGGCGTTCAGCGCGAGAATGTTCGTCTGAAACGCGATGCCGTCGATCACGCCGATGATGTCGCCGATCTGCTGCGAACTCGCGGTGATGCGCGTCATCGTGTCGATGACTTCGCTGACTACGCCGCTGCCGCGCGTCGCGACGTCCGCCGCCTGTTCCGCGAGCCGCGCGGCCTGCGCTGCGCT
This sequence comes from Caballeronia sp. LZ062, assembly GCF_031450785.1. Lineage (NCBI taxonomy): Bacteria > Pseudomonadati > Pseudomonadota > Betaproteobacteria > Burkholderiales > Burkholderiaceae > Caballeronia > Caballeronia sp. LZ062. The sequence continues at coordinate 1,136,014 of NZ_JARTWB010000001.1, forward strand.
TTGCGCGTTGTTCTTCACGTTGGCGGTCATTTCGTCCATGCTCGACGCCGTCTGCACGAGCGCGGCCGCCTGTTCCTCGGTGCGCTGCGAGAGGTCGGTGTTGCCCGCCGCGATTTCAGATGCGCCCACGTTGATGTTTTCCGTGCCGTTGCGCACGCGCGAAACGGTCTCGACGAGTCCGCGCTGCATCGTCGAAAGCGCGTGGAGCAGACTCGTCGTGTCGTCCGGATGCACGCTCACGGCGGTCGTCAGATCGCCCTGCGCCATGCGGTGCGCAGCGCCCACCGCCCATTCCAGCTCGCCGCCGAGATTACGCTTGATGCTGCGCACGACGACGAGCATCGCTGCGGTCGCCGCCGCGCCCAGCAGCGCCGTGACGAGGAGCCAGCGCAACGCGCTCGCGTAGAACGCGCTTTGCACGTCGTCCATGTACATGCCGGTCACGATGTACCAGTCCCACGGCGCAAACCGTTGCGAATATGAGAGTTTCGCCACCGGCTTGTCGCTGCCCGGCTTCGACCAGAGATAACTGACAAAGCCGCCGCCCGGCTGGTCGCCCGCCTTGACGATGTCCACGAAAAGCCGCGTGCCGGCCGGATCGGTGTAGCCCGACATGTCCTGGCCGATCATCGCGGGCTTGATCGGATGCATGACCATGGTCGGGTGCGAGTCGTTGATCGACAGGTAACCGTCCGTGCCGTAACGGATCGCGCCGACCACGGCCAGCGCCTGCTTCTTCGCTTCGTCGTCGGTCATGGTCTTGTTGGCGGCGAGCGCGGCGTAGTGCGACACGATTGCGTGCGCCTCGCCGACGAGCGACTTCAGCTGCTCCTTGCGGTCGTCGATCATCGACGCGCGGTTTTGCCACGCGCCGATCACGCCGATGGCGACAAGCCCGATCCACAGCACGGCGATCAGCGAGCCGAGCTTCTTGTTCAACGTCATTTTGTTCATAGATGCGCCCGCGATGTCTTCGTTGGATTCACGTGTCTTCCACGAAGCGACGGCGCGCGCCGCCGCTTGCCTGCTTTACGGCAGGCGACGCGGCGGTTGAAGGGCGGGGATACCCGTAAAAAGAGGTTCGGGCGGCGCCTCAGAAGCGCCGGATCGGGTCTTTGTCGGGCGGTGCGTCGGGATGCTGCGGCTCATCCGGACGATGCCCCGGCGAAGGCGGCGTGAGCGGATCGGCTTCCGGGTCGCGGTTCGGATCTGCGATCGGGTCCGGAACGGGCGTGGTCTGCAGGTCGAATTTCATTGTGGTCCCCGAATAAATGTCACAGAGCATCGTGTACGGCGGGCATATGCAACGTGAACGGACGGCCTGGATGCGCGTTTTCGACATCGGACAACTCGGCGCGGGCGCGGCGCGTGATCGCGTCGCTGCCGACGCCGTCCGGCTGCTCCGCCAGCACGATATGCGGCGTGCCCAGCGCGCGAGCGACGGCCACCGGCGAGGGCGCGGCGGCATCGTCGGAGAGAAGCAGTTGCGCATCGGCGATCAGACGCGGCAGCGTGCGCGGCCCGACCGCGCCCGCCAGAAAGAGCGCCGCCGTCTGCATGGCGCCGAGCACGCCGGCGGTACGCTCGGGATCGGGCGCGTCGCCGACGATGGCGATTTGCCAGCCATCGGCCGCGAGTTCGTCGGCGACATGGGCGTATTGCTCGGCGGCCCACGCGGGCGTGGAGTGGTGGCTACCCGGATGAATCAGCACGAGCCGCTCGCGTTCGATGCCATGAAACGCGACGAGTTCGTCGTATTGCGCGTCCGACATGTCGCCGGACGGCGCGCGCGGCGCGGCGCTGGGTGTGTCGGGAATGAGCGCGAGATCCGGTGAGAGCACGTCCGTCAGCTGGGAAAAGGGATGGGCTCGCATTCTGACTCCTGCAATTGGCGTGGCCGCGTGGGCGGATGCTGGAGTCGTGCAGCACGTCCCATGCCCAGATGACCGTACGTCGTAGCACAGACCCAACGTAAAACCGCCGCTTCGCGTCAGCGGAAGCGGCGGTTTGCGGCATGCAGCCGAAGCGCGGAGGCGCTTACGTCTCGGAATGGCCGTCGTCGGCGGGCAGTGTCTTCGGCGTGAAGGCGTCGGCGCGGCGCCGGATGCCGTCGATTTCGCCGGTCACGAAAGTGCGATTGTCGGCGGCCAGCGCCTGCTGATACGACGCGCCTTCCGGCACGCGATGCAAAAGCGCGCGCAATTCGCCTTGCGTCGTCTGCTCGACCGGCTCGTAATCGTAGAGGCCGAGCATGAGTTCTGCGCGCTCGTGCAGCAGGAACAGGCACGACGCGAAGGTCGCGACGGCCAGCACTTCCTGCACGCCGAAGCGAATTTCGCGCAGCAGCGGCGAAAACGGCAGCCACGCGACGAGCGCCGCGCCGACGAGCGCCAGCGCGAAGGTCGCATTGAGCAGCCAGCCGGCGCGGGCGACGATGCGCTCGCGTTCGGTCGACAACTGCCGCGCCGACTTCGGCACGAGCGCGGCCACGGAGAGTTGGTGCTGAAGGGCGTCGAGCGGGAGAGCGGCCATGGAAGCGTCTTGGAAAAGCGCCAGAGCGGCGCGACACCCGTATAACGCGCGCCTTACAGGACCGTTGACGATGCTTTCGTCTTGTTGCGCTCTGTTTCCGCTTGTTGCAATTGCCAGTGAGACGGGGCCGCGTTCAAGGAAGCAGAAATCGCCGGAAGCCGTTGCGGGCCGTTCCCGTCAGCCTTGCTGCAAATCGCCCGGCTGATCGACGTCGCGCAGCACGTTCGGATCGTCGACTTCCACCAGAAGCGGCGCCGCTGTCGAGAAAATCGCGCGCGCCCCGGCGTCGCCGTCGAGCGCGGCGAGCGTCGCGCGATGCGCCATGCCGAATCCCGCCGGATGCCCGCGCTGGCCGCGATACGACGGCGCGACGAGCGGCGCGCCCGCATCGACCCGGCGCGCGACGGCTTCGATGGTCGCGGGCTCGATCCACGGCATGTCGCCGAGCGCGACGATCCATCCTTCGGCCTCGGAGGTCGCGCGCACGGCGGCCGCCAGCGTCGCGCCCATGCCGCGCGCGGCGTCCGCGCTGAAGATCACGTCGCAGCCGGCTTCGTTCAGCACGTCCGCGAGTTTTTCCGCGCCGGGCCGCACGACCGCGATCACTTCGGGTACGACCGAAAGCAGCCGCCGCGCGGACTGGAACACGACCGGCGTGCCGCCGGGCAATGTTGCGAGCAGCTTGTTGTGCAGACCGGAAGGATCGAAGCGGGTGCCGAGACCCGCAGCCAGCAGGATGCCGGTCGCATTCGACGAATAGGTCATCGCGCGGCTCGTGGGGAGAGGAACGTCGATTGTGCAGCGCGTCGAGAAGCGGGGCAAGCGCGAACAGAAGCCGCGCCCGCCCCGCATCGAACGTTCAGGCGGTGCGCGGCATCACCTTGTCGAGCGTGATCGGCAGATCCCGCACGCGCACGCCCGTCGCGTGATACACGGCACTGCCGAGCGCGCCGGCCACGCCCGTGATGCCGATCTCGCCGATTCCGCGCACGCCAAGCGGATTGATGAGCGGATCCGGCTTGCCGATGAAGGCAATGTCGATCTGCCCGATGTCCGCGTTCACCGGCACGTGGTACTCGGCGAGATTGGCGTTGGTGTAGCGGCCATAGCGCGGGTCCAGATCGCTGCGTTCCATCAGCGCCGAGCCGACGCCCCACACAATGCCGCCCATCAGCTGGCTATGCGCGGTCTTTTCGTTGAGCAGGTTGCCGACGTCGTACACGCCGACGATGCGCGGCACGCGAATCGTGCCGAGGTCCGCATCGACATGCACTTCCGCAAACACCGCGCCGAACGAGTGGAACGCGTACTCCTTCTTCTCGTCGCCGGGTTTCGTGGTCGCGACCGCTTCGATCGGCTTGCCGCCGTTGCGCGCGATCACAGCCGCCGCCGGATCGCGCTTGTCCGGATTCGAGCGGCTCACAACCCAGCCGTTGGCCACGGTCACGTCCTCGCGCGCCAATCCTGCGACGGGCGAGCCGCGGTCGGCAATCGCCATAGCGATGAGTTGATCGCGCGCCTGTCTCGACGCCGCCTGCACCGCCGGCGACACGCTCGCGACCGACTGCGAGCCGCCCGAGCCGGGCGCTTTCGGCAGCGACGAATCGCCGAGCGCGAAATTGACGTAGTCGGGCGGAAAGCCGAGCGCGTCCGCCGCCACTTGCGTCATCACGGTGTACGTGCCGGTGCCGAGGTCCTGCGTGCCGGCGGCGACCATCGCGGTGCCGTCGGGCAGAATGCGCGCAATCGCCGACGACTCGCTGCGATTGGCCGGATATGTCGCCGTCGCCATGCCCCAGCCGATGAGCGTGTTGCCTTCCCGCATCGACCGCGGCGCGGCGCGGCGCTTCGACCAGCCGAACTTCTCGGCGCCTTCCTGATAGCACTCCATCAGCGCCTTGCTCGACCACGGCTTTTTCTCCTGCGGCTCCATGTTCGCGTAATTTTTGATGCGAAACGCGAGCGGGTCCATCGCGAGCTGATACGCCATTTCATCCATCGCGGTTTCGAGCGCGAAGGAGCCGCTCGTCTCGCCCGGCGCGCGCATGAAGGTCGGCGTGCCGACATCGAGCTTCACGAGCTTGTGCGATGTCGCCAGATTCGGCACCGCGTACGACATGCGCGTGACGATGGCCGAGCTTTCGGTCCAGTCCTCGAACGTCGACGTGGTGGAGATCACGTCGTGGCGCATGCCGGTCATCGTGCCGTCCTCGCGCGCGCTCACCGCGATGCGCTGCTCGGTGAACGGCCGGTTGCCGACCATGCCGAACATCTGCGTGCGGTCGAGCACGAGCTTGACGGGCCGCCCCGTCTGCTTCGCGGCCATTGCCGCCAGCACGACGTGCGACCACACCGAGCCCTTGCAGCCGAAGCCGCCGCCGACGAAAGGGCAGATCACGCGCACGTCGTCCTCCGGAATGCCGAAGAACTTCGCGACCGAACTCCGCGCGCCGGAAACACCCTGCGTCGTGTCGTAGAGCGTGAGTTTCGGGCCGTCCCAGCGTGCCAGCGTCGCGTGCGGCTCCATCGGATTGTGATGCTCGTTGGGCGTCGTATAGACCGCGTTCAGGCGCGTCGGGCCCTGGCGCAGGCCGGCGTCCACGTCACCGCGCTGGGTCGTGATCGCGCGGCCCATCATCTTTTGCGGCTGATACGCGCTGGGCCGCGCGCGATCGAAATCCGCGTTCGGCGTGGCGGCCTCATAGCGGATATCGACAAATCGCGCCGCGCCTTGCGCGTGCTCCAGCGTATCCGCGACGACAACCGCCACCGGCTCGTTGCTGTAGCGCACCTCGTTGTTCTGCAGAAGCGACAGGCCGCGAATCGCTGGCGGCTGCGCGTCGGGCACGCCGCTGTGCGGCAGGCGCATCGCGTTGCCATGCGTCATCACGAAGAGCACGCCGGGCATCGACTGGGCGCGGCTCGCATCGATCGACGCAATGCGGCCTTTCGCCACCGTGCTCGTGATGAGCACCGCGTGCGCGAGCTTGGCCTCGCTGTTGTCGCCGCAATAACGCGCCTGGCCCGTGACCTTCAGCACGCCGTCCGTGCGATCCATCGGTTGACCGACGACACTCATGCGACACCTCCTGCCATGTTTGCTGCCTGTTGGACGGCGCGTACGATCGCCCGCTGCGCGAGCGTCACCTTGAATGCGTTGTCGCGGCGCGGCTGCGCGCCCTGCACCGCGAGCGCGGCGGCGCTTTGCAGCGTCGCGGCATCGAGCGTCTTGCCGACGAGCGCCGCCTCCGTCGCATTCGCGCGCCACGGCTTGTGCGCGACGCCGCCGAGCGCGATGCGCGCGGTCCTGACCGTGTTGCCGTCCATCTGCAACGCGGCGGCGACCGAGACGAGCGCGAATGCATAACTCGCCCGGTCGCGGATCTTCAGATACTTCGAATGGCCGGCGAAGAGCGGCGGCGGCAGATCGACGGCGGTGATCAGCTCGCCCGGTGCGAGCGTCGTATCGAGATCGGGCCGGTCGCCCGGCAGCCGATGGAATTCCGCGAACGGGATCGTCCGCTCGCCGTGCGGACCGGTCACGCGCACGACGGCATCGAGCGCGGCGAGCGCGACGCTCATGTCCGACGGATTCGTCGCGATGCACTGATTGCTCGCGCCGAGAATCGCGTGAATGCGCGTGTTGCCGTCGAGCGCGGCGCACCCGGTGCCCGGCGTACGCTTGTTGCACTGGGGGAAGCCCGTGTCGTAGAAGTAATAGCAGCGCGTGCGCTGCATCAGATTGCCGCCGACAGTCGCCATGTTGCGCAATTGCGCCGATGCGCCCGCGAGAAACGCCTGCGAGAGCAGCGGATACCGCTCGCGCACCCATGTGTGATTGGCGGCGTCGCTGTTGCGTACGAGCGCGCCGATGCGCAGGCCGCCGTCCGGCAACGGCGTGATGCCGCCGAGACCGTCGATATGCGTGATATCGACGAGCCGCGCGGGGCGCGCCACGCCGTTCTTCATGAGATCCAGCAGGTTGGTGCCGCCGCCGATGAACACCGTGCCCGGCTGCCCGCCCGCCTGCACCGCCGAGCCAATGTCGGCGGCGCGCTGATAGGAGATCGCGTCCATGTCGTCTCCTTAACCGCGCGTCGAAGCGACGGTTTTCACCGCCGCGACGATGTTCGGATACGCGCCGCAGCGGCAGATGTTGCCGCTCATGCGCTCGCGGATTTCGTCGTCGGAGAGTTGCGGCGGGCGAAAGCGCACGTCGGCGGTGGCGGCGCTCGCGTCGCCGTTCCTGTATTCGTCGATGAGCGCCGTCGCCGAGCACAACTGGCCCGGCGTGCAGTAGCCGCACTGGAACGCGTCCTTCTCGATGAACGCCTGTTGCAGCGGGCTCAAGCTGTCGGCGGCGGGCGCGAGACCTTCGACGGTCGTCACGCTTTCGCCCTCGTGCATGACGGCGAGCGTCAGACACGAGTTGATGCGCCTGCCGCCGACGATGACCGTGCACGCGCCGCACTGGCCGCGGTCGCAGCCTTTTTTCGTGCCGGTGAGGCCCGCGTATTCGCGCAACGCATCGAGGAGCGTCGTGCGCGCTTCGACCTGAAGTTCGTAAGGATGGCCGTTGATGGTGAGCTTGACCGGCATCACCGGCGCGGCGGAAGGCGGCATCGGCGTCGATGCCTGCGCGTCCGCTTGCTGCGCGCCTGCTTGCTGCGCGTGCGCAAGCGGCGTCGCGCTGACGGCCGCCGCCGCTGCGGCCGATTGGAGAAAGCGCCGGCGCGACGGCTTTTGTGCCGCGTCGTCGACGTGTTGTGAAGGCCTATTGACTGGGGACATGGCGAAAGAAGGCTCCTCGCTCGTTCGGAAGGGCGCCGTCCGGCTCGGGTCTCCGTGGGCTTTTCGCTCGCGACCGACGCGACTTTCGGTCGATGAGCGCCAGTGCCCGGGTCCGCGCGGCGTAAGGTGTCTGCGAGCCGGAACGCCGTCGGCTGTAAGGCGACCGAACGTTCGACAATTCGCGACCGCATGTCCATGCAAGTCGGGTGCCACGCGCCGCCGGGCGGGCGTCCTACAGCGAGCCTGCGAAACGGAGCATGTAAATCCTGCATGCGTAAGTAAAAGCGCGTTCGCTTCGAATCCCGATTGTTTCGGCAATTGTCAGGAAGAAGCCGCACTTTGTGACGTTTCCCGTGCGGCGCACGTCGCACAATCGCACTCAGTCCTTTTGCATGTGTCGTCCATGACAACTGACGCCGACCGCTATCAGTGCGCCGTTTCACACTATTCGAACGCCCGCTTCGCCGATGCGCTGCAGACGCTCGCGCCCATGCTTGCGCGCCGTCCCGCTGACGTCGATGTGCTGAATCTCGCGGCGATATGCGCGTTCCGTGCGGATCGGCAGGAACTGGCCGAAGCCTATTGGCGTCGCGCGATGGAAGAGCATCCCGGCAACGCGGGATCGTGCAGCAATCTCGCCAACGCATTGACGGCGCGCGGGCGCCTGACCGACGCGCGGACGCTGTATCGCCGGGCGATAGAACTGTGGCCGGCGTTCGTGGAGGCGCATTACAACCTGGCCAACGTGCTGGAGAAGCTCGGTCATGCGGAAGAGGCCGAAGCGTCGTACCGGCAGGCGCTGCGCCTGAAACCGGATTTCGCGGACGCCCACTACAACCTCGCCAACCTGCTGGCCCTCGCGCGCCGCTTGCCGGAAGCCGAAGCTGCGTACCGGCAGGCGCTTGCCGCGCGGCCCCGTTACGCGGAAGCGCACAACAATCTCGGCAATCTGCTGAAAGACGCTGGCCGGCTCGATGAGGCCGTGGCGCAGCTTCGCCAGGCCGTCGCGGCGCGCCCGGACTGGGCCGACGCGCTTTTCAATCTCGGCAACGCGCTAAAAGCACGCGGATCGCTCGGGGATGCACGGCTCGCATATCGGCAGGCCGTCACGCTGCGTCCGGACTTCGCCGGCGCGCTGACCAACCTCGGCGGCGTGCTGGATGCGCTCGGGTGCCTGACGGACGCCGAAGACGCGTATCGGCGGGTGCTGGAGATCGAGCCGTATTCGGCGGACGCGCATTGCAATCTGGCGAATCTAATCCATCGCGATGTCGCGCTCGGACGCCGCGAGCGGTTCGCGGAAGCGGAAGCGTCGTATCGCCGCGCGCTCGCGCTTCGGCCGGAATTCGGTGCCGCGTTGATGAATCTCGGCAATCTGCTCCGAGAGGACGGTGCGCGTCTTGCCGAGGCGCAGGCGCTTTTTCGCGAAGTGCTGCGCGTCGATCCCGAATCCGCCGATGCGAGGCTGAACCTCGCAACGGCGCTTCTTCGCGCGGGCGACTTCGCACTAGGCTGGGCGGGCTTCGAAGCGCGCTACGACGCGCGTTTGTCGCAGCGTTCCGTTGTCCCGCCGGGAGTGGCGTATCCGCAATGGCGCGGTGAACCGCTCGCGAGCAAGTCGCTTCTCGTGGTCACGGAGCAGGGCTTCGGCGACAGCATTCAGTTCATTCGCTATCTGCCGATGCTGACGGCACAAGGCGCGGCGAAGCTGACGGTGGTATGCCCGCCGGCGCTCGTCGCGCTGCTCGAATCGGTCGATGGCATCACGCAATGCGTCCCGCTCGATGCGCTCGCCGCGCTGCCGCCGCACGACTACTGGTGCTTCCTGATGAGCCTGCCCGCGCTCGCCGGCACGACGCTCGACACCATCCCGTACGCGACGCCTTATCTGCACGCGAGCGCATCGCGCATCGACTATTGGCGGAGCCGCTTGCCGGATATGCCGAAGGTGGGCATCGCGTGGTCCGGCGAGCCGCGCCCGTGGACGCCCGATTCATACGGCGCATTCAGCCGCCGCTGGCTCGATGCGCGTCAGTGCGAGCCGCTTCTTGCCACGCCCGGCGTGACGTTCGTGAGCCTGCAGAAAGGCCCGATGGCGCGCGCCCAGATCGGCACGCTGCCCGAACCGCTGCGCCCGCTCGACCCGATGAACGAGGTCGCCGACTTCGCCGAGACGGCCGCGATCATCGCGTCGCTGGATCTCGTGATTTCGGTGGATACGGCGGTCGCGCATCTGGCCGGCGCGCTCGGCAAGCCGGTGTGGATACTGCTGTGCGCGAACGCCTGCTGGCGCTGGCTCGACGCCCGCGACGACTCGCCGTGGTATCCAAGCGCGCGGCTTTTCCGCCAGCGCGCGCCCGGTCAGTGGGTCGAGGTGATCGAGCGCGTCGTCGATGCGTTGAACGCATGGCGCTCGGAACGCGTCATGCCTCGCTCTCCATGATGCGGTCGATCCACCGCGCGTTCTCGCCCGCCGATCCGATGCCTGCATGCTTCGCCATCGGCACGAAGAAATGCGTGGCGATCGGCAGCTTCGAGCTTTCGAGCCAGTTCGTCAGATGCGCTTCGAGACGCTTCGCGGGCGCGCGCAGTTCCTCGCGCAAAACCGGCGGCAGCTTCTCGAAGTGACGCATGTCCGTCTGATACGGCTCGGGCGCGACGCACAGCGCGTTCGGGCGGCCGTCGACATCGGCGGGAAGACGCTCCAGCGCCTGATGCAGCAGCGCGACGCCCAGCCCTTCGCCGCGCCAGGGCTTGCGCACTTCCCATTTGCTGATGTAGATCACGCGGTGCGTGCTGAAGACTTCGCACAGACGCTCGTGTCCGAGCGCCTCGGTCGATGCCAGCGCGAGCGAAAGCATTTCGCCCGAATAGGTGTCGAGCGTATAGACGAGATCGGCGCTCTTCGTGAGCGGCGGCACCTTCACGAGCTTCAGTTCGACCGCCGCCGCGACGATATCGCTGCCCGCCTCGTGGTACACGGCGAACGCGGTGCCGAGCCGCTCGTCGTCGACTTGCGGATACTCGTGGCGGTAAGTCATCGTGAAGAGCAGCGGGCCGATCTTCTCGCGATACGCGAGCGGCCGGTCCACGTCGTAGTCGTCGGTGCCTTGCAGGCCGTAAGGGTCGTAGTCGCGCTTCTGGCGGCGCTCGCCGCTTTCCATCGCCGAAGCGAGCGCGGCAAGCGGCCGGCGCGATTCCGGCACCAGATCTTCCGGCAAGCCTTCCCACGAAAGACGCAGGAACTCGCGTCCGCCACGGTAATGCGCCTCGAAGAGCGACGCGACCGGATCGCTCGCGACCGGATCGAGAATGCGCTGCGCGCACTCGAGCGCGCGGTCGAGCAACTGATCGGCTTCGGCGGGATCGGGCGCGAGCGGCGGCTCGTCGGCCTGCGGCTGGGCGGGCAGCCCTTGCGCCACGCGCGCCTTGTGCGCCAAGTCCAGCCACTCGTCGGCGGCGCGCTCCGCGATGAAACCGGCGGCGATCCGATAGCCCGTCAGCACGACGGACTGGCCGGTATCGCCGAGCGGAAACACGTACTCGTCCGACATGGCTTCGTCGACCGTGACGGACGCGAACGTCTCGCGTGGCAGCGGCGCGTTGGCCGCCGAGTCGAAGCGGGCGTGGGACAGGACATGCGCGGCGAGGTCGGACGCGGCGGGACCGAATTCCGAACCCGGCCCGGGAAGCAGCTTCAGAAGAGGTAAGGCGGTCGCATTGCCGAGGGTGCCCGATGTGCTCATGAGTGCCGTTCTCCGATCGTGAACGGCTATCGTAACAAACCGTGCCAATTCAGGAGAGCGGGCGCAGGACGTGCTTCTGGCTCGACAGTTCGACTCGGCTGCGGAGAAACGCGATGAACAGCGACATTCACGAGGGCGGCTGCGCGTGCGGCGCGTTTCGCTTCCGGGCGACGGGCACGCCGCGGCGCGTCGCGCTGTGTCACTGCATGACGTGCCGGCGCGTGCACGGCTCGGCGTTCGGCGCCTACGCGATCTTTGCCCGCGATCAGGTAGAGATGCGCGGCGCACTCAACACGTGGGAAAGCTCGGAAGACGGGCGGCGCCATTTCTGCCCTGTCTGCGGATCGGTGGCGTACATGGAGTTCGTGAGCCGGCCGGAAGTGGATCTGCCGCTCGGCGCGTTCGATGAAACCGGCGTCTTCGAGCCGGCCTACGAGCTCTGGTGCATGCACCGCGAGCCGTGGCTGCCGAGTGGCGCGCGCCCGGAATACGCCGAGGAACGGACGGCATGATCACGCGCCGCCGCTGCTTGCGTCCCGAAAGGTGAGCGCCATGCCGGGACGCGAGGGACGTGAAGGACACATTCGCATCGGCATTTCGGGCTGGCGTTATGCGGGCTGGCGCGGCGTGTTCTATCCGAAGAAGCTCGCGCAGGCGCGCGAACTCGAATTCGCGTCGCGCGCGGTGCAGACCGTCGAGATCAACGGATCGCACTATTCGCTGCAAAGCCTCTCCAGCTGGCGGGCATGGCACGAGGCCACGCCGGAGGGCTTCGTCTTCAGTGTGAAAGGGCCGCGCTATCTCACGCACATGCTGCGTTTTCGCGACGAGACGGCGATTCCCGCCATCGCCAATTTCTTCGCTTCGGGCGTGCTCGCGCTCGACGAGAAACTCGGGCCTTTCCTGTGGCAATTCCCGCCGAATTTCAGCTTCAAGCCGGAATCGTTCGAACGCTTTCTCGAACTCTTGCCGAAGGACACGCACGCCGCCGCGGCGCTCGCCCAGCAGCACGACACGCGCGTGAAGGAGCCGTGGTTCGAGGCGCGGCGCAAGCGCGCGCTGCGCCATGCGATCGAGATTCGCCATCCCAGCTTTTGCACCGATGCCTTCGTGAAACTTCTGCGCAAGCATGGCGCAGCGCTCGTCGTATCGGATTCGGTCGCGGACTGGCCTTATGCCGAAGACCTCACGTCCGACTTCATGTATCTGCGGCTGCATGGCACCGAGACGCTCTACGGCGGCGCCTATTCGGACGACGCGCTCGACGGCTGGACGCGGCGCATCGAGCGCTGGGCGGCGGGCGGGCAGATCGAGGACGCGCGGCTCATATCGACGGCTGCGGCGCGCCGCCGTGCATCGCGGGATGTGTACTGCTACTTCGACAACGACCAGAAGGTGCAAGCGCCTTTCGATGCGCGCCGCCTGATGGAACGCCTCGGCGTGAAGCCTGCAAACGGCGGCTGATCGCGTCGGCAACGGGTCATTTCGTGTCCGAATCGACCGGGACACGAATTGTCCCGCCGGAACTGCATCCTTCACTCAACGGTCCGACAGTTTGCATCGATTGCATTCGCGTCAGGAAAATAAGACGATAAGCGGCGTGCTTCGCGACAGAAAAAGCGGTCAACAAAGCGAAAGCGAAGGCACAGGCGCCGGATGCGCGACAAGCGGCAGGATCGAGAACGTGAAACCTCCAATGCCTACGAGGAGCATCGATACCATGGCGAAGCAACCGGTTAGCGGCAGTGACAAGACTCATCCCGAAGGCGCGAAGTGCGTCGGCGCGTGCGACCTTCAGGAGCAGATCGAAGTGATCGTCATGCTGCGGCGCAAGGACGAAGCGGGCTTTCGCCAGATGATGGCGCGCATCGACGCGGGCGATGCCCCCGCGCAATCCGTCACGCGCGAGGAATTCGACAAGCGTTTCGGCGCATCAGAACACGATGTCGAGAAAATCAGGAAGTTCGCGGCAGACAACGGCTTGACTGTCGTGCGCGCCGAGCCGAGCACGCGCAGCGTCGTGCTGAAGGGCAGCATCGACCAGTTCCAGAAGGCGTTCGACGTGAAGCTCGAACGCTTTCAGCATCACAACATCGGCGAGTATCGCGGGCGCAGCGGCCCGGTGAACGTGCCTGACGATATCCACGACGCCGTCACGGCCGTGCTCGGCCTCGACAGCCGGCCGCAGGCGCGTCCGCATTTTCGCTTCCGGCCGCCGTTCAAGCCGGCACGCGGCGTCACGCCGGCGTCGTTTTCGCCCGTGGATCTCGCCGGTCTCTACGACTTTCCGGATGGCGACGGCGCGGGCCAGTGCATCGCCATCATCGAACTCGGCGGCGGCTATCGCGATGCTGATCTGTCCGCGTATTTCTCGAAGCTCGGCGTCAAGTCGCCGAAAGTGGTGTCGGTGAGCGTGGACAACGCGAAGAACGCGCCGACCGGCAACCCGAACGGCCCGGACGGCGAAGTGACGCTCGATATAGAGATTGCAGGAGCGGTCGCGCCGGGCGCGCGCATCGCGGTGTATTTCGCCCCGAACAGCGACGCCGGTTTCGTCGATGCCGTCAACCGCGCGATCCACGACAACACGAATAAGCCGTCCGTGGTGTCGATCAGCTGGGGCGGACCGGAGTCGAACTGGACGTCGCAGTCGATCAACGCGTTCAACGACGTGCTGCAAAGCGCCGCCGCGCTCGGCGTGACCGTGTGCGCGGCGGCGGGCGACAGCGGCTCGTCGGACGGCGTGGGCGACGGCACGGATCACGTCGATTTCCCGGCATCGAGCCCGTATGTGCTCGGTTGCGGCGGCACGAGCCTTTCGGCGTCGGCGCAGTCGATCACGCACGAAGTGGTGTGGAACGACGGCGATCAGGGCGGCTCGGGTGGCGGCGGCGTCAGCGCGGTTTTCGCGCTGCCCGCGTGGCAGAAGGGCTTGAGCGTGGCGCACACGGGCGGCAAGCACACGCCGCTGTCGAAGCGCGGCGTGCCCGACGTGGCCGGCGACGCCTCGCCGCAGACCGGCTACGAAGTCGTGATCGACGGCGAGGAAACGGTCGTCGGCGGCACAAGCGCGGTGGCGCCGCTGTGGGCCGCGCTGATCGCGCGCAGCAACGCGATCAACGGTGCGCCGTGCGGCTTCGTCAATCCGAAGCTGTACAAGGCGAAGACCGCGTTTCGTGACATCACGCAGGGCAACAACGGCAGCTTCGCGGCATCGGCGGGATGGGACGCGTGCACGGGCTTGGGCAGCCCCGACGGCGGCAAGATCGCGGCCGCGCTCACGCCCGCGAGCGGCCAGGCAAGGCAGTCGAGCAAGAGTTGAGGGACAACAGTGAACAACAACCACGACGACGATTCTGGAGCGACCACGATGAACTCCGATCCACTGACAACGAAGACGATTCATGGCCACGCCGGCACGGGCATCGCGCCGGACGCAGGCGCTGTCGCGCCCCGGCCGGCCGAGGCGAGCGAGCCTACCGGCGAGGAACGCGCGGCGAAAGCACCGGCCAAAGCGCCCGCGAAGAGCACGGGCAAGAAGGACCAGCCTTACTTCGATCCGGTCGCCTACGGCAACGGCCCCGACGACTCGGTCGAGGCCACCGAAGCCGATGAAAACGCCGCGATCACGCAGCACACGGCGAACATCGGCGGCGAGAAGATCGCGTACACGGCGACCGTCGGCCATCTGGTGACGGTGGATCCGAGCAGTTCGAAGCCGGATGCGAAGATGTTCTACGTCGCGTTCACGAAGGACGGCGCGAAAGAGGAAGCGCGTCCGCTCACGTTCTTCTATAACGGCGGGCCGGGCTCGTCGTCGGTGTTCGTGCTGCTCGGCTCGTTCGGGCCGCGCCGCATCAAGACGGCCATGCCGAGCTTCACGCCGCCCGCGCCGTACGAAATGGAGGACAACCCGGACAGCCTGCTCGACAAGAGCGACCTGATCTTCATCAACCCGGTGGGCACCGGCTATTCGGCGGCGATTGCGCCGAACAAGAACCGCGATTTCTGGGGCGTCGATCAGGACGCCGATTCGATCAAGCAATTCATCAAGCGATATCTGACGAAGAACAACCGCTGGAATTCGCCGAAGTTTCTGTTCGGCGAATCGTACGGCACGGCGCGCAGTTGCGTGCTCGCGTATCGGCTGCACGAAGACGGCGTCGATCTGAACGGCATCACGTTGCAATCGTCGATTCTCGACTACCGGCAGGCGGGCAATCCGGTGGGCGCGCTGCCGACCGCCGCCGCCGATGCGTGGTATCACAAGAAGCTCGGCGTGCATCCGACACCCACTAACTTGCTCAGCTTCATGGAGGAAGTCGCGGAATTCGCGCGCACGGACTACCTGAACGCGCTGCGCAAGTTCCCGCAGACGGACGACGAGGTGGTCGAAAAGCTCGCGGAATACACGGGCATCGACAAGGTGACGCTGCTTGCGTGGAGCCTCGACATCGCCGCCTACGACAGCCGCGGCAACTCGCTGTTCCTGACGACGCTGCTCAAGTCGAAAGGCGAGTCGCTCGGCTCTTACGATGGCCGCGTGACGGCGGTATCGACGGGCATCGCGGGCAAGATCGACCCGAACAGCGGCGGCAACGACCCGACGATGACGGCCGTGAGCGGCGTGTACACGGCCATGTGGAACAGTTACCTGAACGAGCAGTTGAAGTTCACGTCCACGTCGTCGTTCACGGACCTCAACGATCAGGCGTTCATCAACTGGGACTTCAAGCACACGGATCCGACCGGCGAAGAGAAGGGCGTCGATGCGAAGGGCAACGTCGTGCTGTACACGGCGGGCGATCTCGCGGCGGTGATGGCGCTGAACGTGGACCTGAAGGTGCTGTCCGCGAACGGCATGTACGACTTCGTGACGCCGTTCTACCAGACGATTCTCGATCTTCAGCAGATGCCGCTCATCGACAAGACCGTGCGGCAGAATCTCTCGGCGACGTTCTATCCGTCGGGGCACATGGTCTATCTGGATGGCGGTTCGCGCACGCAGTTGAAGGCGGATCTCGCGAAGATGTACAGCGAAGCCACGTCGAACCATGCGGCGATGAGCCGGATCATCGCGCTGCAGAAGGTCACGGCGGACAAGGCGGGGCAGGCGCTTTCGCCCGAAAACGCGCAGTAAGACCGCGCGTGCCGTTGCAGGTTTCGCAACGGCACGCGCGACCGTGTCACCGACCTTTCGGCTGTCCGATTGGCGCGTCTTGCGCTTTCTGACACACTGGCTGCACCGCTCGATTGGGGGTGCAGCTTGTCTCATTCCTCGAGGCCGCAACGCGCGTTGCGCTTATTGCTCGTCGTCGCATGGCTCGTCGCCGGCATGGTGGCCGCCGACCTGCACGCGGCCGCGCGGCTCGTGATCGGCGCGGTGCCGGGCATGGTTGCGCCGCTCGATGTCGCCACGGGCTTGGCCGCGAACGAAGCGCCGCGCGGCGTTTCTGTCGAATTCGCGCAGGCCGTCGCGGAATCGCTCGGCATGGAGCCGCAATGGCGGTGCTATGCGGATCGCGCGGCGCTCATCGAGGCGCTTTCGCGCGGCGAGATCGACATGGCGACCGGCGCGACCGGCGACGATCCCGGCGGCCCGCTCTTGCTCTCGCGACCTTACTTGCCGATCAAGACGGTCATCGTCGAGCCGCTCGCCAAACGCGCGCCGACGCATCGCATCGCGTATGTGCGGACGCAGACCTCGCCAGTGCGGCTCGCGGCCGCGTATCCGTCGATGACGCCCGCCGCGTATCCCGATACCGTGTCGGCGTTGCTCGCGGTATCGCTCGGCCAGGCCGATGCCTTCGCGGGCGACGTCACCGCCGCCGCGTACTCCATCGGGCATTTCGAGTTGCCGGGTCTCGCGGTCACGGGCTTCGCGCCGTTCGATCAGGGCGGCTACAGCTTCGCGTTCGACGCGCGCCGGCCGGGCGGGCAGGCGCTGGCGCAACGGGTCGATGCCGCGCTGGCCAGCCTGCCGCCGCGCTTCATGATCGTGGCCCGCGCGCGCTGGGAAGTGGCGATGACCGCGGTATCGGCGCAGGGCGCGCTGGAACTGACGCCCGAGGAGAAGGCGTGGATCGCGGCGCATCCGGTCGTGTACTACTCCATGCTGTCGCACGCTCCGCCGCTCATGTTCCGCGATGCCTCCGGTCAGCCCGCCGGTCTCGCGCCGGACTTGCTCGCGGCCATTTCGCGCATCACGGGGCTGCGCTTCGAAGGCCGCTTGCGCCGCGACATTGCACGGATAGAGCGCGACGTGAAGACCGGCGAATCTGCGTTCCTGCCGATCAGCGTGCCGCGCGATCCGGACGACCCCGATCTCGTCGCGTCGGTGCCGTTCGGCGAGGGCCTCGTCGCCATCGTGACGCGCACGGGCGCGCCGCCGCTTGCCGATGCAGCGGCGCTCGCAGGCAAGCGCGTCGCGTTGCCGTCCGGGTATCCGGCGGGGCCGTCGTTGAACGAACAGGCGCCGACGGCGCGCATCGTCGACGCGAGTGCAGGCGACGGCCAGCTCGCCGCCGTCGCGAACGGGAAGGCCGACGCGACCGTGCTCGACATGAAGCTCGCCAATTACGCGACCGCCAATCCGTATCGCGGCAGGCTCGCGATCAGCGGCGTGCTGTCGTCGAAGCCGTCCCCGCACGTGTTTCTCGTCGCGCGCAATCAGCCGGTGTTACTCGACATTCTGAATCGCGCGATCACGGCGCTGCCGCCTCACGAACTCGAGGCGATCCGTGCGCGCTGGCAACTGGCCGGGCATCCGGAAACGTTGTGGGAAGAGCGTCGCCCGCGCGTGGAACTCGGCGCGGCGCTGGGCGGCGCGCTCGTGATCGTGCTGGGCGCGTGGGCCGTGTCGCTGCGCGCGCAGATCCGGCGACGCATCGCAGCCGAAAACGCGATGCGCGCGGCCAAAGAGGAAGCCGAGACCGCGAACCGCGCGAAGTCCACGTTTCTCGCCACAATGAGCCACGAAATCCGCACGCCGATGAACGCCGTGCTCGGCCTGCTCGAACTCGAATTGCGCGCGCCCGGCGAGCGCGACGCCACCGCGCGTGCGCTGCTCACGGCGCATCGCGCCGCGCGCGATCTGCTCGGCATGATCGACGATCTGCTCGATGTCGCGAAGATCGAAGCCGAGCGGCTCGTGCTTTCGCCGTCGCCGGTGGAGTTGTTCGCGTGGATCGCGAGCGTCACGGCCATCTACGAGCCGGCGGCGCGGGCGAAGGGCGTCGCGCTCGTCGTCGAGCGGCATGGCGAGCGCGACGGCCCGGCGTGGATCACGGCCGATGCGCAGCGGTTGCGGCAGATCATCGGCAATTTGCTGTCGAACGCGATCAAGTTCACCGATGCAGGCGCGGTCACCCTGTCCTGCGATGTCACGCCGTCTCGCGATGGCGAGCGCGCGGTCACGTTCGTGGTGTCGGACACGGGCGTGGGCATTCCGCCGGAACGGCAGGCGTCGCTTTTCACGCCATTCGTGCAGGCTCACGACGGCGGCGCGCGGCGCTTCGGCGGCACGGGCCTCGGACTCACCATTTGCAAGCGGCTCGTCTCGATGATGGGCGGCAGCATTGCACTATCGAGCACGCCGGGGCGCGGCACGCGCTTCACGGTGCGCCTGGCTTTGCCCGAGGCAAGCGAGCCGATGCAGGCGGACACATCCGCGACGCCCGGGCTCGCGCGTTCGCTGAACGGTTTGCGCGTGCTCGTCGTGGACGATCATCCGGCGAACCGCATGGTGCTCGACGGCCAGATCCGGCTTCTTGGCGGCGCGACGGAACTTGCAGTGGACGGCCGCAGTGCGCTCGTGCGCTGGCGCGACAAGCCGGGCGCGTTCGACGTGATCCTCACCGACTGTTCGATGCCCGAGATGAGCGGCGAGGAACTGGCAGAGGCCATTCGCGCCGACGAGGCCACGCATGAGTTCGGCTCGCGCGCCATGCCTATCGTCGGGCTGACGGCGAATGCGCAGGCCGAGGCGGCCGAGCGGGCCGTCGCGGCGGGAATGACGATGTGTTTGGTGAAGCCCATCGGCCTCGATGCGTTGCGGGACGCGCTGGTGGCGGCGAGCGGGCTGGCGGCCGAGCCAAGGACGAGGGAGCGGCGGGGAACTGCGGCGCGGGAAGCGCACGGGGAGCGCCCGGCGACGTTCGCGGGAAGCGACGAAAGTGGGCAAGGCGGGCAGGCCGTGCGACGTTCGGTCGGCGGGCGATTGGGGCAAGTCGGGCGAATGGAGCAAACCGAGCGAAGCGAGCACGCGGAGCAAGCCGGGCACGCCGATCAAGCCGATCAAGCCGATCAAGCCGATCAAGCCGACCACGCAGCGCAGGCCGCACGAGCTGTTCGAGCTATCCGATCCTTGCCTACGGAGCAGGCAGCGCCACCTTCTCGCACTCAACAAGCTCTCCAAACGGCTCGGACGTCGCAGGCCGTGCGAGCCACACGGACGGCGCAAGCCATACAACCGCCGCCAGCGCTGCAACTGCCTAGCACCGCCCAAACCGCCCAAACCGCCCAAACCGCCCAAACCGCCCAAACCGCCCAAACCGCCCAAACCGCCCAAACCGCCCAAACCGCCCAAACCGCCCAAACCGCCAAAACCGCCAAAACCGCCCAAACCGCCCAAACCGCCCAAACCGCCCAAACCGCCGCAAGAGCCGAAACCGCCGAAACTGCCGTAAGCGCCGTAAGCGCCGTAAGCGCCGTAAGCGCCCTAAGCGCCGAAACCGCCGAAACCGCCCAAACCGCCCAAACCGCCGAAACCGCCGAAACCGCCGAAACCGCCGAAGCCCCGCAGACCAGCAACTTCACCACCACGTCCCCCGCCTTCAACCCCGCCACGCTCGCCACTTTCGGCGATCAGGCGACGACGCTCATCGAAACGCTGAAGTCCGCCAACGCGCAGGACCTCGACGAGGCGCACGCCGCGATGGACGCTTGCGATCACGAACGCCTCCGCGAGATCGCGCATCGGATGAAAGGCGCGGCGGCGGTTATCGGCGCGGCGCGGTTCACCGAGACGTGCGTCGCCCTTCAGCGCGATTGCGACCGCGCCATCGACGAAGATCGCAACGGTGATGACGACGCATCCATCGCCGCATCGTTCGCCGCCTTCGAGCGGGCAGCCCTGACACTCGATGCGGCGCTCGACGCCGCCGTCGCGCGGCCATCGGTCTGACCGACGCGCTTGCGCGCCGCCCGGCGATCGTGTGTTCTAATTGAACCTCCGTTCATCTCGAAAATAGGCGGCCACGCGTTGGCCGCACGATCAGCGTGCGCCAACGAGGCATGAATCGAAGGGACAGATACGCAATCCATCGTCGCTCGCGCCGCTTCGTTTGCGCGATGCAGTGTGCGCTCTTCGCGATGGCCGCGGTGCTCGCCACCAACGCAGCCCGCGCGCAGCAGTCCGACTGGCTGGATCCGCATGTCACGCAAGCCACCATCGTCGATACGATCTGCGTGCCGGGTTATGTCGACCGCGTGTTGCCGTCCTTCGAGACCCAGATGCGACAGAAGGAGCGGCTGCTGAAGCAGCGCAGCATCGACGCGTCGTTCGCGTCGGAATATGCGCTCGACCACCGGATGCCGGTGCTGCTCGGCGGCTCGCCGAATTCGCCCGCGAACCTCGATGTGCGGCGCTGGGAAGGGCGCAGCGGACAGCGTCGCAAGGAGCGGCTCGCGGTGTATCTGAAGCGTTGCGTCTGCACTGGCGACATGACGCTGAGAGCCGCGCAGTCGGCGATGGCGGGTGATTGGCCGAATCTTTATCCGAATCTGTCGAGTATGTCTTGTCAGGGGTTTTGAGCGAACGGATGCGCGGCCGTGCTGCGTCCGGGCAACTGCGCTACGTAGGTGGCACCGGTTTTATGCCGATGCGCGCGTTCCCTGAAGCAGTCGGTCGTGTAAGCCGTCCGTAGTCGAAGCTCAAGCGGATCGTTCAATGCAGCAGGAAGAAAGACACAAGACGCCAATGAGCGCACGAATCATCGGGGTCGCGGCACTCGCCGCATCGGTCGCTTGCACGGCGCAGGCGGGCGCAGGAGCGCCGGTGTCGGCGGCGTCGGGGACGGTGGTCCAGCAGCGCGCCTCACCTGCGCCCGTGCCGCCCGCGCCGCCTCTGGCGCGCAGCGCCAGCGCGCCACAGGCCGCGAGCGCACCGCCCCGCGCGCTCCCCGGGATGCCGGTACCGATAACGCCGCAAGCGGCATCGGCGCCAACGGGCGCATCGGCGGCGAGTGAGGCATCGGCAGCATCGGCCGCTGAAGCCGCATCGGCCGCCTCCGCCTCCGAAGCCGCATCCGAAGCCGCCGCGCCCGAAGTCCCGCTGCCGCCCGAACCGCCCGAACCGAACGTCGCCCAACGCACGGGTTTGCCGGCAACGGGCGCCTACGCGATGCGTCAGACGTTCGCGAAGGAAGTCGACCGCCGTCTCAATGTACCGCTTGCCGATCAGCAGGCGTATGGCCGCCTGCTGCAACACGCGCTCGACGAACACGGCCACGGCGATCTCGCGAACGAATTCGTCGTCCTCGTCGATCGCAGCGAGAACGTGCAGGCGCTTTTCGTCTACTTCCGCGCAAAGCCGGGCGATGCCTGGTCGATGATCGGCGCATCGCCCGTATCGACCGGACGGCCCGGCACATTCGACCACTTCCTGACGCCGCTCGGCGTGTTCCAGCACGTGCCGGGCAACATGGATTTCCGCGCGGAAGGCACGGAGAACGAGTTCAAGATTCGCGGCTACGGCGCGCAAGACATGCGCATCTACGATTTCGGCTGGGCCGATGGCGAACGCGGCTGGGGCAAAGGCGGCGTCTCGCCGATGCGTTTTCAGATGCACGCGACCGACCCCGAGAAACTCGAACCGCTTCTCGGCATGCGGCATTCGAAGGGCTGCGTGCGCATTCCATCGACGTTGAATACGTTCTTCGATCATCACGGCGTGCTCGATGCGCAGTACGAAGCGCGCGCAGCCGAAGGCGAATCCATGTGGGTGCTCAAAGCCACGCGGCAGACGACGCCGTGGGCGGGGCATTATCTCGTCGTCGTCGATAGCGCGCGCAAGGCGCGGCCCGCATGGTCGCCGGGACCGGGCAAAGCGGCGCGAGCGCATACGCCAGCGGGCGCCAATTCCGTGGACTAACGGTGGACTAGCGCGCTACTTCGACCGGGCGAGTACAACCCCCGCCAGCGCCACGGCAAAGCCCGCCAGTTGCAGCGCGCCGAGCGTCTCTCCGAACGCGATAAAGCTCATCAGCGCGGCGAGCGGCGGCGCGAGAAAGAGCAGGGCCGTCGCGCGCGACGCATCGCCGCGCCGGACCATCCACACGAGCATCGTCGTCGCGACGCCCGAGAGCATCACGACGCCCCATGCGATGCACGCCCACGTGGTCATCGACGGGACGAAGCGGTGTTCGCCCAGCGAGGCCGCGAGCACGGCCGCGACAATCGCCGCGCCCGCGTTTTGCAGCGCGCTCGCACTCCGGATGTCGGCGCTCGCGAGCGATGTCTTCTGGTACAGCGTGCCCGCGGTAATGGCGAAAACCGAGACGACCGCGACCGTCACGACGAGCCATTGCGGTGCGTGTGCAGGGTTCGCGGCCTGGGCGACCGGCGCACCGCTTTGCGCGAGCTTCGGCGCCAGCACCAGCGCGACGCCTAAGAGACCCACGAGCAGCCCGCTCCAGGATCGCGCCGAAAGCCGCTCGCCGAACACACGCGCCGCGATGGCTGCCGTCAGGAGCGGCTGAAGCGCACCCAGCAACGCCATGATGCCGACGCCCAGACCTTGGGCGACCGCCCAGTAGCCCGCGCCGAGATAGACGCCTTGCAGCAGCGCGCCGGCGAACAGATGCCGTGCGGCGTCGCGTCCATTCGGCCAATGCACGCGGGCGGTCAGCGCCAGCACGAAGAACAGCAGGGCCGTGCCGCAGAAGCGCGCGAGCAGGTAGAGATTCGGATCGACGTAAGGCGTGATCGCGCGCGCGACGATGAAGCCCGTCGACCATAAGAACACGAAAACCGGCGCGGTGAGGAAGGAGAGCATGAGTGCGGGCGGTTGGCGATAACCGCGGAAGTATCCCTGCGATTGCGTATGTCGTCTTGTTCAACCGTGCACTCGCCGGGGCCGCATATGACAGCCGTGAGCATTCACGCCGATGTCACAGACCTCTGCAATGCTTCCGGTCTACCGTCCTTTGTCATCCAGTCACGAGACCACACATGAGCCGCGATTCATCCTTCGCGCGCCGGCTGCTGCCCGGCGCGTGCGCATCGATTGCATTGGCTGCACTGGCTTCCTTCGCCGCGACGCCCGCACTGGCCGCCGACGCAGTCGTCCTGTACACCGCCGACGGTCTCGAAAATCTCTATAAAGACGTGCTGCCCGCTTTCGAAAAGAAAGAAGGCGTGAAGGTGAATATCGTGACGGCGGGTAGCGGCGAAGTGGTGAACCGCGCGACCGTCGAGAAGGATTCGCCGAAGGCCGACGTGCTCGTCACCTTGCCGCCGTTCATCCAGCAGGCTTCGCAAAGCGGGCTTCTCCAGAACTACCAAAGTGTGAACTACAAGAACGTGCCCGCCATCGCGAAGGCGCAGGACGGCGCGTGGGCCACGTTCGTGAACAACTACTTCTCGTTCGCGATCAATCCCGAAGTCACGAAGACTGCGCCGAAGACGTTCGCGGACCTGCTGCATCCGAGCTACGCGGGGAAGGTCGCGTATTCGAACCCGGCCACCGCCGGCGACGGCATGGCGGTCATCATCCTCACGTCCGCGCTGATGGGCGAGGACAAGGCGTTCGACTACCTGAAGTCGCTCGAACAGAGCGCGAAGTTCCACACGAAGGGCACCGGTTATCTCGACGTGCTGCTCTCGCGTAACGAGATCGCGTTCGCGAATGGCGACCTGCAAATGGATCTCGACGACGCCGAAAACGGCGGTTTGTCGATCAAGCCGCTCTTTCTCTCGCACGCGGCGAACGAAGCGCCGACGACGTTCCAGCTTCCGTACGCCATCGGTCTCATCAAGGGCGGGCCGAATCAGGCGGAAGGCAAGAAGCTGATCGACTATCTGATGTCGTCGGAAGTGCAGGCGAAGGTCCCGGACATCTACGGCATCCCGGCGCGCACCGACGTGCCGCTCGCGGGCAAGAACGGCGAAGCGGTCAAGCAGGCCATTTCCGGCGTCAGGCTGATTCCGGTCGACTGGAATCAAGTGATGCAGAAAAAGGCCGGCTGGACCGAGCGATGGAAGAACGAAGTCATCGGGAGTTCCGGCAAACAAACTGAAGTCGTGAAGCCGAAGTCGTGAGCACGGTCGCACTGTCGCCGGCGGCGCGCGAGGAGAGGGCGCTCGCGCCCGCGTCCGGCGTACGCATCGAGCACCTGACCGTGCGCTTCGGCGCGCGCACGGTGCTCGACGACCTGACGCTTCGCATCGAACGCGGCGAGTTCCTCACCGTGCTCGGCCGCAGCGGATGCGGCAAGACCACGCTCTTGCGCTTCATCGCCGGCTTCGTCAATGCGGACGCGCTCGCGGGCACGTTGAGCATCGCCGGGCGCGATTTGACCCATGTGGCCGCGCATCGCCGCAATCTCGGGCTGTTGTTTCAGAACTACGCGCTGTTCCCGCATCTGTCCGTGTTCGACAACGTTGCCTTCGGGTTGCGCGCGCGCAAGCTGAAAGCGGCCGAAATTGCGCGACGCGTCGCGGACGCACTGAAGCTCGTGCAACTGGCCGATGCCGGTCACGTGATGCCCGCGCAGCTTTCCGGCGGCATGCAGCAGCGCGTGGCGCTGGCGCGCGCGCTCGTCATCGAGCCGGACGTGCTGTTGCTGGACGAGCCGCTTTCCGCGCTCGATGCGAATCTGCGCGCATCCGTGCGCAGCGAACTGAAGGCGCTGCACGAGCGTCTGCCGAACCTGACCATCGTCTGCGTGACGCACGATCAGGATGACGCCCTCGTGCTGTCGGACCGCACGCTTCTGATGCGCGATGGCCGCATCGCGCAGATCGGCTCGCCTCGCGAACTGTACGACGCGCCCAACGACGGCTTCGTCGCGCGCTATCTCGGCGCGGCGAATCTGCTGCCGCCGCGCGTCGTCTATCCCGTCGGCGACGCGCGTCACGACGAACGCGAGCGTCTTGCGTGCATTCGTCCCGAGCGTTTCGCCATTGTGCCGCTCGGCGAAGGGCCGCTGCACGGCACGATCGCATCGGTGGAATGGTATGGCGCGGCGCTTTCCATCGCCGTCGCGCTCGATGCGCTGCCCGGCGAGCCCGTCCTCGTGACGATGCAGCGCGGCCACGCGCCCATGCCCGAAAAGGGCGCACGCGTCTCTCTTCGATTCGAGGCTGACGATGTCGTCCTTCTTCGTCCCTGACAGCGTCGCGCAGACGGGCAACGGCGAAAGCGCGTTCGCTGCGCACCGGGCGGCGGCGCAGCGTCGCGAGAAGCGCGCGCAGTGGCAGTTGCTTTTCATCCTTGTGTTCGTGCTCGGGCCGCTCGTCGTCTATCCGCTCGCGCGGCTCGTGCTGTTGAGTGCGACCGGTCCGCACGGCCTCACGTTCGATGCGTACACCGCGTTCTTCGGCAACGCCGAAACGCGCGGCGTGATCGGCACGACGGTGGGGATTTTGTTAGCGAGTGCGTCGATTGCCTCACTGCTCGGCGTCGCGCTCGCGTCCATGCTGTTCTTCCGGCCGTTTCCGGGCGCGAAGCTGCTCACGCGCTTTCTGGAATTGTTCGTCGCGTTTCCGTCGTTTCTCGTCGCGTTCACGCTGATTTTTCTGTATGGATCGCAGGGCGCGGTGAGCATCGGCTTGCAGCGCATGTTTTCGCTCGATGCCCCGCCGCTCGATTTTCTGTTCGGCATCGGCGGCGTAATTCTTGCCGAAGTCGTGTTCTATGCGCCTTTCGTGGTGCGCCCGACGCTCGCGTCGTATGCCACGCTCGACATGCGTCTCGTCGAAGCGGCGAGGAGCCTCGGCGCAAACGGATGGATGGTCGCGACGAAAGTCGTGCTGCCGATTGCATGGCCGGGCATCGCGGCGGGCACCATTCTGTGCTTTCTGCTGACGTTGAACGAATTCGGCATTCTGCTCGTGCTCGGCAGCGCGCACCTGATTACCTTGCCGATTGCAATCTATAGCGCGGCCACCGTCGATCTCGATCTGCGCGCGGCGGCGGCCGGCTCGGTCGTCATGCTGCTCATGTCGCTTTCGCTCTACGCGCTGTACCGCCGCGTCGATGCGCGCAGCCAGGGACGCTGACATGCAGCTTTCGGCATCCTTCAGACCGGCGTCGCTGCTGCGCATGATGGCGATGTGCTTCGTCGCGCTCGTGTGCTTCTGGCTTTTCGTGCTGCCAGTGATCGTCGTGGCGCTTTCCAGCGTGGCGTCGCGCTGGTCAGGCACGATCCTTCCTGACGGCTTCAGCGCGCGCTGGTTTTCACGCCTCGGATCGAGCGAATTCGACGCGCTCACGACGAGCCTGACGACCGGCTTCGCAGTCGCGGTTCTCGGCACCGCGCTGGGCTTGTGGCTCGCGCTGGCGCTCGAAGGGCGCGACCGTCGCGGGCTCGGCGCGCTCGTCGATGCCGTGGCAATGGCGGGCAGCGGCGTGCCGAGCGTCGTGCTCGGGCTCGCGGTGCTGATTGCGTATCACAAGCGGCCGGTGGATTTGTCCGGCTCGGCGGCCATCGTCGTACTCGTGCAGCTTGCGCTCGTGCTGCCGTTTTGCTACCGGTGCGCGGCG
Organism: Caballeronia sp. LZ062; assembly: GCF_031450785.1. Taxonomy (NCBI): domain Bacteria; kingdom Pseudomonadati; phylum Pseudomonadota; class Betaproteobacteria; order Burkholderiales; family Burkholderiaceae; genus Caballeronia; species Caballeronia sp. LZ062. The sequence continues at coordinate 1,162,849 of NZ_JARTWB010000001.1, forward strand.
GCCGCATTGCGCCCTGAGCTGACCACGCTGCGCGAAGCCGCCGCGAGTCTCGGTGCGCCGCCGCGCATGGTGCTGGCGCGCGTCGTGCTGCCGCAACTGCTGCCTGCCGTGCGCGCGAGCCTCGCGCTCGGCTTCGCACTGTCGCTGGGCGAACTCGGCGCGACGCTCACCGTGTATCCGCCGGGCTTCGCGACCGTGCCCATCGTCGTGGTCGGGCAGGTCAATCGCGGCTACTATCTGCCCGCGTCGGCGCTCTCGCTGATCCTGCTGGCCGTTTCGCTGGCCGCTCTTTTCGTGATCGCCGGCCACGCGCCGCGCCGCGATCGCCGGGTCATTCGGCATCCGAAATAAATTTTACCGAGTACGCCCTTCGAAAGTTGCGGGGAACCTTCGCGCGGCTCGTCATACCAAAAAAAATAAAACTGGCGTAACCTGCCTTTATCGGGGCGACCGCGTCTCTGTGCCTGCGCGAAATCAGCCGGCCGTGCACAATCGGGCCGAACTCACGGCGCGCTTCGCTGTCGTTGCATAAGTTGCAAACACCGGAGGTTTAGATGACATCCGTCGACCTGGAATTCGACCAGCTCAACAGCACCGTCGATGCGCTGCGGCGCTCCATCTCGAACCGCCTGATGTACGGCGTAGGCAAGGACGCGGCGACCGCCCAGCCGCGCGACTGGCTGCACGCAGCGGAGCTGGCCGTGCGCGACCGGCTCGTCGCGCGCTGGATGCGCACCACGCGCCAGCAGTACGAACAGGACGTGAAACGCGTCTATTACCTGTCGATGGAGTTTCTCATCGGCCGAACATTCACCAACGCGCTGCTCGCGCTCGGCATCCATGACGAAGTGCGCGACGCGCTCGCGAGCCTCGGCGTCGATCTGGCGACGCTGGAGGATCTCGAACCCGACGCCGCGCTCGGCAACGGCGGTCTCGGGCGGCTTGCGGCCTGCTTTCTGGATTCGATGGCGACCGTCGGCGTGCCCGGTTTCGGCTACGGCATTCGCTACGAATACGGCATGTTCCGGCAGACCATCGTGGACGGCAATCAGGTCGAAATGCCCGACTACTGGCTGCGCGCGGGCAACCCGTGGGAATTCCCGAGGCCCGAAGTGGTGTACACGGTGCATTTCGGCGGACGGACGGTGCAGCGCGACGACCGCATCGACTGGATCGACACCGAGCACGTCAACGCGATGGCCTACGACACGGTGATACCCGGCTTCGCGACGACCGCGACGAATACGCTGCGCCTGTGGTCCGCGCGCGCGACCGACGAATTCGATCTGTCCGCTTTTAATCAGGGCGACTACCGCCGCGCGGTGGAAGCGAAGAACACGTCCGAGCACGTCTCGCGGCTCCTCTATCCCGACGATTCGACGCAGGCCGGCCGCGAATTGCGTCTGCGTCAGGAATACTTCTTCGTCTCCGCGACGATGCAGGATTTGATTCGCCGCTATCAACGCACGCATACGCATTTCGGCCGGCTCGCGGAGAAGGTGGCGGTGCATCTGAACGATACGCACCCCGTGCTCGCCATTCCCGAACTGATGCGCCTGCTCGTCGATACGCACCGCGTGCCGTGGGACAAGGCGTGGAAGCTCGTGCAGCAGATGTTCTCCTACACCAATCACACGTTGATGCCCGAGGCGCTCGAAACGTGGGACGTAGAAATGCTCGCGCGCCTCTTGCCGCGGCATCTGGAGATCATCTTCGAGATCAACGCGCAGTTCCTCAAGCAAGTCACGGAAAAGTTCGGACGCGATGTCGAGCTGATCCGCCGCATTTCGCTCGTCGATGAATTCGGCCAGCGCCGCGTGCGCATGGCGCATCTCGCGATTGTCGCGAGCCAGAAGGTGAACGGCGTCTCGAAGCTGCATTCGCAACTGATGGTGCAGAACATCTTCTCCGACTTCGCGCGCATGTACCCGGACCGCTTCACGAACGTGACGAACGGCATCACGCCGCGACGCTGGCTTGCGCAGGCGAGTCCGTCGCTGTCGTCGCTGATCGACAAGCGCATCGGACCGCGCTGGCGCACCGATCTTTTCGAACTCGGACGCCTGCGCGAATGGCGCGACGATCCCGAGTTCCGCAAGGCATTTCACGACGCGAAGTTCGCGAACAAGCTGCGTCTCGTGGAACGCGCGCGGCGCGAAGCCAACGCGATCATCAATCCTGAAGCGCTGTTCGACTTGCAGGTCAAGCGCATTCACGAATACAAGCGGCAGTTGCTGAACATTCTGTATGTGATCGTGCGCTACAACCGCATCCGCGAAAATCCGGAGCGCGACTGGACGCCGCGTGTCGTGATGTTCGCGGGCAAGGCGGCATCGGCCTACAAGATGGCGAAGAACATCATCAAGCTCATCAACGAGGTCGCGCGCAAGATCAATGCGGACCCGCTCGTCGGCGACCGGCTGAAGGTCGGCTTCATTCCGAACTACGGCGTGAGCGTCGCGGAGCTGATCATTCCCGCAGCGGATCTCTCACAGCAGATTTCGATGGCAGGCACCGAAGCATCCGGCACCGGCAACATGAAGCTCGCGCTCAATGGCGCGCTGACCATCGGCACGCTGGACGGCGCGAACATCGAAATATGCGAAGCCGTGGGGCGCGAGAACATCTTCATTTTCGGCAACACGACGGACGAAATCGAATCGCTGCGCGCGGCGGGATATCGCCCGCGGCTGATCTATGAAGAAAACCCGGAGTTGAAGCTCGCGCTCGACCAGATCCGGCTCGGGCACTTTTCGCCGGACGAGCCGCACCGCTTCTACGACATCTTTCACACGCTGGTGGACTGGGGCGATCACTACATGGTGCTCGCCGACTTCGAGAGCTTCGACAAGACGCAAAGCGAGGTCGACCTCAAGTTCCGCGACAAGGATGCGTGGACGAGAAGCGCCATCGAAAACGTGGCGGGCATGGGCATATTCTCATCGGACCGCACGATTGCCGAGTATGCGCGCGAAATCTGGCACGTCGAGCCGTTGAGTTTCAGCTGATGCCTCATGGCAAGGCGGGCCGCGCGTCGAGCGTGCGGCCCGCCTTCTCTCATGCCTGCGGCCGCGCCGCGTGCTTTGTCACCGCCTCGCCGACGAGCGCCGCCACGCGATCCGCAAATTCCTGATCTTTGGTGATCAGCACTTCACGCTCGCCATCTGGAGTCGTGACCATCAGCTGATAGACCACGTCCTGCGTGATCCACGACAGATAGCCGACCACGACGATCATCGCGCCGAGCACGAGCGCCGCGCCCGAGCCGGTGACGATACCGCTAGCCAGCCCCGCCAGCCCGATCAGCGCGATCACGATGGGCAGCGGCTTCTTGCGCTCAATTTTCACGACCCGCGCCGTGCGCAACTCGCGCAGCGGAATCATTTGTCCGGAAGCAGAGAGGCCGGCGCGCGAAAGCGTGACGCCGCGTTCGTTGAAGGGTGTATCCATAGGCTGTTCGATTTTTCAGTTGACGGCGGAGAAACCGGGCAGGTTACCAGACGCCTGCAATAAGCGATAAAGTCGGGAAACGACACCGATTGTAAGTGGCCGGCTAACGAAGGCTGTCGAAATCTGTGCGGCGTTGCCGTCACGCGCTTCGCAAACTATAATTGTTTCGGGCAACGAAGCAATCCATCGAGCGCAGCGCGCGACGCGTTGGTACGTCGCTCATGCCAAAGCACTCGAGCTGCGCTGCACAGGGCCCGCTTGGTGCGTGGCATGAAGCGACTCGAATGTTTTGTATCGGCGCACGTGGCAACAGGCCATTCCGGCGCTCACACTGTTTCCAAAACGGGGTTGACTGCACCGCGTTTGCAGTTATTAAAAGGTTGTTAATCAAACTAAGGAGTCACCATGAATGCAATGAAATGGCGTGCGGTCGGTGCCGTCGGTGCCGTTGTGATCGCGGCGCTCGCCCAGAATGTCGCGGCGCAAAGCAAACCGATTGCGTATCCGTCGAAAGGGCAGAGCCCGCAGCAACAGCAGCAGGATGACGGCGCGTGCTACAGCTGGGCGAAAAGCAGCACGGGAATCGATCCCGCGATGGCGTCCAATGCGCCGCCGCCGCAGTCGGGTCCCGCCGTGGGCGGCGGCGAGCGCGTGGGCGGCGCGGCGCGCGGAGCCGCAGGCGGCGCGGTGATCGGCGCCATCACGGGCGACGCGGGCAAGGGCGCGGCCATCGGTGCGGCAGCCGGCACCATGGCGGGCGGCGCGCGGGCACGGCAGAACAAGCGCGCGCAGCAAGCGAACGCCCAGGCGCAAAGCCAGGGCGCCATGGCCACCTACTACCGCGCGTGGACCGCGTGCATGCAGGGGCGCGGCTATTCCATCCAGTAGTGTTGGCACGGCGCGATTGCAGCTTGAGACGAACCGGGCTTCGCATGGTGTGAGCGGCAATCGGCGCTTTTGTCTGACTCGGCGGAGGCCGCGCCACGAACCACGGCCTTCTCTACGATGTGAAGGCCGCGCTCGATCCGCTGAGGCTGCGCAACTCGAAGCAGCGCGATCTTGACGTCGCCTCACGGCTGCGCGCTGCGCTCGATCGCCGCCGCGATGTCCCGGCTCACGCTGGCGAGCGCCCGGCTATGCGCGGCCACGAGCGCATCGAAGTCGGGCCCGGACACCGGTTCACGCACGACCGAACGCCCGCTCAGGGCGGTATCGCCGCCGAAACTGCGCACGGCCCAGCGCGCATCGATCGCCACTGTCTGGTCCGGAACGGATTCGAACTGCTGGATATCGACGCGCACGCGCCACGCCTGCGGGTCCGCCACCGCACGCGACGCGACCGCCACGCGGTCGGAGCCTAGCAACAGCGTGAGATCGCCCGCAATGGCATCCGCGATGCTGCTGTTGAGCGGCTCGCCCCAGCGCGCGTATTCGTTGAGCGCGACTTCGTTGTCCGAATTGCGCGTGACGATCTGCGGACGATTGACGAGATCCGGCACCGTGACCGGACGCACGATCAGCGGCCGGCCCGGCCCGCGGCCCGTGGTCGCGGTCAGCGACGAATCCACGCTCAGGCGGTAGAAGCTCGCGCGCGGCGAACTGCATCCGGCGCAGACGGCGAGCATGAGAGTCAGGCAGGCGAGAACGGGCCGCATCACTTCTTGTCCTCCGGCTTGCCGCGCAGCAGCGCTTCGGGATGCTGCTGCAGATAGTCGGCGAGACTGCGGAACGACGCCGCCGTGCGCGTCAATTCGCGCACCGCTTCGGCCGTGTCCTGCTGCAAGCCGGAATCGGGCATGAGGGTGGAATGCGCGGCATCGAGCGCGGCGCGGGCGGCGGAAAGCGTAGTCGCCGCCTGGGGAACGATCTGCGTGTTGAGGTTGCTCATCAGCAGGCTCGTGTTGTCGAGCGTCTGCTTGGCGCTCGCCGTGAGCTGTTCGATCGGCAGCTTGTCGATGCGCGTCATGATCCGGTTGATCGAATCCTGCAACGAGGCGAGGCCGCTCGGCGTGGTGGGCAGAACGGGCGGCGTGCGGCTCCAGTCGATGCTCGCCTTCGGCGCTGAGGGGAAGAAGTCCAGCGCGACATACAACTGTCCCGTCAGCAGGCTGCCGGTTCGCAACTGCCCGCGCAGTCCGCGTGCGACGAGCAGTTCCGCGAGCGCGCGCGGGTCGTTCACCAAGCGGCCGCTCTTGATGCCGCTTGCAAAGCGCGACGTGAATCGCTCCGGATAGAGCCTGACTTCCACCGGAATGCTGATCTGCCGCCTGACCGGATCGAAGCTCGTATAGATGGCCGATACCTCGCCGATGGTAATGCCGCGAAAGTCCACGGGCGCGCCGACCTCGAGCCCGCGCACCGAGCCGTGGAAGTCGAACGCATAGGTCTCGACTGTATGCGCAGTGCATCGGCGCGCGTCGCAAAGAGCGAAAAGGTCGTGTTCGCGGGCGCTTCCGCCCAGGAAAGCGATGCGGCCGGCGTCTCGAAGGCGAGACCGCCTATCAGCATCGACACGAGAGACTGCGTGTTGAGCTTGAGCCCGTCGGTGCCGAGCGTCAGGTCCACGCCGCTTGCCTGCCAGAAGCGCGAATCCGCGTTCACGTAGCGGTCGTAAGGGGCGTTCACGAATACGTGCAGCGTGACGCCGCTGCCGTCCGGATTCAGTTCGAACGAGGTCACCTGACCGACTTGCAGGCGGCGAAAGTAGATGGGCGCGCCGACATCGATCGAGCCGAGATCCGCCGCCTTCAGCACGAACTGCCGTCCGGGCACGTCGTTCGCGAAGACGGGCGGCGTCTCGAGACCCACGTATTCGCGCCGCTCGCGCTTCGTGCGGCCGATGTCCATGCCGATATACGCGCCGGAAAGCAGCGTGCTGATGCCCGACACCGAACCGCCCGCCACGCGCGGCCGCACGACCCAGAAGCGCGTGTCGTCGACGAGCATCCTGCTCGCATCGCGCGTCAGTTCCGCCTTGGCGACCACGCGCGAAAAGTCGTCCGACAGCGCCACCGACTTCACGAGGCCGATCTCCACGTCCTTGAACTTGATCTTCGTTTTTCCCGCTTCGAGCCCTTCGCCGGTCTTGAAGCTGATGGTGACGGTCGGTCCTTGCGCGAGCACCGCCTGCGCCGCCAGCCAGACGCCGACCGCCACCGCGATGGCCGGGACGATCCACACCCAGGGAATGCGCCAGCGCCGTTTGGGCACGACCTCCGCATCGGGCGTTTCGTCGGGCGTGCTCATCGCGGCTCCTTGCGCGGCGTCGCGGTGTCCCAAATCAGGCGCGGATCGAAGGACATGGCGGCGAGCATGGTCAGCACGACGACCGCCCCGAACGCAATCGACGCCGGCCCCGCTTCGATGGTCGCGACCGCGCTGAACTGCACGAGCGCGACGAGCACCGCGATCACGTAGATATCGAGCATCGACCAGCGGCCCACCAGTTCGACGATCCGGTAAATGCGCGCGCGTTGTTTATTGCGCTGAGTCATGCGCAGGTTGGCGCTCGCGGCGAGATAGCCGATCGCGAGAATCTTGAGCATCGGCACAGCAATGCTCGCAATGAACACGATGATCGCGAGCGGCCACGATCCCGAGTGCCACAGATAGGCGACGCCGCTCAGAATCGTGTCCTTCTGAGCGCCGAAGAGCGAACTTGTGTTCATCACCGGCAACGTGTTCGCAGGAATGTAGAGAATTGCCGCCGCGCTCAGATAGGCCCACGTCCGCGACAGGCTCGCGGGTTTGCGCAGATGCACGCGCGCGCCGCAGCGCGGACAAAAGAGGTGAGCGTGCCGGCGCGCGCCGCGCGTGCAGAGCCCGCATTCGTGGCAAATGCAGATGCCGTTCGCGGCAGCGGTCGCGCCGTGCAGCGGCGTGTCGGGGGCCATGCCGGGCGGGCCGCCTTCGAGGCGCGCCCACATGGCCCGTTCGTCGAATGCGGATGATGCCGCCACCAGCAGCAGCATGAGCGCGCCGAGCGACCAAAGCGCCGGACCCGGCACCACCGACGCGATATGCGCGAGCTTCACCACCGCGACGAGCAAGCCGAGCATCAGCACTTCGGTCATGCCCCATTCACGCGCAACGCGCAGCAGGCGAAAGACCGCATACGCGCGCCACGGCTTGCGGTTCAGGTGCAGCGGCAGCAGCAGCCAGACCATGCCGAGCGCCTGCAAGCCGGGCATCAGAACCGTCGTGACGAAGACGAGCCCGGCAAGCGGCCACATGCCATCGCGATACAGCACCCGCGCCGCGCCCATCAGCGTGGTTTCGACAAGCGAGCCGCTCACCGAAAGCCCCACGATGGGAAACGCGTTCGAGATGACCCAGAGCACGCAAGCCGTGAGCGCAAACGCGAGCGCCCGGTCGAATCCTTGTCTGCGGCGCCGGTAAAGGACGGCGCCGCATCGGCAGCAGGTGAGGGCGCCGCCGGGCGGCACGGGGTGCTCCCGCTGCACGAGATCGCATTCGTGACAGGCGATCAGCGCTCGCGCGCCGCATGCCGCGGCCGCTTCCGATGACGTGCTCATTGCAGCGCCTGCGCGGCTGTCCCGGCAGGTTTCGACGTCTCGGCGGACTGGCTTTCGCCCGCCGTCTGCTGCGTGGTCATCTTGTCCGCTTCGACGACCCAGCCGCCGCCCATCACCTTGTACAGCGTGACGAACGACGTGAGCGCGGCCGCTTGCGTCTGCGTCTGCGCGAGTTGCGCGTCGAAGAGACTGCGCTCCGCGTCGAGCACTTCGATGTAGCTGGTGTAGCCGCCCTCGTAGCGCGCCCGCGCAAGTCGCGCGTAAGTGGCGAGCGCCGTGACCTGGCGGCCTTGCACTTCGAGTTGCGTATGCAGTTTCTGCGAGGCGATGAGCGCGTCGTCGACTTCCTGGAAGGCGACCTGAATCGCCTTCTGGTACGACAGCAGCGCGGCGCGTTGTTGCGCTTCGGCCGTCTGCACCTGACCAGATATGTTGCCCGCCGTGAAGATGGGCTGCGTCACCGCGCCCGCAAACGACCAGACGCGCGAAGGCCCGGTGAACAGCGACGAAAACTGTCCGCTTGCCGTGCCGAACAGGCCGGTGATCGAAATTTGCGGGAAGTACAGCGCACGCGCCGCGCCGATGAGCGCGTTCGCCGCGATCAGATCCTGCTCGGCCTGAAGCAAATCGGGGCGGCGTTCCAGCAGATCGGACGGCAAGCCCGCCGGAATCACGGGCGTGGCGAACGCGCCAAGCTCGCAGCCGCGCACGATGGGCCGCGGATTGTCGCCGAGCAAAACGGAGAGCGCGTCTTCCTGTTGTGCGATTTGCGTTTCGAGCTGCGGTATCGTCGCGAGGGAGGCTTCGTACTCGGACTGGCTCTGCGCCAGTTCCATCTGCGAGACTTCGCCGCCCTCGAAGCGCAAGGTGAAGACGTGCACCGACTCCGCGCGGCTTTCCGTCGTTGCCTTGGCAATGGCGAGCTGCTGATCGAGGCTGCGCAGGTTGAGATACGACGACGCCACCGACGCCACGAGCGAGAGGATCGTCGCGCGCCGGGCTTCCTCGCTCGATAGCAGGTTCGCGCGTGCCGCCTCGGTGAGCCTGCGAATTCGGCCGAAGAGGTCGATTTCCCACGCGGCCGATACCGAAAGCTCGAAGTTGTTGAAGACCGGTCCGACGCCCGGCAGCGTGGGCTGCGGTCCCGCCCGCGAGATACGCTGGCGGCCCGCCGTCGCGCCCGCCGAAATCTGCGGGAAGAGCGCCGATCGCGTCGTGACGAACTGGCCCATGAACTGTTCGACGCGTGCCGCCGCTATCTTCACGTCCTTGTTGTTGGCGAGCGCCGTTGCGATCAGGTCGTCGAGGACGGGGTCCTGAAACTGCTTCCACCATTCGGTGTTCGCTGTGTCGGCCACTTCGGTTGTGGCGAAGCGGAACGTCGCGGGCGTCGGCACCGGCTCGCGTGAATAGTTCGGCCCGAGCAGGCAGCCGTTCAGCAAAACGACGCCGACGAGGCTTGCGAAGCAAAGAGAAAGCCGGGCGCGAAGCATGTCAGTTCCCCTCGTTGGGAGCGGAGGGGCGCGCGTCGGCGCTGCCGCCCGACGCGCCATGCACCTGCACCGCATCGGGCGCGGGCACCGGCGCGGCCGATGCCGGCGGGGCATGGCCGCTCTTCTTGCCGGAGCGTGAGGACATCGTTTCCAGCACGTAGAAGAACATCGGGATAAAGAACACGGCGATGACGGTCGCGCCCAGCATCCCGCCGATCACGCCCGTGCCGATGGAATGCCGGCTGTTCGCCGATGCGCCCGTCGCGATGGCGAGCGGCACGCAGCCGAGAATGAACGCGAGCGAGGTCATGACAATCGGCCGCAGGCGTTCTTCGGCGGCGGTCATCGTGGCATCGAACACGGACTTGCCCGCTTCGCGGTTGATCACGGCGAACTCGAAGATGAGAATCGCGTTCTTGGCGGCCAGCGCGACGAGCATCGTGAGGCCGATCTGGAAGTACACGTCGTTGTTCAGTCCGCGCAGGAGAATGGCAAGAAGCGCGCCGAAAATGGCGAACGGCACGGCCATCAACACGCCGAACGGCAAGCTCCACTTCTCGTATTGAGCCGCGAGGATCAGGAACACCATGACGAGCCCGAAGATAAAGACGAGCGCCGACGAACTGCCCGACTGCTTCGCTTCGAACGCCTCGCCGCTCCACGCAATGCCGTAGTCGGACGGCAGGCTCGCGGCCACTTCTTCGAGCGCCTGGATGACCTGCCCCGACGCGTAGCCGGGCGCGGCATTGGCCGTGATCTTGACCGCCGGGAAGTTGTTGAAGCGCGTGATGAGGTCCGGCCCCGTGACGTAGCGCGTGTTGACCACTGCCTTGAGCGGCACCATGCTGCCGCTCGTGCTCTTCACGAAGATCTGCGTGAGATCGTCGGGCCGCAGACGGTACGAAGGCTCGGCCTGCAGAATCACCTGCCAAAGGCGGCTCGAGCGGTTGAACTGCGAGACGTAGAGCGAGCCGAACATCGTCTGCATCGCGCTATAGACGTCTTCCACGGGCACGCCGAGCGTTTCCGCCTTGTCGCGGTCTACGTCGGCGAGCAGTTGCTGCGAGGCGGCGTTGAAGGTCGACGTGACGCCGGTCAGTTCGGGCCGGCGCTTGGCCTTGGCGACGAAGTCGTCGACGATGGCCGCGAACTGCGAGATGGGCGCATCGCCCTTGCTCTGAATCCACATTTCGGTGCCGCCCGTCGTGCCCAGCCCAGGAATGGACGGCGGATTCAGCGGCACCACAATGCCTTGCCTGATCTGCGAGAGCGCCTTGTAGGCATTGACCAGCACCGCGCGCGCGTTCTGCGTGCGGATATTGGCCGACTTGTAACGCTCATCGAAGCCCTTCAAGCCGACGAAAAACGTCGACGCGTTGTTCTTGCTCTGACTGTCCAGCAGGCTGAAGCCGTCCACTGTCGCGATGCTGCCGACGGCGGGCTGCTTGAGAAAATACTCGGTGATGCGGTCCGACACTTCGCCCGTGCGATCCAGCGACGCCGCGTCCGGCATGATCACCGCGCCCAGCAGATAGCCCTGATCTTCCGGCGGCAGGAACGCGGTGGGAATGTCGCGCATCATCACCACCGCCAGTGCGATCAGTCCGGCGAAAAGCAGCAAGGCGATCACGAAGCGTTTGATGACGAGCCTCACGACTCGCGTGTAACCCGATGTCATCCGCGCGAACTGGCGGTCGAACCAGCGGAAGAATCCTTTCTTCTCGTGATGCCCGGGCTTGAGCAGCAGCGAGGCGAGGGCAGGCGACAAGGTCAGCGCGACAATGCCCGAAATGATGACCGATATCGCGATGGTGATGGCGAACTGCTTGTACATCTGCCCCGTGATGCCGCCGAGAAACGCGACGGGCACGAACACCGCGCACAGCACGAGCACGATGGCGACGACGGGACCGGCCACTTCGTCCATCGCCTGCTTCGCGGCGGTCTTCGGATCGAGCTTGTGCACGGTCATGTTGCGCTCGACGTTCTCGATCACGACGATCGCATCGTCCACGACAATGCCGATGGCCAGCACCATGCCGAATAGCGTCAGCATGTTGATGGAGAAGCCGAGCGCCGACATGCCCATGAACGTGCCGACGATCGACACCGGCACGGCCAGCACCGGAATGAGGGTGGCGCGCAGGCTTTGCAGAAAGACGAACACCACGATCACCACCAGCACGACCGCTTCGAAGAACGTATGGACCACGTCGGAGATGGACGCCCGCGTGAACTCGGTCGTATCCATCGCGATTTCGTAGTCGATGCCTTGCGGAAACGACTTCTTCATTTCGGCGAGGCGCGCGCGCACCTGATTGGATACATCGAGCGCGTTGGCTCCCGGCTGCTGATACACCGCGAGCACGGTCGCGGATTTACCCTGGAAGCGGCTGCGAATCGAATAATCTTTCTGCCCGAGTTCGGCCCGGCCCACGTCTTTCAGACGCACGATGGCCGCGCCGCCCGACTGCGCGCGAATGATGATGTTGTCGAACTGCGCCGGCTCCGTGAGCCGCCCAGAGGTCGTCACCGCGAACGACTGCTCGACGGGCGCGCCCGTCGGCGATTGCCCGAGACGCCCCACCGCGAACTGCTGGTTCTGATTCGCGACAGCTTTCTGCACGTCGGCGGCCGTGACGCCGAGCTGCGCCATGCGGTCGGGCTTGAGCCAGATGCGCATGGCGTAATCGGGCGTGCCGAAAATGCTCGACTGGTTCGCGCCCGGAATGCGCTTGAGCGCATCGAGCACATAGACGTTCGCGTAGTTGGCGATATAAGTGGCGTCGTATCGCTCGTCGGGCGAGTAGATGGCGATCACCATCATGAACGCCTGAGACTTCTTCTGCACCTGCACGCCTTGCGCCGTCACCGACTGCGGCAGTTGCGGCAACGCGAGATTGACGCGATTCTGCACGTCCACCTGAGCAAGCTCCGGATTCGTGCCGATCTCGAAGTACGCGTTGATGGTCAGGTTGCCCGTCGACGAGCTCGACGAGCTCATGTAGATCATCCGGTCCGCGCCGTTGACCTGCTGCTCGATCGGCGCGGCCACGTTGTTCGCGACCACGTCGGCGCTCGCGCCCGGGTAAGTCGCGGAGATCGTGATCTGCGGCGGCGTGATGTCGGGATACTGCGCCGTCGGCAGTGCGAGCATCGCCAGCGCGCCCCCGAGCGTGATGACGATGGAAATGACCGAAGCGAAGATCGGGCGGTCAATGCAGAAATGTGAAATGTTCATTGGCCTCTTCCACGCGACATGCTTCCGATGGTCGGCTCTTCACATCACTTGCCGGCGCCGCCTTCGTTCCTCGTCTGGCTGAGTGATGCCTGCGCGCCCGGAGCAGAGCTCGCCGCGGGTGCCGTTGCGGGCGCTTCGCTGTTCCCCGGTGCGCTGACTACGCGCACCTGCGAATCGGCTGCGATGCGCACCGCGCCATCCACGATGACGCGCTCGCCTGACTTCAGGCCGCTCGTGACGAACCAGTCGTCGCCATGCCATTCGCCGACTTCAACCACGCGCTGGCGGGGTTTCGATTGCTCATCCAGCACCCAGACGAAATGACTCTTCGCGCCCTGCAGCACGGCGCGCTGCGGCACGAGAATGGCATTGGGGCGCACCGCGCCCGCTACCCGCGCCTTGACGAACTGCCCGGGGCGCAGCGTGCCTTTCGGATTCGCGAACACCGCGCGCACGAGAAACGTGCCCGTTTCCGTGCTGAAGGCCGGATTCGTGAAGTCAATGCGGCCGGTCTGCGGGTAGACAGATCCGTCTGCCTGAATGACGCTCACGTCGAACTTGTTTCCGGGCGGAAAGTGCAGTTCATCTTTGCGTATCTCTTCCCGCCATCTCAACAACTCGTTCTCCGAGATGCTGAAGTTCACCCACATGGGGTCGAGCTGGTAGACATAGGTGAGCAGGCCCGACTGCGTCGGTGTCACATAGCTGCCTTCCTGCACGCGCGCGAAGCTCGACAAGCCCTTGAGCGGCGAACGGATCGTCGTATAGCTGAGATTGAGTTGTGCGGTCTGCACTTCGCCTTGCGCCGCGATGACGGCGGCTTCGGCTTGCTTCTCGTTGCCGGTGGCGTCGTCGAGGTCCTTCTTGCTCAATGCGTTCATGGCGGCGAGCGGCACCACGCGCGCAAGATTCTGCTTCGTGACGTAGAGCCGCGCCTGCTGCTGCGCGAGCGCGCCCTTGGCGGTTTGCAGCGCAGCTTCGAACGGCCGCTTGTCCATGAGGAACATCACTTGTCCCGCTTCCACCAGCGCGCCTTCGGTGTACATGCGCTTCTCGAGAAAACCATCGACGCGTGCGCGGATTTCCACTTCGCGAGAACTCTGCGTCTGCGCGGTGAACTCGAAATCAACCGGTGTCGACTTCGACGCGACAGTGACGACGGTGACATCCACAGCCGCTCGCGGTGCTGCGGGCGGCGGCTTGTTGCACGCTGCGACCGACAGCAGCACGAGCGAGACAGAACAGCACGAGCGCAGGGCGGGCATCCGGCGCGGCAGTGGAAAAGACCGCCTGCAGTCGAGCATCTTCTTGCACGTGAACGCCATGGGCGCCTCCCCCCTGGGATGGCCGATAGTCGGAGAACGAACGCGCTCGCGCGTGCATCGCGCGATGCATCGAGCGATCGCGTCCCTCGAAGCTCGACTTGACACGCGACGTCCATGCGCGCGAGCCTGATACTTGTGATGTGGTAGCGAACTCCGGTCGTCACGGTAGCGATAGCCGGGCGCACCGGCTTCGCCCTGTCAGGCGTGATGTTTTCGATGAGTCCAGTAATAACCGAAGACGATCCAAAACGCTATAAAAAAGTTCGACGGTGGCCGACGTGCGGAGCCATCGGCTGCGAAACGTGCATCGCCGAAATAATGTATGTATTGCTTATTATCAACTTCAACCCTCATGGCGATTTCTGAAACGTTGGTCGAGACTGGTGCGAAAGTAGCGCTTCATTCGAACCGGAAGCTGGACCGAACCCCAGACTTGCATATCGGAAATTAACGATATATACTTCGCCTCAAGACGATTCGGAAGGCGCACGCTTGTTGCCGCGTGTTCCGCATCGTCAGATGCATGAGCAACGAAATGGACATCGACGCAATTCACAAGGCCCTCGCCAACCCCCTTCGCCGCGAGATTCTCGAATGGCTGAAGGAGCCGGAGCGGCATTTTCCGCATCAGGAACTGCCGCTGTCGCATGGCGTCTGCGCGGGCCAGATCGATGGGCGCTGTGGCATGTCACAGTCCACCGTTTCGGCGCACCTTGCAACCCTGCATAAAGCCGGGCTCGTCACGACCAAGCGCGTGGGGCAGTGGGTGTTCTTCAAGCGCGACGAAGCGGCCATTCAGGCGTTCCGCGATTCCATCGCAGATCTCTGAAGTCTTATCGCCCCTTCGAAGTGACAGCATCATATCAATTCAATTAGGATACCTCTACGTTATGCCGACTCTTTTCGATCCGCTCAAGGTGGGCGCAATCACGCTGAAGAACCGCATCGTCATGGCGCCGCTTACGCGTCAACGCGCAGGTGTCGAACGCGTGCCGAACGCGCTAATGGCGCAGTATTACGCCGATCGCGCATCGGCCGGTCTCATCATCAGCGAAGCGACGTCCGTCACGCCGCAGGGCGTCGGCTATGCCGATACGCCGGGCATCTGGTCGGACGAGCAAGTCGAAGGATGGAAGCTCGTGACGCGTGCTGTTCATGAAGCAGGCGGCAAGATCTTCCTGCAATTGTGGCACGTCGGCCGCATTTCGGACCCTATCTTCCTCAACGGCGAACTGCCGGTTGCGCCGAGCGCGATCGCCGCGAGCGGTCACGTGAGCCTCGTGCGTCCGCAGCGTCCGTATGTCACGCCGCGCGCACTGGAACTGGATGAAATCGCGGGCGTGGTCGCGGCTTATCGCAAGGGCGCGGAAAACGCGAAGCGCGCGGGCTTCGACGGCGTCGAAGTGCACGGCGCGAACGGTTATCTGCTCGACCAGTTCCTTCAGGACAGCACCAACAAGCGCACGGACGAGTACGGTGGCCCCATTGAGAATCGCGCGCGTCTGATGCTCGAAGTGGTCGACGAGTGCATCGCCGTTTGGGGCGCGGACCGCGTGGGCGTGCATCTCGCACCGCGTGCGGATTCGCACACCATGGGCGACAGCGACCGCGCGGCCACCTTCGGCTATGTGGCGCGCGAGCTGGGCAAGCGCAAGATCGCGTTCATCGCGGCGCGTGAAGCGGAAGGTGCGGACAGCCTGGGACCGCAATTGAAGAAGGCGTTCGGCGGCGTGTATATCGCGAACGAGGGCTTCACCAAGCAGAGCGCGGAAGCCATCCTCGAACGCGGCGATGCCGACGCTGTGGCATGGGGCAAGCCGTTCATCGCGAATCCGGACCTCGTGCGCCGCTTCGAAGTGGACGCGCCGCTCAACTCGCCGGATACCGCAACGTTCTATTCGGCAGGGCCGAAGGGCTATACCGACTATCCGTTGCTTGAAACGGCGGAGTAAGTTTTCGCATCAGGCATTACATCATGCATCGAACAAAACAGCGGCTTCGGCCGCTGTTTTGTTTTTGTCCTCCAGCTTAGTCAAGCCAATTACCTGCACAGGTACCGCAACGCCTTCTTCTAACCAATCGCACGTCGAAATTATCGATTTTGCGCTCAACCGCGCCGCAAAAATAGTGTATTGGTGCGTCTGACTCTCTGCCGACTGTGCGTGCACCACGAAGCGCACGGGCGCAGAAACCACACTGCAAGTGCATGCCCGGTTCGTTTCATGAACGATTCAAGACGCCGCTCGTTCCATACGTTTCTCCCGTGCCCGTCGGGCATCTAACGGCTGCGGGTCGATCCCGCCAAGGAGCGCTTATGTCGTGGCTTACGCAAACGCTGCGCAGCTACCCGGAAATCGCGATCTTTCTTTCGCTAGGCGTCGGGTATTGGGTCGGCGGCAAGTCGTTCAAAGGATTCAGTCTCGGCGCAGTGACCGCGACGCTGCTCGCCGCCATCGCCATCGGGCAACTTGGCATCAGCATTTCGTCAAATGTAAAAGCCGTCTTCTTTCTGATGTTCCTGTTCGCAGTCGGCTATGGCGTCGGTCCGCAATTCGTGCGCGGCATTGCAAAAGACGGCTTGCCGCAGGCGCTTTTCTCCGTGATCCAATGCGTCCTTTGTCTCGCCGCGCCTTATGCAGCAGCGAAGATCGCAGGCTATGGCGTCGGTTCGGCGGCGGGCCTTTTCGCGGGATCGCAGACGATTTCTGCGTCGATGGGGCTCGCGACCGACGCAATCAATCGCCTGGGCCTTGCGCCTGCCGAGACCAAGGCGTTGCTCGACGCGATGCCAACGGCCTACGCCGTCACCTACATCTACGGCACCATCGGCTCCGCGATCATTCTCGCGATGCTCGGGCCGAAACTGCTTAACATCGACCTCGTTGCGGCATGCAAGGATTACGAGGAAAAGCTTGGCGGCGCGGCGGAACTAGGCGGGCCGGGCACGGGATGGCATCAGTTCGCGCTTCGTGCGTATCGCGTTGCCGATCACGGGCGCGCCGCAGGCATGAGCGTGGCTCAAGCGGAGGCGCTCAGGCCCGCCGGCGCGCGGCTTTTCATCGAACGCATTCGGCGCGACGGCAAGATACAGGAAGCCAAGGTTGACGACGTGCTGCAGCCGGGCGATGTCGTCGCGGTCGTCGGGCGGCGCGAGCACCTCGTCGATCTGCTCGGCGGCACCGCGACCGAAGTCGACGACGCCGAATTGCTTGCGGTGCCCGTGGAAGGCGTGGATGTCTACATCACGAGCAAGCATGTGGAAGGGCGCACGCTCGCTGAACTCGGGCAAACGCCGGGCGCGCGCGGCGTCTTCATCCGGCGTATCAAGCGCGGCGCGACAGAAACGCTGATTCCCGTGCTGGCGAGCACCAAGCTGTATCGCGGCGACACGGTGACGCTTGTCGGACGCACGCAGGATACGACCGCAGTGGCGAATGCGGTGGGCGTCATCGACCGGCCGAGCGACGTGGCGGATATGGCCTTCGTCGGCCTCGCCATCACGCTCGGCGCGCTCATCGGCGCCATCGTGATTCGCTTCGGCGCTGTCCCGATCACGCTCTCGACGGCGGGCGGCGCGCTCATCGCAGGCATCGTGTTCGGCTGGCTGCGCGCAATTCATCCGACGTTCGGCCGCATTCCGTCACCGACTATCTGGTTCATGAATTCAGTAGGACTGAATGTATTCATCGCGGTGGTCGGCATATCGGCAGGTCCGGGCTTCGTCGCGGGATTGCAGAAGCTCGGCGTGAGCCTGTTTTTATGGGGTATTTTCGCGTCGTCGGTGCCGCTCATCATCGGCATGTATATCGCGAAGTACGTCTTCAAGTTCCATCCCGCGATTCTGCTCGGCATCTGCGCGGGCGCACGCACGACCACAGCCGCGCTCGGCATGATCTGCGACGCGGCAAAGAGTCAGGTTCCGGGCCTCGGCTATACGGTCACGTATGCGGTCGGCAATACGCTGCTCACCATCTGGGGGATGGTCATCGTGATGCTGATGACGTGAAGGCTCGACGCAGTGTGACTCATCGTTTTTTCCCGTACTCGATTGCTCATTTCCTGGGGGTGTTGGATGTCAAAGTCCTCGAAGTCCGGTTCCGACGATCGTGCAGCGATGGCCTCGCTTAGCCCGTTCGAACTTAAGGACGAACTCATCAAGGCAGCGGGCGGCGGCGTGGTGGAGCGCCCCGCGAACGTCGCGATGCTCAACGCGGGCCGCGGCAACCCGAATTTCCTCGCGACGATTCCGCGCCACGGCTTCTGGCAGCTCGGTCTCTTCGCGATGCGCGAATCGGAGCGTTCCTTCGCGTATATGCCGGAAGGCATCGGCGGCTTTCCGAAACACGAAGGTCTCGAAGAACGCTTCGAAATCTTCGCGCGTGAGAACAAGGGCACGCCCGGCATCGCCTTTCTCACGGGCGCGGTGTCGTATGTGCGGGACCAGCTCGGGCTCAACGCGGGGGACTTCCTCTACGAAATGTGCGAAGGCATTCTCGCGTCGAACTACCCCGTGCCGGACCGCATGCTGAAGCTGTCCGAAGTCATCGTCGGGCAGTATCTGCGGCGGGAGATGATCGGCAAGCATCCGTTCGTCGGCGACTTCGACATCTTCGCGGTCGAGGGCGGCACGGCCGCGATGACGTACATCTTCAATACGATGCGCGAGAATTTCCTCATCAAGGAGGGCGATACCATCGCGCTCGGCATGCCGATCTTCACGCCGTACATCGAGATTCCCAAGCTGAACGACTACAAGCTCGAAGTCGTGAATCTCAATGCAGACGTGGAGCAAGGCTGGCAGTACTCGAAAGAAGAGCTGGACAAGCTGCGCGACCCCAAGATCAAGGCGTTCTTCCTCGTGAATCCGAGCAATCCGCCGTCGGTCAAGATGGACGACGAAAGCCTCGAATACATTGCGGAGATCGTCAAGGAAAGGCCCGACCTGATTCTCCTGACCGACGACGTGTACGGCACCTTCGCCGACGATTTCGTTTCACTCTTCGCGCTCTGCCCGAAGAATACGATTCTTGTGTACTCCTATTCGAAGTACTTCGGCGCGACGGGCTGGCGGCTGGGAACCATCGCCACGCATCGCGAGAACGTGTTCGACGAGCAGCTCGCCGCTCTCCCGCAGGAGCAGAAGGCGATATTGCACGAGCGTTACGAATCCATCACGACGGAGCCCGACAAGCTGAAGTTCATCGACAGGCTGGTCGCCGATAGCCGCACCGTCGCGCTGAATCATACGGCGGGCCTGTCCACGCCCCAGCAGGTGCAGATGGTGCTGTTCTCGCTGTTTTCGCTGATGGACACGCCCGACGCGTACAAAAACGCGCTCAAGCGGCTCATTCGCAATCGCAAGCAGGCGCTGTATCGCGAGATCGGTATCCCGCTCGAGGACGACGACAAGAATCTCGTCGATTACTACACCATTCTCGACATGGAATATCTCGGGGAGCGCATGTACGGACGCGATTACGTCGAGTGGCTCACGAAGAACACCAAGCCGACGGAATTGCTCTTCCGGCTTGCGCAGGAAGCACGCGTCGTGCTGTTGCCGGGACGTGGTTTCGGTACGCAGCATCCGTCAGGACGCGTGTCGCTCGCGAATCTCAACGAAAGTGACTATATGCAGATTGGCCGCGCGATTCGCAGGATGATGGACGAGCACGTCGCGCAGTACAACGCGCAGAACGGCAAGAAGGGCAAGTAGAAGACAATCGGGCCGCGCAAGGCGGCCCGATTGTCATGCATGTGCTTCAAGCAGGAAGCGGCGCGCTCAAAACTTGTGACGCATGCCGATGCGGAACGCGAGCTGGTTGTTCTCGCCCTGACCCGACGTGCCGAAGTAGCTCGACGACGACGAACCGATCGACGCCTGATTCTCCTGGCCGCCGTTCGAACCCGACGCCTTCTGATAGATAGCGAGCAGGTACACGTCGGTGCGCTTGCTCAACGCGTAGTCGAAGCTCGCGTCGATCTGATGCCAATGGCCCTTGAGGTTGTCGTAAAGGTCCATGTACGTATAGCCGAGACCCGCCGTCATCGCAGGCGTGATGGCGTACTTGCCGCCGATATCGAATGCGTTGATGCGCGAACTCGCACCGACGATCGGCTCGAAGCGCGTGTTCGTCCACAAGCCGAAAACCGTCGCCGCGCCAATCGCATAGTTAGCGCCAACGCCGAATGAACGCAGATCCTTCGCGTTGTTCACCGTGCCGGTCGTGTTGATGTTCGCGACCGTCATGCTGAATGCCGGCGTGGCAGCCGTCGGATAGTGGATGTCCGTGTACGCCGCACCGACGCCGAGCGGCCCGGCCTTGTAGTTCAGGCCGAAGCTGTAGGCGCGCGACGAACCTTGCGTCGTCGTGGTGCCGACAGTGGTGTTAGGCGTGCCCGCGAACGCGCCCGCGGTGTTCGAGAAGCCGTACATCGCGCCGAACGTGATGCCGTAGAAGCTCGCGCTCGAGAACTTGACCGCGTTGTTGATACGGCTCGACGTCAACTGGTCGAAGTCGTTCATGTGGTACGCGTAGTTGCCCGCGACAGTCTGCCCGCCGATCGAATATGCCGACCCGAGGTAGTCGGTGTTGAAGCTGTATTGACGACCGAAGGTCAGCGAGCCGACGTCGTTCTTCGCGATACCGACGTATGCCTGACGGCCGAATTCCGCGCCGCCCTGACCGAGCGTGCCCGTGCCGCTGTTGAAGCCGTTTTCCAACGTGAAGATAGCCTTCAGGCCGCCGCCCAGATCTTCGGCGCCGCGCAGGCCCCAGCGGCTGCCTTGGGCAACGCCGTCGTCGTATTTCACGAGCGATTTGCCGGGGCGCGTCGCGCTGGCCGCGCTGTTGTTCACATAGCTGATGCCGGCGTCGATGATGCCGTACAGCGTCACGCTGCTCTGTGCATGAGCGGACGTGGCGATGGTGGCGAAAGCGGCGAGGGCGGCAGTTGCCAAGAGATTCTTCTTCAAAACGTGCTCCGTGAGTTGGTTCGCGGTGTGTGGTTGCGCTGCGAGGGCAGCGCCCGTCTGCTGCGTCGCGCTCGGGCTGGCGCGTGGCGGCGACGGGCGCAAATGTAGCGGCGGCTGAAGAAAGAAATGTGACAGGGTTTACCTTGAGCTTTGGTGTCTCGCCGGTGCAACGGGGCTTGAGCATCGCGCTCACGTGTGCCAACGCGCGCACGCGGGGCCGCGCTATGCTGGCGGTTCATCACCCCGAGCGAGCGAACATGGACGAACAGGGAATCCGCGAACTGGAAGAACGCCTGAGACAGGCGATGATCGCCTCAGACGTGAATGCGCTCGACGCGCTGCTCGCCGACGACTTGAGCTTCGTCGACGCAACGGGCAAGGTCTGGACGAAGGCCGACGACCTCAACGGGCATCGCTATGGCATGCAGCGCATCGACACGCTGAAGGTGGAGGAGCAAAGCATCCGCGTGTATGGCGCCTTCGCGATCACGGTGACGCGCGTGGCGATATCCGGCACGTTCGCGGGCGCACCGTTCACGGGCAGCCTGCGCTATACGCGAACGTGGGGCGAGACCGCAGGCGCCTGGCGCGTGGTCGCGGCGCAATGCGGTCTCATGGCTTTCTAGAGGCGAAACGCTCAGGCCGACAGCAGCGAGCCCGTGCGATACGCCTTCGCGCCCGCGATGCGCGCGACTTCGAGACCCGCCGTCGCGAAACGCGTGATATGCCGCGCGTACATGACGCCCGACGTGCTGCACTTGACGGTAGTCACGGTGTCGGTCAGCGGATCGACGATATCGGCAATGGCTTCGCCTGCGTCGATGAATGCGCCCACTTGCGCGCGAAACACGAGCACGCCCGACGCCGGCGCGACGATCGGCTCGGCGCCCGCGAGCGGCGTCGCAGGGAACGCGAGCTCAGGCAGCGGCGCTTGCGGCGCATCGATCACGCCGCGGTGAATCAGGTAATTGACGATGGCCTGCGCGTCCTTGTCCGCGAATTCATGCGACACGTCATGCTGGCTGCGCAGCTCGACCGTCACCGAAATGCCGCCGCTCGGAATCGGGAAGCGGTCGCCATAACGCGCGCGCAGATCCGACCAGCAGAAGCTGTGGATTTCGTCGAACGGATTGCCGACCGAATTCAGCGCCAGCAGCGATGCCTTGGAATCCAGATAACGCGCGAGCGGTTCCACTTCCGCCCAGATGTCCGGGTTCGTGTACAGATGCAGCGCGGCGTCGAGATCGCAGTGCAGATCGAGCACCACATCCGCGTCGTAGGAGAGCTTTTGCAGCGCGAGGCGTTGCGATTCCAGTTCGGTGCGCGGCGTCTGTTCGTCGAGCGCCTCTTTCATCGCGGCGCGCACCGCGAGGCGGTTCGCATCGGCGTCGTTGGACAGGCGCGCCTCGATGCGCGGCGCGACCAGCGCGGCGAGATCGTGGAAATTGCGGTTGAAGTTGTGGCCGCTGTTCGTATCGAACCGGCCGAGCAGGTTGCCGTGCAGGAACTGATTCAGGCCGATGGGATTGGGCACCGGCACGATCACCACTTCGCCGCGCAGCTTGCCGGCGGCTTCGAAAGCGGCGAGCTGGCGGCGCAGCTTCCACGCGACCAGCATGCCCGGCAGTTCGTCCGCGTGCAGCGACGACTGAATGTAGATCTTCTGTCCGCCGCCGGGACCGTAGTGAAAACTGGCGATGTTGCGAGAAGTGCCGAGCGTCGGCGAGATGAGCTGGTGAGTTCTGGTCTGCATAGTGTTCGCGCGCACGCGAGTGCGCGAGGTCTTGCCTCGATGGTTGCTGGACGGGTTGAGGCGCCCGGATGCGGGCCTGTGATGCGCTGCGGTGTCTCCGTCCGCCGGCGCGGCCTCAGACGTTCGATCTTAGCCGAAATCGGCGCGGCGGGCGGCCGGCTCGTCGGCACCGGCCGGACGGCGCGCAATGAAAAACGGGCTCCGCGGAGCCCGTTCGTCTGTTGGCTGCTTCCGAAGAATTAGCCGCCGTACACGTCGAAGTCGAAGTACTTCTTCTCGAGCTTCTTGTACGTGCCGTCCTTGATGATGTCGGCGATCGCCTTGTCGATCTTCGCCTTCAGGTCGGTGTCTTCCTTGCGCAGACCGATACCGGCGCCATTGCCGAGAATCTTCTCGTCGACGATATCCTTGCCCGCGAAGTCGAAGCCCGCGCCGCGCGGCGTCTTCAGAAAGCCGATGTCGGCCTGCACCGCGTCTTGCAGCGCGGCGTCGAGACGGCCCGAGGTCAGGTCGGCGTAAACCTGGTCCTGGTTCTGGTACGGCGTGACGGTCACGCCCTTCGGCGCCCAGTACGTCTTGGCGTAGGTTTCCTGAATCGTGCCTTGCTCCACGCCGACGTTCTTGCCCTTCAGGCTGTCGGCCGTCGGCAGGATGCCGCTGCCTTTCTTCGCGACGAGGCGCGTCGGCGTGTTGAAGAGCTTGCTGGAGAAAGCGATCTGCTCGGCGCGTTGCGGCGTCATGGACATCGACGAGAGCACGCCGTCGAACTTCTTCGCCTTCAGCGCGGGGATCATGCCGTCGAAGTCGTTTTCCACCCACACGCACTTGGCCTTCAGGCGCGTGCAGATTTCGTTGCCGAGATCGATGTCGAAACCGACCAGCTTGCCGTCCGAACCTTTCGATTCGAACGGGGGATAGCTTGCGTCGACGCCGAAGCGGATCGTCGAATAGTCCTTGGCATGGGCCGTGACGGCGGTGAACGACGTGACGGCGAGAAGGGACATCGACAAGGCGGCAAGCAGTTTCTTCACTGTTTTAACTCCAGAAGGTGGTCAGTTCGGCCCGGAAGGTCTCGTTCCGGTGCCGTCCGGCGAGGCGGGCGGTCGCCTGAAACAGGCCGGACGGCGGGCATTCCGCGGATCGTGTCCGTGCAGAATCGGCAGAAGGTTACCAAGCCAAAATAGTTCGGAACCTAGTGAAACCCCGAATAGCGGCGCTTTAGAGCATTTCCTCCTTTCTGCATCCACGCGCGAGCGGCGGTTCGCGCGCCCGAAGGGGCCGCCCGCAGGAATGATCCAGCCGGTTAAGATGCGGCCTTCGCTTTTTGCGCCTCGGCGCGCCGAAAGCCCTCGCATCGCCAGACAAAAAGCCAGACATGAATCAGGAGACGACACCGATGGCCACCTCACCTGCGGGAAATTCACGCCGCGCATCCGCCGATGCAGCCCCGCCCGCACTGACCGCCGGCCTCATTTCCGCGCGCCTCGACAGGCTGCCGGCTACGCGCACGGTGTGGACGCTCGTCGTTCTGCTGAGCCTCGGCTTCTTCTTCGAACTGTACGATCTGCTGTACTCGGGCTACGTCGCGCCCGGCCTCGTGAGAAGCGGCATCCTGACGCCCGCGACGAACGGATTCTTCGGCATGACGGGCGTGGCGAGCTTCATCGCTTCGCTGTTCGCGGGGCTTTTTATCGGCACGGTCGCGTGCGGCTGGCTTGCCGACCGCTTCGGCCGTCGCGCCGTGTTCACGTATTCGCTGCTGTGGTACACGGCGGCCAACGTCGTCATGGCGTTTCAGGAGACCGCCACGGGGCTCAACTTCTGGCGCTTTCTGGCGGGCGTGGGTATCGGCGTGGAACTGGTGACCATCGGCACGTATATCTCGGAACTCGCGCCTAAGCATATCCGCGGCCGCGCTTTCGCGTGCGAGCAGGCGGTGGGCTTCATGGCGGTGCCCGTCGTCGCGTTTCTCGCGTATCTGCTCGTGCCGCGCGCGCCCTTCGGCATCGACGGCTGGCGCTGGGTCGTCGTGATCGGCGCGCATGGCGCGCTCTTCGTCTGGTGGATTCGCCGGCGCTTGCCCGAAAGCCCGCGCTGGCTCGCGCAAAAAGGGCGGCTGGAAGAAGCCGACCGCGTGATGTCCGCGCTCGAAGCGCAGGTGCAGCGCGAATACGGCAAGCCGTTGCCGCCGCCCGCCGCGCCCGAGCCGGTGCTGGATGCCGAAGACGCACGAGGCGGCGCGTTCGCCCGCATGTGGCGCGCGCCCTACGGCAAGCGCGCCGCCATGATGATCATCTTCAACGTGTTTCAGACGGTCGGTTTCTACGGCTTCGCGAACTGGGTGCCGACGCTTCTGATCAAGCAGGGCATCACGGTGACGTCGAGCCTGATGTATTCGAGCATCATCGCCATCGCGGCGCCCATCGGCCCGATGATCGGCCTCGCGATTGCCGACAAGATCGAACGCAAGACGGCCATCGTCGCGATGGCGGCGGCCAATATCGTGTGCGGGCTGCTCTTTAGCCAGTCGTCGAATGCGGCGTTTCTGATTGCAATGGGCGTCGGGCTCACGCTGTCGTCGAACATCATGTCGTACAGTTTCCACGCCTATCAGGCCGAGCTTTTCCCGACGAGCATCCGCGCGCGCGCCGTCGGCTTCGTGTATTCGTGGAGCCGGTTCTCGGCGATCTTCACGTCGTTCATCATCGCGGGCGTGCTGAAGGGCTTCGGCACCACGGGCGTGTTCGTGTTCATCGCGGGCGCCATGCTGATCGTAATGGCGGCAATCGGATCGTTGGGGCCGAGAACGCGCGACATGGCGCTCGAAAAGATCTCGCACTGAAGCGAACGCGCGCCGATTGCTGCGTGTGTGCGTTCTGTATGCCAGAATCCGCATAACGTTCCTCGCAGCCGCCCACTATTCGAATATGTCCGACACGCTCAGTCCAGTCGAAGCAGATCATGCGATGCGCAACTGGACCTATCGACCCGAAGGCCGGATTCGGATCGGCTCCGAGATGCACAAGCGCATGTTCTGCGAGATGCTGCTGACGACGCACAATCCTTATAAGCCTGCCGTCATCGAGTGGCCGAAGCTGGACGCGGCGGCGCTGAGGCGCGTGACGTCGCTGCCGATCTGGGATATCGCGGTGCAGACGGAAGGGCGCGCGTCGATTCGCGTGGCGACGTATGCGGCGAGCGTGGCCGACCCGTTGCTCAACGAAGCGTTGCGCATGAACGGCGGCGAGGAGGCGCGGCACAAGCTCGTGTTGTCGAAGCTCGTCGAGGCGTATGGCATCGAACTCGCGCCCGAGCCGCCGTATCCCGCTCCCGATGATGCGCTGCGCGCGTGGATGCTTACGGGTTACAGCGAGTGCATCGACAGTTTCTTCGCGTTCGGGCTTTTCGAGGCGGCGCGTCAGTCGGGCTATTTTCCGGAGGCGCTTGTCGAGACCTTCGAGCCGGTGATCCAGGAAGAAGCGCGGCACATTCTGTTCTTCGCGAACTGGGTGGCGTGGTATCGGCGCAGCTTGCCGTGGTATCGCAAGCCGGGTTTTCTGCTGAAGACGGCGGGCGTGTGGCTTTCGCTGATCCGGGATCGCATATCGCTCGCGCGTGGTTTCGATAAGAGCGGCGCGGCGCAGGACGCGAATTTCCCCGCGAATGTCGGCGATTCGGTGGCGGGTGAAGTGTCGGTGGGCGCGTTGATCGACTTGTGTCTGGTCGAGAACGAGCGCCGCATGGCGGGCTACGACGCGCGGTTGCTGCGGCCGACCACCGTGCCGATGCTCGCGCGGGTCGCGCGGCGGTTCGTCAAGTAGGGGAGTCCGCTCCCGGCGCCTGACCACTTTCCTCGAACCGCCGCGACGCATCCTCCACATCCTGCCTGAACCTTGCGAGCGCCGCCAACCGAGCATTCGGCGGCTGCAGCGCCGCCCACAACACGTCCACCAGTTCATCCGCCGTCGTCTCGATCTGAGCCTGGCTCAGGCGGCGCTTCGCGAGCGTCGCGTCCCAGAGCACGTGCTCCATCGGCCCGAAGACGAGCGAGCGCAACAGACGCAGCGACACGTCCGCGCGTATCTGCCCGAGCGTCTGCCCGCGCGCGAGCACGTCCATCAACGGTGCGGTGTAGCGGCGCTGCAATTCAGTCAGCGTGTCCGACAAATCATGCTGTTTCGTGCGGCCTTCCGACAGCACCAGCGAACATAAGCCGGTGCCGTTGACGAGCATCAGCCGCAGATGCGTTCTCACGATAAAGGCGAACTGTTGCCGAATCGAGCCTTCGCGCGGCAGGCCGCTCTCGAACGCATCGATGATTTCGTCATACCAGTCCGCGATCACGCGCGCGCACAGCGCCCGCTTGCCGCTGAAGTAGCTGAAAACGGTCGCCTCCGAAATGCCCGCGCGCAGCGCGATTTCCGCAGTGGTCGCCGCGTCGTAGCCTTTTTCGGCGAAGACATCGCGGCCTGCTTGCAGGATGTCGCGCACGCGCTGCTGAGATTTGACGCCGGTGGGCGTCCGGCGGCCGTTTCCGGTGGATTGCGTGGACATGATCGTGCCGAAGAGTGTCGGGAACGAATGTGAGCGTAGCTCAAATCCCTATTGACGGCTACCGGATTTGAGCGTGAAATAAGCCACGAATCGGTAGATGCCCGTTGTGAGCCAGGCTCAAGTTCGGGTACGCCAACCCCACTGCATATCCGAGGAGACACCCATGAGCACCGTGCCGGGCCTGAACTTCGCGCTGGGCGAAGACATCGACATGTTGCGCGATACGCTCGTCAACTTCGCAGCGAAGGAAATCGCGCCGCGCGCTGCGGAAATCGACCGCACCGACCAGTTCCCGATGGACCTTTGGAAGAAATTCGGCGATCTCGGCGTGCTCGGAATGACGGTCTCCGAGGAATACGGCGGCGCGAACATGGGCTATACGGCGCACATGGTCGCGATGGAGGAAATATCGCGCGCGTCGGCGTCGGTCGGGCTGTCGTATGGCGCGCATTCGAATCTGTGCGTGAACCAGATTCATCGCAACGGCACGGAAGCGCAGAAGCGCAAGTATCTGCCGAAGCTCGTATCCGGCGAACATGTAGGTGCTTTGGCGATGAGCGAGCCGAACGCCGGGTCGGATGTGGTCAGCATGAAGCTGCGCGGCGACGAAAAGGGCGATCACTACGTGCTCAACGGCACGAAAATGTGGATCACCAACGGCCCGGACTGCGACACGCTCGTCGTCTATGCGAAGACGGATATCGAAGCGGGCGCGAAGGGCATTACGGCGTTCATCGTCGAGAAGGGCATGAAGGGCTTTTCCGTCGCGCAGAAGCTGGACAAGCTCGGGATGCGCGGCTCGCACACGGGCGAGCTCGTCTTCGAGAACGTCGAAGTTCCGAAGGAAAACATTCTCGGCGCGTTGAACGGCGGCGTGAAGGTGCTGATGAGCGGTCTCGACTATGAACGCGCCGTGCTCGCGGGCGGTCCCACGGGCATCATGCTCGCGTGCATGGATGCGGTCGTGCCGTATATCCACGATCGCAAGCAGTTCGGGCAGGCCATCGGCGAATTTCAGTTGATTCAGGGCAAAGTCGCGGATCTTTATACGACGCTGCAAGCGTGCCGCGCGTATTTGTATGCCGTGGGACGTCAGCTCGATACGCTCGGCTCGGGACACGTGCGCGACGTGCGCAAGGACTGCGCGGGCGTCATTCTCTATACCGCCGAGAAGGCGACGTGGATGGCCGGCGAAGCAATCCAGATTCTCGGCGGCAACGGCTATATCAACGAGTATCCGGTCGGGCGTCTCTGGCGCGATGCGAAGCTCTATGAAATCGGCGCGGGCACGAGCGAGATCCGCCGTATGCTGATCGGGCGCGAACTGTTCGCAGAGACGGCATAAGGGCGCGCGTCATGACCATCATCGAATCGAAGCTGAATCCGCGCAGCGAGGAGTTTCGCACCAATGCTGTCGCGCTCGAAGCACTCGTCGCGGACCTGAAAGAGAAGGTCGCGAAGATTGCGGAAGGCGGCGGGCAGGCGGCGCGCGACCGTCATTTGTCGCGCAACAAGCTGCTGCCGCGCGATCGCATCGCGCAGTTGCTCGATCCCGGCACGCCGTTTCTCGAACTCTCGCAGCTTGCAGCGTACGGCATGTACAACGATGAAGCGCCGGGCGCGGGCATCATTACAGGCATCGGGCGCATTGCGGGGCAGGAGTGCGTGATCGTCTGCAACGACGCGACCGTGAAAGGCGGCACGTACTATCCGGTCACGGTGAAGAAGCACCTGCGCGCGCAGGAAATCGCCGAGCAGAATCGCTTGCCGTGCGTGTATCTCGTCGATTCGGGCGGCGCGAACTTGCCGAATCAGGACGACGTCTTTCCTGATCGCGATCACTTCGGCCGCATCTTCTATAACCAGGCGAACATGTCGGCGCAGGGCATCGCGCAGATCGCAGTGGTGATGGGATCGTGTACGGCGGGCGGCGCATATGTGCCCGCGATGAGCGACGAATCGATCATCGTGAAAGATCAGGGCACGATTTTTCTGGGCGGACCGCCGCTCGTGAAAGCGGCGACTGGCGAGGAAGTGAGCGCGGAAGACCTGGGCGGCGGCGATGTTCACACGCGGCTTTCGGGCGTTGTCGATCATCTCGCGCAAAACGACGCGCACGCGCTCGGCATCGCGCGCAGCATCGTCGGCAATCTCAATCGCGTGAAAGCGCCGACGCTCGCGCTCAAGGAACCGTTGCCGCCGCGTTACGAGCCGGAGAGTCTCTACGGCGTGATTCCCGTCGATACCCGCAAGCCCTTCGATGTGCGCGAAGTGATCGCGCGCGTCGTCGACGATTCCGCTTTCGATGAGTTCAAGGCGCGCTACGGCACCACGCTCGTCTGCGGCTTCGCGCATATCTGGGGGCATCCGGTCGGCATCGTCGCGAACAACGGCATTCTGTTTTCCGAGTCCGCGTTGAAGGGCGCGCATTTCATCGAACTGTGCTGCCAGCGCAAGATTCCGCTCGTGTTCTTGCAGAACATCACGGGCTTCATGGTTGGCCGCAAGTACGAGAACGAAGGCATTGCGCGTAACGGGGCGAAGATGGTCACGGCGGTGGCAACGGCGAAAGTGCCGAAGTTCACGGTGATCATCGGCGGCTCGTTCGGCGCGGGCAATTACGGAATGTGCGGCCGCGCATATTCGCCGCGTTTCCTGTGGATGTGGCCGAACGCGCGCATCTCGGTGATGGGCGGCGAGCAGGCCGCGTCCGTGCTCGCGACCGTGCGGCGCGACGGCATAGAGAAGAAGGGCGGCACGTGGTCGAAGGAAGATGAAGAAGCGTTCAAGGCGCCGATTCGCGAGCAGTACGAGGTGCAAGGGCATCCGTACTATGCGAGCGCGCGCTTGTGGGACGACGGTGTGATCGATCCGGCGCAGACGCGCGACGTGCTCGGCCTGGGACTCGCCGCGACGATGAACGCGCCTATCGAAGACACGCGCTTCGGCGTGTTCCGCATGTAACCGGATGTGATGCCCATGTTCAACAAGATACTGATTGCGAACCGCGGCGAAATTGCATGCCGCGTGGCGGCGACGGCGAAGCGCCTGAACGTGGCGAGCGTCGCCGTGTATTCGGACGCGGACGCGGAAGCCAAGCACGTCGATGTCTGCGACGAAGCGGTGCATGTCGGCGGATCGGCTGCGTCGGAGAGCTATTTGCTCATCGAGCGTATTGTCGATGCCGCGAAGGCGACCGGCGCGCAGGCCGTTCATCCCGGCTATGGTTTTCTTTCGGAGAACGAAGCATTCGCCAATGCGTGCGAACAGGCGGGCATCGTATTCATCGGACCGCCGGTAGAAGCGATCCGCGCAATGGGTTCGAAAGCCGCCGCGAAGGCGCTGATGCAGTCCGCATCTGTCCCGCTGGTGCCCGGTTATCACGGCGACGATCAGGACGCGGCACTGCTGCAACGCGAAGCGGACCGCATCGGCTATCCGGTGCTGCTGAAGGCGAGCGCGGGCGGCGGCGGCAAGGGCATGCGCGTGGTCGAGCGCAGCGAGGACTTCATGCAGGCGCTCGCGTCGTGCAAGCGCGAGGCGGCGTCGAGCTTCGGCAACGACCGCGTGTTGATCGAGAAGTATCTGCTGCGTCCACGACATGTCGAAGTGCAGGTCTTCGCGGACACGCACGGCAACGCGGTGTATCTCTTCGATCGCGATTGTTCCGTGCAGCGGCGTCATCAAAAAGTGCTGGAAGAAGCGCCCGCGCCCGGCCTCTCCGATGAAACGCGCCGCGCGATGGGCGAAGCTGCCGTTGCGGCTGCGCGCGCCGTGAATTACGTCGGCGCGGGCACGGTCGAGTTCATCATGACGCAGGACGGCCAGTTCTACTTCATGGAGATGAACACGCGGCTTCAGGTCGAGCATCCGGTGACGGAGATGGTGACGGGGCTCGATCTCGTCGAATGGCAATTGCGCGTGGCGGCGGGCGAGCCGCTACCGCTCAAGCAGGACGAGTTGCGCGTGAACGGCCACGCGATCGAAGCGCGCATCTATGCCGAAAATCCGTCGCGCGGTTTCTTGCCATCGACGGGCACGCTCAAGCATCTGGCGCTGCCCGAAGCAGTCGAATTCGCGCTCGATGGCAACGTGCGCATCGACAGCGGCGTGCGCGAAGGCGACGCGATCACGCCGTTCTACGATCCGATGATCGCGAAGCTGATCGTGCATGGCCGCGACCGCCGCGATGCGCTGGCTCGCATGGCGCGCGCGCTCGCGCAGTGCGAGATCGTCGGCTTGCACACGAACGTTGAGTTTTTGCAACGCATCGTGCGAAGCGAGCCGTTCTCGCAAGGCGAACTGGATACGGGCCTCATCGAGCGTCATCGCGATGCGCTGTTTGCGCCGCCGCCGGTGTCGCGCGGCAAGGCGCTCGCGCTCGCGTGCGCCGCGCTGCTCACGCGGGAAGGCGGCGAAGCGCACGGCCATTCACCGTGGGATGCGCTTTCGCACTGGCGCATGGCCGGCGGCTACAGTCAGGATTTGAATTGGCGCGCAGTGGACACGGACGAGGCGCTCAAAGTTGTCTTCACAAAGGATCGTGAAAAGCGCCTGCAATGGGACGAGAAGACCGCGCGCTTCGACTGGTCGCATCAAGGAGAAACGTCGTTTACGGTTCAACTCGACGATGCGCTCATCAAAGGCCACGTCTTCACGGACGGCGACGCGTTCCACGTCTTTTACGAAGGCGCGGCGTTCGCTTTCGAGTGGCAGAACCTGATGGCGCACGCTGGCGACGCTGAACACGAAGGGCGTTTGACCGCGCCGATGCCGGGCAAGGTCATCGCGGTGTTGGTGGAAGCGGGCGCGTCGGTGGAGAAAGGCGCGCCGCTGATCGTGATGGAAGCGATGAAGATGGAACACACCATCGTCGCGCCGACGGCGGGCAAAATCGGCGAGATTCTCTTCGATGTCGGCGATCAGGTCGCCGATGGTTCCCAACTGCTGGTGCTCGAAGCGCAGCCGGCCTAGCGCTTCTTCTTCGGCGGGCGGCCGAGCAGCGTTTCTTCGCTCTCCGCCCGCACGAGGATCTCGACGCGCCGGTTCATCGCGCGGCCTTGCGGCGTGTCGTTGCTGGCGATGGGCCGCAGATACGCCACGCCCTTCGTCGTGAGGCGCTCGGCCGGCACGCCGCGGGCGATCAGCGCGCGCGCGACTGCTTCGGCGCGCGCCTGAGAAAGCGTCCTGTTGTAGGCGAGCGTGCCGTCGTTATCGGTGTGACCTTCGATCAGCACGGGCCGCATGCTGCGCTTGAGCACCGTTGCCGCGCGGTCCAGCGCCGGCAGACTGCCGCGGCGAATCTCCGCTTCGTCCACATCGAAAAGCGCGACTTCCGGGAGCCGCATCTCGACGCCGCCGTTGACCTGCTGCATGGCGATGCCGTATTGCGCATTCAGCCGCTCTTCCGTCGAGCGGTCCAGCTTGGTGCCGCAGCCCGTCAACAGCACGAGCGAGGTACATGCTCCAACCGCCAGTAAGCCTTTGCCGACCATTCCGAGATTCTCGCGTTGATGCCCGAGCCGCGATTATAGGGAGGACAGAGCGTTCGTTTGTAAAGAACGTTGCATCAATTCGTCGACGCGAAGTGGAACGAATCGTGCGCTTACAATGCTCGCGGCTCTATCGCTTTCGCTTATTGTCGATTCCTTCAGAGGCTCCCTTTCATGGCGATTTCTTCGCGCACCGAGAACACGCCCAACGCGGCTGAAGCGGCCGATCGCACGCGCAGGATGCAGCGCGCGGCGTCGGCGGTGCTCTATACCGTTCTCGTGGTGATCGCGCTCTATACCGCGCGCACGTTCATTCCGGCTGTCGTGTGGGCTATCGTGATCGCCATCGCGTTGTGGCCCGCGTTCGGCTGGCTGGAGCAGCGTCCCGTGTTCCGGCAGCGTCATACGCTGCTCGCGGTGCTGCTGACGCTCGCGGTCGGCTTGCTCTTCGTGGTGCCGTTCGCCGTTGTCGCGGCGCAGACGGCGGACGAAGCGCACGACCTGCTGCAATGGTTCCACGACGTCCTGCGCACCGGCATTCCGATGCCCGCGTTCGTTCAGTGGCTGCCGACCGGCGCGCAACAGGTCGCGCACTGGTGGCAGGCCAATCTCGCGACGCCGCTGGAGTCGTCGCCTGCGGTG
Source organism: Caballeronia sp. LZ062 (assembly GCF_031450785.1). Lineage (NCBI taxonomy): Bacteria > Pseudomonadati > Pseudomonadota > Betaproteobacteria > Burkholderiales > Burkholderiaceae > Caballeronia > Caballeronia sp. LZ062. The sequence goes on from NZ_JARTWB010000001.1 coordinate 1,196,307, forward strand.
AAAAACCTGCATAGCGCGACGTTCGTGGCGATGACGCGGCATTTCGGCAGCCGCGTCGTGCACGTCCTCGTGCTCTTCGGCTTCATGCTGATGACGCTTTTCTTCATCTTTCAGGCGGGCGCCAAGATCGGCAGGCAGCTGATTGCCGGGTCGCGGCGCGCGTTCGGCGCGGACGGCGCGGCGCTCGTGCAGCGCATGGCCGATTCGGTGCGCAGCACGGTCGTCGGACTGGTGGTCGTAGGCCTGGGCGAGGGCGCGCTGCTCGGTATTGCCTATGCCGTGACCGGCGTGCCGCACGCCACGCTGCTCGGCATGCTGACGGCGGTCGCCGCGATGCTGCCGTTCTGCGCGCCGATCGTCTTTCTCGGCTCGGCGCTGTGGCTGCTCGCACAGGGGTCGATGATCGCGGCGGCGGGCGTGGCGATCTTCGGACTCGTCGTGGTATTCGTCTCCGAGCACTTCGTGCGGCCCGTGCTGATCGGCGGCTCGACGCGCCTGCCGTTTCTGCTCGTGCTCTTCGGCATTCTGGGCGGCGCGGAGACGTTCGGGCTGCTCGGGCTCTTCATTGGCCCGGCGCTGATGACGATTCTCGTCGTGCTCTGGACCGACTGGGCTCGCGCCTGATCCGCAGCGCTTGATCAGTCGCCGCGTTCCTGCACGCACACCCACGGCGAGACGACCACGGCCCACAACTCAGGATCGCGGGCGGCGAGGTCGGCGGCTGTTTCGGCTTGCACGCGCTCCACAAGTCCGGCCGATAGCCATTGCGTGACCTGCTTCGTGTCGTCGCTCGCAACGGCTTCCGCGACACTCACCAGATCCAGGTCGCGCTTCACCCAGATCAGCACGCCCTTCGCGAAGAAGCGTTCGAGTTCCGACCAGCCGATCTGCGCGGTTTCGGCGAGGAGCTTCACGTACAGCGGGCTGGGATTGGCGGCGTCGGTCATGGCGGGAATGCGATAAAAACGAAAGGCGTCCGACACTATAGCGCAGTGCCGGACGCCTTTTTTGCGGCTTACAGCGATTACAGGTCGAAGAACACGGTTTCGTTCGGTCCGCGCAGATGCATGTCGAAACGGTAAATGGTCGAGGACGTGCCCGGCTCGCGCTTCGCGATCAGCGTGTGGCGGCGCTCGGCCGGCACGCTTTGCAGCACGGTGTCCTTCGCGTTTGCTTCGGTTTCATCGTCGAAGTAAATGCGCGTGTACGAATGCAGCAGCATGCCGCGCATCAGCAGGATCACGTCGAGATGCGGCGCGGAATCGTCGGCGGTTGCGCCCGGCTTCACGGTATCCACGATAAAGCGCAGCTTCGGGTCCGTGCCCGTGCCGACGCGCGCAAAGCCGCGAAAGCCCGATTCGCGCGCTTCTTCCGCGCTTTGCACGTAGCGGCCGTTCGCATCGGCCTGCGCGACTTCGATGAGCGCATCGCCGATGGGCTTGCCTTCTGCATCGAACACGTTGCCGACGACGGCGATGTGCTCGCCCGGCACTTCGCGGTCCGCCGCCGATGCCGTGAAAAGGCTCTTCAGGTCGAAGTTGTACTGTTCCGGCACGAGGCCGTATGCGAAATACGGTCCGACGGTCTGCGAAGGTGTTTGCTTGAGGGTCGTCATGATCACTCCGTCGGGGTCTCGTCCGGGCCGCGCAGCACGATGTCGAATTCGTAGCCGAGCGCGTAGTTTTCCTGCGTCGTGTCGATGGAAAAGCGCGAAACCAGGCGATGGCGCGCGTGTTCCGGAATGCCCTGGAAGATCGGATCGAGTTCGAGCAGCGGGTCGCCCGGGAAGTACATCTGCGTGACGAGGCGAGAGCCGAAGTATTCGCCGAAGAGCGAGAAGTGGATGTGATTCGGCCGCCATGCGTTCGGATGGTTGCCCCACGGATACGCGCCCGGCTTGATGGTCATGAAGCGGTAGCGGCCCTGATCGTCGGTCAGGCAGCGGCCCGCGCCGAGGAAGTTCGGGTCGAGCGGCGCGTCGTGCTGGTCGGCCTTGTGCACGTAGCGTCCGGCGGCGTTCGCCTGCCACACTTCGACGAGCGTGTTGCGCACGGGACGCCCGCCTTCATCCAGCACGCGGCCTGTCACGATGATGCGCTCGCCGAGCGGCGCGCCGTTCTTCGCTGCATTGCGCGTGAGGTCGTTGTCGTAAATGCCGAGGTCGTCCGCGCCGTATACGGGCACGCGGCGGTTGCGCAGGTTTTCTTTGAGCGGAATGAGCGGCAGCGAAGGACTGCGCGACACCGACGACCGGTAGCCCGGCGACAGGTACGGCGGGTGCGATTCCCAGTCGCGCGGCGTGAGAATGGGGGACGTCATGTCACTGTCTCCTGATGATGTGACGTGAATAGGATATTTCTGGCGACTACTTTAACGAACGCGCCGAGTTATGGAAAATGACGTTTTGTGCGTCTAACCATAACGGCTCTTCATGGATACGGACTTCACCAATACGCGCGTCAAGTTCCGCCATTTGCAGTGTTTTCTGGCCGTGACGCAACTCGGCAGCGTGCAGCGCGCCGCCGACAGTCTCTCCATCACGCAACCGGCCGTTTCGAAGACCATCGGCGAACTCGAATCCATTCTAGGCGTGCGGCTCTTCGAGCGCGGGCGGCGCGGCGCGGTGCCCACGCGCGAAGGGCGGCTTTTCGCGCCGCACGCGAGTGCGTGCGTGGCATCGCTGCGCGAGGGCGTCGACATGCTGCTGCGCGAGCGCGGCGACGTGCCGGGCGTGGTGTCGATCGGCGTGCTGCCGACCGTCGCGAATGCTTTGCTGCCACCCGCGTTCGCCGCGTTCCGGCAACAGTGGCCGGCCGTGTCGCTGAGCGTTCACACGGACTCGAACGCGCCGCTCCTGGACCGTTTGAAGGCAGGCGAAGTGGATCTGGTCATCGGCCGGCTCTCGGAGCCGGAGGCCATGCACGGGCTGTCGTTCGAGCAGATTTATCGCGAGCCGCTGGCGGTGGCGGTGCGCCGCGATCATCCGCTCGCGTTCGAGACGCCCCTGACGCCCGCGCTGCTGACGCGCTTTGCCATCGTCGTGCCGCCGTTTGGCACGCTCATCCGTCAATCGGCGGAGAGCATGCTGACCGCGTTCGGCGCGCACGCGCTCACCGCGCTCGTCGAAACGCTGTCGGTCTCGCTCGGGCGCTCGCTCGCGCTTCATAACGACGCGGTCTGGTTCGTGCCAGCGGGCGCGATCGAGCACGACATCGCGCTCGGCCTGCTGGTCGCGCTTCCGATGCCGTTTGCCGGCACCGACGAGCCCATCGGCCTCATCCGCCGCAACGACGCGGCCCGCACGGCCGTCGAGGAGTCGCTGGTCGATGCCATCCGCGAGGCCGGGCGCACGCGCGCCGCGAGCAAATGACCGAAGCGTCCGCGCGGCCCGCTGCTTGCTCAGGCAGCATTTACCGCGCAAGTTTTGCGGGAACAAAATACTATGACGAAAGGGCGGAAATGGCGGAATCGCGGCATCGAAAGCAAACGTTCACGGTCAATCACTCGCTGCCGCCCGGCCCTCGTTTTCGCATCCAACCCATGCCCGCACCGTTCGCACCATGAAGACCGTACTTCTCGTCGACGACGACCCGACCACCATCGAAGCCTGGACCTTATGCATGCAGGGAGAGGATTGCAACGTCTTATGTGCGTTCGACGGCAACCGGGCCTTGTCGATACTGGGTGAGCAAACGGTAGATATCGTCGTTTCCGACTGGATGATGCCCGGTCTGGGCGGCGCGCTGCTCTGTCAGACGATGAAGAACGACGCGTCGCTCGCGCACATTCCGTTCTTGATGATCTCCGGGCATCCGAACCCGCCGGCATTCGTGAGCTATGACGGCTACCTGCGCAAGCCGGTGGACATGGAAACGCTGCTCTCGGCGGTGAATCGGCTGTGCGCAGCCAAGAAACGCCCGCTGTACTAACGCAGTTCGGCGAGCGCCTCGTCCATCTGGTTCTGCGCGAGCCGGTTCAACTCCTGCGGGATCTCGCATGCCATCGGCAACGGGGGCGTGACGATCACGCGAATATGCCCGCCGTGGTCGGGCCAGCCCTTCGCGGGCCACACTTTCCCGGCGTCATGGACGACAGGCACGACCGGCACTTTCGTCGCGCACGCGAGCCGCACGCCGCCGGACGCGAGCTTGAGCGGCGCATCGTGGGCAACGCGCGTGCCTTCCGGAAAAATGACGACCGCATCGCCTTTTTTTAGCCGCGCCGCGCATTCGCGCGTGACCGCCTGATGCGCCTGCCGGATCGAACCGCGATCGAGGCTCACCATATCGAGTCCGCGCAGCACCCAGCCGAAAAACGGAATCTTCGTCAATTCGCGCTTGAAAACGAAACTGATGCGGCGCGGGAAGAGCGCCATGAACGCGAGCGTTTCCCACGTCGATTCGTGGCGACTCAGGATGATGAACGGTCCCTCGGGCAGATGCTCCAGGCCTTCCACGGAGCACGTCACGCCGGCGATGACGCGCATCATCGCGACCATCGCGCGGCACCACAGCTTCGCAAGCCAGTAGCGTCCGTTGCGGCCGACGAACGGAAAGAGCGGCAGGATCAGAATGGACCAGAGTGTGCCGCTGCCGAGCAGATAGGTAGCGAAGAGCCACTTGACGAGAGTGCGGCGCATCGGGCTTGAGGTATCGGAGTGATGGAGGGCGGGTAAGGGCAGAAGCATAGCGCATCGCACTTTCGGGAGCTTTCATGCGCGGCCGTCCGGTGGATGCAACAATGGTCGCCGTTCGACACTTTGAGGAATGACGCGATGGAAGACCTGCCGGTGACTTTCGACGAGGGCATGCTCGACGTCGGCGACGGACATTCGATCTACTGGCGCGCGCAGGGTCCGCGCGATGCGCCTGCGATGCTCGTCGTGCACGGCGGCCCCGGCGGGGCGATGAACGTCAAATGGGCGGAAGTGCTCGATCAGGACGCGTGGCGCGTCGTCTTCTTCGACCAGCGCGGCTGCGGCAAGTCGAAGCCGTTCGGGAAGCTGGAGCACAACGGGCTCGACGCGCTTGTCGGCGACATGGAAAAGTTGCGCGCTGCCCTCGGCATCGAGCGATGGGCGATCTTCGGCGGTTCGTGGGGCACGACGCTCGGCCTTGCCTACGGGGTCGCGCATCCCGAACGCTGCACGGGCTTTCTGCTGCGCGGCGTCTTTCTCGCGCGCCGCGAGGACATCGACTGGTTCCTGTGGGACGTGCGTCGTGTGTTTCCGGATGCGCATGGCGCGTTTCTCGACGCGATCGAAGCCGCCTGCGGGCAGCGCCCGGCGAACGCGCAGGACATTTTGACGCTGACCGAGGCGCCGCTCGCGCGTTTCGACGAGGCGGGCGCACGGCTCGCGCGCGCCTGGACGCTGTACGAAACGACGCTGTCGGTGGTCAACAAGCCCGCCTCCGAACCCGCCGACGAGGACAAGCGGCCGAGCGCCGAAGCCAATGCCGCCGCGGTTTCCATGGCGTTGCTCGAACGTCATTACATGGCGCAGGAACTGCCGCCTGAGGCGCTGCTGCCGCGCGTGGCGCGCATTGCGCATCTGCCGTGCCGTATCGTTCACGGGCGCTTCGACATGGTGTGTCCGGCGGACCAGGCGGTCGCGCTCGCGGCGCACTGGCCGGGCGCGGGGCTGGCCGTCGTGAGCGGCGCGGGACACTGGACTTTCGAGCCGGGCAATGTCGTCGCGCTGCGGGCGGGCGCGCAGGCGCTTGCGGACGCGATTCGCAACGCGTGAGCGAGCGTGACGCCGGCAGTCAGGCCAGCGGCGTGCGGGCGGCTTCGGCTAGACGCCGCGAGTGCTTCGAAGCGGGCAACGTGGCGGCGCATTTCAGGCGCTCGCGAAGCGGTCAAGGACGCGTGAGTGCGCGCAGCGCCGGCAGTCAGGGCAGCGGCGTGCGCGCGGCCTCGTCGAGGCGCCGCCAGTCCAGGTCTACTCCCGAGACGATCGTCCGCTCGCCGCGCCGTATCGCGATGGCGAGCGTCACGCACAGCGACGTGCCCGTCACCGAAAGATACGGCGCGGACGTGATGACCTGCTGCGGCTGCGCGCAGGCATCGACGAAATAGGAGCGGTTGTCCCAGCGGCCGCTCGACGGGTCCGCAATCGGCGCGAAACGCTCGCTGCGTCGAGTCGCGCACGCGCCGGCCAAGGCGGGCATGTACTCGCGGCCGGCTTCGTCGAGAAAGAAGCAGCTCAACGTGCTCGGTAGCGCAAGGATTTCGGCGCACGCGGACTCGCCGCTCGCGCCGCCCGCCAGACGCCGCGCCGCCTGAGCGAGGCCCGCGCGGTACGGCATCAGCAGCAGATCGCGCGTCAGGCGCTCGCTGCGGCGCGTCTGCGCGAGCGTGTCGAACGCCTCCTCGATCAGCGCGGTGGCCGCACTGGCCGGCGACAGCCCTTCCGCAGGCTTGCCGAGAAGATAGCCCTGCACGAAATCCACGTTTGCCCGCGCGGCGAGCAGAAGATCCTCGCGCGTCTCGATGCCTTCCGCCACCACGAACATGCCCGACTGATGAAGCAGATCGACGAGCTTCGGCAGCACCCAGTCGCTCAGGTGCGTGCGTTTCGGGCCGTTCGGCAGACGCACGAGACTGCGGTCGAGCTTGACGATGTCCGGCCGCATGGTCAGCAGCCGGTCGACGTTGGAGTGGCCAGCGCCGAAGTCATCCACCGCGACGAGAAAGCCTTCCGCGCGAAACGCACGCGTCGCGCCGGCAAGGCGTTCGACGTCCGTCCCGCCCGATTCCAGCACCTCGATCACGAGCTGTTCCGGCGCAAGCCCGGCCTCGCGCGTGCGCGCCGCGAACTGCCGCGCGTAGCCGTGGTCCGTGAAAGTTGCCGGGTTCATGTTGATGAAAAGCCATTGCGCAGCCGGCAGAAAGGCGGCGGCGCTCTGGAGATGCGTGATATGGCTCAGGCGGTCCAGCTCCGCCACCGTTCCCGCGACGATCGCGCGGCCGAACAGGTCGAATGGGCCGACGAGCGGCTCGTCGGTCAACGGCGCGTCGTTTGCTAGCTTTTTTCCGCGCAGAAGCGCCTCGTAGCCGATCTCGCGTTGATGTGGCAGGCTGAAGATGGGCTGGACATGCGTCGAGAGCGCGATGCCGTCGACGACTTCGGCGCGCCGCATCAGCACGCCACGCGGTCGCGCGGCGCGCGCTCGTCGCGCAATGCGGACGAGGACGCGCACAGGATGGCACACGGGTCGGAGAACGGCAGCACGGCGGCGGTACGAACGTGAAATAGGATGAACACGTTATCGGCGTGCGTGATGCGAACTTGAGCGCGTGCGGGGCGCGCGCCGGATTTGCCGGGCCACGTCCCGCGACCTATCTTTGATGGTGCGGTGATACGATCGCGCTGCAACTAACCCGGTGCGCGGCTCGTCGAACGCTGCATGCGAACTTCAAGAGAGACATCGATGGCGCAACAGAAAACCAATCCCAAACTCGAGCAGGCGCTGACACGCGGCGATCTCGCCATCCGCCAGGCCAACTCGAGCCGCGCCACCGCGGTGCTGCGCGCGCTCGGCAAGATGATCGTCGAGGCATCGGCGACCATCGGCGTCGAGGCGCACGTCGTCATCCATGATGGCGACAAGATCTACGATCCCGCCGACGGCGTGTGGCCGCAGCAACTGCTCGTCTCGCTGGACGGCCCGGTGGAGGAGAACGACCCGGACGAGATCCGCACGGTCACGCTGCTCGCCGATACGCCGGGCACCGTGTTCCGCTGCGAGTGGCAGCGTGCAGACGGCAACCTCGGCCGCCAGGAGGGACGGCCGCTCGCGATGGTCGCGTTCATCACGGACGTCGACATTCCCTGGCTGGACGAAGAAGACTGACACCGCATGATGTTCGTGCGCGAAAGCGCGGATGCCGGCCCGGCGGTCGCATCCGCGTTTTTTTTGCGCGGCGCATCGACTTACAAGTGCTCAAGCAAACGTTTCCGTGGGTTATTTTTATTTTGGTGACTGCTTAAGAGTTGTGTCCTATTTCTATTCAGACGGCTATTCTTCGAATTGCCTCTTGCGCGGGGTTTGCTTCTCCTTGCCCTCGTTCCGGTTCACCATTTTTGTGCGCGATCTTATTTCCGTACGGCGTTGGCTTATTCAAGATCGAATGCCTACCGGTAATAAGTTCGCTTGTAGAAGACATATTCCACCGATATAGCCCAAAAGTTGCTCCGTAACAGCGGCAAGCGCGCACCCCGTTCTTTGACTTCGTGAGAGGCTCGACACGCCGCATGAGGGTCCTACCTACCTAATCCGCCCTCATGACGCGGCACTTTCTAATCGCCGAGAAAATGGGGTTTAACAAATGGACCGTCTGGACCTTGCCAATCACGCCGCCGTCAAACAAGCAAACCAATTCGACAACACGCTTCGCCCGACGCTCACGGTCGTGCCCTCGCTTCAGAAAACCGAGCGCATGCCGTTTACTATTCGTATCGTCCGGGATGACGAGGGCCTGCAAAAAGCGGTAAGCATTCGACGTTCTGCTTACGGACGGCATTTGCCCGAGTTCGCAGAGAGAATGGCGATCGAACATTCCGATCGCGATCCGGGGACGGCCGTGCTGCTCGCCGAGTCGAAGCTCGACGGCGCGCCGCTCGGCACCATGCGCATCCAAACGAACGCTTACGGACCGCTCGCGGTCGAGCAGTCGATCACGCTGCCGGATCATCTCGCGACGAGCCGCCTTGCGGAAGCGACGCGGCTGGGTGTCGCGGGCGGCATGGTCGGGCGCGTGGTAAAGGTGGCGCTATGCAAGGCGTTGTGGATGTTCTGCGAAATGCACGAGATCGACTGGATGGTCATCACCGCGCGTTCGCCGCTCGACCGCGAATACGAGGCAATGCTTTTCCGCGATGTTTTCGGCGCGAACGAGTTTCTGCCGATGTCGCATGTCGGTGGTTTACCGCACCGAGTGCTGGCGAAAGAAGTGGCTGTCGCGCGGCAGCGTTGGGAGGAAGCGCGTCATCCGTTATTCAACTATATGGTGAACACGCATCACCCAGACATCGATTTGCAATCTGTCGATTTATCTTTTGATTGGGAACCGGTAGGATGCCCGGAGGCACCGTTGATGGCTTATGGCCGTTAATGGCGTCGCCGTTTCAGCATGCACCAACGAAGGTAAAAGCAATTAACCGGACCCCGGCGCGGTCCGGTTGGCCAAAAGGCAGCGGTGGCGGTTTGCCGTCCCGCTGTTCGCCAATACCGGCGCGGCGGGGCGCTGGCGGCGTGAACGGGGGTTGTCCAGGTATGGCGTCGGTTATTCCAGCTTCCTTATCGAGATTCAAACGAAGCGGCTCGTGGATCGACGACGCGCTCTACGCGGTCGCCGTCTACGCCGTGCCGTTTCTCATCGCGCTCGGCACGATCGCCACGCTTTACTTCCTGCCGCGCCAGTACGAATCGCGCGGCGCGATCCCGTTGCCACTGCGCGTCCTCGCCGATGAAGGCGATCAGCTGCGGCCCGCCGAAGCACTCACGGCGCTGAGCGGCGCCGCGCCCGTGTCCCGTTACAGCACGCATCTCTCCGAGAAGCCGATCTGGTTCACGTTCAGCGCGCCGCCGATGGGGGGCGAACTGACGACCGCCGTGGAATTACCGTCGCGTCACGCGCAAACGCTTGCTTGCTGGGACGCAGCGACCTTGCGCCCGCTCGGCCGCGCCGACCGGGATTCGGTGAGCGGCGCGATGCACCCCGTCAAGGCGGGCTTCTTCATCCAGGCGGGACGGCTCGCGCAACCCGAGACCATTCTCTGCCGCGGCACGTACTCCGGCCCGGCGCAGATCATCGTGCAGGCTTGGAAGTGGCAAGGCCTGCGCAGTTCCGCGCTCGACTTCCAGGAAAGCTCCGGGCTGATCGCGGGCGGCCTTCTGACGCTCGCCGTCTTCGTCTTCGTCACGGCGCTCATCAATCGCGAGTGGACCTACGTGATTTTCGCGGTATGGCTCGTCGGCAATCTGCGGTTATGCGCGAACGCCATGGGCTGGGACATGCAATGGCTCGGCCGCATGCTGCCGCCGGACTTCATGATGCCGCTGCGGCAGATCACGTTCGCCGCGTACTACCTGCTCACCGCCGCGCTCTTTGCGCAGTTGTTCCGTCGCGAACTGCGGGTCGTCGGCTATCGATGGCTGCTGCGTGTCATTCAATACGTCGGCGTCGTGCTGCTCGCCGCGGCGCTCGCGTTGCCTTACTCGCTCTTCATCCCGACGCTATGGATCACCGCGGCGTTCGGCATCTGCGTACTGGTGTTCTTCCTCGTGCGCCTCGTGTGGATGGCCCGCTCGCGGACGGTGCTGTGGTACGTGGCGTCGCTCGCCATCGTGCTCTTCGCCACCTTCTCGGAAGTGCTGGGCGCTGCTTTCGGACTCAAGGTGCTGCTGGGCGGCGTGAATACGGTCATGGCCGCCCTGTCGTCGAGCATGATGGCGGCGTTCGCCATCGCCGAGCAGATGCGCGCCGAGCGCGACTTCCGCCGGCAGGCGCAGATGGAACTGCGCAACACGTACGAAGTCACGCCCATCGGACTCTTCACGCTGGATGAGAAAGGCCACTTCGTGCGCACGAACCCCGCCTTGCGCGCGATGCTCGATCTGCAAAAGGCCGAATACAAGCTGCGTCACTGGCACGATTACTTCGAGCCGGGCGCGTGGGGCGCGTTGCAGGCGCTGGCGTCCAAAGGCAGCGACGGCGAACTGGAAATGAGCGGTTCGGTGGAACGCGGCACCGGCGAGCGGCGCTACTTGCTCAAGGCCATTCGCTCGAACGGATGGATAGAAGGTTCATTGCAGGACACGACCGAACGTTCGAAGGCCGTCGAGCGCTTGCGCTTTCTCGCCGAGCACGATCCGCTCACCGGCTCGCTGAATCGCCGCGGCGTCGAGAAAGCCATCGCCGCGCAGAGCGAGGAATCGCTGCCGTGGGCGCTGGCCTATGTCGATCTCGACCGCTTCAAGCTGGTCAACGATCTCTTCGGCCATCGCTGCGGCGACGAGGTCTTGCGGCAGGTCGCCGCGCGCACGCGAGCGCATTTCGCGCGCAGCTATCCCGTTGGCCGCATCGGCGGCGACGAGTTCGTATGCGTGATGAACGATACGTCCATCGAAGACGCCATCGCGCAGTGCCGCGAACTGATCTCCATTCTGAGCGACGCGCCGTACCAGGTCGGCAATCGCGCATTCCAGGTGAAGGCGTCGATCGGACTCGTGGAATGTTCGCAGGGCGTGCGCGTGCAGGACGCGCTCTCCCACGCCGACCGCGCGTGCCGCGAAGCGAAGAAGGTCGCGCATACGCATCTGGTCACGTATCGCAAGGGCGCCGCGGCGTTCGAGGAGCGCGCGGAAGAATTGAAACTCGTCGAGACGCTGGGCCGCAATCGCCTGCCGCCGGGCCTCTTTCTCGTGATGCAGCCGATCATGTCGCTGCGCGCGCCGAATGAGTCGCTGAACTTCGAAGTGCTGCTGCGGATGCGCGCGCCCGACGGCACCACGCTGCCGGCCGGCAAGGTTATCGTCGCGGCGGAAGAGTCGGGCAACATCGCGGCTATCGACCGCTGGGTGATTTCTACGCTGCTCGAATGGATCGAGACGCATCGCCACGAACTAAAGAACACGCAGTTCATCTGCGTGAATTTGTCTGGCGGCTCGCTCAACGACGAGCAGTTCATGGAGGACATCTTTGCGCTCTTCGCGCGGCATCCGTCCGTCGTGCATTATTTGTGTCTCGAGATCACCGAAAGCGTCGCGCTGCACGATCTCGAAAACACGCAGCGTTTCATCGCGCGCGTCCACGAAATGGGCGGCAAGATCGCCCTCGATGATTTCGGCGCGGGCTACACGTCGTTCAAATATCTGAAGTCGCTGTCGGCGGATGCGCTGAAAATCGACGGCGAATTCGTGCGGTCCATGTGCGAGCATCCGGCGGATATCGCGATTGTCGAGGCAATTGTCGCGCTGGCGCGCAATCTCGGCATGCGAAGCGTCGCGGAGTGGGTCGAGGATATCGACACGCTGCGTGCATTGCAGGAAATCGGCGTCGATTACGTGCAGGGCTTTCTCGTTGCGCGGCCGCAGGACAGCTCGGCCATTCTGGCGGCGCGCTCTGCCGCGAGCTTCGTCAAAGATCCGGAGGTCGTCAGCTTCGTGCAGTGTTTGTCCGAGCCGGCGCAGGCCGTTGCCATCGACTTCGAGCGGCGCGCGCGCGCCATGAACACGCACTGATAATCAACGCGTTCTGGGCGGCCGGGATTACGCCGCCGTCATTCCATTCAGAATCTTTTCCGCCGCAATCGGAATGCGCGTGTCGTCCCATTGCGCGAGCCATTGCAGTTCCTTTCGCGTGAAATAACCCGATTGATTGCGAAGCGCATATTGAAGCGCATCCACGACGTGATCGCGGATGATCTGCGGCGCATTTTCGTCCGTGACGATTGCGTGAAAGGCTTCGAGTGTGCTCATGTTGCGTCGTTTCGATTGACCGTAATGCGACTCACATTAACCGGCCAAAAAACGCGGACAAAAATCGCGGAGTCGATTCGTTTTTAAATCCTCGTTGCATCCTGTCTATACAGCTTGCGCTGCCGCAGCGCTGCGCGACGTCGGGATTTCCCCAATACAACGCAAGTTGTATATACAAGAACATGCGGTGAACCACTCAATGCCCGAGCGCAGGAGCCACCGTGACGTCGTCCTCCCGTATTCGCGATACCCAGATCCGCGCGCCGCGCGGCGCCCAGCTCAATGCGAAAAGCTGGCTGACCGAAGCGCCGCTGCGCATGTTGATGAATAACCTGGACCCGGACGTCGCCGAGAATCCGAACGAACTCGTCGTCTACGGCGGCATCGGCCGGGCGGCGCGCGATTGGGCCTGCTACGACAAGATCGTCGAGACGCTCAAGCGGCTCGAAGCCGACGAGACGCTGTTGATCCAGTCGGGCAAGCCGGTCGGCGTGTTTCGCACGCACGAGAACGCGCCGCGCGTGCTCATCGCGAATTCGAATCTGGTGCCGCATTGGGCGAACTGGGAGCACTTCAACGCGCTCGACGCGAAAGGTCTCGCCATGTACGGCCAGATGACGGCGGGAAGCTGGATCTATATCGGCAGTCAGGGCATCGTGCAGGGCACGTATGAGACGTTCGTCGAGGCGGGACGGCAGCATTACGGCGGCAATCTCAAGGGGCGCTGGGTGCTCACGGCCGGGCTCGGCGGGATGGGCGGCGCGCAGCCGCTCGCCGCGACGCTCGCGGGTGCGTGCTCGCTGAATATTGAATGCCAGCAGAGCCGCATCGACTTCCGTCTCAAAACGCGTTATGTCGATGAACAAGCCAGCGATCTCGACGATGCTCTCGCGCGTATCGCCCGCTACACGTCGGAGGGCCGCGCGGTGTCGGTCGCATTGTGCGCGAACGCCGCCGACGTCCTGCCCGAGCTGGTCAGGCGCGGCGTGCGCCCGGACCTCGTCACCGATCAGACGAGCGCGCATGACCCACTGAACGGCTACTTGCCGCGAGGCTGGACGTGGACGCAATACCGTGATCGCGCGCAAAGCGATCCGGCGGCGACCGTCAAGGCCGCGAAGCAGTCGATGGCCGAACACGTGCGCGCAATGCTCGCGTTCCGTGAGCAGGGCGTGCCGACCTTTGACTACGGCAACAACATCCGCCAGATGGCCAAGGATGAAGGCGTCGAGAATGCCTTCGATTTCCCCGGCTTCGTGCCCGCGTATATCCGGCCGTTGTTCTGCCGCGGCGTCGGGCCGTTCCGCTGGGCGGCGCTGTCGGGCGATCCCGAAGACATCTACAAGACCGACGCCAAGGTCAAGGAACTGATCGCCGACGACGCGCATTTGCATCGCTGGCTCGACATGGCGCGCGAGCGCATCCGCTTTCAGGGCTTGCCGGCGCGCATCTGCTGGGTCGGGCTGGGTCAGCGGGCGAAGCTCGGCCTCGCGTTCAACGAGATGGTGCGCAGCGGCGAGTTGTCCGCGCCGGTCGTGATCGGGCGGGACCATCTGGATTCGGGGTCCGTCGCGAGTCCGAATCGCGAAACGGAGGCGATGAAGGACGGCTCGGACGCCGTGTCCGACTGGCCGCTGCTGAACGCGCTGCTGAACACGGCGAGCGGCGCGACGTGGGTATCGATCCACCATGGCGGCGGCGTCGGCATGGGCTTTTCGCAGCACGCTGGCGTCGTGATCGTCTGCGACGGCAGCCGCGAAGCCGACGCACGCATTGCACGCGTGCTGCACAACGATCCGGCGACGGGTGTCATGCGCCACGCGGACGCCGGCTATGACTCTGCAATCGAATGCGCGCGCGAGCAAAACCTCGATCTGCCGATGATCGCGCGATGAGCACGCTCTGGCATCACTTCCACGCGGCAACGATGACGGGCGGCAAGTATTCGGTCATCGAAGACGCGGCGATGTTGACGGACGCCCGGCGCATTGCGTGGATCGGTGCGCGCGCCGACGCGCCGCGCGAGGTGGATTGCGAGCACATCGATTTGGGCGGCGCCTGGGTGACGCCTGGGCTGATCGATTGCCATACGCATCTCGTTTTCGGCGGCGATCGCAGCGGCGAATTCGAGGCGCGCCTGGAAGGCGCCAGCTACGCGGAGATCGCGGCGCGCGGCGGCGGCATCGCGAGCACGGTTCGGGCGACGCGCGAAGCGAGCGAGGACGCATTGTTCGACGCGGCCCGGTCCCGCGCGCTCGCTCTCATGCGCGATGGCGTGACGACGCTCGAAGTCAAATCGGGCTACGGTCTGGACCTGGCGAACGAACGCAAGATGCTGCGCGTGGCGCGGCGTCTCGCCGGCACGCTGCCGCTCACCGTGCGGACAACGTGCCTCGCGGCGCACGCGTTGCCGGCCGAATATGCGGGGCGGGCGGACGATTACATCGCGTATGTCTGCGAAACCATGCTGCCGGCGCTGGTGGACGAGCATCTCGTCGATGCCGTCGATGCCTTCTGCGAACATCTCGCGTTCTCGCCGCAGCAAGTGGAGCGCGTGTTTCAGGCCGCGCGCAATCTGGGCGTGCCGGTGAAGCTGCACGCGGAGCAGTTGTCGTCGTTGCGCGGCGCGACGCTCGCGGCGAAGTATCAGGCTTTATCGGCGGATCATCTCGAATACATGACGGAGGACGACGCCATAGCGATGGCGCGCGCCGGCACGGTCTCCGTGCTGTTGCCGGGCGCGTTCTACATGCTGCGCGAAACGCAAGTGCCGCCTGTCGATGCACTGCGGCGGCACGGTGTGCCGATTGCCCTCGCGAGCGACCTGAATCCGGGCACGTCGCCGGCGCTGTCCCTGCGGATGATGTTGAACATGGGTTGCACGCTGTTCCGGCTGACGCCGGAGGAGGCGCTTGCCGGCGTGACGATTCACGCGGCGCAGGCACTCGGCTTGAAGTGCTCGCACGGCTCGCTGGAAGCGGGCAAGGCGGCCGATTTCGTGGCCTGGCGAATCAATCGGCCTGCGGAACTGGCGTATTGGCTCGGCGGCGCGCTGCCGAATCGGGTGGTGCGAAACGGCGAAGAGATTGCGTTCGATACGCCGACTCAATGAGACGACGCCCCGTCGATGGCGGCGGGGCGCGGCTCGGACGGTACGGCGCAGTCAGGCCCGACGGCCGCGGATCATTCCATAGATGACGAGCAGGATGATCGCGCCGATGACCGAGGCGATCCATCCGGCGGGCTGTCCGGGCTGGTACCAGCCGAGCGCCCGGCCCACGTAGCCCGCGACCAGCGATCCGGCAATGCCGAGCACGATGGTCATGATCCAGCCCATGTTGTCGTCGCCCGGCTTAATGGCGCGTGCGATAAGACCGACGACCAGTCCAACGATCAAAGTACCGATAAATGCAAGCATGCGGTTGCTCCTCGACGTGATTTGCTGCGTGTTAGCAGGTAGCGTCCGGGCGTGGCCCGGCCTCTTCAAAGTAGCACGGCCGGTAGCGTTTGAGTATGACGCTGCCGGCAGTGCCCGGCATCGGCCGTTCGGCCAAAACGGGTAGCACGCCGGATGCCACGCAAGCCAGCAGGGTAGAATTCGTCGCATTGCTTCACGCACAAACATTGCACGATGACCGACTCCGCATTTCCTCCCACCGACGACCCTATTCACGAAGACCGGCTCTGGCAAGACGACGGCTGGACAGCACGGGTGATCAAGAATGAAGACGACGACGGCTGGGCCGTCGAAATGATTCAGGCGGGCGAGGCGGAACCCGCGCTCGTCGGTCCCTGGACAATGGGCCGCGACAAGAAGAACCCCAAGCCGCTGGATGCCGCCGCGTTTCGCACACTGGTGAAGACGGCGTCCGAAGTGCTGCGCCGCCATGAGCAGCAGCGTCACGCGATGCTGCACAAGAACGTCACCATCGACGTGCGCGGCGAGGAAATCACGGTCACGCTCGATATCGTTCCCGATGACGACGATCCATACGCCGATCTCAAAGCCATGGATGCATTCGGCGCGCAACTCGCGCATGTTCGCGTTTCACCCGCGTTCAAGCTGAGCAAGGCTAGCGCGGAGCGGTGGGCCGAGAACGACTTCGCGAAGCCGAATTGAACGGCCCCGGCCGCTCTTTCGCTGCACTCGCTGCCCAAAAAGAAAATGCCGTCACGCGGACGTGACGGCATTTGCATTTCGTCGTGAAGCTGACCCGTCTTATTTGACGACGAATTCGATCCGGCGGTTCGCGAAGCGTCCGCTTGCGGTCGCATTGTCGGCCACGGGATTCGCGTCGCCGTAGCCCGTCGCAGTGAGCGACTGCGGCGGCACGCCGCTCTTGACGAGGAACGCACGGACGGCTTGTGCGCGCTCTTTCGACATCTCCAGCTTCGCCGGCGGCGCGCCGACGCCGTCGGAATAGCCGGCGATTTCGAGGTTGACCATTGAGCCCTTCGCCGCGCAGTTCTTGAGCAACTGCGCCGTTTCACCGAGCGTCGAGGCCGCGCCTTCCGGCACCGTCGCGCTCGACCGGCCAAAGTTGACGACTTGCAGGTCCAGCACCGCCGTCAGTTTTTGGCCCGAACAGGCGTCGTCGGTGGCGAGGAGCGTCTTCATCGCGTTGCGAAACGACTGCGTGGCACTGGCCACCGCGCTGTCGACGTCGAACGAACTGACCTGGAACATGCCGCCGAGTGAGTTCTTCAGGCGCTCTGCCCATCCGAGCTTGGCGTCGGCCGCAGCGCCGCTCAATTCGACCTTGGAGCCGACGACCTTCGCCTCGGCGCCCGGCACAGCCATGAGCGGCGTCAGTTGTTTCAGTTGCGCGAGCCACGGGGCCGGGGGCGTACCCGCCGCCACTGAGACATCTGCGGTGTAGCCCTTGCCGAAGCGGTGATCCAGCGCCTGAATCAGTTGCTGCTTCTCGGCGTCCGAGCCCACCGTCGCGTGAATGGAGGGAACGCCTGCTTCGCTGACCGAAAATACCAACTGCGCGTCTTTCATTGCTGCGGCCGGTGCGCTGGGTTCCACGCTCGGAGCGGCGGTCGCGGCGAAAGGGGCCGAAACGGCGTTTGCCGTCGAAGCCGTATCGATCGATGCCGCGGCCTGTGAAGCCGGCTGCGCGACCGTCGATACGGGTGTCGTTGCCGCGCTCGTAGCCAGATCGACGCTCGGGTTGTGCGTGAAGCCGCGGTAATACACGAGCGCGAGAATCGCCGCCAGCACCGCGAACAGCAGCCATACCGCCTTGTTGGACCGCTTCGGCGCCGGCTTGCGCACGGGCGCCCGCATAGTCGCGGACTTCGTCGGCGCAGGTGAGACGGGTGGAACGGGCGGCGCGGGCGGGGGCGGCGGCGCCACAACCGGCGGGGTGCTTCGCGTTGGTGCCGGCGCAGCATGACTCGCGACGGTGGCCGCAGGCAGGGCGAGCTCGTCGGCGATATCTAGCGTCGATCCCACCGCGTCGAGCCGCGCGCCGATGCTGCTTACGAAACCGTCCACGTTCCCCAGGCCGATGGCGCTCGCGGCATGATGCGTGAGCGACGCGCGCATCTCGCCGATCTGGTCGCGCAGCAAGCCAGGCAAGTGCGAGAGGTTCGCCTGCGATAGCAGAAAGTGATGCTTGAGAATGCCGAACATGATGGCGGACAGCATGCCCGCGAGCGCGGACGTGGCCTGCACGGGCACGCCGGTTTCGGCGGATACGGCGTCGGTCAGCGCATCGATGCGCTGACCGGTCGCGCGGGAGGCGAGCAGGTGGCCCGACGTCTCCAGATGCTTGAGGCCGGCGGTCGTCGTGATGACGTTTCGCAACTGCTCGGCCACGAAGGCGTTCGCCTCGGGCGACATGATGACGGCATAGACGGAACGCGCGCCGTCGGCGAGGGCCGATCGGTCCATGACCGATGCAACCAGCCCCGGCGCCGTGCGCGCGGCCAATTGCTGCACGATCTGCGCAGGGATGCCGAACTTCTGCGATAGCTGGTCCGCGACCTCGCTGGAGATCGCGGTCTTGACCGCCTGAACCAGATTGATACTCATCGACTGCCTATCCTTTTACTATGACGCCGAGCGCGGGCGCAATGACGTGCGCATTCTATATGTGCAGGTATCCTGAAAAGTCGTCGGGATATTTCTTTACATAAGTGCCGTACGTACGCCACTCAATTAAAGATGGCGCTTGCAACGCTTGACAGTTCGTTTTCAGTGCGAGCGCGCGGACAAATCCGAAAAAATCCGCGCGAGGCGCGTCTTCGCGGCCTCAAACCAAGACGGCTTCGCGTCCGCTGCCTCGAGGTTGCGCGCGGCGACGGCAAGCAGCGACAAGACAGAATGAGCGTGAATGAATTTGCTATACGATGCGTCGAGCGGCGAGGTCCACGCGCAAGCGCGGCAATCGTGCTTCGCGCAGGTGTTGCAAGGCGGTTGATCGCGATACATGAGAGGGTCCTGATCCGAGTACCCGCGCATGATGTGCCATCTTGTAACGATTGACGATCAGACGCTTCTGATTGAATCTCAAATGCGCCCTAAAAAGGGGCAGAATTGCATCGGATAGCCGTTCGGCCTATGGCGCGACGGCAAACTCTTGGAGGCATGGAAATGCACTATCTGCTCGTGTACCACCTTTGCGACGATTATCTGGACCGCCGCGCGCAGTTTCGGGATGCGCATCTCAAGCTGGCGTGGGAAGCGGTCGAGCGCGGAGAAATCGTGCTCGCCGGCGCGCTCGATGCGCCCGCGGATCGCGCGATGCTACTGTTCCAAGGCGACTCGCCGGCCGCCGCCGAAACGTTCGCGCGTAACGATCCGTATGTGATCAACCAGCTCGTGGAACGCTGGGAAGTGCGCAAGTGGAATACCGTAGTGGGCGAGGACGCAGCCACGCCCGTCCGCTAGACCGGGACCGGAGGCTCAGGCGTCGGCCGTCTCCTCGGGCCGCCGCCGTGCCGCGCGATAGAGGCTCGTGAGCGTGTCGTCCATCTGTTGCGATCGCTCGAACAATTGCGCGAGCCATTCCACGAAAGCCGAGACGCGCGGCGTCGCCTGCCGGCTCTTCAGGAACGCGACCGACACCTTCAGCGGCGGCGATTTCCATTGCGGGAGGACCTCGCGCAGTTGCCCGGAGCGCAGATAGGGCTGCGCCGCGATGGAGAGCGGCTGAATCAGGCCGAGCCCTTCGAGCCCGCACGCGAGGTACGCGTGCTCATCGGCAACCTGCACGAAACCGCGCATGCTCACGGTGAAAGGCTTGCCATCCACGTCGAACTCGAAGTCCGCAGGGCGGCCGCTCTTCGCCGGCACGCAATTCACCGCGACATGCTGCGCGAGCTCGTCGAGGCTCGTCGGCGTGCCGTGCTTCTCGAGATAGGCGGAACTGGCGCACGTGACCTGTTCGAGCACGCCGAGCCGCCGCGCGATCAAACCCGAATCGGGCAATTCACCGAGCTGAATGCTGCAATCGACGCCTTCGCCGACGAGATCGACATTGCGGATGCCGATGCCGATCGACAGCTCGATCTGCGGATAACGCGCGTGAAATTCCGGCAGCGCGGGCACGACGATGGACGTCGCAACCGTGTCCGGCATTTCGACGCGCAGCCGTCCGCGCAGGCGCTCTTCGCCCGCGCCGAAGCCGGATTCGAGTTCGTCGATGTCGGCGAGGATCTGCGCGCAGCGTTCGTAGTAGGCCGCGCCGTCGACAGTCAGGTTCAGGCGCCGCGTCGTGCGTGCGAGCAGTTGCACGCCGACGAGCGCTTCGAGTTGTTGCACGGTCGTCGAGACGCTTGCACGCGGCATGCCGAGCGATTCGGCAGCGCGCGTGAAGCTGTTCGTATCGACGACACGCGTAAAGACACGCATGGCATGGACGCGATCGATCACGTGGTTTTTCCTTGTTCGCGATGGAGGGCGATGCGCAGGCGCAGGGCAAGCGGAGACGCATCGGCGAATGGTCACATCGTAATGACCGGCGCCCGATGCGTGAATACACAAAACTGGACGATTCTTGCCTGATTCTTCCGGCAACCGCGACGCGTCAGAGCGTCGGCATCTCGCCGCGCAGGCGTCCTGCGACGCCCGCGAAGTCGCTGCCCGAAGGCGCCTGATAGAGCCGCAGGCCCATCTCGGGAAGAATCGCGAGCAGATGATCGAATACGTCGCCCTGAATGCGCTCGTACTGCGTCCACGCAGTCGTCGCGGTGAAACAGTAGACCTCGACTGGAATGCCTTGCGATTCCGGTTCCATCATGCGAACCATGATCGCCATGTCCTGCCGTATCTCCGGATGATGCTTCAGATAAGCGAGCCCGTACTCGCGGAATGTGCCGATGTTCGTGAGCCGCCGCCGATTCGCGGGCTCCGCCGCGAGTTCGCCGAGATTGCGGTTGGCCTGTTCGACTTCCGTCTGCTTTTGCAGCAGGTAATCGTGCAGCAGGCGAAAGCGCATCATGTGTTGCGTTTCCTCATCGGTGAGAAAGCGCACGCATTGGGCGTCGATGCGCATGGTCCGCTTGATGCGCCGCCCGCCCGATTCGAACATGTGCCGATAGTTGCGATAGCTCTCGGAGAAGAGCTTATAGGTCGGCACCGTCGTAACGGTGTTGTCCCAGTTCTGGACCTTCACCGTATGCAGCGCGATGTCCTTCACCGCGCCGTCGGCCAGAGCTTGCGGCATCTCGATCCAGTCGCCAATGCGCAGCATGTCGTTCGACGTGAGCTGGGTGCTCGCGACGAGCGACAACAGCGTGTCCTTGAACACGAGCAGCAGCACCGCGGAAAGCGCGCCGAGCCCGGAGAGCATCCAAAGCGGCGAACGGTTGATGAGTATCGAGAGCACCAGCACGAAGCAAATCAACGCGAGCGCGAGCTTGCCGATCTGGATGTAGCCTTTGATGGAGCGTGTCTGCGCTTCCTTGCTCTCGGCGTAGACGTCCTGCCACGCCGAAAGCGCGCTGCCCGTCGCGAGAAACACGCAAACCCACGCCGCACCGTGCGCGAGGCGCTCCACGGCCGTCGCCCATTGCCCGATATGCGGCACTTCGCCGATGCCGAGCGCGACGACCGCGAACGGCGCCGCATACCAGAGCCGGTGATAGGCGCGATGCCGGATGAACGCCTTGTCCCACGCCACGTGCCCGGCGAGCACCAGCAGCCGATGAGCGATGCGCAGCAGCACGCGTGCGACGACCCATTGCGCGAACTCGGCGATGACGAAAAGCGCCACGAGCCCGAGGAGCAGTTGCGCCCATGGCTGCGTCGGAAGATGCTGCTGGAGCGTGTTCGGAAGCCAGTCGAGATTCATGCGAAAGGGGCGGAAGAAGCGATGCGTCCCGTATTGTGCATGAACGCGCACGGCTCGTCGGAGGCACGTGCGCCGCTTATCGAAAACCCCAGTTCGATGAAAATGAATTTTTTTCGGCGACTGTTTTGGGTAAACATACTTTCACCGCGACTTCCGAGCTGCCTGCCGCCGCGTATGTCCCGCCGTCCACCGGTCGTTCCGCCCGCGCCTGCCGATGAGCTGATTTCGACGCGCATCGCCGCCGCCATGCCGATGCTCACGCCGATTCATCAGCGCATGGGCGCGTTCGTGCTCGCAAACCTGTTCCGCTCGGCGACCATGCGGATCGACGAACTGGCCGACGCCGTCGGCGCGTCCATCGCGACCGCGAACCGCTTCGCGAGGGCGCTCGGTTTCGCCGGCTATCCCGCGTTTCGCGAGGCGCTCGTGCGCGGTTTCGAAGCGACCATCGCGCCGGTCGAACGCCTGCGCTCGTCGCTGGAATCGCCTGCGAGCGGCGCGGAAGTCTTCGAGGCGTCGCTCGCGCAGGCTGCGGCGAACGTGCGTCTCGCCCAAACATCCGTCGATGCCGCGAAGGCCGAATCGCTCGTCGATGCCATTCTCGAAGCGCGCCGCGTGTTCGTGCTCGGCTACGGCGCGAGCGCCTTTCTCGCGGGCCTGATGGAGCACGGCCTCACGCCGTATTGCGCCAACGTGCAGTCGCTCGCGCTTCATGGCGGGCCGTCGCACGCGGCGCGGCGGCTCTTCACGGCATCGCGCGATGACGTGCTCGTGGCGATCGCCTTTCCGCGCTATGTCGACGACACCATTGCGCTCGCGCGGCAGGCGCAGCAACGCGGCGTGCGCGTCGTCGCGCTCACGGACAGCGGTGCGTCGCCGCTCGCGTGCATTGCGGATCTCGTGCTCACGATCCGCGCCGAGCGCAGGCTCGCCGCCAATTGCGATACGGCGGTGCTCGCCGTGATCGAAGCGCTTTGCGACGCGGTTGCGCATCGCGCGAATCGCTCGGTGGAAGCAGCATCCGGCCTCACCGAATTCGTGCTGCCGTGGCTTGTCGCACCGCCGATATTGAGCGGCGCGACAGCCACTGCGCCCGCCACTTCAGCGCACGCGCCGCGTCGCGCATCCGCCAAACGCCACACTCACACGGAGCCGCGCGAGACATGAGCGCCATTCCAGTCATCGCCATCCACGGCGGCGCGGGCACGATCCTGCGTTCCGCCATGAGCACCGACGCCGAAACGCGCTACCACGCCGCGCTCGGCGACATCCTGCGCGCGGGACAGCGCGTGCTTGCCGATGGCGGCAGCGCGCTCGATGCCGTGACAGAGGCCGTGCGTCTGCTGGAAGACTGTCCGCTCTTCAATGCGGGCCACGGCGCGGTGTTCACTGCCGCAGGCACGCACGAACTCGATGCGTCGATCATGGACGGCGCGACGCTCGACGCCGGCGCGATCAGTTGCGTGACGCGCGTGAAAAACCCCGTGCTTGCCGCGCGCCGCGTGCTCGACGTGAGCGATCATGTGATGTTCACCGCTGCCGGCGCGGAGGCGTTCGCAGAGGCGCAGGGGCTGGAATTCGTCGATCCGTCGTACTTTCATACCGACGCGCGCTATCAGCAATGGCTGAACGCCCGCGGCACGCAGGGCACGCTGCTGGATCACGATGCCGCAACACGAGCCGCACGGGTACAACAGACAGGCGAGGACGATCCCATCGATCCCAGGAAGAAATTCGGCACGGTCGGCGCGGTCGCGCTGGATGCGCACGGCCATCTCGCGGCGGCGACATCCACGGGCGGCATGACGAACAAGCAGGCCGGCCGTGTCGGCGATGCGCCGTTGATCGGCGCGGGCTGCTACGCGAACGACGCGACCTGCGCGGTCTCGACCACCGGCACCGGCGAGATGTATATCCGTATGCTTGCGGCCTACGACGTCTCTGCGCAGATGGAATATCGCGGATTGACGCTCGCGGCGGCCGCCGAAGACGTCGTGATGAATAAGCTGCCGCGTATCGACGGACGCGGCGGTCTGATCGCCGTCGATGCACGCGGCAACGTCACGCTGCCGTTCAACACCGAAGGCATGTATCGCGGCTTCGCGCGGGTGGGCGAGCAGGCGGTCACGGCCATCTACCGATCATGAGCGCGGCGCCGATCTTGCCGGATTCGCGCGTGATCGACGTGCGCGATTTGTCCGTCACGTTCCGCTCGCGCGCTCGGACCGTCGAGGCTGTGCGCAACGTCTCGTTCACGGTGGAGCGCGGCGAAACGCTCGCTATCGTCGGTGAATCGGGATCGGGAAAATCGGTGACTTCGCTCGCGCTGATGCGCCTCGTCGAGCATGGCGGCGGCGTGATCGCATCGGGCAGCATCGCGCTGCGGCGGCGCAACGGGCATGTGCTCGACCTCGCGCGCGCGTCGTCGGCGACCATGCGCGGCGTGCGCGGCGCGGATATCGCGATGATCTTTCAGGAGCCGATGACATCGCTCAATCCGGTCTTCACCGTGGGCGACCAGATCGCGGAGGCGATTGCGCTGCATCAGAACAAGAGCCGTTCAGAGGCACGCGCCGAAGCGCTGCGGCTACTCGATCTCGTGCGCATTCCCGAATCGCGCCGCGTGTTCGCGCGCTATCCGCACCAGTTATCGGGCGGCATGCGCCAGCGCGTGATGATCGCGATGGCGCTGTCGTGCAAGCCCGCGCTGCTCATCGCCGACGAGCCGACCACGGCGCTCGACGTGACCATCCAGGCGCAAATTCTGCAACTCGTGCGCGGCTTGCAGGACGAAATGAACATGGCGGTCATCTTCATCACGCATGACATGGGCGTGGTGGCGGAAGTGGCGGACCGCGTGTTGGTCATGTATCGCGGCCAAAAAGTGGAAGAGGGACGCTCAGAACAAGTGTTTCGTTCACCGAATCATGGCTATACGATGGCTTTGCTTGCTGCCGTGCCGACGCTCGGCGCGATGCGCGGCACGGACCGTCCCGCGAAGTTCCCGATTCTCGAAGTCGAACCGGTAGACGTGGCACCCGACGATGCAAGCGCGCTGCGGCCATCGGCGGCAGTGGAGCATCAAGTGCAGCCCGCCGTCGATGAGACCAGCCCGCCAATTTTGCGCGTGCGCGATCTCGTCACGCGCTTTCCCGTGAGAAGCGGCATTTTCGGGCGGATGACGGCAGCGGTGCATGCCGTCGAACGCGTGAGCTTCGATCTGCGTCGCGGGGAAACGCTTGCGCTCGTCGGTGAGTCGGGCTGCGGCAAATCGACGACGGGGCGTTCGCTCCTGCGGCTCGTCGAAAGCCAGAGCGGTTCCATCGAATTCGACGGACGCGACATAAGCGCATTGCAAGGGCCTCAATTGCAGGCGCTGCGCCGTAATATTCAGTTCATCTTTCAGGACCCGTTTGCGTCGCTGAACCCGCGTCTCACGGTCGGCTTTTCGGTGATGGAACCGCTGCTCGTCCACGGCGTCGCAAGCGGCAAGGAAGCGCAGGCGCGGGTCGACTGGCTGCTGCAAAAGGTGGGCTTGCCGGCCGAAGCGGCGCAGCGTTATCCGCACGAATTTTCCGGCGGACAGCGGCAACGCATTGCCATTGCACGCGCGCTCGCGCTGAACCCGAAAGTCGTGATCGCCGATGAATCCGTCTCCGCGCTCGACGTTTCCGTGCGTGCCCAGATCGTCAATCTGATGCTCGACTTGCAGCGCGAACTCGGTGTCGCCTACCTTTTTATTTCGCACGACATGGCCGTGGTCGAGCGCGTGAGCCATCGTGTCGCGGTGATGTATCTCGGGCAGATCGTCGAGATCGGGCCGCGCGCCGCCGTGTTCGAAGCGCCGCGCCATCCGTACACGAGGAAGTTGATGAGCGCAGTGCCCGTTGCCGATCCCGAGCGCCGTCATGCGAAACGCATCCTGGCCGCCGATGAAATTCCGAGCCCGATTCGCAAGCTAGGCGACGAACCGGCGGTCGCGAAGCTCGTCGCGGTCGGGCCCGGCCATTACGTCGCGGAGCATCACGTCGGCGGCGCTTACTGAGCGATGAGCCGAAACAGCACCACATCGTAGTGAACCATAACGTCAAGCCAAGGAGCCTCACGATGCCGTCCTCTCGTCCTTCACCGTTGCGCGCGGTTTTCGCGGCCGGCGCGTTCACCGGCTTCGCCGCCTTGTCCGCACTCGGTCCCGTGTCCGCGCATGCGCAAAGCACCGCCGTCATGGCGGTCGCCTCGACTTTCACGACGCTCGATCCTTACGATGCGAACGACACGCTGTCGCAAGCGGTCGCGAAGTCGTTCTATCAGGGGCTTTACGGCTTCGACAAGGACATGAAGATCCAGCCCGTGCTCGCGACGAGCTACGAAGCAAGCCCGGACGCGAAGGTCTACACGATCCACCTGCGCCAGGGCGTGAAATTTCACGACGGCACAGACTTCAACGCCGAAGCCGTGAAGGCGGTGTTCGACCGCGTCACCGATCCCGCGAACAAGCTCAAGCGCTACAACCTGTTCAATAAGATCGACAAGACCGAAGTGGTCGATCCGAACACGGTGAAGGTGACGCTCAAGTTCCCGTTCTCGGCATTCATCAACGTGCTCGCGCATCCTTCGGCTGTGATGATCTCACCGACCGCGTTGAAGAAATACGGCAAGGAGATCGCATTTCATCCGGTCGGCACGGGACCGTTCGAATTCGTCGAATGGAAACAGACCGACGACCTGAAGGTGAAGAAGTTCGCGGGCTACTGGAAGAAGGGCTATCCGAAGATCGACATGATCGACTGGAAGCCGGTCGTCGATAACAACACGCGCGCCGCGCTCATGCAAACGGGCGAAGCGGACTTCGCGTTTCAGGTGCCGTTCGAGCAGGCGGCGACGCTCAAGACGAGTCCGAAGGTGGACCTGATCGCCGCGCCTTCCATCATTCAGCGTTACATCAGCCTGAACATGCAGCAGAAGCCCTTCGATAATCCGAAGGTGCGCGAGGCGCTCAACTATGCGATCAACAAGGAGGCGTTGGTGAAGGTCGCATTTGCGGGCTATGCGGTGCCGGCCGAAGGCGTCGTGCCGCCGGGCGTCGACTATGCGACGAAGACCGGCCCGTGGAAATACGATCCCGCGAAAGCGCGCGAACTGTTGAAGGAAGCGGGCTATCCGAACGGCTTCGAGACGACGCTCTGGTCGGGCTACAACTACACGACTGCGCAGAAGATCATCCAGTTCGTGCAGCAGCAGCTCGCGCAAGTGGGCGTGAAGGCGTCGGTCGAGGCGCTCGAAGCCGGGCAGCGCGTGCAGCGCGTGGATAGCGCGCCCGATCCGGCCACGGCTCCGGTGCGCATGTACTACATCGGCTGGTCGTCCTCGACGGGCGAAGCGGACTGGGCCATCTCGCCGCTGTTGTCGAGCGCGTCGTTTCCGCCGAAGCTCGCGAATACGGCGTACTACAAGAACGATAACGTCGATGCCGACCTACAAAAGGCACTCGCGACCACCGACCGCAACGAGAAAGCCGCGCTCTACGCCGACGCGCAGAAGCGCATCTGGGCCGACGCGCCGTGGATCTTCCTCGTAACGGAGAAGGTCGTGTATGCGCGCAGCAAGCGTCTTTCCGGCGCCTACGTGATGCCCGACGGCTCCTTCAACTTCGACGAGATCGCCATCAAGTAAAGGCCGCGATGCTCAACTTCCTTGCCAAACGCCTGCTCGGGCTGCTGCCGACGCTCTTTATCGTCGCGGTGCTGGTTTTCATGTTCGTGCATCTGTTGCCGGGCGATCCCGCGCGGCTCGCAGCGGGCGCCGAAGCGGACGAAGCGACGGTAGCGCTCGTTCGCGCGGACTTGGGCCTCGACAAGCCGCTGCCGCAGCAACTCGCGAGCTTCTTCGGCAAGGTCGTGCATTTCGACTTCGGCAGATCGACGCGAAGCAAGCGCCCCGTCAGCACCGAAATCGCCGAGCGTTTCATGCCGACGCTGTGGCTCACGCTCGCGAGCATGGTGTGGGCCGTGGTGTTCGGCATGACCATCGGCATCGTGTCGGCGGTATGGCGCAACCGGTGGCCGGACCGGCTCGGCATGACGCTCGCGGTGTCGGGCATTTCGTTTCCCGCGTTCGCGCTCGGCATGCTGCTGATGGAGATCTTCTCGGTGAAGCTCGGCTGGCTGCCCATCGTCGGCGACGGAACATGGCAAAGCTACGTGCTGCCATCGCTCACGCTCGGCGCAGCGGTGGCTGCCGTGATGGCGCGCTTCACGCGCGCGTCGTTCGTCGAGGTGCTCGGCGAAGACTTCGTGCGTACCGCGCGCGCAAAGGGCGTGCATGAGCCTATCGTCATCGTGAAGCACTGCCTGCGCAACGCGATGATTCCGGTCGTCACCATGATGGGCCTTCAGTTTGGCTTCCTGCTGGGCGGTTCGATCGTGGTGGAGAAAGTCTTTAACTGGCCGGGCCTTGGACGCTTACTCGTGGATGCCGTGGAAATGCGGGACTATCCGGTGATTCAGGCGGAAGTGCTGCTGTTCTCGCTGGAGTTCATCGTCATTAACCTGGTGGTGGACGTGCTGTACGCGGTCATCAACCCGACTATCCGTTTCAAGTGAGGACGGCATGAGCGTAACCGTGCAAGCCGCACAGGACAGCCAGCAGAACGTCCGCACGCCGTGGACCGAGTTCTGGCGCAAGTTCCGGCAGCAGCATGTCGCGATGATCGCGGCGGTGTTCGTGCTGCTGCTGATCGTGATCGCGATCATTGCGCCGTATATCGCGCCTTTCGATCCGGAGAACTACTTCGACTACGATGCGCTCAACGCGGGTCCGTCCGCGGCGCACTGGTTCGGCGTCGATTCGCTAGGGCGCGATATTCTCAGCCGCATTCTCGTCGGCAGCCGCATATCGTTGACGGCAGGTTTGCTGTCGGTGGTCATCGGTGCGGTGATCGGCACGTTCTTCGGCCTGCTCGCGGGCTATTATGAGGGATGGTGGGACCGCATCGTGATGCGCATCTCCGACGTGCTGTTCGCGTTTCCCGGCATTTTGCTCGCTATCGGCGTGGTCGCGATTCTCGGCAACGGCATGGTGAACGTGATCTGCGCCGTGGCCATCTTCAGCATTCCCGCGTTCGCACGGCTCGTTCGCGGCAACACGCTCGCGCTCAAGCATCTGACGTACATCGAGGCGGCACGCAGCATCGGCGCGTCGGACTGGACCATCATCGTGCGCCATATTCTGCCGGGCACGATTTCATCAGTGGTGGTGTACTTCACGATGCGCATCGGCACGTCGATCATCACGGCGGCGAGCCTCTCGTTTCTCGGCCTCGGCGCACAGCCGCCGACGCCCGAGTGGGGCGCGATGCTCAACGAAGCGCGCGCCGACATGGCGATGGCGCCGCACGTGGCCATCTTCCCGAGCCTCGCGATTTTCCTCACGGTGCTCGCGTTCAATTTGCTAGGCGACGGCTTGCGCGATGCACTCGATCCCAAACTGGACCGGCCGTGACGAAAGCACCGCACGTAGGCACCTTGCGAGCGGGCGCACGCGGCACGATAGCGGATGTCGCGGACGTGACGGTCGGCCACTGCACGCTCGATGATGGCAGCGTGCAAACCGGCGTCACAGTCGTGCGTCCGCATAGCGGTGACGTGTATCGCGCGAAAGTGCCCGCCGCCGCGTGCGTCATCAACGGCTTTGGCAAGAGCGTCGGCCTCGTGCAAGTCGATGAACTCGGCGTGCTCGAAACACCGATTGCGTTGACGAATACGTTCGGTGTCGGTGCTGTAGCATCGGCACAGATTCATTCGACGTGCGAAGTAAATGAAGCGATAGGCCGTGACTGGCCGAGCGTCAATCCGCTCGTCTTCGAGTGCAACGACGGCTATCTGAACGACATGCAGGCGTTTGCGGTCGAAGAGGCGCACTATCGCGAAGCACTCGCCCGATGCTCGAAAGAATTCGCTCGCGGTGCCGTTGGCGCGGGCCGTGGCATGTCGTGCTTCGAGTTGAAAGGCGGCATTGGTTCGGCCTCCCGGATCGTGGACATCGGCGCAAACGACTATGCAATCGGCGCGCTCGTGCTCGCCAACTTCGGACGCTTGCCGCAACTGACGATAGCGGGCGACCCTGTCGGCCGCAGGCTGCACGCAGCCACGCAGAGTCGGATGGAGCCGGAACAAGGCAGCATCATCATGCTGCTCGCCACCGATGCGCCGCTTGATGCGCGACAGTTGCGCCGTCTCGCGATGCGCGCCGCCGCCGGGCTCGCGCGCACGGGATCGGTCTATGGCCACGGAAGCGGCGATATCGCGCTCGCGTTCTCTACGGCGTACACCGTTGCGCACGATGCCGCGTGGGTCACGCTGCCGCCCTTGCTTGCCGACGCGCGCCTCGATCCGCTTTTTCAGGCGGCTGCCGATAGCGTCGAACAAGCCATTCTCGATGCGCTATTCAGCGCGAAGACCGTGACGGGTCGCGACGGCCATCAGCGGCTGTCGCTTACGGATGCATTGAAACTTCAGCCATGAAAGTACTGATTTCGAGCGATATAGAAGGCATCGCGGGCGTGTTCCATCCGGAGCAAACGCGGCCGGGCAACGCGGACTACGAGCAGGCGCGTCGCTGGATGACGCATGAAGCGAACGCGGCGGCGCAGGGCGCAATCGAAGGCGGTGCGTCCGAAGTATGGGTCAACGATTCGCATGGAGGCTTTCGCAATCTCCTGCCCGATGCTTTCGATGCCCGCGTCCAGCTCGTGCTCGGCAAGCCACGCACGCTAGGCATGATGGCGGGCCTTGAGGCATCGCCCGATCTCGTGTTCATGGTCGGCTACCACGCGCGCGCGCAAAGCCGCGGGATTCTGGCGCATACGATCAATAGCGCGGCGTTCGCCCGCGTGCTGCTGGACGGTGACGAAGTCGGCGAAGCGGCGCTCTACGGCAGGCTCGCGGAAGAACGCGGTGCGCGCGTGGCGCTGCTGACGGGCGATGACGTCTTCGGCGCGGAGACGCTGCAGTTCTTTCCTGACGCGCGCTTCGTTTGCGTGAAGACGGCGCACGGCTATTCGAGCGGCGTCACGCAAACGCCCGCAGCGGCGTGCGAAGCGATCCGGCGCGCCGCCCGAGAAGTCGTCGAAGGAGCCGCGCCCGAAACGTTCGGCGCGCGCCATGCATCAAAAAACATGCACTGCGAACTGCGCGTGCAGACCAGCGCGCTCGCCGATCTTTTCTGCCAGTGGCCGTCGCTCGAACGCATCGACGGGGTCACGCTAGCCTTCGATGCGCCCGGTGCCGAGCACGTCGTTCGCACGCTCAATTGCCTTTCGGCAATGTCATTCATGTTGCGGTGAGGCCCGCAAGTGTCGTTAGAATGGAGCCCTTGAGCAGGCAAGCTCGATTCAGTAGCCGGCAGGCGAAGTCCATGCATGACGTTAGACTCGCACACAACGACGACACCACGCTCGATCCCGCCGATCCCACGCTCGTCATGCGCGGATCATTGTTCATCGACGGTCACGAGGCCGGCTGCTGGGAATCGCGGCGCGACGGCACACGGACTGCGCATCTGCGGCACGCCCGGGGTTGGATCGTCGAGTCGAGCCGCGCCGCGCTGACCGAGCGGCTCGCTCGCGGAGCGTGACGTCCGCTTGCTGCGCTTTCATCAAGATAACTGAACAACAACATGTACCTGTCCATCATCGCGGTAGGACTCGGCGGCGGTCTTGGCTCGCTGCTCCGCTGGGCGCTCGGTCTGCGCCTCAACGCCGTGTTTCCGAACCTGCCGCTCGGCACGTTTTCCGCCAATGTGATTGCGGGTTACATCATCGGCGTGGCGGTCGCGTTCTTTGCGCGCGTCCCGGACGTTTCCGTCGAGTGGCGGCTTTTCGTGATCACCGGTTTGATGGGCGGCCTGTCCACGTTTTCGACGTTCTCGGCCGAAGTGGTCGCGCATCTCCAGCAAGGGCGGCTCGGCTGGGCGCTCGCGGAAATCGCGATTCACGTCGGCGCGTCGCTCTTGATGACCGCGCTCGGCATTGCAACGGTGGCCGTCGTAAGCTAACTGTCGCGACACCTTTTGGCTTTTCTCACGCGCCTCTTTCCTACAATTCTCCCCGCGTTTCCGACGCCCAACTCTTCGCCGCGCTAGCAGCGGCTCGACTTTTATCGCAACAAAGAAGGTGAAGACATGCCCGAGTTCCCGCTAATCGAAATCAGACCGTACCGGGCGAGTGATCTCGACGGCGTGATCGACCTGTTCCTGCGCGCGGTGCGCGAGACGGCATCGGCCGATTACAACGAAAAGCAGATCGACGTCTGGGCGCAAGCCGATCCCGACGAATGGGCCGTCGCGCGCGCAAGCCGGCCCACGTGGGTGGCGTTTAGCGGCGGCCAGCTCGCCGGTTTCGCCGATCTGGAACGAAACGGCCTGATCGACATGATGTTCGTTCATCCGGACCACCAGCGCAAAGGCGTCGCCACGGCGCTGCTCGCGCGCATCGAGGCGGAGGCGGATGAGGCGGGTATGCAGGTGCTGCATACGTATGCGAGCGCGACTGGCCGGCCGTTCTTCGAATACTGCGGATTCACCATGTTGTTGGCGCGGGCGGTCGTCGTGCGCGGGCAGCGGTTCGTGCAGTTCGTGATGGAGAAAGTGCTGTAAATGCTGCGCGTCTGTATAGACAAGCGGTCCGCACATACGGGATTGGGTCTCAGTGGAATCCCGCATAGCCCCTTGTTTCGCCGTTTATGCCCGTTTAGACTGGCGTCTGACTTGTATAGACAGGATGAAACATGATCACGCTGACGCCCGGAAAACTCACGCTGCCGCAACTGCGCCGCATCGCGCGCGGTTCCGATTCGCTGCGCCTCGATCCCGCGAGCTTTCCCGCTATCGACGCGAGCGCCCGCGCGGTCGCTGCCATTGCCGCAAAGGGCTATCCGGCGTACGGCATCAATACGGGCTTCGGGCGGCTCGCGAACACGCATATTCCCGCGGAGCAACTCGAACTGTTGCAGCGCAATCTGGTGCTGTCGCACGCGGTGGGCGTGGGCGAACCGATGTCGCGTCCGGTCGTGCGGCTGCTCATGGCGCTCAAGCTGTCGAGCCTCGGGCGCGGCCATTCGGGCATCCGCCGCGAAGTGATCGAGGCGCTCGTCACGCTCTTCAACGCTGACGTGCTGCCGATCATTCCGGTAAAGGGCTCGGTCGGCGCATCCGGCGATCTTTCGCCGCTCGCGCACATGTCGACGGTGCTGCTCGGCATCGGCGAAGTCACGATTCGCGGCGAACGCGCGAGCGCGCTCGACGGTCTCGCGGTCGCTGGCCTCAAGCCGCTGACGCTGCAGGCCAAGGAAGGACTCGCGCTGCTCAACGGCACGCAGGCTTCCGCGGCGCTGGCGTTGTATCACCTCTTTGCCATCGAGGACTTGTTCCGCACCGGGCTCGTCGCGGGTGCGCTGTCGGTGGATGCGGCCGCAGGCTCGGTCGTGCCGTTCGATGCGCGCATCCACGAACTGCGCGGGCATCGCGGACAGATCGACGCCGCAGCCGCGTATCGCGCGTTGCTCGCGGGCTCGGGCATCAATCTGTCGCATGCGGATTGCGAAAAGGTGCAGGACCCGTACAGCCTGCGCTGCCAGCCGCAAGTGATGGGCGCGTGCCTCGACCAGATGCGCCACGCCGCCGACGTCCTGCTGATCGAAGCGAACGCCGTCTCCGACAATCCGCTTATCTTCCCGGAGACCGGCGAAGTGCTGTCAGGCGGCAACTTCCACGCTGAACCGGTTGCTTTCGCCGCCGACAATCTCGCGCTCGCCGCTGCTGAAATCGGCGCGCTGGCGGAGCGGCGCATCGCGCTGCTGATCGACGCCACGCTGTCCGGCCTGCCGCCGTTTCTCGTGCGCGACGGCGGCGTCAACTCCGGCTTCATGATCGCGCATGTGACGGCGGCCGCGCTCGCTTCCGAGAACAAGACGCTGGCGCATCCCGCTTCCGTCGATTCGCTGCCCACTTCCGCGAATCAGGAAGATCACGTTTCGATGGCCACGTTCGCTGCGCGCAAGCTCGGCGATATCGCGAGCAACACGGCCAACATTCTCGCCATCGAGTTGCTCGCGGCGGCGCAGGGCGTCGATCTGCGCGCGCCGCACAAGACGAGCGCGCCGCTCATCGAGGTGATGAACACGCTGCGCGCGCACGTGCCGCACTACGACCTGGACCGATACTTCGCGCCGGACATCGCGGCCATCGCGAAGCTGGTCGAACAAGGCGTCATCGCGAGGCATAGCCCGTTCGCGTTCGCATCCGAAGCATTCGAGCAAGCGGACGCGAGCGCATGAACACGCCCGCGTATCAGGAGATCAAGGACTACATCCTGCAGCGCATTCATATCGGCGAGTGGCGCGAGGGCGATCAGGTGCCCTCGGAAAACGAGCTGGCGCGCGAATTCAAGGTCGCGCGCATGACCGTCAACCGCGCGCTGCGCGAACTGACGGCCGAACAGGTGCTCACGCGCGTGCAAGGCGCGGGGACGTTCGTCGCGCAGCCGAAGTACGCGTCGACGCTCGTCGAGATTCGCAGCATTTCCGACGAAATCGCTGCGCGCGGCCATGCGTATCGTGCGCAAGTGCTGCATCTGGGCGCATCCATCGTCGACGAGGCGCTCGCCGCTGAGATGCAGCTCGCGCTCGGCAGGCCGGTGTTTCATTCGCGCGTGCTGCACTTCGAGAACGACGAGCCGGTGCAGCTGGAAGAACGTTACGTGAACCCGGCGCTCGCGCCGGAGTACGCGCGGCAGGATTTCACGACGATCACGCCGAACCAGTACCTGATGATCGCCGCCCCGCTTCAGCGCGTGGAGTACCGGATCGAGGCGTCCGTGCCATCACCGGAAATCCGCGAGGCGCTCGCGATGGGCGTCCACGAGCCGTGTCTCTTGCTGCATCGGCGCACGTGGTCGCGGGATGCGGTCGCGTCTGTCGCGAACCTGTGGCATCCCGGCGACCGCTATCAATTCACCGGGCATTTCTGACGTGACGATCATTCCTGCGGCTTCGCTCATCGACGTGCCGTGGAAGAACGGCGGCGGCATCACGCGCGAGATTGCGGCGGGGCCGCCGGGCGCGTCGCTCGATGCGTTCGCGTGGCGCTTGTCGATTGCCGATGTATCGTCCGACGGCGCTTTTTCGGTGTTTCCGGGCGTCGATCGCGTGCTCGTGCTGCTGGACGGCGTAGGGATGCGGCTCGCCGAAGCGGGTGGCCGGGAGCATCGGCTGGACCAACCGCTCGCGATGGCGCGCTTCGCCGGTGAAACGCCGATTAGCGCGAGTCTGATCAACGGACCGACGCGCGATTTCAACGTGATGGTGCGGCGCGACCGGGCGCGCACGTCGGTGTGCGTCCGGCGCGCCGGGCGTCATGAACTGGCGCGGGCGCACGAATTGACATTCGTCTACTGCGCACGCGGGCGGGTGAGCATCGCTTGCGCCGACGGCTCGCGTGCGGTGCTCGATGTCGGCGATACCGTGCGCGTCGAGCAGCCGTGCGCTGTTGAAGCTACAAGCGATGCGGCGTGGCTCGTCATCGGCATCGAGGAGATACGAGCTTGATACCGTTCTTCGCGGAATACGCGCGCCTGCCGGATGGCTGGCGGCGCAACGTGCTGATGGAATGGGACGACGATGGCGTGCTCACAGGCGTCGAGTGGGACAGCGTCGTTCCCACTCACATGGACGCCAGCGCATGCCGCCGGTTGCCGCGAGCCGAGCGGTCGCCGGACTGTGCCTGACCTCGGAGGCGAATCTAGGCGGCGGCTTCTTTCCGGCGCGCGAGGGCTTTCGGCCGACCAATTCGATTGTTGCTCGTTGAACAAAAATATTTCGTGAGAATTGGGGTTTCCCCTAGGTCGCAGTCCTCCTACACTTGTCGTCAAGCGAAGGAAATCAGAAAGTGCTTAAAAGCTTCTGAGTTCTGTTCGATCTCAAAACAAGATTACTGGAGGTCATCATGATCAAGTCATTCGTTCCGGCACTCGTTATCGCTTCGGCTCTGGCCGCCCCGACTTTCGCGTTCGCGCAAAGCAACGCGCCCGTCACGCGCGCTCAGGTCCGCGCGGAACTGGCCCAACTGGAAAAGGCTGGTTACAACCCGTCGCAAGACCGCGTGAGCTATCCGCAAAACCTGCAAGCCGCTCAAGCGCGTGTGAACGCCGAGCAAGGCGCGGTGGCAGAAACGTCGTACGGTCCCTCGTCCGCCGGTACGGCGCAATCGGGCGCTCGCTCGGCTGTGTCGATGTCGGATCGCAACTCGGTCTACTTCGGCCACTAAGCCGGTGTACATCGACCCGCAGCTCTCTCGACGCAGCGGGTAGCAGGCAGCAGGGCAGTAGAAGTAACAGCAGTGCGAGAAGTGCAGTAAGCAGTAGAGCATGAAAAAAGCGCCGGCCGCGTTGATCGCGGCCGGCGCTTTTTTTTGCGCCCAACGCGAACGCGCCGAAAGTCACGCGCTTGCAAGCGAAATCCTGCACGCTGTGTGCTTTCGTCCGGACCTTTGCCGATGCAGATCATCACACAGTGCCTTCTATTCTGCGCCGCTGTGGCGCTCGGCGTGGCGTCGTCGCCCGTGCGCGCTGGCAGCTCCGACGCGCTCTGGCAGATCGTCCACGACCGCTGCGTGCCCGCCGCCGAGGGCGCGCCCGTCGAGCAGCCGTGCGCCGAGGTGAACCGCGCGGGCGGCTATGCGGTGCTGAAGGATCTCGTCGGCGTCGCGCAGTATCTGCTGATTCCGACCGCACGCGTGAGCGGCATCGAGAGTCCCGCGCTGCTGGAACCGGAGACGCCAAATTACTGGCGCGATGCATGGAATGCGCGCCATTACGTCGACGACGCGCTGCGCCGCCTCTTGCCGCGCGACGAACTGTCGCTGGCGGTCAATTCGGCGAGCGGACGCACGCAGAACCAGCTGCATATTCATATCGACTGTCTGGCGGACGACGTGGCCGAGACGCTGCGCGAAACGGGGCCGGGCATCGGCACCCAATGGAAGCCGCTGCCTGTGCGGCTGCGCGGACACAGGTATCGCGCGATGCGCATCGACGACGCGGACCTTTCCCGCACCGATCCGTTCAGGCTGCTGGCCGCGACTGTCGCGCAGGAAGGCGGCTCCATGGGCGATCAGACCTTGCTACTGGTCGGCGGACAGCGTAGCGACGGCGCACCGGCGTTCTTTCTGCTCAACGATAGCGTCGGTCCGGGCGATCTCGCGTCGTCGGAAGAGCTACAGGATCACACGTGCGCGCTGGCCGGACGCACGATCATCAAACCGTGACTGCGCCGGATCAGCAATCGAAGCCCTGAAACACCGCATCGTCAGGGCCGATGGATGCGGGCGATTTCCACGTCGCGTCGCGCATCGAATGACGCACCTGATTCTCGACGCCCAGCAGCACCGCGAACAGCGCCATGCGCACGGCGATGCCGTTGTCCGTCTGCCGGAAGATAGCGAGCCGCAAATCGTGATTCAGGTCGGTCGCGAGATCGTTCGCGCCGGGACGGCTGTCACGCGGCAGCGGATGCATGATCAGCGTGTCGCGCCCGCATGCCTCGTCGACGAGCGCCTGATTGATCTGGAAGTCCGGCGTGTAACCTTCGATGGACTCGTCAGCGAACCGCTCTTTCTGGATGCGCGTCGCGTAGACGACGTCCGCACCGGCGAGGCCCGCGCGCAGATCGCTCGTCTGCTCGATCACGTGGCCGCCGCGCGCGATGCGGTCGAGGATATGCGCCGGCATCTCCAGCGACTGGGGCGAAACGAGCGTGAACTTCAGCCCTTTGTACAGCGACAGCAACTTGGCGAGCGAGTGCACCGTGCGGCCGTATTTCAGGTCGCCGACCATCACGATGTGCGCGCCGTCCACGATCTTGCCCAGACGCGAAAACTCGCGCTGAACCGTGTACAGATCGAGCAGCGCCTGGCTCGGATGCTCGCCCGGTCCGTCGCCCGCGTTGATCACCGGCACGTTCGTCGCCCGCGCGAATTCCGCTACCGAGCCCTGTTCGGGATGCCGCACGACGATCGCGTCGGCGTAACCGCTGATGACGCGGCTCGTGTCGTAGATGGATTCGCCCTTCGCCATCGACGAAAACGTGAAGCCTGTCGTGTCGCACACCGAGCCGCCCAGCCGGCAGAACGCCGCGCCGAAGCTCACGCGCGTGCGCGTGCTGGCCTCGAAGAACAGATTGGCGAGCACCGCGCCTTCCAGCACGCGCGTGATTTTCCGGCGGCGCGCGATGGGCTGCATCATGTCGGCGGTGCGAAAAAGGGCCTCGGCAGAATCGCGCGAGAACTGGTCGATGGACAGCAACTGCGGCCGCCCTTCAAATCCGATGGAATATGCGCTCTGCGTAGACGTGCCGCCTTCCGGCATCCCCGCGAGAATCTCGCCGACATAGCGCCCCGCGATTTCCGGCATGACGCGCGATTCGGGCGATTCGTCCGGCAGCAGCCACGTGTCCAGCGCCCGCCGCGATACGCCGATGCGCGATGCAAACGCATCGCGGGTCATGTTCAGACGCCGCATGGCGTCGCGAAGCAGAGTTTGTTGCTGAGTCACGAGACGCTCCGAGATGTACGCGGAGCGTATAGTAGGTTACTCACCGATCAGATGCAACACGAGTTCGCGGTGATGCGGCGCCGCCCGGTGCTCGAACACATAGATGCCCTGCCACGTGCCGAGCACCATGCGGCCCGCTTCCACGGGAATGGAAAGCTGAACGGTAGTGAGCGCGGTGCGAAGATGCGCGGGCATGTCGTCGGGGCCTTCCGCGTCGTGGATATAGCGGCCCGGCGCTTCCGGCGCGACCGCTTCGAAATACCGTTCGAGGTCCGCGCGCACGTCCGGATCGGCGTTCTCCTGAATCAGGAGCGACGCCGACGTATGACGGCAAAACACCGTCAGCAGGCCCGTGCGGATGTCCTGCAAGTCGATCCAGCGGTCGATCTCGCGCGTGACTTCGTGCAGGCCGCGCGAGCCGGTTGCGAGCGTCAGATGGTGGAGTGCCTGTTTCATGTCGTTTTCGATCCGAGGGAATGTGCCTGTTCCAGTGTAACGGCTGGTTCACACGATGATGGACTATGCTTGGCGCGTGCCGTTCACCGCATCGGACGATCATGCGCACACGAAAAGCCGCCGCGTTCCTCACCGCGTTCGTCGGGCTGCACGCGCTCGCCGCCCACGCCGAGGACACGCTCGCCGGTCCGGCCAATCGCGGCAACGATCCGTTTCTGCACGTATCGCACGCCATCGCCGATTGCCCCGCGCCGCGTGGCCCGTTCGAGACGGAAGCCGAATGGCTCGACGAAGCGCATTACCGCATCGAGCGCGGCAACAGTTGCTGGATCGCGGGCCGCTGCCGCCTGCCCAACAGCTACGACTACGATCGCGAGATCGCCGAAAGCGTCACGCGCCGCCTGAACGCGCTCAACGCATCGCTGCAATGGCGCGAGAAGACGAGTCTGTGGCTC
This sequence comes from Caballeronia sp. LZ062, assembly GCF_031450785.1. Lineage (NCBI taxonomy): Bacteria > Pseudomonadati > Pseudomonadota > Betaproteobacteria > Burkholderiales > Burkholderiaceae > Caballeronia > Caballeronia sp. LZ062. The sequence continues at coordinate 1,235,611 of NZ_JARTWB010000001.1, forward strand.
ACGTTGCAGCGGCGCTTCGTCTATGTGGACGGCTGCGTGTCGCCGGACTTCGACCGCGCGCGCTTCGTCGCGGAATTGAGCGAGACCGCCGATGTCGAGAAGATCATCGACCGCACGACGGTCGTTTCGCCTAAGCTGAAAGCGAGACCATGCGCGACGCCGGCCGCGACCGGCGATTGCCGAAGATGAGAACGAATCCCGCTGACCGGCTTCTACCGCTTCTCCGACGCCTGCTCGTGCTACTGGCGTTCGCCGCGATGCCGCTGTGCGCCGCCGCTGCGCCCGTCGTCGTCATTCCGCTGACGGGCGCGGTCGGCCCGGCGAGCGCGGACTTCGTCGTGCGATCGCTCGGGCGCGCCGCCGACGAGCACGCGCAACTCGCCGTCCTTCGCATCGACACGCCTGGCGGTCTCGATCTCTCGATGCGCTCCATCATTCAGGCGATTCTCGCGTCGCCCGTGCCGGTGGCAGCGTTTATCGCGCCGAGCGGGGCGCGCGCGGCGAGCGCGGGGACGTATATCGTGTACGCCAGCCATATCGCCGCGATGGCGCCTGGCACGAATCTCGGCGCGGCCACCCCGATTCAACTGGGCGCCGGTGGCCCGGAGCGCGCGGCGTCGGGTGCGTCGGCTGCGTCGGAAGGGGCATCGACCGAAACCCGCAAGCAGGTTCAGGACGCCGCCGCATATATCCGCGGTCTCGCGCAATTGCGCGGCCGCAACGCGCAGTGGGCCGAGCGCGCGGTGCGCGAGGCCGTCGCGCTTTCGGCCAACGAGGCGCTCGCGCAGAAAGTGATCGACCTCACCGCGACCGACATTCCCGATCTGCTCGCGAAGCTCGACGGCCGCCGCGTGCGCACCGCGCAGGGCGAACGGGTGCTCGCGACACGGCATGCGAGCGTCGTCGCGTTCCGGCCCGACTGGCGCAACCGCTTTCTCGCGACGATCACGGACCCGAGCGTCGCGCTCATCCTCATGATGATCGGCATGTACGGACTCTTCTTCGAATTCGCGAATCCGGGCTACGTACTGCCGGGCATGGCGGGCGCGATTTGTCTGCTCGTCGGCCTGTTCGCGCTGCAACTGCTGCCCGTGAGCTACGTGGGCCTCGGCTTGCTGGTGCTGGGCATCGGCTGTCTCGTCGCGGAGGCGTTCTTGCCGACGTTCGGCACGCTAGGGATCGGCGGCATCGTGGCTTTCGCCATCGGCGCGCTGATGCTCGTGGATACCGACGTGCCCGGCTTCGGCATCCCGTTCGGCGTCGTCGCGGCGCTTGCGCTTTTCTCCGCGCTCTTCGTCTTCGCGGTGTCGGGATTAGCACTGAAGGCGCGCAGGCGGCCCGTCGTCAGCGGCGGCGAGGCCTTGCTCGGCAGCATCGGCGTGATGCTGGAGGGCGGCGACACCGGCGAAACGATCGGCTGGGCGCAGGTGCACGGCGAACGCTGGCGGGTGCAGCCCGCATCGCCCGATGCGCTGCCGGAACAAGGCGCGCGCGTGCGCGTGACCGCACGCCACGGACTCACGCTGACCGTCGAGCCGTTCGACGAATCACATCGCAATGCACCTTGAACGAGGCTAAAGACATGGGGATGACTTTCGGTTTCGGCGGCATCATTCTCGCGCTGCTCATTTTTCTGCTGGCGTCGGCGGTACGCATTTTTCGCGAGTACGAGCGCGGCGTCGTCTTCATGCTCGGGCGTTTCTGGAAGGTCAAAGGGCCGGGGCTCGTGCTCATCATCCCGGTCGTGCAGCAAGTCGTACGCATGGACCTGCGCACCGTGGTTTTCGACGTGCCGCCGCAAGACGTCATTACGCGCGACAACGTCTCCGTGAAAGTGAATGCGGTCGTGTACTTCCGCGTGGTCGATCCGGAGAAGGCCGTGATTCAGGTCGCGCGCTATTTCGACGCGACGAGCCAGCTTTCGCAGACGACGCTGCGCGCCATTCTCGGCAAACACGAACTGGACGAACTGCTGTCCGAGCGCGAGCGCCTGAACAGCGACATCCAGCGCGTGCTCGACGCGCAGACGGACGTGTGGGGCATCAAGGTATCGAATGTGGAAATCAAGGATGTCGATATCAACGAGACGATGATCCGCGCGATTGCCCGTCAGGCCGAAGCCGAGCGCGAGCGTCGCGCGAAGATCATTCATGCGGAAGGCGAATTGCAGGCATCGGAGAAGCTGTTGCAAGCTGCGCAGATGCTCGCGCAAGCCCCGCAGGCCATGCAGCTGCGCTATCTGCAAACGCTGACGACGATCGCCGGCGACAAGAATTCGACGATCGTCTTTCCGGTTCCGGTCGATCTGGTGAGCGCGGTGATCGACCGGTTCACGAAGTCATCGAACGCTTAGACGAGCGCAGGGAAGTCGAGCGTCGTATCGTTCACGCGGTTGACGAGGTTCGTAAAGTTGATGACGCTCATCGCGAACAGGGCGTCGATGACTTGCGCTTCGGAATAGCCGGCTTCGCGCACATCGGCGAGCACGCGGGCATCCACGGTGCCGCGCGAATCCGCGACTTGCCGGACGAAGCGCACAAGTGCATCGCGCTTTGCGTTGCCGGTCGCATTGCCTGCGCGAATCTGCTGCGTCTCGTCTTGCGTCAGCCCGACCATCTTCCCGACGACCGTATGCGCAGCGGCACAGTAGTCGCAACCCGCCAGTTCGCTCACGGCGAGCTTGATGGCTTCGGCATCCGCCTTGTCGAGACTGCTCTTCGCGAGCACGGCATCGTTCGACAATGCCGCGCCGAGCGCCGCCGGGCTATGCGTGCCGACGGTGGCATACGCGTTCGGCACGCGGCCCGCAGCTTTCTTGATGGCGGTGAAGAGTTCAGCGGTCTTGCCGGTGGCTTCGTTGACGTTGACTTGAGAAAGACGCGACATGGTGTGCTCCGGTTGGTTGGTGAGCCATCTGAATGGCGTGAGTCAACTGTAGGCCGGAGCAGGGCCGCCGTGAATGCGCGCGCGTCTCAACGAAGCGCGCGATCGTCTCAAGTTCTATTGCACCGTCGCGAGCACTTCTCTCACCGTCGCGAAGATGCGGTCGATCTGGTCGTCTTCGATGATGAGCGGCGGCGAAAACGCGAGGATATCGCCCGTATAGCGGATGAGCACGCCCGCCTCGAAACACTTCACGAACGCTTCGTAGGCTCGCGCGCCGGGCGCGCCGTCGCGCGGTTCGAGTTCGATGCCCGCGACCAGTCCAAGATTGCGGATGTCTTTCACGTGCGGCGCGTCGCGCAGTGCGTGAGCGGCACTCTCGAACTTCGCGGCCTTCGACGCCGCGCGGTCGAACAACTTGTCGCGTGCGTAAAGGTCCAGCGTGGCGATGGCCGCAGCGGTCGCCGCCGGATGCGCGGAGTACGTGTAGCCGTGGAAAAGTTCGATGGCATTGGCCGCGCCTGCATCGACGATCGTGTCGTGCACCTTGCGCTGCGCCGCCACCGCGCCCATCGGAATCGACGCGTTGTTGATGGCCTTGGCCATGGTGATGAGGTCGGGCGTCACGCCGAAGAACTCGCTGGCGGTCGCCTTGCCGAGACGGCCAAAGCCGGTGATGACTTCGTCGAAAATCAGCAGAATGCCGTGCTTCGTACAGATGTCGCGCAGCTTCTGCAAATAGCCTTGCGGCGGAATCAGCACGCCGGTGGAGCCCGCGACCGGCTCGACGATCACCGCCGCAATCGTCGATGCATCGTGCAGCGCGACGATGCGCTCCAGGTCGTCCGCGAGATGCGCGCCCCAAACCGGCTGGCCTTTCGAAAAGGCGTTGTGCGCGAGATCGTGCGTGTGCGGCAGATGATCGACCGAAGGCAGCAGCGCGCCCGAGAACGTCTTGCGGTTCGGCGCGATGCCGCCCACCGAGATGCCGCCGAAGCCCACGCCGTGATACCCGCGTTCGCGCCCGATGAGCCGCGTGCGCTGGCCTTCGCCGCGCGCGCGATGGTAGGCGATCGCGATCTTGAGCGCCGTGTCGACCGACTCCGAACCCGAGTTTGTGAAGAAGATGCGATCGAGACCTTCGGGCATGATCTCGGCGACTTTGGTCGCGGCTTCGAACGCGAGCGGGTGAGCCATCTGAAACGTCGGCGCGAAATCCAGCGTGCCGAGCGCCTTTCGCACCGCTTCGACGATCTCGTCGCGGCAATGACCCGCATTCACGCACCACAGGCCCGCGCAGGCATCGAGCACTTCCCGGCCATCGGTCGACCGGTAGTACATGCCCTTCGCGCTTTCCAGAAGGCGCGGCGCGGCCTTGAACTGGCGATTCGCGGTGAAGGGCATCCAGAAAGACGACAGGTCGTCGATGACGGGGCGGGCGTTCATGGCTAAGTCTCCTCGAAAGAACGGTCACTGTATGCCGACGAAAATCTGCGCGGCATACACAGTCGCGTCACTGCGTTGCCAACTGTGCTGGCAAAATGGGGCAAACTGTGTTGGCTGATCTTGCCTGACCCTCTGATGATAGAACTCAAGCTGGAGCGCGGCTCGCGACAGGCGCCGACGCTCGTCGAGCAACTCGTGCGCGCCTTTTCGTCGGCCATCGAGGCGGACACACTGCGCGCGGGCGCATTGCTGCCCTCGGTGCGGCGTCTTGCCGAAAGCGAGCGACTGAGCACGTTCACCGTGACCGAAGCGTATGGCAGGCTCGTGTCGATGGGGCTTGTGGCCGCGCGGCGCGGCTCGGGGTATCGCGTGGCGGCGCGTGGGCCGCGCCACCAGGCCCGCGCGGTCGAATGGCAGCCGCCGAGCCTCACGGCCACATGGCTGCTGTCCGACGTCTTCGCCGATCATTCCGTGCCGATCAAATCCGGCTGCGGCTGGCTGCCGAACGAATGGGTCAACGAAAGCGGCCTGCATCATGCGTTGCGTGCGGTGAGCCGCGTGCCGGCGGCGCGCATCGCGGACTACGGACATCCGTATGGCTTCGCGCCGCTGCGCGAGCGCATTGCGGAGCAACTGGACCGTCACGGCCTGCCGGTCGATGCCGCATCCAATGTGCTATTGACGAGCGGCGCGACGCAGGCGCTCGATCTCATCGTGCGCACGCTGCTGCGTCCGGGCGATGCCGTGGTCGTCGAAGATCCCGGCTACTGCAATCTACTGCAGATTCTCAGGCTCGCCGGACTCGACGTTCATGGCGTGCCGCGCACCGCCGCGGGCATCGATACCGACGTGTTCGAACGCATCGTCACAGAGCATCGGCCGAAGGCTGTCTTCCTCAACACGACGCTGCAGAATCCGACGGGCGCGACTTTCAGCATGGCGTCGGCGTTTCGTCTGATGCAGATCGCCGAGCGGCACGGCCTGTGGGTCGTGGAAGACGACGTGAACCGCGAGCTTGCGCCGCCCGGCGCGCCGTTGCTTGCAGCACTCGAAGGCTTAAGCCGCGTCGTGTATGTCGGCGGTTTCGCCAAGACGATCACGCCCTCGCTGCGCTGCGGTTATGTCGTGGCCGAACGCGACGTGTTGCGCGAACTGGCGCGCACGAAGATGGCGGTAGGACTGACGTCGTCGGAGGCGACGGAGCGCATCGTCGAGAAAGTGCTGACGGAAGGGCGTTACGCGCGGCATGTCGGATTCGTGGTCGACAAACTGAAGGACGCGCATGCGCTCGTCGAGCAGCGCATGGATGCGCTCGGCGCGACGTTGTTTCGTCGTCCGCGCGCGGGTCTCTTCGTGTGGGCGCAACTGCCGATCGATCCGTCCCGTGCGAGCGAAGTCGCGACGCGTGCGCTGGAACACGGCATCTGGCTTGCCCCCGGCTCGTACTTTCGTCCGGGCGATGCACCGAGCGCGTGCTTTCGTTTCAACGTGCCGCACTCGCTCGATGACGCGCTCTGGGCGTTCCTGGAAACGTTGCTGTAGTCGCTTCTCAAACGGTGGCGCGCGGACCGGCGCTCAGGCGATGCAAATGCGTGCGCTGACGCGCCGCGCTCTTGCGGCCGCGCGACGCCGCGAGATGCGCCTGCAACCGCTCGCACACGTCTTTTCTGCGCACAGGGTTGAGCGGATCGCACAGACGAATGGTCAACGTGGCTGCTCTCGCGTGCAGCGGCACGAGCGTGTCGGGCTCCGGTGCTTCCCAGAGCACGACGGTATGCGTGCCGTCCGACACTTGCACGATCTGGAAGTGCGCGAGATCGATCTTGCTGAGTTCGTGTGGTTCGATCGAATGATGCATGATGCCCCCGGAAACAGTCTCTCTGTGCATCGCCGGGTATGCAAACAGTATGCCGACGCCTGAAGCATCGCCCTTTTCCGCGTCGGCGCGGTCGCAGTGTAATTTTCAGCGTGGCGCGCGTGAAAAAACGCCATTCGCGGACAAACGCATGTGTTGGCGCGAGCCGCACACCGCGCCCGCGCCGTCCGCTTTCTTATGCTTATTCGCCGTAAATATCGAAGTCGAAATACTTCTGCTCGATGCGCTTATAGGTGCCGTCCTTGATCATCGCGGCAATTGCGCCGTCGAGCTTCTCTTTCAGATCGGTGTCCTCTTTGCGAAGACCGATTGCCGTTCCCGGACCGAAAATCGCGCTGTCTTCTAGCGCAGGACCGGCGAAAGCGAAAGGCTTGCCGCGCGGTGTGTCGAGAAAGCCGCGTTCGGCCTGCACCGCGTTTTGCAGCGATGCGTCGAGACGTCCGGCGAGCAGGTCGGCATAAACCTGATCCTGATCCGCATACGATACGACTGTCACCCCTTTGGCGCCCCAATGCGCTTTCGCATAGCTCTCCTGCATCGAGCCTTGTTCGACGCCCACCGATTTGCCCGCGAGCGATTCCGCCGTCGGCTGAATCTTCGCATCGCGTTTGGCGACGAGTCGCGTCGGAACGTGGAAGAGCTTGCTCGAAAACGCGATCTGCTTCACACGTGCAGGCGTCATGGACATGGTGGACAGCACGCCGTCGAACTTGCGCGCCTTCAGCCCTGGAATCATGCCGTCGAAGGCATTCTCGACCCATACGCATTTCGCTTCCAGACGGCGGCACAGTTCATTGCCGACGTCGATGTCGAAGCCGACCAACTGGCCGTCAGGGGCTTTCGATTCGAACGGGGGATAACTGGCATCGACGCCGAAGCGAATGGTGGACCAGTCTTTGGCATGTGCGCCGATGGATACAGCCAGCGTGGAGCTCAACAACACCGTCAACAACGTCTTCACGTTCGTCCCTTCTTAGCGATGAGTTTGAATAGTTCTCGGACTGCCGCGAAAGATTATAGAGGGCTTGGAACGCGCTAAAAAAATGGCCGCGAATTTCGCGGCCATTGGGTTGAAGCACTGTCTTATCGTTAGAGAGCGTTCATTAGTTCGCGCGCACTTCGATGCGGCGCGGACGCGCTTCTTCACGGCGCGGAATCGTGAGCTTCAGCACGCCGTTCGTCAGATTCGCGTCGATCTTCGTCGTGTCGAAGTCGTCGCTGACGGTGAATGCACGAGCGAAACGCGGGGCGCGGACTTCCGCGTGATGCACGCGCAAGCCGGCTTGCGCGGTGACCACCGCTTCGGCTTCGATAAAGAGGCGCGCGTCATGCACCTTCACGTCGAGCTTTTCGCGCGGCACGCCGGGCAAATCCGCCCAGAGCGTGATGCCGTGGCTGTCTTCGACGATATCGACTGCGGGCGTGAAGCTCGCGCGGCGCACATTGTCTTCATTCTTGCGCGTCACGTCGCCTTCGTTGCGCTGCGCCAGTTGAGTGGTGTCGTTCATCGTAAGCTCCCGAATGCTGATTTACTGAATGGTGATGGCGCGCGGCTTGGACGCTTCGCGCTTGCCGACCGTGATGGACAGCGTGCCGTTCTCATAACGAGCCTGCACTTTGTCGATGTCCGCGTTCTGCGGCAGTTCGATCACGCGGCGGAAGCTCCCGGTAAAGCGTTCTTTCGCATACGTGCGTGCGCCTTCGCTCTGCGTTTCGGCCTTGCGCTCGCCGCTGATCGTGAGCGTGCCTTTGTCCACGGTCACATCCAGCGTTGCGGGATCGACGCCCGGCGCGAAAGCGACGATCTCCACGGCGTCGTCCGTGCTGCCGATATTCAATTGCGGAAAGACGTCCGTGCGGCTCGTGCGAATGCTCGACGGCAGGTTGCCGAAGAGCGTCGACATTTGCCGCTGCATGCGGTCGAATTCCGCAAAGACGTCGCCGCCAAAGTAGAAGTCACTCATGATCCAGTCTCCGAAAATACGGCCGCTTCAAGGCCGGAACAGTGCGTTAATGGATGTGGCAGCGCATTGTTTGCGTTGCTGCCCTTGCAGCCAAAAATAGGAGCGGAGAGGCTCTTTTCAATAACTCAAACCGCATTTGCAAAGCGATTTTTTATTCGTTCGAGGACTCTTGAAAAGTAGTCGCCGAATCATAAATGGCTTCGTTTGAGCACCGGGCGCTGAAGAATTCCATCCGCTCTTACAATGAGCGATCCATCACGAGCGGCGGGGACGGCAAGATGAAGGTATGCATATACGGCGCGGGCGCAATCGGCGGCTGGATCGGCGTCAGACTTGCGCAAGCAGGCTGCGATGTCAGCGTGGTCGCGCGCGGCGCGACGCTCGATGCGCTCACGACGCGCGGCTTGCAACTCGTCGAGCAGGACACGACGCACACGGCTCAGGTCCGCGCGAGTGCCGCGCCCCAAGCGCTGGGGCAGCAAGACCTGGTCGTTGTCGCCGTCAAGGCCCCGGCGATGGAGTCCGTCGCCGCGCACATCGCGCCGCTGTTGAGCGAGCGGACCACGGTGCTGACCGCCATGAACGGCGTACCGTGGTGGTTCTGCGACGGCTTAGGCGATGCATTCGCCGGCAGGCGTCTTTCGTCGGTGGACCCGCACGGCGCCATCGCGGCCGCGATACCGAGCGCGCAGACGGTCGGCTGCGTGGTCCACGCGAGTTGCTTCGTGCAGGCGCCGGGCGTCATCCGGCATCATCAGGGTAACGGGCTGATCCTCGGCGAGGCGAGCGGCAAGCCGAGCGCGCGTGTCGATTCGCTCGTATCGCTGTTCGCCCAGGCAGGCTTCGATGCTTCCGCTTCGCCGCAGATTCAGCGCGACGTCTGGTTCAAGCTCTGGGGCAACATGACCATGAACCCGATCAGCGCGATCACCGGCGCCACCACGGACCGCATTCTCGGCGACGATCTCGTGCGCGGCTTCGTCACGCGCATCATGCTGGAAGCGAAGGAAATCGGTGCGCGCTTCGGCATTCCCATCGAACAGGAGCCCGCGGACCGGCACGCGGTTACGGCGAAACTCGGCGCGATGAAAACCTCGATGTTGCAGGACGTCGAAGCGCGCAAGGCCGTCGAACTGGATGCACTCGTCGCGTCGGTGCGGGAACTCGGCGCCATGACCGGCGTGCCGACGCCTTTTACCGACGCACTGCTCGGCCTCGCGCGTCTGCATGCGCGCACGCTGGGGCTTTATCCGGCGCAATGAGTAGCGAGTCGAGGACGCCATGAAAGAATCCCCGAGCGAACTCGTCGCCATGCGCGACATGCTGCGCGAGTTCGTCGACGAACGCGACTGGCGCCGCTTTCATGCGCCCAAGAACCTCGCGGCGGCGTTGAGCGTGGAGGCAAGCGAGTTGCTGGAGCCGTTCATGTGGCTTCAGACCGGCGACAAGACCGAACTCGACGACGCCAAACTCCGGGCCATCCGCCACGAAATGGCGGACGTTCTCGCTTATCTGGTGATGCTGGCGGACGCGCTCGATGTCGACCTGCATGAAGCGTTGCGGGAGAAGATGGCGCTCAATCGCGCGAAGTATCCGGCGCACAAGGTTCGCGGGGACGCGCGCAAATACAGCGAATACGATGAATGACGAAAGCGGCGGACACGGCTAAGCTCGCATGATGCCCTAACGACCGAGGATGCCGATGGACTTTTCGCTTTCGCCGGAGTTGACCGAATTGCAGGCGCGGGTGCGCGCGTTCATCGCAAAGGAGATCGTGCCGATGGAGCGCGATCCGCGCTGCACGCCGCACGGGCCGAACGAAGCGTTGCGCGCTGAACTCATCGCGAAGGGCCGCAAGGCGGGCCTGCTGTCGAGCCACATTTCACCGGAGTTCGGCGGGCTCGGGCTCGGCCATGTCGCGAAGGCCATTCTCTTCGAAGAAGCGGGCTATTCGCCGCTCGGCCCCGTCGCACTCAATATCGCCGCGCCCGACGAGGGCAACATGCATCTGCTGGAAGCCATCGCGACGCCCGAGCAGAAAGAGCGCTGGCTGCGTCCGCTCGCGGCGGGCGAGATCCGCTCCTGCTTCTGCATGACCGAGCCGTCGCCCGGCGCGGGCGCGGACCCCGCGATGCTCCAGACCACGGCCACGCGTGACGGCGACGACTACGTGATTCACGGCCGCAAGTGGTTCATCACGGGCGCGGAGGGCGCGGCGGTGGCGATCATCATGGCCAAGTTCGCCGATGGGCCGGCAACCATGTTTCTCGCGGACATGTCGAGCCCCGGCTTCGTCATCGAACGGTCGATGGATTCGCTCGATACGTGCTTTCCGGGCGGCCACGGCGTCGTGCGATTCGACGGACTGCGCGTGCCTGCATCGAACGTGCTCGGCGAACCGGGCGAAGGCTTTCGCTATGCGCAAGTGCGTTTGTCGCCCGCCCGTCTCACGCATTGCATGCGCTGGCTCGGCGCGGCGCGGCGCGCGCATGACGTGGCAAGCGACTACGCGCGGCGCCGTCAGGCTTTCGGCAAGGCGCTAGGCGAGCATGAAGGCGTCGGTTTCATGCTCGCGGACAACGAGATGGATTTGCATGTGACGAGGCTTGCCATCTGGCACTGCGCGTGGGTGCTCGATCAGGGCGTGCTCGGCAAGCACGAGTCGAGTGTCGCGAAGGTGGTGTCGTCGGAGGCGCTGTGGCGCGTGGTGGACCGTTGCGTGCAGGTGCTGGGCGGGCAGGGCGTCACGCACGAAACCGTCGTCGCGCGCATCTTCGCGGACATGCGCGCGTTTCGAATTTATGACGGCCCGTCGGAAGTGCATCGGTGGAGCATCGCGCGGCGAATTCTGCGCGGGCCGAAGCCGGCCGCCTGACCGCGCGCTCTATTGCGTCATGGGCGGTTTGTCGGCTCGTCGTTGCGCGACGATGCGGCCGGCGCGCATTGCGTTGTCGGGATAATGGATCCAGTCGTTCGGATCGTAGCCCGCAGCGAGCCAGGCGCGGAGATCGTAGCGGACCTGTTCGCGCGTCTTGGGCGCGGACGGGTCGTCGGTAAGCGGCTGCGCGATGGCAGACGCCGCCCAGCACGCCGCAAGCGCGCCGAACATGAAACGGGAAGCAGCTTTCATGAAGACCCCTTGTGCCGCTTACAACGGCTTACTTATTCTAGGACACAACGTGAAATCGCACCGGCGCGTGCGCAGCCGTGCGCCGTTGCGCGAATAGGCAATCGACGCGGCTTCCGAATCGACAACTGCATTGCATCTGTACGCTATGTGGGGTGATCTGAGTCCCAAATAACGGACACCGTTTCACCCGCTCACAACAGGGGAAACCCCGTGTTGCATTGCAGCATGTCATTGAGTATGCTGTTCCGAGCGGGGCCGAGCCGCCCTCTATCATCAAGCCACATGCCCTAAACGTTTCGCGTGCGGGCAACGCGAAAGAGAAGCGCCCGACATCGAGGGCGTTCGTCTAGGCAAGGCAGCAAGCCTTACGGACGTCAACTTGAAGGAGCCGCATTGATGGACCTGACCACATCGTCGAAACCGACGCTGCATGTCTTCCACCAGGAAGGCGGGTGGCATTGGGGTATCACCGTCGAACGCGCGGCAGGCGGCGGCATGAAAGTAGTCGCCTACAGCGACGAAGGCTTCGACTCCGAGGACGAAGCCCGGGAGGACGGCGAACACGTCCTGCGCTCGGAAGACTGGCAGTCGCGTCAACGGTTCAGCCGCAGCGAGCGGCGCACCGGCTGCTCCTGATAACCGGCTTCTTTTCCCTTCGAACGACAAGCGCAATCCATTCCCTGCGTGCCGGCCGCCGCGCTATGTTTTTGCTCGTCATGCGGGCGGTCTGTCGATCGGCGGCGTGCCGTCGTGGAAGAACTTCCTAAGTTCTGTTCTCAACTCCGGCGAATCCTGATGTTGATGCGCGCTCACCGCATGTTGAACGGCGGCTTGCATCAATTCGTCTTCGGAGTCCGCGGCCAGCGCGAGGGTGCAGTGGCTGTCGCTCGAGCACTCGCGGCAATCGATGTACTTGCGTGTCATGGCGTCCTCCGTGCATGAGGCGCTGCTAACAGTATAGGCTGTCCGCGTGACTGCGATGCCGGTTTGCGCGTGCGTGCGCACTCGGGTAACGTCCATGCCTATGGACGATTCTTCGCTTTCCGACGCCACCCTTGCGGCCTATCGCGCGGCTGTCTATCGGATATATGGCGAGCCACCCATCGATATGATGATCGGCGAGAAGAACGCTGAGATCGCCGCGCTGCTGGCGCGCCACGGGGTCTCTAGCGCCGTGTTCGTGACGGCGTTTAATCCATTCGGGCGCGCACTCAGTGCGGGGCAAAACGGCGCGCGCCAGCACATGCTCGAAGCACGCATCGTGCAATCAGGGTTGACCGCTTTACCCGGCGAAGGAATCGATCCGAACGGCATATGGACCGCCGAAGCGAGCCTTTTAGTGCTCGGAGCGACTGAGCAAGACGCCGACGAACTCATGCTCGCATACCGACAGAACGCCGTGGTGGTCGTCCATAGTGACGGCTTGGCGCAACTGCGCGTGCATCCGCAATATCGCTGAATCAGTGAGGTAGCCTATTCATGCGGCTCGTGCGAATGGACTTGATGCGAGGAAAGGACGCCGCCTATCGCGCGGTGATCGGCGATGTCGTGTACGAAAATGCTCGCTTTCAGATCGGTGGTGAGCACCGCGCGTCGGATTTCATCGTGGATTGTGGATATCTCGGCATTAGCCGCACCGACCATTGCATCGTGATTCAGGTGACGCTCAATGAAGGACGCGATGGGGTGAAGAAACGCGCGTTTTGCAGAGCCGTCGCGGATGGCCTGCACGAGCGTATTCGTCTGCGGCGCTAGGACGTTTTATCAGCCTGATCGAAGTGAAAGGCAGAAGTGGTCGTTCGGCAGCCGAGAGTCAATCAATAAAAATAAGGATCGCATGACGAAGTACTGAGGGAATCCTTGAGCATCACTGCGCTCACGGAGCTCGCTCTTCGAGAGCCGCGAGACCGCCTCGCCGCTCGCTGGCTGATTAGCCATGGCACCCGAGCGCGTCACCCAGACGCAGCAACAAGTCGAGGGGATTACTAGGCGTTGCTCGCCGCGAGTACAAAGGCGTCAGCCCTCTTCGCACGCGAGGCCGAACAACTGGGAAGCCGGCTTGCCGAGGAGCAGCAGGGAAGCGCCACGTTAAAGCATGAAATTGACGCCGTGCGCAGCGGTGGGCCGAGCTTGCGCGCGGCGTTGACATGTTGATAACGAGGCGAGACCAGAGACGCGGAGACTGGTTGCTGAGACGTTCCAGAAAATCGTCCCGTATCAACTCAGTTTCGAATGACGTTGACTATTCAACGATCAATATGCTGCTGATGTCGGAGTACGGCGTCTCACGAGTGCTACACGTCGGGGAGTGGCGCACGGGGCCAGCAACCACCTGCGCTGTGCGCGGAACCATCAGGAGCCGTTCGGCCGACGCTACCGAGCCTCGTGGGAGTGCGTCGCGGCTCAAGACAAAGCCCTCCGAAGCGAAGCTTGCCAGCGACGCTCGCCTGGGCGCGGCATTGGCTGTGGCGACCAGTACGAACTGGACTTCGGTATGGCGAAGAGCACATCCGGACGATTCCGGTTCGCCCGCAACAGTGACAACTCCTGAGTGCCGATGCCGAAATCAGCGCATCGGACGAGGACATGTCGCAAATCCCGGCGCATATGACGTTCATGGTGCGCGTCGGCTACGGATATTTAGACTTGCACCGGCAAGCGGTGCGGCGCTTCCCCGACGCTTCCTCAGGGCGCTGCAGAAGGGGGCGCAAACTCTGGCCGCTCGCCCTCGCGGGACCGGTTGCCCTATCGGCAAGCGATCAGTTGTGGGCGGTATCTAGCAAGGTCATCAGCCCCACACGCCAACGACGTTGATGATCCACGGGCCCTTGTCGCTCGCCAAGGTCGCTTGAGGCACCTGGTGATGATCCGATTGTTTCGTATCGGCCTGCCCGGCGCGCTGCAAGTATCGCTCTACGTTTGACGCGTGCACCTTCGTCTACGTCGAAGCCGATCATCACGCGGTGAGCGATGTCGGCGAACATGGAAGAGGCATGCAACTGCCGGAGCGAACGGCCACGACAACGCCGCCTCAGCGGCTCTTTCCTCGCAGGTAGCAGCAGATCCAGCAAGCGGCCTCGACGAAGATCGAGGCCGCGATCGAGCGCGTGTGATTGCTCCACAACAGCGCAACGGTTTTCAGAGTATTCCCATATTACGCACTATTGATCGCCGGAACACTTGCGGGTTACTGGCGGGATGTGCCGTCGCGCGTCCGGCATCCTAGAAAGAAGCGAAGCATTGAAGAATGAATAACGGGATTTACAAGCTGGTCTTTAGCCGCGTACGGCACATGATGATTGCGGTTGCTGATTTCGCCACGGGGCAGGGCGCGGAAGGCGGGAGCGCGACGCAGCGCGAGTCGGTCGTATCATTCCACAGCATCGGTTCGAGCCTTCCCATGCGTGCCGTGGCTTTCGTCGCGATGTTGCTGCTGGGTGCTGCCGCGTCTGAGTCTTATGCTCAGATTGTCGCCGCACCTGGGTCCGCTGCGCAGGTGATCCAGACGCAGAACGGACTCCAGCAAGTGAACATCGCCAAGCCGTCTGCTGCCGGCGTTTCCCTGAACAATTATTCACAATTCGACGTGCCCGGAAAGGGCGCGATTCTCAATAACTCGCCGACCATCGTTCAGACGCAACAGGCGGGTTATATCAATGGCAACCCGAATCTCTCGCCGGGGCAATCGGCGGGGATCATCGTCAACCAGGTGTTGAGCAATTCGCCGTCGCAGTTAAACGGCTTTCTGGAAGTGGCCGGGCAGCGCGCGGAAGTCGTGGTTGCAAATCAGCTTGCGCTCTCGGCGTATGACCTGGTCAACCGCAACGGCACGATTACACAGGCAGGCACCGCGCCGACGACGTTCACTGTGACCGGCACGCTGGACAACACGTCTGGCTCGATTCAGACCAACGCCGCCGATCTGACGCTCGCGCCCGCAGCGCTCGTGAACGACAACGGCACGATCACGAGTTCGGGCACCCGTGTTCACCGAATCGCCCGACACCGCGCTGCCCACGCCGATGTTCGACTGGGTGTTCTGCATCTGCTCAGTGTTCGTGCTCTTCACGATGCTGCCGCGCGTGGAGTGCTCCCAGTAGGAGCTGTCGTGCTCCTCGCGCGCTTCGTTGAGCGTGACATCGCCCGTTGCGACGATGTTCGCCGCGCCCGTCTCAGTCGACAGCGTCGAGCCTGTGAGCGTCACATTGCCCTTGCTCTTGTCCGTGCTCACTGCCGCCAGCGTCGCATTGCCGCCCGCCGAGAAGCTCGTGCCTACAGCTTGCTCGTCATAGTTGTGGCTCTCTTGACTGCGCTTCTTGCTGTAGTAGACATCGTCGACCTTGGCGCTATCGGTGACGCTCGTCGCCGTCAGATTGCCACCCGCGACCACCGTCATGTCCTTGGCGTCCTCGCCCCGATCTTCGACAAGAACAAGATCGAGGCGGGGTTTGAGATCGTCGGGCAGTTCACCGCTGAAGCCGGAACCTTCGTCGCGAACCGGGTGAAGGAGGCGGATGCGGCGAGCGCGGCGGCGAAGGACCCGAATCTGACGCCGGAACAGCGGGTGCAAGCGCAGCAGCAGGCCGATGAGCTGAACAAGGACTGGGGCCCCAACGGGACGTATCGTCAGGTGATGACGGCGTTGACGGTGGCGGCGGGTGGCAATGTGACGGCAGGCGCCGGTCGGTTCGCGCAAGCGGCAACGGTGGCGTATCTGCAAGAGCTTGGGGCGAACGAAGTCAAGCAGCTAGCGGATTCGCTGAAGGACGAAACGGCGCGGGCAGCGCTGCATGCGATCGTGGGATGCGCGGGTGCGGCGGGATCGGGCGCGAACTGCGGCGCGGGCGCCATGGGCGCGGCGGCCAGTAGTGTCATCGGGAGCCTGCTTGGACCGACGGAGAATATGTCGGCGGCGGATCGGCTAGTTCGGGAGAATTTGGTCAATAGTCTGGTGGCAGGCGTGGCCACGGGCATGGGCGCGAGTGGGGCGGATACCGCGACGGCTGCGGGGGCGGCGCAGATTGAGGTGCAGAATAATCAGGTTTCGATACTGCCGAAGAAGAATCCGCTGTCGGTTGATTTGGTGAAGACGTTCTGCGGCGCGGGCAAGTGCACGGACGACCAGGTGAAGCAGCTCGTTCAAACGCAGAACCAGATGAACGAGGCTTCGGGCAAGAACGCGGTCACGGCGGCGGGTGCTGTCGCGGCAGTGGCGGCGATTCCAGCGTTGGCAGTGCTTGGGCCGGAGGCGTTGACGCTTGCGCTGACCAATCCGGCAGCGGCGGTGAATGCTGGCATCATTACGGCGGAGACGGCGGCAGCCATTGTGACTAACTCGGTTGCTCCGAGCGTTGCAGTAGAAGGGGCAGCGGCAAGAGCAGGCAGTGCCGCCGACATGCGCACGGGTACGCAGTTGCGCAATCGATTGGCTTTTCAGGACGCTGGGCTGCTGGATTGAAGCGGGGAACTGACCGAAGCGGCGATTCAAAATTCTCGGAGGATCAATTCGTCTGGTTCCGGCACGATCAACAATCCGTCTATCGTTCAAGAACTGACGAAAGATGGTTCTAATATTGCTGATTGGGGAAAGTACACAACGCAATCAGTGACTGCGCCCAATGGACAATCATTGCAGATTGACTACTATATGAATTCGAAATCTGAAAAATTGATTACGCCACGCCTGATTACAAGGTGAAGGGAGTTGTTCTACCATGATGGTTCGTTATGCTAGGGAACGCGGTTTTAAGGGACAAGGGTGTGATCCGCTGCTTACCCTTGGACGGATATATCTTGTGATGGGTGTTGTGATAAGGCCTGCGCCGTATCAAGTGCAAGTATGCATTCTCACAGATACCGATCCGGGAGACCACCGAGATGGTAAGCCATACTCGGATGGCGGGCCTGGCTTGTTCGATATGAACTTTTTTGACATCGCAGATGTGGATGTGCCACCGGACTGGTCGATGATTGATCAAGGGAAAGGTTATTACACCTTGAGCCCAAAAGAATTCGGCGGTGACTTCTGGGATCGCTTTCACGATGGGGATTCTCGGGCGGAGACGACCTTTGAACAAGTGTTAAAAAGACTAGAAGTCTTCCACTCTGGGGAAAATCCTTCAGACCACTGTGATCATGTTTAACAAGACCCAGCAAATGAAGTAGTCGAAGGCTTGCGAGCCACGGCGCGAGCAACTACGTAACAAGGGCGGAAGCAGCGGCAGAGGGGCAGCCCGGCAAACCGATGAATAATAGCGTTCCCGGTGGGAAAATGGGCGCCGATGTGTTCAAAACACGACCATTGTCTCACCTTCAACCACCAGTTGAGTTTTGTATGAAGCCGATATTGGGCTCAGCGGCAACATGTCTCGTAGTAATCAAACCGGCACAGGTGTTGTATTCGAGTGACGGATTGCTGTACGACCGATCATTACAAGACAGCAACTTCTATTGGAAATCGAGGCTAGAGCTAGGGTTCAAGAGGAAGTAACGATGCTGTGTGGCGATCCCAGTACGCTCGCGATTTGGCGCGATCCAATTGCGTCTTGGTCGGACGAGAGGGTTGAGAATGGTTGTTTCGGTTACTTTGTAGGGAGTCGTTTGTTTCTTTTGTTCTTCTTTGTCCACGCTTGGCGTAGACCTGGATCTGTCGAGTACAGTCAACAGCATGAAGAATGGTGTAGAAGACAAACGATTGTTCTCTGCAGCAGTCGTTGATGTCTATGAGGAGCTTTGCGATAGGGCCTTTCCCCCTGTCGATTCATGCGCGAAAGAAAGTGACTTCAAACATCTCGTCTCCGTTGGAAGTCTGTTAGATGAAGGTCACAATGTCTTTCTAATCGAGTGGAAAAGATCGGGCAAGGATCATTTACGGTTGTAACGAAGACGTTGATAGCGTGATGGATGTTATGCTTGATCGCGATAGTTTCCAGTCAGTGGTTCGAGAAGTCGTTGAGGAGTACAAAAACCTACCACATAATTGATGTGAAACAATGTGCCCGCGGTCACGACACCGACCACTACGACTCCAAGCAGCAGGGCGCCGGAGTAGGTGTGAGTATCCCGGTGTCGGGCGTGGGCAAGCCGAGCGTGTCGGCCAGTGTGAGCCAGCAGCAGATGAACTCGGACTACGCGAGCGTGAGCGAGCAGTCAGGGATCAAGGCAGGCTCGGGCGGGTTCGATATCGACGTGAAGGGCAATACTGACCTCAAAGGCGGCGTCATTGCGAGCGAAGCGGACGCGTCGAAGAACAGTCTGAACACGGCAACGCTGACGTACAGCGACATCGAGAATCACGCGAACTACGATGCGTCGTCGTTTGCGGCGAGCGGTGGCTATAGCTTCGGCGGTGGCGACGGTGACAAGAGCGGGATCGGCAAGGATCAAAAGGGTGTGGCGAACAACACCAATCCAGTGCCAGGCACGGATCTGCCGAAGAACGACAGCGGAGTAACGGTTGCGCCGCCTGTGGCGATGGCAGCGTCGTCGCGGTCTTCAAGCTGCGTGGCGATCCCGCCTGGGCATTTCACGCAGCGCCAATGCCCGCATGAACTCTGCTTCCCGTCCACGGCTCGAGTACCGCTTCGGGCTGTCACTCCTTGCTGCTCTCTTGGGGGGCTCGGTGGAAAATTTAGGAATGCGACGACTTGCAGTATTCGGCGTCGGACGATTAAGGTACAGACCACAGCTCGCGTGAAACGCGGATGGGGGAGACTTGCAATCGCGATTGGCAGGAGAATCTCACCGGCCTCCGAAACAGGCTTTTGACTTTCATCTTGTGATTCAGTTCGTTCACTTTTCTCCGGTCGATCGAAAATAAGACGGGGTGTTAGCCAATTTCACGCGCGAATGAGACTGCTTCGTCAGTCTCGTCGACGACAAACAACGTTCCTTTTATGGTACGCACGAGTGATTCTGACTATCGATAAGGCAATTCGTACACCTAAGGTACACAGTACGTTAGCGAGACATTTCGCCCTAAACCCTAGAAATCTATGAATGTCCTCGTTTCGCCGGGGGCTGTTCGCCCCGCATCTGAAAAATACCGGCCCGAAATTGACGGTCTGCGGGCAGTAGCGGTATTGGCAGTGGTCATGTTCCACGCCTTTCCGACCCTCGTCCCGGGCGGCTATGTCGGTGTCGATATATTCTTCGTCATTTCAGGTTTTCTGATCACCGGGATCCTGCTTTCAGAATTGGACGAGGAACGCTTCAGTGTTACTCGCTTCTATGGACGCCGCGTCAGGCGAATCTTTCCGGCGTTTGTTTTGGTGTTGGGCTTCGTTTTTTCGCTCGGCTGGTTCTCGCTGTTCAAGACCGAATACAGAGATCTAGGCAAACAGATCGTGTCCGGCGCCGCGTTCGTGGCGAACCTCGCTTTCTGGAAAGAGGCCGGCTATTTTGACAGCGCCGCCGACACCAAACCTTTACTGCACCTGTGGTCGCTCGGCGTTGAAGAACAGTTCTACATTCTCTGGCCGCTGCTGCTGGCATTCGCACGGCGGCGCCAAATCGGCCTCGCGAGACTGATGCTCGGAATATCCGTGGTCTCCTTTGGTGTCAACGTGCTGCTAATCAATCACCATCCGGCGGCCGCATTTTATTCACCCTTTAGCCGCTTCTGGGAGCTCCTTGCCGGCGCGATGCTCGCCTACGTGATGCGGTCATCGCTCGATCGAAATGCGGCTGCCCCGCGCCGACTGCCGATGCTCGGCGCAATGCTATGCGTCGCGGCCATGTTCGCGCTAAACCGGAACTCGGCGTTTCCCGGATGGTGGGCGCTGCTGCCTGTTGCCGGGGCTTCCCTGTGCATCTACGGCAACGGCGCGGATCCCGTGGCGCGTCACGTACTGAGCCGACCGGTGATGGTGTGGATCGGCAAGATCAGCTATCCACTTTACCTCTGGCATTGGCCGTTGCTGTCGTTTGCGACCGTCCTCGCTGGTGCGCAGCCAGCCGCCCAGGTGCGCGCCGTCCTCGTCGGGATTAGCGTCGTGCTCGCGTGGGCCACCTGCGCGGTGATCGAGAAGCCCATCCGTTTCGGCCCGAGCCGTCGCATGAAGGTAGTCATCCCGTGCGTGCTGGTCGTGCTCATGGCCTTCCTAGGTGGCATGGCCTGGATGCGCGACGGATTCGGGTTTCGTAAAGGCTATAGCCTAGGTGCCGACGTGAACACCGCATCGCTGGGGGCAGGGCGCGAATACACGGAACGCAATTGCGGTGTTTCCTCGCGGGACGAGCATCTTTTCCAGTTTTGCGCACAGGACAGCAGGGAACCGCCGCGTGCCGTCGTATGGGGCGACAGCAAGGCTGACGCCACGTATTGGGGCCTCGTGCGGCAGTCGGCACAGGGGCTTCGCTGGCGCCTGATCGGGCGTGCGAGCTGCGCGCCCATGGTCGGCGCTGCCCGGCTGTCGTCTTACGCGAATGACAATCCAGACGAATGCGAACGGTCCAACCGGATCGCCGCGCAGGCGATCGCTTCCGATCCGCACATCGAACTCGTCCTGCTGACGGGAGCCGCCCGCGTGCTGGTCGGGCCTCAATACGGCAATGCCGTGACCCGCAAGCCGGATGTGAACGGCGCGCTCGACGGTCTCGATGCCGCGATTACTTCCTTACAGCGTGCTGGCAAGAAGGTCGCGCTGCTGATGGATAACCCGACCTTACCCGATCCGCGTGAATGCATGGATCGCAGGTTGATGGCGTCTAGCGCAGTCCGGAAGTCCCTCGGCGTCGACCGAGCCGGCTCTTCGGCACCTCGGTGCACGGTTTCCTATGACGCGCACCTGGCAGCCACGGCCGCGTATCGCTCGATCATGACCATCCTGCACGACAGGCACCCGGAGGTTTCCTTTTTCGACCCGGCAACAGTTTTGTGCGATCGGCGAAAAAATGCCTGTTCGATTACGAAGGACGGCGCATTCCTCTACAGCTATGGCGATCACGTATCAGATGCCGGCAACAAGCTGATCGCCGATTACATCCTGCCTGAACTTGAAGTCAGTTTGGCCAGCAAATAAGGAAATAGATGTGAAGAACATGAATGCGCGCAATTGCTTGCAGATTGCGTTTGCAGGCTTGATCGTGACGGTGGTCTCGCATAGCGCATGGGCACAGAACGTGTCGCCAGCAGACGAGGCTGCCGCGGCTCGCGCCAACGCAGAACAGAACCAGCAGGTTCAGCAGCAGCGCGCCGCTCAGGAACGCGAGAAGGCCGTCAATGCGTCGTCCGTCCGGTCGACCGCGCCAGTAGACGGTGCCCGTCCTCAACTGCCGCACGAATCGCCCTGCTTTCGCATCGACGCGTTCGCGCTCGACGTGCCGGCAACACTGCCTGATGCTGTGCGTGCGAAGGGGGCATCCGCCCTGCCGCTCGACCCCTTTGGCTTCGCGCGTGATTGGCTGGTCCACTACGACGGCCAATGCGTCGGCAAAGACGGCGTGAACGTACTCACCAAGGGATTGCAACAGGCGATACTCAGTCGCGGCTATATTACGACTCGCGTGCTGCTGCCCGAGCAGGATCTGTCACGCGGCGTATTGAAGTTCGCGCTGGTGCCCGGCGTGATCCACGAGGTTCGGTTCGCCGGACCGATTTCTTGGGGCACATGGAAGACCGCATTCCCGACGCGCCCCGGCGACGTCCTCGACCTGCGCGACCTCGAACAAGGCGTCGAGCAGATGAAGCGCGTCGCATCGCAAGACGTCGACATGAAGATCGAGCCGACTAACGTACCGGGCGAAAGCGACGTCGTTCTGACGCTCAAACGTGCTAAGCCGTGGTCACTCGTCGCCTCGGTCGACAATTCGGGCAGCCGCGCGACCGGCAGACTGCAAGGTAACGTGAGTCTCGGCATCGACAACCCGCTGGGACTGAACGACATCTTCACTATCGGCGCAAATCAAGATCTTGAGTTCGGCGACAAGGGCTTGGGCTCACACGGTTTCAACGGCTCGTATTCGGTGCCGTGGGGCTATTGGACCGCAACGCTGTTCGGCAACACGAACACGTACTACCAACAGATCGCGGGCGTGAACCAGACATTCGTGTCGAGCGGCAACGCGCAGACGGCGGGATTGAAGCTGGCACGCGTGCTCCACCGCGGCCAGAACGATGTCTTCGGCGGCTACGCGCAGTTGTCGAAGCGCTTCGGCGCGAGTTTCATCGACGACACCGAGATCGTGCTCCAGCACCGCAACAACACGTTCTTCGAAACGGGGCTGACCCACCGCCATTACTTCGGCGGGGCGCAGTTCGATGGCTCGCTCGCGTACCGGCAGGGGATCAATGATCTCGGCGCAACCGGGGACCCCTCGCAACCGGCGGATGCCAACATCGCGCCGACGCCTGCAACGAAGCCGGCAGGTCCGACCTATCTGTACCACATGGCCGTGCTGGATGCGAACCTGTCGGTGCCATTCGCAATCGCATCGCAACCGCTTCGATACGTGACTACGTTCCACGGCCAATACACGAACGACACGCTGTTCTACATCGACGATATAACGATCGGCAGCCGATACACCGTGCGCGGTTTCGATGGTGAGCAGATGCTAGCAGGCGAAAAGGGCTTCTATTCGCGCAACGAACTGCAAGCGCCGATCGGCAAGACCGGGCAGACGCTGTACGCGGGCATCGACTACGGCCACGTATTCGGACCGAACACGGCGTTTCTTGCAGGGACGCAACTCGTCGGTGCGGTGATCGGTATTCGCGGCGGCGTGCCGTCGAAGTATGCAGGCTTCAGTTACGACCTGTTCGCCGGCACACCGCTCTACAAGCCGGCCACGTTGGATACGTCACGCGTGACGGTCGGTTTCCAGATGACTGCGCAGTTCTAGGGAAGCTGAGAGTTGCTCGTTCGATTGATCGCATGGTGGCGGTGAACATCAACCCGGCGGTGACCTTAACCGATGTGAATGTCTCTGCCGCGAGCAACGTCCCAATCACGATCTCGCTGGACACGCAAAGCGGCTCTAGCTATTACCGTCAGACAGAATCTGGGCTGATGAGTAACGGTAGGCATGTCGGATGCCCGAAACATTTGGTAGCATGCGCAGATGGGTTCACCATCGAAGGTACTCGTATGACGAATAGCAAACGCTTGCATGACACAGACTGTGCGGCGTTCCCCGTCTCATTCACGTAACAGTTTCCCGTTCAAATTACGGCGAAGCGCAATACGCTCCCCGCTAACAGCAATGCCCGCGCGATGCACGCCCTTGCTGACCGATGCACCCGCCGACGTGCGGCTATGGCTGATCGACATCGATCTGAACGCGCCGCTCCCGGCGTTAGATGAGGGCGTGCTGCAAGCCGACGAGCGCGAGCGTACACGGCGCTTCCTGCGGCACGGAGATGCCGCTCGCTTCGTCACGATGCGCGCCACGCTGCGCCGCCTGCTCGCTGCTGATGTCGGCATCCCTGCCGCTATGCTGCCGCTCTTTTCGGACGCGAACGGACGTCCCGTGCTCGGTATGCGCAACGGGCCCGATTTCAACGTGTCGCATTCGGGAGCGCATGGCCTGATCGCGATCTCCTTCGAGCGGCGCGTAGGCGTCGACATCGAAGAAGCGCGGCAAGCATTCGACTGGCGCGAACTGCAAGCCACCGTTCTGCATGCCGAGGATCAGCGCGTGATCGACGCCATGCCGCAAGCCGATCAGCTCGACGCATTCCTGGCATGCTGGACCGCTAAGGAGGCGGTGCTGAAAGCGCATGGCGTGGGAATCGGCAGTCACGCGCTGACGATGCCTTCTTTTTCCGTCCTGCCGCGCGACGGCATGCGCTATGCGTTGTCCATCGAAGCAGGCCGGTTTCGCGCGGAATCCGTTGCAGCGCCCAAGGGCTATGCAGCGGCGCTTGCCTGGTCGGACCAATAACCGTCAGACCGCCTGGCCGCGCAGCAAATCACGATGCGTCAGATAGAGACGCAAATCGAATTCGATCTGGTGGTAGCCCGGCTGCATCAACTCGCACAGGCGGTAAAACGCCTTGTTGTGATCGCTTTCCTTGAGGTGCGCGAGTTCGTGCACCACGATCATTCGCAGAAATTCCGGCGCCGTGTCCCTGAACAGCGACGCGATGCGAATCTCCTTCTTCGCCTTGAGCTTGCCGCCTTGCACTCGCGAGATGGCGGTATGCAGGCCGAGCACGTGGCGCAGCACATCCAGCTTGCTGTCGTAACAAACCTTGTCGATGGCCGGCGCGACGCGCAAGAACTCATTCTTCAGATCCGCGCAGTACTGATACAGCGCGCGGTCCGACTGCACGACGTGCTTGTGAGGATATCGCGCGTCGAGATACGGCCCGAGCTGTTGCTGGGCGATGAGTCGGCGCACCTTGTCCTGTAGCGTGTTGGGGTAGGCGCTCAGGTATTTCAGGTGTTGCATGACGGCTGATGAGAGAGATGACTTTGCAGCGTGCGTCGACGCGCGGCGGCAATCGCGCGCAACGGTTCCAGGCTTCATTTTAGTCATAGACGCGCGAGCTCGCCGACGAAGCGCGCGAAGCGTGCCCCAACGCACGCAATTGCGTAAGTTTGTGTATCGCCGCGCGCATTGAAGCATGTGCCGTGCGAATATGCGCGCTTTCTTAAGCACGCGGTTCAAGGCAGGTTTACATGGCATCGAGCAAGGCCCATCACGCGACGGGATGGGCAGCGGGAATCATCGCGGCGGCGCTGGTCAGCAAAGCGGCTGGCGTGAATTACCTTTCCTGCGCGTTGGCCGTTTTGGGCGGCGTGGTCGGCGCGACTGCACCGGACTGGCTCGAAGTCGCATGGTGGACCAGGAAGCGCAAGCTATGGGTCACGCATCGCACACTCACGCACTGGGGCGTGGGCTGGGCGGCGCTTCTCGCGTTGTCGTGGCACTTGCTCGGACGGCACCCCGCAGTGCCGTTCGCATTCGGCTTCGCGTGCGGTGGCATCATGCATCTGCTGGCCGACTGGCCAAACCCGCTCGGCGTGCCGTGGATCGGCGCACGCCATTCGCTCAGGCTATGGACGAGCGGACATTGCGACCTGATCGTCGTTGGTGCCGCCTGGCTTGCGGCACTTTATGTCGCCGATGGTGTCTGGTTTCATCATGAGTATGGGCGCATGTTGCTTGGCGTGCTGCGCGCCTGATCGTCGATTCATTCACGCTTACCGGACTTGACCCATGCCAATGAAACAAGCGCGGAACCGCATTTTCCTCGTCCTTTTGGTTTTCGCCACGTTTATGCTCGGCGGATGCGCGGGCTTCCTGAACCGCGATGCGTTGCGCGTCAACGTTGCAGGAATCGAGCCGCTTGAAGGGCAGGGGCTCGAGATGCGGTTCGCCGTGAAGCTGCGCGTGCAGAATCCGAACGATACGTCCATCGATTTCGACGGCGTCGCGCTCGATCTCGATGTGAACGGCCGGGCCTTTGCCAGCGGCGTGAGCCCGCAGCGCGGGACGGTGCCGCGTTTCGGCGAAGTGGTTGTCGCTGTGCCGGTGACGGTATCGGCGTGGTCCGTCGCGCGGCAAGCGTTGGGCTTTGCGAGCGGCGACGCCATGACCAAGGTTTCATATGTTGCGCGGGGCCGGCTCGCAGGCGGACCGTTCGGCGGCGCGCGCTTCTCTGATCAGGGCACCATCGACTTTCCGACGGGAAGCGGCGCATTCGGCTACTGAGTTCTGACGCAATGACGAGCGCTGGCAGGCGCTCGTGTACATAAAAAGCTCGTCAATGCACGCAACTTAGTGCGTGATGCGCGGGCCGTTTGCCTCGTCGTGGTGGAACTCGAAGTGCGCGTTGCCCGGCGCTGCGTCGTGATGAGCGAACTCTTCCTGACGCTTGTGTTCTTCGCGAGCCTGACGCGCTTCGCGCTCGTTAC
The DNA here is from genome assembly GCF_031450785.1 of Caballeronia sp. LZ062. Lineage (NCBI taxonomy): Bacteria > Pseudomonadati > Pseudomonadota > Betaproteobacteria > Burkholderiales > Burkholderiaceae > Caballeronia > Caballeronia sp. LZ062. Next base: position 1,261,774 of record NZ_JARTWB010000001.1, read on the forward strand.
GGGCATCGCGCTCATGCGCTTCATCGACGCGCTCGCGATGCTCCTTGCGCTCGAAACGCTCGTGACGCTCGGCTTCGTGCGACTTGGCATACGCACCCGCCGACAGGCAGGCGATGAGAGCAGCAGCAAACAGCTTCTTCATTCTAGACATCCTTCAGTTAGACATCGCAGACCGGTTGGCATGCAATGCCCAACAAAACGCCAGCGTGTGCTTCCCGTTGACGCTTGTTGCTTTGGTGTAAGGACATTCAACAATGTTTGGCAATCAGCGATAAATAATCGGTCAAGCAGTAAGGGATCCGAAGTAACATGCGCGGCATGACGTGTATGCCGTTTCCGGAGACTATGCCGATGCAATGCTTACTGATTCGGTTCGTGCATGGCCCTCGCCGCACTGCGAGATTTCCATTGACGCCCTCGCCAGGCGAACCAACCGCGTTTCCTGCCGATGGGCTGCATACGAGAATTGCGATTAGGCGTTCGCCATCAACATACACGTCGGCTGGACCGAAGCCGAGGATGACGACAGTTGCACGCAACATCGTCGCCGCGTTGACGCCGCATGACGGGCGATGAGGGCGATCGCGTGAAGGCGGCGCATGGACCGAACTATGAGCGGCTCAAGCAGGTGAAGCGTCGTCAAGATCCGTTGAACGTGTGCCTCGGCAACCAGAACATCCAGCCGTCGTAATGCATGGCGCGCGCCGCGAATGCAGCCGGCGCTCGTCGTTCACGGCCGTTGCACATAACGCTGCGCGCTTCGATCGTCGTTGCTTGGTGCCTCGTAGACGAGTTCCCGTGTTTCGCTGCTCAGGCACTCACGCAATGCGCCGAGAAACGTTGGATCCACGGCAAGGCGCAATCGGTCAAACCGATGATGTAGTCTGCTTTGCTCGAGAAACGCCGCAATGGCTTGCGCGAATCGCTGGCGGTTCTTCTCGCTTTTGTCAGCAGCCGCGTTCCTGATGTCTTCGACCTGCTGAAGCTCGACTTTGAGTCCCCGCGTTTCGAAGATGCGGGCGCGGTTGTCGTCGGCGGCAAGAACCCACGTGATGGCGGTCATGGTGCTTCCTCCCGGTCGCTTGGCTTAAGCGACGCTCGCGCCATTGTGCTCCGATTCGCGCGATTCAACAGCCCGCCACGCTGCCGCGTTGCAGCATGGAGCCCGTCTTTGCAAAGCGTTCATGCAATGCGAAAGCCCGTTCCAAGCAATGCGGCGTGTGGCCGCCGCGTCCTGTTGCGTCGCGGTAATAGTCGCGCAAAAAGTCTTGGTAGAGCGGGTGCGCGCACTTGTCGATCACCGTCAGCGCACGCTCGCGAGGCGCAAGGCCGGACAGGTTCGCAAGTCCGCGCTCGGTCACGATCACGTCCACGTCGTGTTCGTTGTGATCGCAATGCGGGACCATCGGCACAATACTCGAAATGCAGCCGTTCTTCGCGATGGATTTCGTTGCAAACACGGCATACGATGCATTGCGCGCGAAGTCGCCCGACCCGCCAATGCCGTTCATCATGTGCGTGCCGCCTACATGCGTCGAATTCACGTTGCCGTAGATGTCGGCCTCCAGCGCGGTGTTGATCGCGATAAGCCCGAGACGACGAATGACTTCCGGATGATTGCTCACTTCCTGCGGGCGCAGCACGAGCCGGTCGCGGTAGCGGTCCAGATCGTTCAGGACCTGTTCCTGGCGCTTGGCCGATAACGTCATCGACGCGCCGGACGCGAAGGCGAGCTTGCCGGCATCGAAGAGATCGAAAGCGGAGTCTTGCAGGACCTCGGAATAGAGCGTGAGCGCTTCGAAAGGCGATGCGGCGAAGCCGGACAGAACCGCATTCGCGATAGTACCGATGCCGGCCTGCAAGGGTGGCAATGCCTTGGGCAGACGGCCGCGCGACACTTCGTGCTGGAAGAACTCGATGAGATGGCCAGCGATCATCGCTGTTTCATCATCGGCGGGCAGCACGGTCGAGGGGCTGTCGGGCTGATTTGTAACGACTATAGCCGCGATCTTTTCGAGCGGAATGTCGATACAGGTAGTCCCCACGCGATCGCGCGGGTGAACGAGCGGCAGCGGCGCGCGTGACGGGCGGGGCGCAGGCGACCAGATGTCGTGCAAGCCTTCGAGTGCGAGCGGCTGCGCGAGATTGAGCTCGACAATGACCTTCTGCGCCAACATCGGGAAAGTCGCTGAATTGCCTACGGACGTGCTCGGCACAATGGCGCCGGTTTCCGTGATCGCAACGGCTTCGATGATCGCGATATCGAGCGTGCCCAGACGATGATCGCGCAACAGCTCGACGGTCTCGGAGAGATGCTGATCGATAAACATGACTTCGCCGCGATTGATGGCGCGACGCAACGTGGTATCGACCTGGAACGGCAGGCGGCGCTCCAGCGCACCGGCTTCCGTGAGAATGCGGTCGATGTCGTTGCCAAGCGACGCGCCCGTCATGAGCGTGATACGCAGCGGATCGCGTTCCTCTCGCGCACGACGTGCTATTTCAATGGGTACCGCTTTCGCATCGCCGGCGCGGGTAAATCCGCTCGCGCCCACGCTCATGCCATTGCGTACGAGCTGCGCTGCATCGGCTGCGGAGGTGATCTTTCCGCGTAGCGCGGCACAACGAATGCGATCTTCGAACATCGATATCTCCACCAACACTGACTGAATCATGCGCTCGCATGCATCTCATCCTGACCGATGACTCACGTGCATTTGCTGGCGGCGCCGGCTCAATACGTTCTGGTGACTTGGGTATCGGCAGAGAGAGACTTGCGAACGACGCCGGGATTATAGGTATTGCCTGACGCTTTCATAGCCGTGCGTCGCCACACGGCAATTCAGGATGCGATTCTTTTGCGCTTTGTCTAATTTCAGCGCCGTTGCGCTCAACTGCCGCCGAAGAAGACCGTGCAATAACTGGCCGGGCCGACGCATTCCTGCGACGAGTTGGACGGTTGACTCGAGGACTGAGCCGACGACTGACTGGCGTTACTGGCAGCAGCAGGCGCGGACGTTTGTGCGATCGCGAGCGATGCGCCCGACACCATGATTGCAGCGATTGCGAATTGAAGCGATTTCATCGAACTCTCCTTGGGACCTGACCGCCGGCATGGATTGCCTCGGCACGAAGACACTATAGGCAGCGGCCTTCACGCGATAAATCGTCGTGGATGGAAGGCACATTTCCATGCAAGGGAAAGATCGGCTCAGCGAGAAGCATCGAAAGGCGCGTCGGTATCGATCAGCGCACTGCGGATGAAATGCAGGCACGCGAGAATGCGTTGCAGGTCGCGCATGCGTTCGCTTCGATTTGCGCTCGACGCCTTGGCAGATTCCAATAAGGCTTCTGCCGCGAATATCGACCCTACGACCGAACTGATCGCGCGCCGAAGCGATGCACTCGAGGGCATTCGAAACAGCATGGCGACGTCGCGAAGCATGCGCGCCAGGGATGAGGCCCACGATAGACGAACGGGCGCGGGAAGCTCATCGACATCGAGCGTCGCTCTTAGCGCGCGCAGATCGATCATCGCCTGTCCCACTTCGAGCGTGACAAGCATCCACGCCAGTGCGCGACGATGTCCTCGCGAGTAGGGAGCCGAAAGGGCCAACAGTTGAGACATCAGATCATGCGTGCCTGAATGGAAGCGTTCGCTCAATCGAACGAGAGGGGCTTCGCAGGCGAGCGCGGCTTGCGCACGCAACGCGGCGAGCGTCTTGCCGACGAGCCACGGCGTGTGGGGCGGTATGAGAATCGCGCATGCCATCGATGTGACGAGCATCGAAACGAGGATAGCGATGCCGTTATTCAAGAGCATGGCCGGGTCATAGACGATGACGTTATCGGGCGCTGCAAGCAGGCAGAAAAACACGCAGAAGCCCACGCCGTAGCCCGCCGTCGGGCGGCGCATTGCAATGAAGGTGCCGAGCGCGAGCGGTGGCGAAAGCATCGCGCAAAGCAGCGGGAAGCCGTCTATCGCGGGATAGACGTGGCATAGAAAGAAATAGCCGATGACCACTGCACCCGCTGTCCCCGCGGCCATCTCTGCGACGAACCGCGCCGGCCGCGCCGATGCCGACGATAGCCCGCAAGTTAGCGTCGCGCCGATGAGCGCCAGGCCGCCGCTTGGCCATGCCGTGGCGACCCAGAAGGCCGCGACGGCCGCTATCACCATCGCGGTGCGCGCGAACGTTGTGGCGACCACGAAGCCGTCGGTCTTCGCGACGTAGCGCGCGGTCGGCATGTCATCGCGGTGGCCTGCGGACAATGCGGCGCGTAACTGCGCTATGCGGTCCAGGTCGCAAATCAATCGGTCGAGAAGCTCGGCGCAAGTGACGATATCGATCTGCGATGCGTCCTCGAGCCGCGCTGATAGGGACGTCTTTAAGTTCATCAGAGCGTGCCGGTCGCAATCAGTCAAATGGAGGACGTTAGAAAATTCACTCAGGAATGCCGCAAGGGCGGGGCACGCTATATGGACGCGCAGCCGCTTGATCGACTGATCGAGCGCATGAAGACGCGAACACGCGCTCATGAACGCGTTGTTCAATTGGGAAAGCAGCATGCGTTGAGCGCGCAACGCAGGATTCTCATAAGCCGCGAGACGCCGAGTAGATTCGAAGCCGACGATATCCGCGACCAGTTCCGTGTAACGGCGCTCGCGCACGTGTGGATCGAGCCCGCCGCACACTATCTCTGCGGCAAGCATCTTGAACGCGGCCTCGCGTTGCGCAAGCGTCACGGTGAGCTTCGCGCTTGCATGACGCGGCAGGAGCAAGACACTGACGACGCCCGAGCACACGATGCCGATCATGACTTCCGCGCCGCGCGTGAGCGCGGCGAGCAGAAGTTGATCGGGCGCCGCGACGAGCGGTACGCCGATGAGTGCAGCGGTATAGCCCGCCAGTACCCAGCCGTACCAGCGGTATTGCCGATATCGCACCGCAAGCGCGGTGCAGGTTGCTACCCATATCGTCAATCCGATGGCATACAACTCCGCTTGCTGTACGCATACGGCGCCCAGCACGACCGCGGCGACCATGCCGAGCATCGTACCCGCGAAGCGATAGACGCCCTTGGCGAGCACCATGCCCGAGAAGGGCTGCATCAGGACGAACGTCGTCGTCATTGCAATGCGCGGTTGCGGCAACTCCAGACGCATGGCAAGGCCCATCGCGAGGAACGCTGCAATGAGTGTCTTGGACAGATGCAGCCACAGCGCGCCATCCGTTGCTAGCCAGTCCTGCAAGCCGTCGATGACTTCGCCCCCGAAGGGGGCGTTCGTGCGCGGCCGATCCATCAACGACATGCTATTGCCCGGTGCCTTCTTCGTGAAGGCGCCGATTCTAGACAGCGTGCGCTCACTCATTAATGAGAGAATCAGGGAACATTCTTTCCAGAAACAATAACAATAGGTTGCGCTATTCAGCGGACAATATCGTTCTTCTGGTAATTGTGACGTTTTGATGGACACCCTACAGAACATGCGGGTATTCGCCCGCGTGATTCAGGCCGGCAGTTTCACGGCCGCTGCACAGTCGATGAATTCGACGACTGGCGCCATGTCGCGCGCCGTATCGGAACTTGAAGCGCACTTGCGCACCCGCTTGATGAATCGCTCGACCCGGCGGCTTGCGCTCACGTCGGCAGGCGAGCGTTATTTGAAGCGCGTCGTGCAGATTCTCGCGGACATCGACGGGGCAGAAGAAGAAGCGAGCTGCGCGCACGAGCACCCGTCGGGCACGCTACGCATGTTCAGCTTCGCGAGTGTGGGGCAGCACTATATTCTTCCCGCCATCGCGCAATACCGTGCGCTGTATCCGGACGTCAAAGTTGAATTGACGCTCTCGCAGCGCATGCCGGATCTCTTCGAAGGCAGTAGCGATGTCGCGGTCGTCTCGGCAGCCGCACTATCCGATTCGGAAGTGATTTCGCACCGGCTCGGCAGCACCTTCAGCATTCTGTGCGCATCGCCCGATTACATTCGGGCACGCGGGGCACCTGTGCAGCCCGCCGACCTTGCGAATCACGATTGCCTCACGTTGCAGACCCCGGCATTTCCTGCGCACGAATGGACGCTCGAAGGTCCGCAAGGCCGCGAGACCTTGCAGATTAGCGGGCCGGTGCAGGTGAATATCGCGGAGTCGCTGGCGGTCGCGATACGTGAGGGCATGGGCATCGGCATGTTGCCGCTTTATGCCGCAATAGAAGGCTTGCGCAACGGTTCGCTCGTGCGCGTGCTGCCGCAGCATACGCTGCAGCCCACGAATCTCTATGCGCTCTATGCGTCGCGCAAATTCATCGATGCAAAGACGCGTACGTGGGTCGAATTTCTGCGCGCGCATCTTCCGGGTGTGATCGCCCGCGATGAAGCCGCGCTTGCCGGAATCGGACAGAGCGGCGCGTCAGGCGGCATGGCCTTGCCGTTGACCAAGAACTACGCCGCGCACCTAAACCACTAGGCGATCCGCTCTCACGTTTCACTCCACATGCGCAGCAGGTTGTGATAGCAGCCGACGAGCGAGCGTTTCGCGGCTTCGTCGCCGTTCGTCGCGTTGAGACGCTGTATCGAGTTGTCGAGATCGAAAAGCAGAGCGCGTTGGGCGTCGTCGCGCACGAGGCTTTGCGCCCAGAAGAAGCTCGACACACGTGCGCCGCGCGTGACGGGGCGCACTTGATGCAGGCTCGTCGCGGGATACACGATGGCATGTCCCGCCGGCAGCTTCACTTCCTGCACGCCGTAAGTGTCTTCGATGACGAGTTCCCCGCCGTCATACTCTTCCGGGCGCGAAAGAAAGAGCGTGATGGATACATCGGTGCGCACGCGCGCGCCATGACCAGGCACGATGCGAATGGCGCCATCGACATGGCTGCCGAAATGCATGCCGCCTTCATAGCGATTGAAAAGCGGCGGATACACGCGGTTGGGCAACACCGCGCTGATGAAAAGCGGATGACGTTCGAGCGCGCCGATGATCGCATCGCCCATTTCGCGCGCGATCGCGGAGCCTTCTGCAATCTGCTGATTGCGCTTGACGGGCGCGCCTTGATAGCCCGCCGTGGCGCGGCCATCGACCCATGAGTCTGTTGCGGCTTCGAGGCGCGAGCGCATCGCGGCGGCGTCTTCGGCGCTGAGCACGCCCGGTATTGAGAGAATCATTGCGTGGGCTTATCGATGTGGCTCTGCGCGCCGTGCGAAGCGCGGCGCGCGCCTGACTTACAGTGCATCAACGGAAGCGATAATTCAAGGTCGCGAGGAACGTGCGGCCAAGTCCCGGCACTGCGCGTCCGCCATCGGACGGGATAAGGGCATCGTAGTACTTCTTGTCGGTCAAGTTGATCACGTTCAATTGGATATCGTAGCGTTTCTGATGATACGCGGCCATCACATCCCAGCGTGTATAACCGCCAACTTGCACGAGATCGTTGTTCGCCGCATACCGCGATGACACATACGATGGACCGCCGCCGAATTCCCAATTCGGCGTGACGTTATACGTGGACCAGAACGTCAGCATGTTACGCGGCGTATTGGCGAGCGTGTTGCCGGTGGTGCCGTCGAGCGCCTTCTGCACGGTGCCATCCATATACGTATAACCGCCGAACACCTGCCACTTGTTCGTAATGTGACCCGCGACCCCTAGCTGATAGCCCCGCACGCGCACGTCGCCATCGAGCGTGTATTCGCCAGTTGAAACCTGCGTTCGTGCGTTAGTCTTCTCGATGTTGAAGAGCGATTGCGTGACAGACAGCCCGCCATTCAAGAGATCCCACTTGGAGCCGATCTCATATGATCGATTCTTCTCAGGCGGCGTGTTCTGCTGGTTGTTAGTGAGTGTGAGGGCTTCGAGCGACGGATTGAACGAGGTGCCATAAGAGACGTAATACGACTGCGATTCGGTCGGTTGCCATACGATGCCGGTCCGTACGCTGGTGAAGTAATTCGTCTGCGTGGCATAGCTGGGCGCGTTGATCGAGTTATGAATCGATGCTTCATAGCGATCCCAGCGCACGCCGCCGATCCACTTCCAGTGCTCGCCTAGCGAGATGGTGTCGTTGAGATAGAGGCCGATGCCGTTCGCGCTGGACTCTGCAAGGTTGGTCGCGACCTCCCGGTAATTCGAAGGACGCGTCGTATAGGTCGGATCGACGAGCGGCACGATGGCCAGTGTGTTCGACGACAGGCCCGGCGTGGTTGCGGTGAAACTCTGGTTGCTGTAAGTCTCGTGGCTCAGGTCCACGCCCACGAGCATGTCATGCTTGAGGAAGCCTGTAGCGAACTTGCCTTCGAAATCGGTCGTGTTATAGACGGAGTGGTCGTTGATATTTCGGTCCTTGCCTTGCAGCCGCACGTATAACGACGAAAGCGGCAGCGCCGTGTAATTGCCGTTGGTCAGAGCAGTCGATGTGCCGAGCGGCCCGGTGAGCACCGCGGCCGCGTTGGTCGCGCGCGCTTCGGTGCTGTAGTGGCTGAACTGAGTCTGATTGCGCAGCGTAAAGACATCGTTGAAGCGATGTTCAACGCGTGCATTGAGCGTCTGCACGTCCTGAATCGTACGGTCGTCGGTGAAGCCGTAGAACGTCTTTGTATCGACCGGTGCGGGATGCCCGTTAAGCGGCGGAATGCCGTAGTCCGGCTGATCGCGGTTGTGCTGGATAAGCGCCGACAGCGTCACCTGCGTCGGCGTGCCGATGCCGAACTTCACTTCCGGCGCGACGCCATAGTCCTTGCTCTTCATCTGATCGCGGGTCGAGCCGAGGTCTTGTCCGAACGCGTTGATGCGAAACGCCGACGTGTCCGTCATTGGCTGATTGATGTCGACCGTCGTGCGATAGCGGTCGTGCGTGCCCGCTTGCACGGAGACATCTGCGCGTGGTTTCAAGTCCGGCTGCTTGCTGACCTGATTAATGACGCCGCCCGTCGAGCCACGCCCGAAATACAGCGACGACGGCCCGTACAGCACATCGATCGATTCGAGGTTGAAGGTATCGCGATAGTACTGGCCGCGGTCCCGAAATCCATCGAGATAAATATCGGTGCGCGCGGTAAAGCCACGCAGGTTGATGTTGTTACCGATCTGGCCGCCTTCTGCTGCGCCGAGCGTGACGCCGGGCACGTTGCGCAAGGCGTCGGAGAACGAGCTGACCGCCTGCGATTGAAGCACCGCCTTCGGCACGACGACGACGGCCTGCGGAATGTCGCGCAACGCGGTGGGCACCTTCGCGCCGACGCTCGATACTTCTGGCTGAAAGTCTCGCGCGGTGTCGCTCTGTCCGGTGACCTTGACTGCGGGCAGGGCAGCGGTTTCCGGTGCGGCCGTGGTCGACGTTGCATTGGCCCCGGCGCCGCCGTCGCCCGCCTCAGCAAACGCTCCTTGTGCGGAAGAGGCAGCTTGCGGCGCTTGCGATGTGGTTTGCGCATACAGCGGCGCGGCCATCGGGACAGCGGCAATCGTGATCAGAGCCGCAGCGAGCGGCGTTTTCTCCAGCATATCGTTCCCCGATATCTTGTTAGTGATTTCGAACGTTGGCGCGTTGGCATGCGCCGGCTGCGTCGTGCATGAAAGCTATCGACGCGTTTGTTAAATGCGAATCACTATCATTACACGCCAACGCATGGTTTTGTAAGTAACCTTGTTCAGCGGTGTAGTACGCTGCGGTCTTGTGACGTTTGTGCAACAGTTCACGAAAACGCATTTTGTGTGCGGAATGCACCATTCAACGCATCGATGTGCACGATAAAAGTGCAAGCCGTCGACGGCGCACCAAGTTTGCCCGTGTCGAGCTTCGCGTCTGCACCGGTGGAAAGCGCACACTTCAACAGTGCACAGTCTTGAGACCAAGATGCATCAACTTGGCCCGGAACTTGCAAAAGTCGCCGTCTTTTTGAGACGGCAGTCTATATGCAGGCCCTTCAATCCGGTACCGACACCCTGTTTCTGCTTCTGGGCGCCGCCATGGTGCTCGCGATGCACGCAGGCTTTGCGTTCCTCGAACTGGGGACAGTCAGGCGCGAGAATCAAGTGAACGCGCTCGTGAAGATTCTTGTGGACTTCGCGGTGTCCACGCTCGCGTACTTCTTCATCGGCTACAACATTGCGTATGGCGTGCAGTTCATGCACGGAGCCGACGTCCTCGCGCAGCACAACGGCTACGGACTCGTGCGCTTCTTTTTCCTGTTGACGTTCGCGGCCGCCGTTCCGGCGATCGTGTCAGGCGGCATCGCCGAGCGGTCGAAGTTCAATCCGCAATTGTTCGCGACGTGCGTGATCGTCGGGTTCGTCTATCCGCTACTCGAAGGCATTGCGTGGAACGAGCGGTTCGGCATTCAGGCGTGGCTCGCGCAGACTTTCGGTGCGCCGTTTCACGACTTCGCCGGTTCGGTCGTAGTCCATGCGTTCGGCGGCTGGGTGGCCTTGCCGGCGGTGCTCCTTCTCGGGCCGCGCCACGGCCGCTATCACAAGGATGGCCGCATCGCCGCGCACCCGCCGTCGAGCATTCCGTTTCTGGCGCTCGGCGCGTGGGTGCTGGCGGTCGGCTGGTTCGGCTTCAACGTGATGAGCGCGCAGACTGTCGACAGAATCAGCGGTCTTGTGGCGGTGAATTCACTGATGGCGATGGTCGGCGGTACGCTCGCCGCGTGGGTCGCGGGGCGCAACGATCCCGGCTTCGTCTACAACGGTCCGCTTGCCGGACTCGTCGCAGTATGCGCCGGGTCCGACGTGATGCATCCGCTTGGCGCATTGATCGTCGGGGCGGTGGCGGGCGTCCTGTTCGTGCAGATGTTCACGTGCGTTCAGAACCGCTGGCGCATCGACGACGTGCTCGGCGTATGGCCGTTGCATGGGCTGTGCGGCGCGTGGGGTGGCGTTGCGGCAGGCGTGTTCGGGCAGAAGGCGTTCGGCGGAATCGGTGGGGTGTCGATGTGGTCGCAATGCATCGGTACCCTCGGCGCAGTCTTGCTGGCGCTCGCGGGCGGCGGCGCGGTGTATGGCGTCATCAAGATGACGGTCGGGCTGCGGCTCGACCGCGAAGATGAATTCAACGGCGCGGACCTGGCGATCCATCGGATCTCGTCGACGCCGGACCGCGAAATGGTCGGCTGATCACGCAGCCGTCGCCGACGGAAGGCGCCCGATTGCATGCAAGATGCCGCTCAATGGCATTTTGCATGCCGCCACCGGACCGGGTCCGTCGTCGCACCGTCCACTCGAAAGGGGCTGGGCATGCGCTTCGCTTCGAGTAGCGACAGCGCCGGTCACGCGAACGCCACATGTGCTTTGCCTGATTGACGTCAGATCCTCGTTTTATGAGAATCGCGCACCGGTCACCCGTCGGCTTGCTTTGCCGATGCGTGCTCGCCGGTTACGATATACCGGCCGACTCCCACTAAGGCCGAAAGCTTGAACCCCACAGAGACCGGGACCTTCGATCTGCCGCTTCCGTCGCGCAACTTCTCGTTGACGCGGCGCGTGCTGCTGCTCGTTCTGGCCGCTTCAATCGTGATTCCGCTCGCCTGTCTCGGCATCTACGGGTATTACGACTATCAGCGACGCTTCGCCGATGCGGGAGAACTCACGGAGCGGCTCGCACGCGTGGCGAACGAGCATGCGCAGAAGGTGCTGGACCTCAATCAGCAGCTGGAATCGCGTGTCGTCGACATGCTCGGCGACAGTGACGACGCAGGCATCAAGAGTCGTGAAGAAGCCCTGCATCGCGCACTCGACGACATGAGCGGCACGCTCGCGCAGGTCGCGGCGATTTCGGTTTTCGGCGCGAGTGGCACGCTCCTCGTGAATAGCCGCTGGTATCCCGCGCCGCAGGTGTCGATCGCCCAGCGCGACGACTTTCTGTCGGCACGCGCGGTCGCGCCCGTCGCCTATTTCTCGTTGCCGTTGCGCGGCAAGGTCGCGCAATCGGATGTCTTCACGACGACGATGGGCCGCATCAGCCACAACGGGCAGTTCTTAGGCGTCGTGTCGATTGCATTGAAGCGCGACTACTTCGTCGACTTCTATCGCGAGATCGCGGCCGGCGACTCGGCCCTCGTCATCGGCCTATACCGGCGCGACGGCGGCATTCTCGTGCGCTATCCGCCAAGCCCCGACGCTTCCCAGGCCGCGAGCAACACGCCGTTCACCGACGCGTTCCGCAATAACGAATTGTTCGGCCGCGTGCGCATGACATCCACGATCGATCATGTCGAGCGCGTGCTGGCTTATCGGCGTGTCGGCGATCTGCCGCTCTACGTCGCAACCGGTTATGCAACGTCGGTCGTGCAGGCGCGCTGGCAGCAGAACCTCGCACTCGTCGCGGCCATCGCGGCGCTGCCATGCATTGCCGTATGGCTTCTTATCGGCTTCTCCATTCGCCGGCTCGATGCAGAGCGTGCCGCATGGGAACGCTGGCAGGCCGAGGTCGCGACCCGACTCTCCATCGAGGCGTCGAGCCGCCAGTTGCGGCGCATGGGTGCGCTCGGCAATCTCGTTGCAAACGTCGCGCACGATTTCAATAACTTGTTGATGGTCGTGTCGTCGAACATGGCGCTTGCGCGGCGCAAGCATTTCAACGATGTAGAGAGCGAAGTGCTCGCGGTCGAACGCGCGACCGCGGGCGCCGAGTCGCTTGCGCGGCGCCTGATGAGCGTCGCACGCAAACATCCGCTGAAGCAGGAAGTCATCGATCCCGCCGCGTGGATCCGAAGCATGCTCGACATCGCGAAGCGCGCGGTGCATCCGTCGGTGTCACTGACGGTCGAGTTCTCCGCGGACGTATGGCCCGTCATGGCCGATGCAGTGGAACTCGAACTTGCGCTCGTCAATCTCGTCGCGAACGCGAGCGAGGCGATGCCGCACGGCGGGCGCATCGTGATTCGCTGCCAAAACGCGCGTCTGCGTGGAGCAGAAACGGATCTCCCCGATGGCGAATATGTGCTGATCTCCGTGACGGACAACGGCGAAGGCATGAGCGAAGCGGTGCTGCGTCGCGCGTTCGAGCCGCTCTTTACGACAAAGGTCCGCGGTGCGGGCACCGGGCTAGGCCTTTCCCAAGTGCTCGCTGCATGTGAGCAGGCCGGTGGCACCGCGCGCATCACGAGTGTGCCGGGCGCGGGCACCACTGTGCGACTCTATTTGCCGAAGCATCACGGCCCGGTGACGGCTCCTATCGTAGTTCCCGTGGCGGAGAAAGCGCCCTGCAAACCGCAGCCTGTATCGGACGATGAACATCCGATGCAAGGCATGTCAGTGCTGCTCGTCGAAGACAATAGCGATGTCGCGGCGGGCGTCATGGCCGTGCTCGAAGTCTTCGGTTGCACGGTTCATCATGAAGAAAGCGCGGATGCGGCATTCGCACTCATGGGCGAGGGGTATAGCTTCGATCTCGTGCTCTCAGATGTGCAGATGCCCGGCAACATGAACGGCATCGACCTTGCAGAGCAGATCATGAAGCGCCTGCCTTCGCAAAAGCTCGTGCTGATGACGGGCTATGCCGATGAAATCGAACGCGCCAGACATCTGGGCGTGCCGATCCTCGCGAAGCCTTTCGACATGGACGATCTGCGCGATGTCATTGCAGACGGCGTCCCACACTAATCGAAACTTACTTATGCGTCGGCATAGGGCGTGCGCCGACGAGCGGGTTGAACGACCGGCGTTTCTCTGCCGTGGCTTCGTCATCAGCGTCGGCTTTAGCGCGGCGTGTAGACGTACGCTTGCCGCCGAGTTGATCGAGCAATGCTTCGTCATCCGATGGTTCTTCGTCTGCATTCGAGTCGTTTTGCGCGGGCGTTTGTGCTGCGCCTGCCAGATGCTCCATCACGGATACGAAATCTTTCTGCGCAGACCTCAACGCTCGTCCCGGCATCATGATGAGCACGACGGCTTCCTGCACTGTGTGATCATCGACGGTGTGCAGTGTGCCCGCTTCGCTCCAGTCGATGCTGCTGCCGCCATACGCCGCGATCACATGTTGAAGCACGGCGGGCGACAGCACGCCGGCATCGTACAAGCCGACGATCTGCCGTTCCGCGAGCGCGAAAAGACTGGGCGTCGCGGCGGCATTTGCCTTGGATCTAGGCTTGCGAGCGGCCATTATTTCGATGCGGGTGCAACCCGCCATACGGTATTGCCGACATCGTCGGCGACGAGCAAACCGCCCGAGTGATCCACGGCGACACCGACGGGACGCCCTAGCGCATGTCCATCCGACGAAAGAAATCCCGTGAGAATATCTTCGGGCGGACCTGAAGGCTTGCCATCCTGAAACGGCACGAATATGACCTTATAGCCGCTTCTTGGCTTGCGATTCCAGGACCCGTGCTGGCCGATGAACGCGCCGTTCCAGTAGTGCTGCGGGAAGGCTTTTGCGTCGTAGAAGGCGAGACCCAGTGAGGCCGTATGCGCGCCCAGTGCATAGTCGGGGACAAGTGCTGTCTCCACGAGATCGTCGCGCTGCGGCTTGACGCGATCATCGACATGCTGGCCGTAATAGCTATAGGGCCAGCCGTAGAATGCGCCGTCCTTCACAGCCGTCATATAGTCGGGCACCAGTTCGTTGCCGAGCTCATCGCGCTCGTTCACCGCCGTCCATAGCGCACCGGTCTGCGGCTGCCATGACATGCCGTTTGCATTGCGAAGGCCGGTTGCATAGAGACGGGTCTGTCTACTCGCGATATCCACTTCCATGATCGCCGCGCGCCCGTTCTCCGCCTCGATGCCATTCTCCGCCGCGTTGCTGTTCGACCCGACCGTCACGTAAAGCCGCTTGCCATCCGGACTGGCAATGATGTTCTTTGTCCAGTGATGATTGATCGGTCCCGCAGGGAGGTCGATGAATTTCTCTCCCGGCGATTCTACGGTCGTTTCACCGGTCTCATACTTGAAACGCAGCACCGCATCCGTATCCGCGACATAAAGGTCGTCTCCCACGAGCGCCATGCCGAATGGCGAATGAAGATGGTCGATGAATATCGTGCGCGTTTCCGCGATGCCGTCGCCGTCGGCGTCGCGCAGCAACACGATGCGATCCGGACTCGCCATGCCCGCGCCCGCGCGCTTCATCACCTTCTTCATGACGGCGCCTTTGATGCCCGCATTCTCGTCGTGCTCGGCGGGCGCGTTGCTTTCGGCAACGAGCACGTCTCCGTTGGGCAGCGTCGTGAGCCAGCGCGGATGGTCGAGCCCCGACGCGAAAGCCGTCACGTTGAATCCTGCCGGCGACAGGGGCTTTTGACCTTGCGCCCACTGTTTTGCAGGGGCGATGTTCACCGTCGGCAAGAGAGCACGGCGTGGAGCGGGAAGCTCGGGATCAGGCCCGAAGCCAGCGGGATAGCCGTCCGCGAGCGCGGCGCCGCACGTCGCGGTCAGCATCGCCAGAAGCGCCACGTGCGTGAATCGGCGTTTTCGCGCGTCGGGAAGGGCCATCCATCAGCCTCCGCCGATTCCCTGCACGATCTTTCCTGTGCCGTCGCACGTCGGGCAATCGGAGCCGTCGCGCTTGCCTGTTCCGTTGCAGTCGGGACAGATGTCTTCACCGGTGCCTGGAGCGCCGGGTTCGGCTTCATCGCCAGGACTGAGAGGAGGTTCTTGCGCCATGACTGTCTCCTTGGTTGGTGTCAATTGGGTCAAGCAAAGACTATTCCCCACGATGCGGCTCGCTGACTCACCCTGCATCAGGGCTTTCGTCCGAACGCTTCACGCAGGTGCTTCTTGGCACGCTCCAGCGTATTGCGCCGCGTTTTAGGCAGATTGCGTCCTGCACGATTGATATAGAAATTGAGCATCGACATGGCGGATTGAAACGGCGTGCCTTTGCGCCGTGTGCTTTCAGTCGAAGAGCGCTTGAGCGATTGCGCGATTTCCTCCGCATTGCCGTTCTTGAAGATATCGCGCTGTAGGTCCATTGCGTCGCTCGTTTCCATCACATGATGAGACCAGCGGTGAGTTGAGTCAGCCGAGTTTGCGGACTTGCTCTTTGTCTTCTTCTGATTGCTGGCTAACGCATGACGTTGCCGCGTGCTCGTGCTCTTGCCTGCACGCGTCTTGCCCGCGCCTGTGCCGGTCTTCTTGCTCTTGCTGTCCGTCGCCATGACGGCTCCTCCGTCAACGTTTATGGTTCATGAGCCGATGCGCTTCGCGCAGCGCGTCGACGATTGCCTGATATGCGGCATGACGCGTCTCGGGGTCCGGCGCGCGCAATACATACGACGGGTGATAAGTCGCGACGATGGCGCGTCCCTCATGCTCGATGGCATGTCCCATCGACGCCTGCAATTTGGCCTTGGAATCGCGCAGCACCGACTTGAGCGCGGTTGCGCCGAGCGCGACGATTACCTTTGGGTCGATGTCGGCGGTCTCGCGGTCTATCCAGTAGTGACACGCGTCGACCTCGCGTTGCGCAGGCGTTTTATGCATGCGGCGCTTGCCTCGCGGTTCCCATTTGAAATGTTTGACCGCGTTGGTCACATAGACTTCCTTGCGCGCAACGCCGGCTTCTTCCAGCGCGCGATCCAGCATCGCGCCCGCCGGGCCGACGAAAGGCTTGCCTTGCAGATCTTCCTGATCACCCGGTTGCTCGCCGACGATCATCAACGGCGCGTGACGCGGACCGGCACCCGGAACCGCTTGTGTCGCGTCCTTGTAGAGCGCGCAGCGATGACAGGCGTCGAGCGTATCGGGCGTCTGGTCGGGTTCTACACCGGGCTGCGGGGTTGTCGCCATGCATCACGCCTGGGAGCAAATGAACATCGGAAGCCGAAGCAATCGCCGCGCCATCTCGGGCGTGGAATGTGAGTTGCTCAACACTTAGAACTCAAGCAAAGGAGCCAACGATGAGTAACAACGATCGTCTTGAAGGACCCGGCAGCACGGACAAGCCGCTCGGCGACGCAGGCAGCGGAGCGAGCGGAGGCGGTTCTTTCGGTAATCAGCCGGGGCCGGGTGCGGCGACCGGCGGCGACCCGCATCAGGGCGTCCGTCAACCGAATGCTGGCGAAGTGGAACCGGAGAATCGTCGGCTGGATCAGCAACCGCATCAAACGGCCGAAGTGCCGCTCGGCTCGGGCAATCGGCCGGAGCCTGCGGGCAGGGGCGGACAAGTGAGCGACGTGGCTGCTTCACCTGGTCAGGATGTGCCGCCGCGCGGAAACTAAGTCTCCAATGCTACAAAGCAAAACGGCCGCTCGAAGCGGCCGCTTTGCATTCTTGCGGACTTGCCGATTAACGCGTGGCAATGTACATCGTGATTTCAAAGCCGAAACGCATATCGGTGAAGCTAGGGGTTTCCCACTTCATAGAGCCTCCTTTTGCATTGAGCGGCCGGGCGAATGCCGGGCCGTTGCGCGGTGGTATGCCTGTGCGCGGTGCAACGCCACGTCCAATCGACGCTCTTTCATCCTAGCGCGACTTTGCAGTTTGTATCATTAGAAATTGCCTCGGCGTTCATTTAATTTATTTATAGCGGTCTGGGTCGACTTCCCGAATCGTCAGGGTTGGTACTGATTTTGTCAGGGTCGGTCGCTTCGTCGCGTTCCATCATTTCGCCGGGACGAGGGATTACCCTATCGACATCTTCCGGCCGGATGTTGTTCAGTTCATTTCCGCCGGGTGCGTGCGGCTTGTCGTGTGTATCGGGTGCTTCAGGGGTTTCAGCCATTGCATTGCCTCTTTCGATATTCACTCGGCACGCGCTGCTTCGCGCAGCATGGCGGCGTCACTGTCATAGTTGCGGTCGGCTAATTTCCTCAGCACGGCCAGCACTTCTCCGTCCGCGCCGTTCGTCTTCGCAAGTGCTATCAGCTTTTCCTTATGCATCGGATACTCCGCGCCCTTGAGCGCCTGGACGATTGCGTCCGGACCCGGCTCGTCCAGATGCCGTTGATGCTGCGACTGCGCAGGATGTTGCGACATAGCGCCTCCATTTCCATTTAACGTTCAGCGTACAACCGGCAGCAACGCGCATACCCGTATGAATGTATTCGCCGGGCGCGATTGATGCTGCTTGATGTTCACTCACCGTTCGAATGGAGGACACACGCATGGCCATTTCCGCGGAGCGACTCTCCGATAACGAGATCAAGGTCGACGAGACCGTCTATACGTTCGACGCAAAGGACACCGCCGATGCGTTTCAGCAGTGCCTGGGAAGCGACACGCTCGACACGTGCCGAGGCCATCATGCGCCCGTTTCGACGCGCGCCGCGACGCCGGCCACCGGCCCGGCAGAGGGCGAGCCGGGCAGCATCATTTCGCCGTCGCTGGGCGGTATGCCCTGATCGGGCGAGTGACTTACAGCAGCGTATGAGTCGTGGAACGCGGCGCGAGCGATTCACGCGTCAGGGCTTCGAGCGGCAATGGCTTGTCGAACAGATAGCCCTGCGCCTGCGCCGCGCCCATGTCGCGCAGAACCGCGAGTGTCGCCGCATCTTCGACGCCCTCGGCGACGAGCGTGAGATCGAGCGATTCGGCCATGCGCACGATCGCCCGCACGATGGCGCGGCTGCGCGCACTGCGCGTGAGTTCGAGAATGAATGACTTGTCTATCTTGAGGCCGCTGAACTGATACTGATGCACATAACTGAGCGACGAAAAGCCCGAGCCGAAATCGTCGAGGACGACTGACATACCGTTATCCGCCAGCCGCTGCATCGTGCGTCGGGCAAGATCAGGCTCGGCGACAAGCGCGCCTTCGGTCAGTTCGAGGCACAAACGCGATGGCGAAACGCGATAGCGCCGCAATAGCGCGAGCACGTCGTCCGCGAATTCGGGGCGCGTCATGCTATAGCTCGAGCAGTTCACATGTACCGGCGGCCAGTGCGCGAAACGCTCGCTCGAAAGAATGGCCGCGACGCGTTCGAGCATATAAAGGTCGAGCCGGCCAATGAGTCGCAGTCCCTCCACCGCAGGCAGAAATTCCGCGGGCCCGACGATGCGCCCGTCCGCTTGCCGCCAGCGAATCAGCGCCTCCAGCGCCACCACGTCGCCGCTCTTCACATCCACGATAGGCTGGAAATAGGGCAGCAATTCGTCGTCGCGCTTCATGGCGTTGCGCAGCGCGCCTTCGCGCTCCACCTGGTCGGACACTTGCCGGCGCAATTCCTGATTGAACACGACGAAGCTGTCACGCCCCGCGTTTTTCACGCGATACATGGCAGTATCGGCGTCGCGGAGAAGATCGGCGGGCTCGGTATGGAACTGGCTGTCCGCGCTGACAATGCCGATACTGCACGACGAAAACACCACGTGTTCTTCGATATGGAACGGCAGGTCGAAGGCCGCGAGAATGCGCTTGGCGATGGAGACCGCGTCCTGCACCACCGCCTTCGGCGAGAGAATGGCGAACTCGTCGCCGCCCAGACGCGCGAGCAAGTCGGACGCGCGCACGCAGGCACGCAAGCGCGCGGCGGCTTGCACCAGCAGCATGTCGCCGAAATGATGACCGAGGCTGTCGTTCACCACCTTGAAGCGATCCAGATCGATGAACATCACCGACAAGTCATGGCCGTGCATGCTGTAGTCGTTCCACGCGCCCTGAAGCCGCTGCATCAAATGGCTTCGGTTGGGTAGACCCGTCAGTGCGTCGTGCGAATTTTCAAACACGAGGCGCGCGTTCGCTTCATCCAGTTCGCGTGTGCGTGCCTGCACGCGCGCTTCGAGTTCGAGATTCGCGGCGTGCAGCGCTTCGGCATCGCGACGTCGCGAAAGGGCCGTGTCGATATGGCGGGAAACGAACGTCA
Source organism: Caballeronia sp. LZ062 (assembly GCF_031450785.1). Classification (NCBI taxonomy): domain Bacteria; kingdom Pseudomonadati; phylum Pseudomonadota; class Betaproteobacteria; order Burkholderiales; family Burkholderiaceae; genus Caballeronia; species Caballeronia sp. LZ062. The sequence continues at coordinate 1,281,512 of NZ_JARTWB010000001.1, forward strand.
GCAGTTCCTGATCGCGCAGCGAATAGCGCACGAGCGGTGAATAGCTTTGCACGGCAAGCACGCCGCGCACGACGTCGCCGTCGAAGAGCGGAATGCCGAGCCACGAGCGCAGGCGCACGCAATTGTTTTCGGTTTCGATGGCGCCTTCGCTGATGAGGCGCACGGCTTCCTCATGATCGATCAAACGCGGACGACGCTCCCGGATTACATATTCCGTGAGCCCGCGCCGGCCGCGTCGCGGGCCGGGGCGTTGGGGCACGATCTCGTCCACGTAATAGGGAAACGACACCTCGTCCGTTTCCTTTTCGTACAGCGCGATATAGAAGTTGCGTGCGTAAAGCAGTTCGCCCACGATGCCGTGCAGGCTGCGGAAGAACTCCATCGTGTCGCCCGGCCGGCTCGACAGTTCCGCGATCTGGTACAACGCGGCCTGCAAATGCTCGGACCGCTCGCGCTCCGCGATGCCATGACGCAACGCGGCATTCAGTTGCGACAATTCGGACGTGCGGCGCGCAACCTGCTCTTCGAGATCCGCGCGATGCAGGATGCGATCGAGCGCCATCGCCACATGCCGCGCGACCACCAGAAACAGCGCGCGCTGCTCCGCCGTATAGATGCGCGAAACGTCGTAGACCTGCATCGCGAGCATCCCGAACACTTCGTCGGACGCATTTTTCAGCGGCGCGCCCATCCAGAACTCGGGGCGGTCGCCGAGGCAAAAGAACCGGCCTTCGCGCTCCGCTGCGGTGATGTCGGCCGTCGTGACGAACAGCGGCTTGCCGCTCGTGAGCACGCGGCCGGTCATCGAGAGATGGTCAAGGTCGAGTATGTCGAAGTTGTCGGCTTCGACCACGTCTGTGTCGATCACATCCACGTAGTACGGGTACGTGATCTTGCCGGTCTTGCGGTCGTACAGCGCAAGGTAGAAGTTTTCCGCGTCGATCAGCGTGCCCAGGCGCTCGTGGACGCCGCGCAGAAAGTCGGCGCGGTCCGGCACCGAACTCGCCAGATAAGCGATTTCGTACAGCACGCGCTGCGTAAGCTGCGCGCGGGCGAGGGCATCGGCCTGCACGCGCTCGCCCAGACGCCGCGCAAGCTCGGCAAGATGCGGGTCGTCGCGTTGCGCGAGCGGCGCGAGCAGCCAGCCGAGCACGCCTTCGCCGCGGCCCGTCGGCCAGCGGTGCCAGTCATGCGCGGCGCAAAGGCCCTCCAGACGCTCCTCCGGAATGCTGCGCGGCCATACGAGCGGCGCATCGCCGCGGCGCGCGAGGTGCAACTGCTCACCCGCGCGATACCATGCCCACGCCTGTCCGCAGCCCATCGCGGCGGCGTCCTGCAGCAACGCCTCGATGGATTGCGCATCGGTCACGTCGGTTCCGGGTGCGCCCGCCGTCGAAACGGGCGGCGCGTTGTACGCGGAAAACACACTCATCGGCGCTCCAGGCCATTCGGGTCTTGTCGACCGCCTCAGCGGCGGTCCCGTTCTTTCTCAAGCAAACGCTCTTACCGGGCTAACGGCAGCCAGCATACAGGCTTGAGCGTCGCCAAAAAAAATCGCGTGGGAGAGGGTATCAGGCAGCGGACGCGCCGCTTGCCGCGAAGCGTTCGCGGTACGCCTGCGGCGACACGCCCAGCGAGCGCAGAAAGCCGCGCCGCATGGTTTCCTCCGTGCCGAAGCCGCAGCGCGCCGCCACGCGCTTCACTGGCAGCGCGGTGTCGCCGAGCAGCCGCCGCGCGGCTTCTAGCCGCATCCGCTCGATGGAGCGCGCGGGTGTCGTGCCCGTTTGCGCACGGTAATGGCGCACGAAGCTGCGTTCGCTCATTCCGACGCGCGCCGCCAGCGTCGCCACGGAGAGATCGGCGGCCAGATTTTCGGCGATCCAGGCGTGCAGTTCGCCGAAACGGTCGCCCGATTTCTGCAGCGAGAGCGCGGCGCTGAACTGCGCCTGCCCGCCGGGACGCTTCAAGAAGACGACGAGGTGGCGCGCGACATCCAGCGCGAGCGCGCGCCCGAGATCTTCCTCGACGAGCGCGAGCGCCAGGTCGATGCCCGCCGTGACGCCCGCCGACGTCCAGACTGCGCCGTCGCGAATGAAGATGGGATCGGACTCCACGCGCACCGCCGGGAAGCGTGCGGCCAGCTCGTCGCAGCGCGTCCAGTGCGTCACGGCGCGGCGCTCGTCGAGCAGGCCCGCCGCCGCGAGCAGGAACGCCCCGGTGCATACCGACGCCGTGCGGCGCGCATGGCGCGCGCGCTCGCGAAGCCAGTCGACGAGCGTTCGGTCACGCACCGCGCCGTGCACGCCCCAGCCGCCCGCGACGATCAGCGTGTCGCACGGCGCGTCCGCCGCCGGCAGCGGATGACCGAGCAGGCCTAGACCGGCGGAAGCCGTCGCGCTCGCACCCGCCATCACGACGCGGGCACGATACGGCTGCGCCATGCCCGCCGCGACGGCCAGTTCGTTCGCCGACGCGAACACTTGCAGCGGCCCGGCGACATCGAGCAATTGCACGTCGGGGAAGGCGAGGGCATCGACGTCGCGCGGCGTCGGATCGGAAGGGCGGGTCATGGTGGCGGAAACCGGGGGTGGCGGAAAACGTGGGCTGACTGTCGATTTCGCCATAGCGTAGCCGCGTAGCATGGCTTTCGTCCACTGACATCAATCAAGGAGAAAGCGATGACCTTGCACATCGGCCTCTTGCTGTTCCCGGGGGTGCAGCAACTCGACATGACCGGCCCGTACGACGTTTTCGCGAACATTCCCGGCGCGAAAGTGCATTTGATCTGGAAGACGCGCGAGCCGGTTCTATCGACCGCTGGCATGGTTCTCACGCCCGACACGACCTTCGACGACTGCCCCGCGCTCGACGTGCTGTGCGCGCCCGGCGGCGGGGGCGTCGGCGCGCTGATGGAGGACGATGAGACGCTCGCGTTCCTGCGGCGGCAAGCGGCGGGCGCGCGCTATGTGACGTCGGTGTGCACGGGCGCGCTGGTGCTCGGCGCGGCCGGCTTATTGCGCGGCAAGCGCGCGACGACGCACTGGGCGTATCACGCGCTTCTCGCCGATCTCGGCGCGATTCCGGTGCGCGGGCGCGTCGTGCGTGACGGCAACGTGCTGACAGGCGGCGGCATCACGGCGGGCATCGACTTCGCGCTGACGCTCGCGGCGGAACTCATCGGCGAGCAGGGCGCGCAGGCCATTCAGCTTGCGATGGAATATGCGCCCGCGCCGCCTTTCGACGCAGGCGATCCCGAACGGGCGAGCGCGGAAGTCCTGCACATGGTGCAAGAGCACGAGGCCGCATCGCTCGAAAGGCGGCGTGAGATCATCGGCCGCGTTGCGCAGCGGCTCGCGGTGAGTGCGTGACTCAGAAGTGCTTCTGCATGAAATAGCGCGAGCGCTCGCCGTGAAAACGGGCCAGCTCGCCGAACGTCTGATAGCCGCAGCGCGCATAGAGATCGCGCGCTTGCGGGTTCAGCGTGTCGAGCCAGGCGGCGCGGCAGCCGCGCTTTCTCGCTTCCGCTTCCGCAGCCTCGAGCGCGCGTCTGGCGAGGCCGCGACCGCGCGCGTCCTCGCGTATCCACAGCCATTTGACGAAGAGCCAGTTCCACGCGGTGAAGCCCGCCAGCCCGCCGACGAAGTCGTCATCCACATAGACGGATACGGCGAGATCGCGGTGGCCGCTCGGCCCCATCTGCGTCGCGTTGAATGCGGCAAGTCCGCCCGCGACTTCGCGCTCGAACGATTCGTCGACCCAGTCGGCGACGGAAACGCTCACGTCGTTCATGTCAGACGCCCGCAGGCGGCGCGACCGATGCGCCTTTGATTCCATGCCGCGCTAGTGCTTCGGCGACGAAGCCGGACCGCTTCACGTCTTCGACGAATTTACGCAACGCATCGGCGGCCGCTTCGCTGCGCGATTTGGGCAAGCCCATGGCCTGCTGAATGACCATGAAGCGTTCGTTCAAGAGACGCAGGCCCGGCGTGCGTGCTGCATCGGCTTCGAGTTGCTGCTTGACGCCCGCGGCCACGTCGAGGCCGTCGCGAAGAAACGTCTTCACGACTGCTTGCGACGACTCCGCCCGCACGATCTGCGCTTGCTTGATTTCGCGCGTGAGAAAGAGGTCATATGCGCTGCCTTTGCCGACCACGATCCGATTTCCCGCGCGATCCACTTCGTCGTTATGTGTGAGCGGCGAGTCGTTGCGCACGAGGTAGAAGCCTTCGATCAACACGTAAGGTGCAGTGAACGCAATGCCCGCGCCCCGCAACGGATCGATCGCGAAGAAGCCGATATCCGCCGCCTCGTTGGTCACGGTCTCCACCGATTTCGCGGCGGTATCGAACGCGGTGAACGACACGTCCACGCCGAGTCGCGACGCCAGTTCGCGCGCGAGATCCACTGACACGCCGCCGGGCTCGCCGCTCGCATCGCGGTGCGCAAGGATCGGATTGCCGAGATTGAGCGATGCGCGCAGCACACCTGTCGGGGCGAAGGCTTGCAGCAAGGTCGGAGAAAGAGTCATGGCTTCGTGCGCGTATGTTGTGTGAGCATGCAGAATACGCGAACCGCGACCACGCTTGCAAAGGACAATCGCCATGACCGAACCGCTCGATGCGCAAGCCCTCGTTGCGCGCCTCGACTTGCAGCCGCATCCTGAAGGAGGCTACTTTCGTGAGACGTATCGCGCGAATCAGCGTGTGACGCGCGACAGCGAGAACGATCCGCGTTCGGCTTCGACGGCGATCTACTACTTGCTATGCGATGGCGCGCATTCGGCGTGGCACCGCATTCGCTCGGATGAAGTCTGGCACTTTCATGCGGGCGATCCGCTTTTCGTGCATGTACTGGATGCGAACGGTGCGCTGACCACGCACACGCTGGGCAATATGCTTCTGCACAAAGACGCGGTGTTTCAGGCCGTCGTACATGCAGGTCACTGGTTCGCTGCGGAATGCAGCGTGGCATCGGGCGCGTCGCTGGTTGGTTGCACCGTCGCGCCGGGTTTCGAGTTCAGCGAATTCGAGCTTGCCGATTGCGACGACTTGAAGGCGCGATATTCGCAACATCACGAGTTGATCGAACGGCTCGCCTAGCGGTGCAACGCGATACCGAGCGTCGCGCAGATGAACGCGCCAATGCGTTCTATGTCGTCGAGTGCGAGCACGGGCAAGGCCGTGTCGATAGCGGCGGCGTCGTCCGTCGCGATGGCGAGAAATCCCATGTCGCTCATATACAGTGGTTGCTTGCCTGTCGACGGTCGCACCACTTCGAGCCGTGGCATCGCTTCGCTCGCGAAGCCCTCGACTATCACGAAGTCCGCATGGGAAAGACGCGCGGCGAGCACCGCGAGCGGCGGCTCGGGTTCATCGTTCAGTTCATGCAAGATGGCATAGCGATACGGCGACGCGATCAGCACTTCACCCGCGCCCGCGCGACGAAAGCGCGCACTGTCTTTAGCGGGCGGCTCCAGTTCGATTGAATGGTGACTGTGCTTGATGACGTTGACCGTCAGCCCTTGCGCGCGAAACCACGGCAGCAGCGCCTCGATCAGCGTGGTCTTGCCTTGGCCCGAGCGGCCCGAAATGCCGAAGAGCGGCGGGTGCGGCGAATTCATGCGATGGATGTATCGTTGTCGTGGCTGAAGAAGTCCGGCAAGTGTAGCGGCTTCGTGGCGAGCGAAGGGAAATCGCGCTATCGTCGGGCATCGTGCTTGCACTGATTGCGCCGTATTCGCATCAGCGCCTACTCACAGGATCAGGACATGGCCGAAGACAATCCCAGCACCGCGCTCGCTCCGCAGCAATTCTCCATTGACGTCATGCTGGAAAAGTACGCCAAAGGGGACGAAACGCGTGTCGACGATATCTATCGGCGCGTGGCGCGCGGTGTCGCACTCGCGGAACCTCCCGAGCAGCGCGCGAAGGCCGAAGCGGAGTTCGTCGATAACTTCAAGCGCGGCGCGCTGGGCGCGGGCCGCATCATGAGCGCGGCGGGCGCGGGCATCGACGCCACGCTCATCAACTGCTTCGTGCAGCCGGTCGGCGATGCGATTCAAGGCGTCGACGACAACGGATTGCCCGGCATCTACGTCGCGCTGTTGCAGGCCGCCGAGACCATGCGGCGCGGCGGCGGCGTGGGGTATAACTTTTCGTCCATCCGTCCGCGCGGCGCACGCGTGCATTCGACAGGATCGGCCGCGTCCGGGCCGTGCAGCTACATGGACGTGTTCGATGCTTCATGCCGCACGGTCGAAAGCGCCGGTGCGCGGCGCGGCGCGCAAATGGGCATTCTGGACTGCACGCATCCGGATCTGCTCGAATTCATTGCGGCCAAGCATACGAAAGGGCGCTGGAACAACTTCAACGTATCGGTGGCGGTGACGGACGAATTCATGCAGGCCGTCGCCGACGACGCCACCTGGCAACTCGTGCACAACGCGGAGCCCTCGCCAGCGCAACGGGCGTCGGCGGATATTCGTCAGCGTGAAGATGGCTTATGGGTGTATCGCGAAGTGCGGGCGCGCGAGGTATGGAACACGATCATGCGTTCTACTTACGATGTCGCGGAGCCGGGCGTCGTCTTCATTTCGCGCATGAACGACGACAACAATCTGCGCGCGCTCGAAGCCATTCGCGCGACCAATCCGTGCGGCGAGCAGCCGTTGCCCGCGTATGGCTGCTGCAATCTCGGACCGCTGAATCTCACGCGCTTCGTTTCCGATCCGTTCGCGCAGATGCGGGGCGGCGCGCCGCGCTTCGACTGGGACGGACTCGCGCGCACGACACGCACGCAAGTGCGCTTTCTCGACGACGTTCTCGACGTGACCTTGTGGCCGCTGCCGGAACAGGCGCGCGAAGCACAAGCCAAGCGGCGCATCGGCGTGGGCTTCACGGGACTCGGCGACACGCTCGTCATGCTCGGCTTGCGCTATGACAGTCAGGAAGGGCGCGACTTCGCGGCGCGCATCGCACGCACCATGCGCGACGAGGCTTATCGCGCATCCGTGGAACTGGCGCGCGAACGCGGCGCCTTTCCGCTCTTCGACGCGCGTCGCTATCTCGAACAAGGCACGTTCGCATCCCGCTTGCCCGAGGACATCACAAGCGCCATTCGCACGCACGGCATCCGCAACAGTCATCTGCTTTCCATCGCGCCGACCGGCACGGTCAGTCTCGCGTTCGCGGACAACGCATCGAACGGCATCGAGCCCGCGTTTTCGTGGACCTATCAACGCACCAAGCGCATGGCGGACGGCTCGCGTCAGAGCTTTGCGGTGGAAGATCACGCGTATCGTCTGTATCGTGAGCTGGGCGGGGACGTGAATGCGCTGCCTGATTACTTCGTCAGCGCGTTGGACATGTCCGCGCACGATCACCTCGAAATGATGGCGGCGGTGCAGCCTTTCGTGGATACGTCCATCTCGAAGACGGTGAACGTGCCCGCGGACTATCCGTTCGACAAGTTCCAGGACCTCTACTTCGAAGCATGGCGGCGCGGGCTCAAGGGTCTTGCCACGTATCGGCCGAACGACACGCTCGGCGCAGTGCTTTCCGTCACGCCGCAGGAAACGCCGAGCGATTCTCCCGATCCCGAACTGGACCTCGATCCTTTGCGCATTGCAATCGACCACCGGCCGCGTGGCGAATTGCCCGCGATCATCGAGAAGGTCGAGTATCTGACGCAAGCGGGGAAGAAGTCGCTTTATCTCGCGGTGTCGTTCATCGAAGTGACGGGTCGCATCGCGGGTGAGGACGTAAGCATCGAACGTCCGATCGAATTCTTTATTCCAACCGGACAGAGCGACGAATCGCAGCAGTGGATCACGGCGACAATGCGTTCGCTTTCGCTGGCCGCGCGGGGCGGCTTCGCGGCGCGCACGTTGCAGGACATGCGCAAGGTGTCGTGGGACCGCGGACAGGTGCGGCTCGGCGATGTCGAGCGGCTCGACGGTCATCGCAGTCCGCGTTGGCACGACTCCGAAGTCGCGGCGCTGGCGTACGCGATCCAGCAGATTCTTCACCGGCGCGGCTTTCTGGATGCCGAAGGCAATCAGGTTCCCTCGCGCGTCCTTGCGCGCAAGCGTAGCGACGCGGCGCTGCCAGTGCGCGCCTTGCAGGTGGAAGACGAAGCGCCAGGGCAGGACGACGTGATACAGGCGCCCGTCGATCCGCATGGACTGGCACAAATGCACGGACGGAAATGCGCGACCTGCGGCGCGAACGCCGTGATTCGCAAAGACGGCTGCGATTTCTGCACAGCGTGCGGCGAAATCGGCGCGTGCGGCTAAGGTCGATTGCATTCTGAATGCAAAGCGCCGTTCGCGCGCTGAACTTTCTTTCCACGCTTCAACAAGGTCAGCGGCGAGCCTTCACGGCTCGCGCTGACTCCTTCCTTCGCGTTCGTCACAACGCTGCCTTCTCGCAGGCGACTCGCACCATCTAGCGCGCGGCGTCAATTAATCAAGACGACTTACGAATTAAGAATTCTCGGGATGTCTTTTCAATGTCGATTGATTGAAAATTCCGCCCGGTGCTTTCAACTGCGCAGGCTAAAAATAAACCGAGGGCCGCAACGTCGCACTGCTCGCAGAGCGTCGGCCGTGGGCGAATGCACCTGTCCGGCGTCAAGGTGAGAGCGTGTCCCTGCCCCTTATCGCAGGGCACGCTCGAAGTTGGAACCGATCTCTCTTACTTGCTTGGAGTTTCGAAATGAAGAAGTCCCTGATCTCGGCTGTCATTGCTGGCCTGTTGGGCGTCGCAGCGAGCGGTGCGTTCGCGTCCGATGGAACCATCACGTTCAACGGCGCGCTGACGGCCAGCACCTGCACGATCAATGGCAACGGCACGTCGTCGAAGGACTTTACCGTCACGCTGCCGACCGTGTCTACCTCGACGCTGACGGCGTCGGGCCAGACCGCGGGCGCGACATCCTACAACATCGCGCTGAGTGCATGTGCGCCGGTGACGGCCTCGAGCAAGGCAGCGGTGTTCTATGAAGCCGGCACGACGGTCGATCCCGCAGATGGCCGCCTGATCGTCGCCGCCGGTGGCGCGAAGAACGTCAAGCTGGAACTGCTGAATCAGGACCAGACGCAAATCAAGGCCGGCTATTCGCGCGACCTGCAGAACTCGAAGCCGGCCGACATCTCGTCGGGCTCGGCCACGCTGAGCTACGAGGTCCGCTACTACGCAACCGGCGCGACGTCGGCAGGCGCGGCCAACTCGTCCGTCGTGTACAGCATCGACTACCAATAAGCGGTGTCGTGTCAGCGGGAATTTTGCATGCCGTACGCAGAATTCCCGGTGCAAGGGCGGGCACATGCCCGCCTCTCCTGGATATCGTGCTTCGCTTGGGCGCTTCTTCGTCACTATGAAACTGTTTAGCCGACTCGCATCTATTGCGATGCTTCTTGCCGTGATTCAGGGCTTTGGCCCGCAGGCTCGTGCTTCGGTGGTTATCGCCGGCACGCGCGTCGTGTACAACCAGAGCGATTCCGAAGTCACCGTCAAGCTGACCAACAACGGCAAGCTGCCCGGTCTCACGAAAGTCTGGATCGATAATGGCGATGCCGACGCCAAGCCCGATACCATCGACGTGCCCTTCACGATCACGCCGCCCATGATGCGCATCGATCCGGGCAAGTCGCAGACACTGCGCATCATGTCGACCGGGGAGCCTCTTCCGGGCAACAACGAATCCGTGCTCTACCTGAACGTGCTGGAAGTGCCGCCGAAGCCGACAGGCGACGAAGCGAGCGCCAATCAGTTGCAGCTCGCGTTTCGCACGCGCATCAAGTTCTTCTATCGGCCGGCGGGCTTGAAGGGGCAGGCGAGCGACGCGCCGCAGTCCATCGTGTGGCATCTAAAGCGCGAAGGCGGCAAGAACGCGCTGGTCGCCGATAACCCGACGCAGTATCACGTGTCGTTCGACCGTGTGGAACTGACGGATGGCGCGCACACGGCGCTATTCACGGACGGCGGCATGGTTCGGCCCGGCCAGAGCGAGACGTTCCCGCTCAAGGGCGAACTCCCCGCCGCGGGCGCAAAGGTTCGCTATACCGCGATCAACGACTATGGCGGCCCGCAGACCGGTGACGCCACGCTCGCCCCCTGATCCGCAGCGTCGCCCACTGCCACAAGCCGGCTGCCAGACGCCCGCGCAGTTGAAAGCGCCGCAATGACCCCGTAGAGATGCCCTTGTGTGCATGCCTTGCCGCATGCCGGGGCCGGCTTTGCTCGCACATTTCGGATAACTGAATGAAAACGCACCAATGCAGCGCCCACTTGTCCGGCGCGCGATTGAGACCTGTCACGCTGTTCACGCTTCAGGCTTTGGCCGCGATGGGCGTCAGCGCGCACGCCTGGGCGGACGCTTCGCCGCAGCCCGCAGCCGTCGAATTCAACGAGCAGTTTCTGGATTCGAGCGGCGGCCTGAAGCTGGACATCTCACGTTTCAACAACGGCCAGCCGGTCCTGCCAGGCACATATCGCGCCGATACCTACGTCAACAACGTCTGGCGCGGCAAGTTTAGCGTGGAGGTGCGCGATTCCACGCAGCATCCCGGCGTGGTGCAGCCGTGCGTGACGGCGGACCTGCTTGAGAGCTTCGGTGTCGATCTGCGCAAGCTCTCGCCTGAAGCGGCCGCGAAGCTCGAATCAGCTGCTAACGCCTGCCTGACGCTGCCGGACCTGATCCCCGGTGCCATCGCGATGTTCGACGGCGGCGAGCAGCGTCTCGACGTGAGTGTGCCGCAAATCGCAATGAACAGCCGCGCCCGCGGCTATGTCGATCCGAAATACTGGGACGACGGCATCAACGCCGGCACGCTCCAGTACAACGCGAACGTGTATCACAGTTCCGCAGGCGGATTCGACAACGATTCGGAATACCTCGGCCTGATCGGCGGCATCAACGTCGGTCCGTGGCGTTTCCGCTATCAGGGCAACGTCACGCACAACAACGTCAGCGGCTCGCATTATCAGAGCGTGCAGACCTATGCGCAGCGTGCGTTCAAGGACATCAAGAGTCAGTTGACGGTTGGCGACACCTTCACCGACGGCGCTCTTTTCGACAGCTTCGGCGTGCGCGGCGCCACGCTCGGCACCGATGACCGGATGTTTCCGGAGTCGCAGCGCGGCTACGCGCCGGTGGTGCACGGCATCGCCAATAGCAATGCGCGCGTGCAGGTCAGGCAGAACGGCAACATCATCTACGAGACGACGGTCGCGCCGGGCGCGTTCGAAATCGACGACCTGTATCCGACGGGTTATGGCGGCAACCTCGACGTGATCGTCACCGAGGCCGACGGCACACAGCATATTTCGACGGTTCCGTACGCGGCTGCCGTGAACGCGCTGCGGCCGGGCGTCACGCGCTATAGCGCGAGCATCGGGCAGTACCGTGATCCGAACGTCGATATTCATCCGTTCGTCTCGCAGTTCACGTTACAGCGCGGCATTAGCAATCTGGTGACGCTCTACGGCGGCGTGAGCGCAGCCGACTTGTATTTCTCTACGATGATCGGCACCGCGCTCAACACGAGCGTCGGCGCATTCGGTCTCGACGTCACGCAGGCGACCGCCAGCTTCAAGGGCTACGGCACGCGCAACGGGGCGAGTGTGCGGATCAGCTATTCGCGCCTGTTCGAGCCGACAAATACTAACATCGCGATTGCTGCGTATCGCTATTCGACGAGCGGCTTCTTCTCGCTGCCCGACGCCGTGATGATGCGGCAACTGAACGAGATACATCAGCCCGGCCTCATGACCGCGCTGCAAAAGTCTCGCGTGCAGTTCACGCTGAACCAGAGCATCGGGGCGGGCGCGCAGTATGGCTCGCTCTATGCGATGGGTTCCTTCCAGACGTACTGGAATCGGTCCAACCACGATACGCAGCTGCAAATCGGCTACAGCAACAGCTGGAAGCGCATGACGTACGGCGCATCGTTCGTGCGGCAGTTCCAGGTCAACACGAACCGGTGGGACAACCGCATCATGCTGAACATGTCGATTCCGCTCGGCTTCGGCGCGCATGCGCCGCAGTCGACGACCAACTTCCAGCACGACACCGCGGACGGCAGTTCGACCATCCAGCAATCGGTCACGGGTACGCTCGGCACCGACAACGCATTCAGCTACGGCATCAACGCGACGTTGAACGATGGCGGCAGCCACAGCAGCAGTTCGGCGAGTGCGGGCGGCAACATCGGATACGCGGCTCCGTTTGCGTTGCTCACGGCAAATGCCAGTACCGGACGCAACTATTCGCAGATCGGGGCAGGCATGTCGGGCGGCCTGGTGGCGTGGCGCGACGGTGTCGCGTTTACGCCGAATATGGGCGATACCGTCGCGGTCGTCGAAGCAAGCGACGCGGCTGGCGCACGCCTCGCCAACGGCGCCGGCCTGCGCGTCGACCGGTGGGGGCACGCTGTCGTATCCGGCATGCAGCCGTATTCGAACAACGACATCGAACTGGACCCGAAAGGCTTGCCGATCAACATCGCGCTGAAGTCCACCGTGCAGCGCACCGCACCGACTGCCGGCGCCGTAGTGCGGCTCAAGTTCGAGACGGAGAACATGGGCAAGCCTGCCGTCATGCGCGTGTCGCAAGCGGATGGACAGCCCCTGCCGTTCGGCTCGGAAGTGTTCGACGCTGACAATCGCAGCGTCGGCACGGTGGCGCAGGGCAGCCGCATCATCGCGACCGGTCTCAAGGCCGACGCCGGCACGCTGAACGTGAAATGGGGCGAAGCGCCCGAGCAGCGCTGCGCGGTGCGCTATCAGTTGCCGGCTCTGACCGATGCGTCGAAGCCGAACTCGATCAGCATATCGGACGCCGTCTGCCAGTAAGCGCCAATCAACTCTAATAGTCAGGAAACCAAAATGAAACGCATGAATCGGCTCGCAGTCGGGCTGCTGCGGTGGGTGTTGTGCTGGATGGCTGCGCTGATGCTCGTGCCGTCGTCCGCATGGGCCACTGCTAGTTGCACGGTCAACTACAGTTCGTTCACGCTGACGCTGCCACCTTCGGTCGCGGTCGCGCGTGACTTGCCGAACGGATCGATACTGACGGCATGGTCGCTGTCGCCCTCGAAGAACGATTATTGGACCTGCATCGTGACGGGGCAGGTCTATACGGGCACGGACTTCGAGACGGCGGGCATCACGACGGGCGGACCGACCGTGTATACGGCCAATTACCAGGGCGTGGATTTCGAGGTATATCCGACCAATGTGCCGGGCGTGGGCATCGCCATGGGCGGTTATGTCATTCCGAACAGCCTTCCTGCAGGGCCCCGCACGTTTTCCAAACTCGGTCGTCAATGGAATAACAATGGCACGATCTACAACGGCGGCCAGTTGATCGTCGCATTAGTCAAGATTGGAGACATCACGCCGGGCACCGCAACGGGCATGGTCGCGCAGGCGTTCTCGTGGCAGACGCTAACGCCGCCGCCGGCGGGGGACGTGCCGTCGGCTGGCGTCATCAATTTCTACATCACGCCGGTGGTCATTACCGTGCTGACCTGCCAGACGCCCGATGTCACGGTGCCGATGGGGATTCAGGGACCGGCTGATCTTCCGAGTATCGGGCCGGCGCCGAGCAAGGTTTCATCGTTCAATCTGAGTCTGAACAATTGTCCCGGCGGAACGGCCGTGAGCGGAACATATGCAGGGCAGATTCACAGCATCCAGTACAGGATCGATCCGTCGAGCGGGCTGGTGGCCGGCTACAGCAATGTCGCCGCGTTGAGCGGGTCGCCGACTGCGGCGGGCGTGGGCATTCAGCTCTACGACCGGACCGGTGCGGTCTTCCCATACGGGACGTATATCGCGTTGAACGGCTTCGACAGCGCTAATGGCGGCAACTACACCATACCGATGCAAGCGCGCTATTACCGCACTGGCGCGCTCGGAGCGGGTCCCGCCAACGCGACGATGACCATGACCGTGCTGTACCAGTGATCCGTCCATCGGGCGGCCAGCAACATCGATTCAGGAGAACACACATGAACAGATTGAAAACCGCGCTCGTCGCAGTCGGCCTGGCGACGGCATCATCGGCCTTCGCCGCCGACGCCACGTTGACCTTTACCGGCACCATCATCCTGCCGACCTGCACGGTGGATCCAAGCTCCGTCACGCAAACGATCCCGCTCGGGACCGCGCGAACGACGGACTTCGCAGGCGTCGGCGACGTCAAGAACGCGACGCCCTTCAACCTCAAACTCAACAACTGTGCTGCAAATACAGCGGTCTCCATGACCATCAACGGAACGGCCGACACGGTGCAAAGCGTGCTCAAGAATACGGGCACGGCAACGCAAGTCGGCGTGCAACTGTTGAAGGCCGTTAATGTGGGTGACACGTCCGGTTCACCCATCACGCTGAATACGTCCGCGACGATCGGAACGGTCGACGCGACCAACGCATTGACCATTCCGATGGTCGCCCAGTTCTACCGGCTGGGCACCATGACGGGCGGAACCGTGTCGGCGGCGGCTACCGTCAACTTCGCCTATAACTGATAGACAGGAATGCAGAGTATTGGCGCAACTCCGTATAGGGACACACGGCGTTGCGCGGTAAATTGGGCGAGTGGCGCTCCGACAGTGCCATGAACCCTTGTTTTTCGTAACTTAGAGACACTGAAATGCAAAAAATCGACCGTAACACCTTGGCACACGCTGAACTCGCAGGCGGCACTGCCAAGGCGTCGAGCAGCTCTTCTTCAAACACGAATGTGAAGATTTCGATCGCCGGTTCGTCGAGCGCATCCGGCGGCGGGTCTGGCGGCGGGTCCGGCGGAGGGTCCGGCGGCAGCTCGAACAATTCGAACGACAAAGGCGGGTTCGCGGCCGCGCTAAGAGCGCACTGATTCGGGCTTGCGCAAAGCAAGGCCATCCTCTACGAGGGTGGCCTTTTTTGTTTTGTTATTGCACGTGACGTGGATTGACGTTGGTCCAGATGCGCCGAGACCGGATCGCTTCCGTTAGGCACGTATTTGGAGATTACGTTTGCACAGTCGCACGTTTCAGGCGTCTTATTCCTACCAATGCGCTAATAAGTTGCCGTCTTCAGGCTAGTCGTCGGGCGGTATTGCTTAATGGCGCGTCTTTCGGAGTTTTCGTCGTTTACCGGCATGATCGAAATGATTAAGATCGCCCATTCAGGATAATTAAACATTTCCTGATAACGCCCAAACAGAGTAGGGCCGACTGTCGGGATCATCCAATTTCGGTCGGCACTACTCATATTCAGAAACTTTGCAGGAGGAAATGAAAATGCAGAAAATCGAACGCAACGCATTGGCGCAAGCTTCGCTGGCTGGTGGATGCCATAAGGCAAACAGCCAGGCATCGTCCAATACGACGGTCGTTATTTACGTGACGGGTAAGTAAGGCGATTCGCCAATGGGCTGTCTTCTCGCCAGCGTTATCGCCTGAGAGCTAGCCAGCGGGGCGGGACCTCGGTCTTGCCCCGCCGCCACTTCCGGAAGAGTTCGTCATGCTTGCCTTGCGTCCCGCGCTGAAGAAATGGATCGCCGTGCGAAAGCACCGCGTTCGGCGTTGTATTGTCGGTCGTATTCCGATGGCTTCAGTGGAAAGGCTCGCGGAGTTGTCGTGGCGCGTGGTTAGCGTAGTGGACGCGAACTGTAGGGCGAATGGGCAAATCCGGGCGGAGATCGGTCGCGCCGCTCTGAATTTATCTAAGCGTCGCGCGCGTCGTGCGTGTTTCGGCGCTCAAGTCGAGAAACTGATCGACCAGCGCATCTATTATGGCCGCGACATTCGTCAACGGGAAGCGTGGGCGGATCTGGACGAAATTGCGAACATGCTGGTGGAGGCGGTGAATAAGCTAAAACGCGAAGCGCCTGCGCGGCCGGTATTCATCTCGCCATTTCACTTCGTATCGCAATACGCGAACATTTATATCGTCGAACGCATGGCCGCGCTGCTCGGGTTGAAGTCGATGTCCGTCGTATCCGGCGTGCCACGCAATCAATACGGCGACGATCACGCGCTGATTCCCGGCATCAAGGTCCTTTACACCTATGGCGACGCGAACCGCAACGGGCTCGGCGTGCGCGTGGCGCGCTCGCTCAAGCGCGACGGCGTGGCCGTACTGTTTAGCGACGTTCCGCCGTTCACCATGCACCGCTATCCGATGGAGACGGTCGAAGTCACCATGTTCGGCAAGAGCGCCCGACTCCACAACGGCGTTTTTCGCATGGGCGACACGTTCGGTGCCGTGCTGCTGCCGTTCTATCTGCGCTTCACGCGAGGCCGCTTCGAAGCGCGGCTCTTCGACCCGCTGCCGCTCGATAAGCCGGAATCTCCACAGCGCCTCGCCGGCTATATCGAGACCGCGCTCGGCGACAACTATGAGCAGTGGCTTCCGGCCGGGCACCCCGCCATGTACGCGTTCGCTCCGTCACGCTAGGAAACCACAGCGCGATCGACAGTGCGCGATGCATCGTCATTCGCAGGCAATCTCTCATGCAACCGACCGATATTCCCCAATTCAAAGATGTCCCGTGGCGCTGGATCGCCTACGCGACATCGCTATTCACCGTCGCGGCAATCGCCTTCGGTTTCGTGCATGAGATCGAACTCAAGCAGGACGTCACCGGCGAAGTCGTTTCTGCATCCGAGGTCAAGGTCGAGGGGTTGGCCGGGCTCGTCTCGGCCATTTATGCGCGGCCGTCCGACCGCGTCGAGCCCGGTACGCCGCTGTTCCGTCTTCAGCGCGATTTCTCACTGACGACAGACGGGCTGCGCCGGCAGGCTTTCGACGAAAAGATGCGAGACGACCAGATTCGCTCGATCGACGAACAGTACAGCGAGCGTCGCGTTCAGTTGCAGGCGCAGCGCGACACGGCGCGTCTCACCGAAGCTAGCAGGCGCGCGGAACTGGGTTCGCTCGATGCGCAAATCGCGCAGAACACGCAACTTGTCGGCGAATTCGAGCAGCGGCTCACGCGGCTCAACTCCGTGTCGGATTACGTGACGGCCGACAAGCTCGAACAGGCCCGCGCCGACGTTCACCAGGGCAAGGTGACGGTCGCGCAGAGCGTCGCGCGCAGGCAGCAGCTGGCGGGCGAATTGAGCGCGTCGCACAGCAGACAGACTGATCTCGATGCGCAACTGCGCGAACTCGACGCACGTCACGCCCGCGATGTGCAGGACGTCCGCGCGCGCTTCGAGCGCGAGCGACAGGACGCGACAGTATCGGCGCCGAAAGGCGGCACCGTGACGTTCTCCGGTTTGGTCGCCGGCCGGATGCTCGCTGCGGGCGATGTGGCGATGGTGATCTCGACCAAAGACAGCGGCCCGCTGCGCGCGGCGCTGAGCATTCCTTCGCGGCGGCGCGGCTTTGTGCGCGAAGGCCAGATCGTGCGCCTAAAGTTCGACGCGTTTCCCTACGCCAAGTTCGGGACGTATGAAGCGCGCATCGATTCGATATCCGGCACGACGGTGCTGCCGGCGAGTCCGGTCGCGCCGCCCGGCACGCCCGGCGCCCCCGATCCTTCCGAGCAGACCGAGACCGCGAAGGAATCCAATGGCGATTACCTTGCGTGGGCCACGCTGCGCGGCGATACGTTCGATTTCGAAGGGCAGCACTTCAAGATTCTGCCCGGAATGCGGGCGACGGCCAGCATCGTCGTCGAGCGCCGAACGATTGCTGAGTGGGTCCTGGCGCCGCTGTTCCGAATGTTGAGAGGTTGATGTGCGCGTTATCTATCAGAACGAAGTCGCCGAATGCGGTTACGCGTGTCTCGCGATGGTGCTGTCTCATTTGGGCCGCGCGACCGAGGTGCGTGAACTGTCGGCCTACAAGCCGATTTCGGCGAATGGTCTCTCGTTGATGGACCTGTACGACGTCGCCATCGATTTCGGGCTGGCGGTGCAAGCGTATCGTTTCGACGCGTCGGACCTTTCCGCCGTCAAGAAGGGCTCGATCCTGCATTTCGGCGGCGCACACTTCGTCGTGTTCGAGAAAGCGGGGCACGGCTACGTCCGCGTAATCGATCCGGCCACGGGTCGCCGGCGCGTGTCGATGGACACGTTTCGCTCCGCCGTTTCGGGCTTTCTGCTCGAATTCGCGCCCACGCCGCAGATGCCGCGCATCCGCGCGAAATCGCGGGTGCCCGCGGCGCTCAAGCGCGTGCGCACACTCAGTCCGCAGATGAAGGCGCAGATCAGCAAGATTGTCTTCGTCGCGCTCGGCAGTCAGTTCGCGATTCTGGCCGCGCCATATTTTGGCAACCTCGTGCTCGACTACGTCGTGGCGGCGGACAACCGCACTCTGCTCGACGTGCTGGTCGTCACTTTCGCCAGCATCTTCATGCTTGGCGCGTTGAGTGAGTATGTCCAGAAGTACCTGACCGAGATGCTCTACAACGTCACGCAGACCAACTCCACCGAGGGCCTGCTCGGGCACTTGCTGCGCAACCCGATGCCGTGGTTCGAGAAGCGGCATGTGGGCGATGTCTTCGCGCGCGTAAAGGCGCAGGACGAAATCAGTGCGTTCACCACGCGCACGACCGTGGCGCTCATCATCGATCTGACGGTCGGTGCGCTCGCGCTCGTGCTCATGCTCATTCAGAGCCGCCAACTGGCGTGCGTGGCGTTGCTCATCTTCGCGCTTTACGTCGCGCTGGCGTTGAGCATGTTCGCCGCAATGCGCGACAACCACGCGCTGGTGCTTGAAACATCCGCCCGCTGCGACGATTCGCTCATCGAGACGATCCGCGCCGCGTCGCTGCTCAAGCTGGCGCAAGGCGAGACGCGCCGTACCGCCCTCTACATGGTCCTTTACAAGGCGTATGCCGCGGCGCTTCTTCAGAGCAGCCGTCTCGCGTGCACGCGTGATGGATTGCTGAAGCTCGTGACTTACGCGGATACCATCGTCATCACGTGGCTTGCGGCGCGGCTGATGCTCGGCGGGAAGGTGTCGGTCGGTGTGTTCTATTCGTTTCTGATCTACAAGTCGCTGATGTCCGAGCGCCTCGCGAGCGGAATCAACGCCATGTTCCAGTACTTCATGCTGAGTGTGCCGACCGCGCGTGTCGACGATATTGTTCAGAGCGAGAACGAACGCTACACGCCGCTCGCCGATACGCAACGCGCCACCGAAGTGCGCTCGTTCGAGCAGATCGACGTGCGCGACGTCACGTTCAGCTACGGCATTTCCGATGAACCGGTACTCAAGAACGCCAGCTTCTGCATCCGCCGGGGCGACAAAATCGCGATCACCGGTCCGTCGGGCAGCGGCAAGTCCACGCTCTTCAAGCTGCTGTCAGCGGCCGAGCCGTTGCAGCACGGGCATATCGCGCTCAACGGCATTGCATGGCCGAATCTCACCGTCGACGAAATCCGCCGTCATCAGGCGCATATGCGGCAGGGCGACATCATCCTGCACGGTTCCATTGCGGACAACGTCACGCTCTTCGCGGCGCAGACGGACGAAGATCGCATTCACAAGCTGCTCGCGGATGTGGGTCTTCTCGACGACATCATGCGTTTGCCGATGCGCACGCGCACTGTCATCAGCGACACCATCGCGAATATCTCAGCGGGTCAGCGCCAGCGGCTCTTGCTTGCGCGCGCGCTGTATCAGCAGCGCGAGCTATTGCTGCTCGACGAACCGACATCGAATCTCGACCCCGCGTCCGTGCAGCGCATTGCGTCGCTGCTGCGCAATCTCGATAAAACGGTGGTCGTGATCACGCATGACATGTCGCTCGCTTCGGTTTTCGAAACCCGTTACAGGTTCGACGCCGGCGCGCTGCTGCCCGAGCGCAAGGCGACGAGCCATGCCGTGCCGGACGAACCGCTCCATGTTTAAGCGACGCATTGTGCTGTGTGCGCTCGCGGGCGCGCTCGTCTTCGTTGATGCCGCACGTGCGGACGATCTCGTTGCCATCGTGCAGCAGGCGCTCGATCATGACGCCGAACTCGGTCAGGCGCGCGCCGCCTACGAAGCCGCGAAGCAGGCGGTTCCCATCGCGCGCGCTGCGCTGCTGCCGCAGATTGCGGGCGGTTGGGGACGTTCGTACAACCGCATCGACATGGACGGCTTCCCGCGGCAGAAGTATTGGCAGAACGGCTGGATGGTGGCCGTGACGCAGCCGCTTTTCGACTGGAGCAAGTGGACCGCGTATCGGCAGGCGGATTTCGTCGTGGCGCAAGGCGCGGTCGACTTCGCGGGCGCGCAGCAGGCGTCGATCTTGCGCGCCGTGCGCGCGTATTTCGATGAACTCGCCGCCGAAGACGAAGTGAAGCGCGCGGCCGACTATCTCGCGGCCATTGACGCGCAATTGCAGCAGGTGCGTCGCAAACGCGCGGTGGGCGAGGTGACGCTGATCGACCAGCGGGAAGCCGACACGGCGCGCGAGCAGGCGCAGTTGCAGCAGACGGATGCGCAGGAGGAACTCAGCGTGAAGCGCCGCGCGTTGCAGCAAGTGACCGGACGGCCGTTTGCCGCGCTCGCCTCCTTGCCGCCGGGGTTTGCGTTGCCGACGCTAGCGGAAGGCGAGGAAGCGTGGGTCGAGCAGGCCAGATCGCGCGGTTACGAGGTGCAGTCGAAGCAGCTCGGCTGGGAAATCGCCAGGTTCGATTCGACGAAGTCTCGCGCGGCAAATTACCCGGTCGTCAGTGTGACCGGGAGCTACACGCCGGCCGGCGCGGCGTCGGGTTATGCGCGTCCCACGACCACGACAACCGGCATGCTGCAAATCCAGATTCCGCTTTTCTCGGGTGGCGAACTTCAGGCCCGCGTGAAGCAGTCGCTGGCGCTCGAAGACAAGGCCAAGGAGAGCTACGAACTGGCTTCGAATCAGGCGGAGGCATCCGCTCGCGAAAACTTTGCAAAGTACCTGCGCGAGCGTCAGCGGACGGACGCGCTCGGCCATCTCGTGCAAAGCGCGGGCGATACGTTGAGCGCCACCGAAGTCGGATTCAAGGTCGGAACGCGAACCGGCAATGACGTGCTGCGCGCCATCGACGCGCTCTACACCGCGCGCCGCGATCTGCTGCGTTCGCGCTATGCGGCCGTGGTCGCGTTCTTGCAGTTGAAGGCGGATGTCGCCACGTTGAGCACGGACGACATCGCGGACATGAACAGCAAGCTCTGCTGCACCGTGCAGACGTCGAGCGCCGACGTGCGATAGGCGTCGCGCGTCAGTCGGCGTGCCGCACCGCGCGTACCAGGCGTGCGATGGCCTTCAATGCATCGGCGGGGGCGTCGGCGAACTGCGCCGCCACGATCGCACCGTCCACCGCCAATGCGAGCGCTTGCGCGTCGGCCTTCGCGGTGCGGGAGGGCGGCATCAGCGCGCGAATCGCCGCGGTCATGTCCCGCTTGTGCCGCCGCGCGATCTCGACGGCTTGCGGCAGCGTACCGCCGACTTCGACGACCGCATTGATGAATGCGCAGCCGCGATACGTCTCGCCGCCGAACCATTCGGCGAGCGCGGGGACCAGTGCGGAAAGGCTTCCGCCGTGACGCGAAATGGCATCGTGGAACCACGCCATCCAGTTCTCGTGACGGTATTCCAGGAACGCGATGATCAGATCGTCCTTGCTCGGGAAATAGCGATAGAACGTCTTTTTCGCGACGCCCGATTCCGCAATCACACGGTCGATGCCCGTCGCGCGGATGCCGTCGCGGTAGAAGAGGTCGTGAGCCGTGCGCAAAATGCGCGCATCGGGGGAAAGCTCGGCAAAGTCAGCAGAAGAGGCGATCACGTTCATGCAGCCAATTGTAGACAGAGTTGTCTACCTGCGCTAGAGTGCAATTCAGGTAGACAGACCTGTCTACCTAGTCGCCTCTGCCTACAACCCGCAGCGCAACCAGGAAACGTCATGGAAACCAGACCGCCTCTTCCGCCATTCGATGCAGAAACCGCTGCGCTCAAGGTTCGTCTCGCCGAAGACGGCTGGAACACGCGAGACCCCAAGCGCGTCGCGCTGGCGTATACCGAGGACACGCGCTGGCGCAACCGCGCCGAATTCGTCAATGGACGCGCGGAAGTCGAGGCTTTCCTGCATCGCAAGTGGGCGCGCGAGCTCGACTATCGGCTCATCAAGGAACTGTGGGCGTTCACCGGAAACCGTATTGCCGTGCGCTTCGCGTATGAATGGCATGACGACTCGGGCAACTGGCATCGGAGTTATGGGAACGAAAACTGGCTGTTCAACGAAGCGGGCCTGATGACGCATCGCCACGCGTCGATCAACGATCTCCCAATCAAGGAATCGGAGCGCAAGTATCACTGGCCGCTCGGCCGCCGTCCCGACGATCATGCGGGACTGAGCGATCTGGGGCTGTAGCGTGCGGCCGCGTGGAGACGCTCACATATCGCGCCGCCGGCGGAACGCCCACCATCCGGCGAGCACGGTGAAGCTCGCGACGATCGCCACCAGCAGCCAGAAGCCGTGATGATTCTCCGCGAGTGGTATGCCGCCAACGTTCATGCCGAAAAAGCCGGCCACGATGTTGATCGGCAACGCGAGCACGGTTACGAGCGTCAGCGTGAAAAGCGTGCGGTTGCTTTGCTCGTCCATGCGCGTCGCGATTTCTTCCTGCAACAGCTTGATGCGCTCGACGAGCCCCGCGAGATCGTTCAGCACGAGCGAGAACTCTTCGGTCGCGTCGCGCAGATCCTGGATATCCTGTGCATGCAGCCAGCGCGGCGGCCGCGCGAGCAGCCGGAAGACCGAGCCGGGTTCGGGCGCGAGAAGCCGTTGCAATCTCACGAGCACGCGCCGCTGCGCGCCGAGATCGGAGCGCGTAGTGGAAGAGTGCGTCGAGAGAAAGCGATCCTCGATGCCGTCCACTTCGGCGCTCGTCCGCCGCACGATGTGCACGAGCAGGTCCGCCTGATCGCGCAGCAGGTGCGCGAGCAGCTCGGCCGGCGAGCGGAACACTTCGCCGCGCCGCACCGACTCGCGTAGCGAATCGATGGAACGCAGCGGCTTCATGCGCGCCGTGACCAGCAGCTTCTGGTGCGTGTACACCCAGAGCGTCGCGATCTCCGAGGGCGTCAGCTCGAAATTGAACATCACGTCGTTGATGACCGCGAAAAGCGCGCCCTCCTGATGCTCGATGCGCGTCGAATGCGAGCCTTCGTGCAGCGTGTCGAAGAACGCATCGGGCAGGCCGAGCTGCGTTCGGATCCATCGCTCGCAGGCGCTGTTCGCCAGATCGAAGTGCAGCCAGAGAAACTCCTTCGTGGTGTCGTCGCGGGCGAGCCAGTCGCTTGCCGCCTCCGAATCGATCGGCTCGCCGGGCTGGTCGACGCGAAAGCGGAAGCCGCAGACGAGGCCTGTGAAGTCGGAACCGTAAAGCGGTGTTTGCGGGATGGCGGGATTCATGCGGTCGTTGGATGGCGGTGAAGGCTGCGGCTTGCTCGGTCAGGCGGTAGTTTGCCACCGGTCGGGGCGCGGGACGCGGGCGTTTGCGACGACTCGCGCCGAGAAACAATCGCGTCGATTGGTCATGCAAGATGTAAGAATGATTGTCATATTGACGGCGTATCATGGCCGCGTACGCGACGATGCACGCCGGTTTTCGCCGGGCGCCGTCGGAAAAAACTGGGGAGAAGTGCTGTGGATGACGACCGTGACGATCTGGATGGCGCGACGCAAACCACTGCGGCGGGACTGATACGCCTCGCATCGGTGATTTCCGGGCTGGTGCGCGACGGCGCGGTGGATACGCGCTTCGGCGCGAAGCTCTTCAAACGGCTCGACAAGGAAGCGCGGCGCGTGGCGGCAGGAGGGGAACTCCCGTGCGAAGAAGCCGACCGCGACTCGCTTGTCGCGGCGCTCGGCGAACTCGACGTGGCGCTGCGGCAGCGCGATGCAGCGTCTCTGGTGCAAGCGAACGCGCGCCTGCGCGAGAGCGAAGAGGGCGCCGCAAAACGACGCAAGAGCAAGCGCGAGACGAGCACCTGAGCCGAGATCGGACCTGGCGCGAATCGTGCGTCACGGCGATCAGATGAAATTCCCGACTCGCCATGCCCGTGAACTTGCATTCCCCCCGATGCGCCTTGTGGACCAATCGCAGTATCGACGTCGATCTTCCGTGCTGGCGCATTCTCGTCGTCGATGACAACGCCTCCAGCGCCGAGGCCCTTGCCGCCGCCCTTACCGCAGACGGCTTCGAAACGCGGATCGCCCTGTCGGGCGTCGATGCGCTCCATGCGGTCGACGGCTGGGTGCCGCACATCGTCATTCTCGATATCAGCATGCCGGAACACGACGGCTTCGCGACCGCGCGCGTTTTGCGGCGCATCGCCCGGACGCGTGACGCGGGAATCATCGCGTTCACCGCGCTCGGCGAAGAACTCGTGCGCACCAAGGGTCTGCACGCCGGCTTCGACGCCTACTGCCAAAAAGGCAATTCACCCGCGACGCTGGTTCACCTGATGCAGCGGCTCGTTCACTGATAACGTCCAAAAAGCCGCGCAGCAAGGACAAATCGGCCAAATAGTTGTTCTGTCCCTACCGAGCAGCGTGGGCAGACACACAGACACACTCCCTACGCGGCAGCCCTTATTCCACGCGGCTTTGGCCGTTTTCGCACGCCCGTGCTGCCAGTGATTGTTGGCCGTGGGTGAATACTGTATTGAAATATATCGGGATAAAAAACCGATAGTAGGGGTATACACTGCATTCCATCGACGTAGCAGACAGTTTCTCGCAAGACCGCTGCGGCGCTTTCTGAATGAACGTCAACCGTCTTTGGAGCACACCATGAAACGCAATCTTCTCGCTTCCCTGCTTATCGCTGCCACCGCAACCATCGCCGCGCCCGCTTTTGCAAGCGGCTACGGCCCGGCTCCGTTCTATCGCCCGGCTGCCGGCGCGCCGACGTCGCAACAAGGCCCGAGCGCACAAGCCATCGCTGCTGAAGAGCATGCACACGGCGTCGATGCAAACGCCTACGGTGGTTCGCGCGATTCGCTGGCTCAGTCCGGCGCACGCACGCAAGCAGCAAACAGCACCAACTCGGTCTTCTTCGGTCACTAATCGAACCGGTCTGGCCGGCTTATCCGCCGGCCATCAAGACTGAGGCGACCCATTCGGCGCCCGGCGCGGCAGACTCACAAGGTCTGTACGCTCCGGGCGCCGATGCGTTTGCCGCGCACGCTCAGGCATTGACGATCGCGCCGCGCATCACGCTCGCGAGTTCGGACGCCTCGAACTTCGACACATACGCGTTCGCGCCGACCTTGCGCACGTGCTGCTCGTTGGCCGATCCCGACAGCGACGAGTGAATCACCACCGGAATATGCTGCAAGCCGCTGTCGGCCTTGATGCGGCGCGTGAGCGTGAAGCCGTCCATCTCGGGCATTTCGAGGTCGGTGAGCACCAGCGCGATCTCGTCGGAGACTTCCGTGCCGTGCTTCTGCGCCTTGCGCAGTGCCGCTTCCAGCACGTCCCACGCTTCCTGGCCGGTCTTCGTCATGACGAACGGCACGCCCATCGCGGTCAGGCTCTGCTCGATCAGCGCCCGCGCGACGCCAGAGTCGTCCGCTGCCAGCACGCGTGCGCCGGGCTTCAGTTGCAAGCGGCCCGTGCGCGCCTCCGTGATGTCGGATTCCTGTCCCGGCAGCACGTCCCGCACGATGCGCTCGACATCCAGCACCTGTGCGAGCCGCGATCCGTCCACGTTGCCGTCGAGGCGCGCGAAGCTCGTCACCGTGCGTCCGCTCGAATGCGATTCCGCCGACAACACCTGATTCCACTCCAGCCGCACGATATCGTCCACTTCCTCGACCGCGAAACCCTGCGTCGTGCGCGCGAACTCGGTCACGAGCAGAATTTTCGGTCCATTTTTCGGGCGGCAGCCGGTCATGCGCGCGAGGTCGATCACCGGAATGATCTGCCCGCGAATGTCCGCGACGCCGAGGATTTCATCGCTGGAACCGGCGACGGCGGTAATCGTCGGCATCGCGAGAATCTCGCGCACCTTGAAGACGTTGATGCCGTAAAGCTCGCGCTGCTCCGAGTCGGGCGCCTCGCCCAGCTTGAAGAGGAGCAACTCGAACATGTTGTTGCCCGCGAGCCGCACGCGCTGCTCGATATCCTGTTGTGAAGTGCTCACATCTTCTCCCGTGTGTTTGGCGCTCCGCGCCGCGTGGTTTGCGGACGACAGCGTTTCCCGCGCAATGCCTGATTAGCGGCACGAATCGTCGAAACTGAAGGCAGGAAAAGCACCGGTGCGCCCGCCGCGCGTCTCCTATACTCTTTCCCGAATGGTCGGGTTAATGCCGATGAAGCCATCGGACGGAAGCCTTACGCTCGATACAGCGCAGCAACGTGTTCCGGATACAACGCAGCGCGCTCGTCGCCCGGTCGCGGGCGGCAACGGCGCGCAAGTCAGACGGAGGCGGTCGATGGCAACAGTCGCAAAGGTTCTGAGCTCGAAACCCGAACAGACGGTCTATACGATCGCGGACACGGCGCCGGTCTTCGACGCCATCAAGCTGATGGCCGACAAGCACATCGGCGCAGTAATCGTCACGCACGGCGACGAAATCGTCGGCATCATGACCGAGCGCGACTACGCGCGCAAAGTCGTGCTGATGGACCGCTCGTCGAAGGACACGCCGGTGCGCGACATCATGACGTCGCACGTGCGCTACGTGCGGCCCGACCAGACCACGGACGACTGCATGGCGCTCATGACCGACAAGCGCATGCGCCATTTGCCGGTCATCGACAACGGCAAGCTCGTCGGCATGATCTCTATCGGCGATCTGGTGAAGAACATCATCTCGGAACAGCAGTTCACCATTCAGCAGCTCGAGTACTACATTCGCGGCGAGCACACGTAAGCGTTCGCAGTCGCGTCACGCCCGGCGCACTCGCGTTGTAAGGCTTTCGTTATAATCGGCACGGCTCGCCGGCCGCGTCCCCGCGTATCGGCGCGCAACATGCGACCAACCGCGAGGAGCGCAGCCGATGACCGTGTCCGCACCTTTGGCCGATGCGTCGGCCGCCGCCAGCGCGCTCGCGCCCGACGCGCCGTTTTTCATCGTGATGAATGCCGGATCGGGCCGCAGACAGGCAGACGAAACGCGCGCCGCGCTGGCGCGCGAATTCCAGGCAGCGGGGCGGCGCTTCGACTTGCGCGTGGTGGATAATCCCCGGCGCCTGTCCGCCGCCGCGCGCGAAGCGGCCGGGCAAGCGCGTGCGCAGGGCGGCGTGCTCGTCGGCGCGGGCGGCGATGGAACGCTCTGCACGGTCGCGGAAGCGGCGCTCGATGCCGGCGTGCCGTTCGGCGTGCTGCCGCGCGGCACCTTCAACTATTTCAGCCGCGATCACGGCATTCCCGCCGATCTCGACGAATCCACGAAACTGCTGCTCGACGCACGCGCGTATCCGGTTCAGGTCGGCTACGTGAACGAGCGCATGTTCATCGTCAACGCGAGCCTCGGGCTGTATCCGAAACTGCTGGAAGACCGCGAAGCCTACAAGCGGCAATTCGGCCGCAGCCGGCTCGTCGCGCTGGGGTCGGCGCTCTTCACGCTGCTGCGGCGGCATCGGCACTTGCGCCTGCACATCGAACACGAAGGACGCACCCGCGAAGTGCGGTCGTCGACGCTCTTCGTCGGCAACAACCGGCTACAACTGGAGCAGGTCGGCATGGCCGAAGCCCGCGCAGTGGAACAGGGTTTGCTCGTTGCCATGGCGCCGCGGCCCGTCGGGCGGCTCGCGCATCTGCTACTGTCGCTGCGCGGCGCGGCGGGACGTCTCGCCGATTCGGATCATGTGGAGAGCTTCACGTTCGACCGGATCACGGTCACGCGCCCATCGCGTCAATCGCGTGGCTCGCGTTCGACGGCCAGACGCCGCGTGAAAGTCGCCACCGATGGCGAGATCGCCTGGCTCGACATGCCGCTCGAATTCCGCGTGTCGGACCGGCCGCTGCTGTTGCTCAAACCGGAGCCCGCCGTGGCCGAAGCCAATCGCTCATGACCGTATTGCTGCAGATTTCCGATCCGCATTTCGGCACCGAGCGGCCTAAGGTCGTCGCGGCGCTGCTGCGTCTGGCTGAGGCCGTGCCGCCAGACGTCGTGATTCTTTCCGGCGACATCACGCAGCGTGCGCGCCGTTATCAGTTCGACGAGGCGCGCGCCTTCCTGAACACCTTCGGCGCAACGCCCGCCGTGGTCGTGCCGGGCAACCACGATATTCCGCTCTACGACGTGTTCACGCGGCTCGTTCGCCCTTACGCGAATCACCAGCGCGCGTTTGGCGCGGAGCTGGAGCCGTCGTTCGAATCGCCCGATGTGCTCGTGCTCGGGGTCAACACGACGCGGCCGTATCGTCACAAGGACGGCGAAGTGTCGATGGCGCAGATCCGGCGCGTCGCTTCGCGGCTGGAGGCGGCAAGCGCCGCGCAGTTGCGCGTCGTGGTCACGCACCAGCCGGTCGCGGTCACGCGGGCGGGCGACGAGAAAAACCTGCTGCACGGCCGGGAGCGCGCGGTGCCGCGCTGGGCGCGGGCGGGCGCGGATCTGATTCTCGGCGGCCATATTCACCTTCCGTACGTGCTGCCGCTGCACGATACCTTCGCGGACTTGCCGCGCCGCGTGTGGGCGGTGCAGGCGGGCACGGCGCTGTCCTCGCGCACGCGGTCGAGCGTCGGCAATTCGGTGAACGTGATCCGCTATGCGTGCGATGCGGCCGGGCGGCGCGCGTGTGTGGAACGCTGGGATTACGCGGAGACGAGCGGTCGCTTCGAACAGGTCGCGCGTCACGAACTCGCGCTCGACGGCGTGCCGCAGGCAGCGGCGCTGACATCGGCTGAATGAAGCCTGCGCATGGAACAATAGACGCCCGACTGGAGACGCCATGAGTTTCGAACTGACGATGCTGGCCTGGACGCTCGTGCTCGCGCTGGTGCAAGTGCTGCTGCCCGCGCTCCTGCGCAATCGCGAGACCGGAATCAAGTACAACACCGGCCCGCGCGACGGCCCCGCGCCGCCGCCCGGCAAGCTCACCGCGCGTCTGATGCGCGCGCAGTCGAATCTCTTCGAGACGCTGCCGGTGTTCGCGGTGGCCGTGCTGATCGTGCACGTGACGGGCCGCGAGAATCCGCTCACACACTACGGCGCGCTGGCCTACTTCGTCGCGCGCGTGGTTTATGTGCCGCTCTATGCGGCGGGCGTGCCGTTTTTGCGCTCGCTGGCGTGGCTCGTTTCCGTCGTAGGCATCGTGCAGATCCTCGTTCCCATCATCTAGAGAGAAGGTCACATGAGCGATTCACCGTCGATCGTCGAGATCGAAACCGCGCCGAATCCCGAGTTCGCCGTTATCCTGATGCACGGCCTCGGCGCCGACGCCAACGACTTCGTGCCGCTCGTGCCCGAACTGCGCCTCGCGGATGCGCCCGCCGTGCGCTTCGTGTTCCCGAACGCGCCGGAGATTCCGGTCACGGCGAACAACGGCTACGTGATGCGCGCGTGGTACGACATCCTGTCGTTCGAGGGCATCAACCGGAAGGTGGATGAAGCGGGCATCGAGGCGTCCGTCGAACGCGTGCGTGCGCTGATCGCCGAGCAGAACGCGCGCGGCATTCCGACCGAGCGGATTTTCATCGCGGGCTTTTCGCAGGGCGGCGCGATGACGTATCACGCCGGTCTCACGCATCCGGAAAAGCTCGCGGGCTTGATCGTGCTGTCGGGCTACATCCCGTCGCAAGGTCTAATCGATGCCTCCATCAGCGAAGCGAACCGCGCCGCGCCGGTGTTCGCCGCGCACGGGAGCTTCGACGACGTGCTCGACGTGCGGCTCGGCGAGGAAGCGTGCGAGTTCGCGCGCGGCCACGGTTGCGAAGTCGACTGGCACGCGTATCCGATGGCGCACACGGTCTGCATGGAAGAAGTCGAAGCGCTGCGGGCGTGGTTCGCGGCGCGGCTCACCGGCCACTGAACGCATTGCCCGCGATCATCGACACCATGCCGCGACGCAACTCCGCCGGGCTCACCGGCTTGCTCAGGACGTCGTGATCGCAGGCGAGCGGCACGATGGTCGCCGCCGGCTCGCCCGTCACCACGAGGCAAGGGCACGCGCGCCCGAGCTTGCGCGCGCCGAGCATCGCGACCTGGCGCGCGGTTTTGGCATCGCCCAGGCGGTAGTCGGTGATGACGAGATCGGGAAACCGTTCGATGGTCGCGAGAAGCGCTTCGTATTCTTCGAACGTCGCGGCGGAGTCGTAGAGCACGCCCCACTGTGAGAGCAGCGCCTCGGTGGATGCGCGCACGAGCCCGTCGTCCTCCACGAGCAGCACGTAGCGCCCGTCGAGTTGCGCCGCTTCGTCCGCTTCGGTTCGCGCCGGCACACGCGCCGACGGCTGGTCCGGCGACGGCCCGCACAGCGGAATATCCACCGAAAAGCGCGAGCCGCGTCCTTCGGTGGATTTCAGTTCGATGCGGTGTTCGTCGAGCATCGAAATCACCGCGTTCACGATGGAAAGCCCGAGCCCCAGCCCCTTGTCGCGGTCTTGCTCCGGGTTGTCGACCTGAAAGAACGGCTGAAAAATGGCGTCGAAGTAGTCGCCCGGTATGCCGATGCCGTTGTCCAGCACGTCGATGCGCGCGCGCGTCGGCGAGCGCACCACGCCGACGATCACCGTCGGCTTCGCGCGCTTGGCGGTGTCCGCGTACTTGATGCCGTTCGACACCAGATTCGCCACGGCGCGACCGAGCCAGTGCGCGTCGCTACGCACGCACACGACGTCGTTCTTGGGCAGACGCAGACGCAAATCGACGCCGCGGCTGCGCGCGAACGGGCGCAACTGCTCGGCGGCTTCCTCGACGATCTCGCGGACATCGAACACGTGATAGCGCGGCACGACGCGCCCCGATTCGAGCCGCGACAAATCGAGCACCGCGTTCAGGAGACGCGCGAGGATCACTGACGAGCGTCCGCATTCGTCGATAAGCCGGTGTGCCTGAGCGAATTCCTCGTTGCGAATGGCCTCGGCGGCGGCCTGCAGAAAGAGATTGAGCGCGTGCATCGGCTGCCGCAGGTCGTGCGTCGCGGCGGCGAGGAAGTTCGACTTCTCGCGGCTCGCCGTCTGCGCGGCGATCATCTGCTGTTCGCGCAGGGCGAGCAGCGCGTGAGTTTTCGTCTCCTGATCCTTTTTAGAGATCTCCAGTTCGCGGTTCTTGCGTTCCAGCGAGCCGTTGGCGGCGCGCAGTTCGTCGTTCAGCGAAGCGAGCGCGCGTTCGGCCAGATAGCGTTCGCGCGACACGCGCTCGGCGTGCGCACAGACGCCATGCCCGACGATCACCACGTTGAACATATAGAAGAGCCCGGCGAAGAAGTCCTCGGGATTCAGCAGCCCGACCGTGATCTGCATGAAAACGACGGCCGCCATCGTGATGACGCCGACCGTCAGCGCGACGCGCGAGCGCAGATAGAAGAAGCTGAACTGGAAGAACAGCGCCAGATACAGGCCGATGAAGTACTGCGTGTAGTTGTACGGCGCGGGCGTGATCGCGACCATCGTCAGGATCAGGCACAGCAAGCCGTAGATGCCGGTGAGAATGACCCGGTGCGCCATCGCGTGAGAGCGAAACGACGGCCGCAGCACCAGAAAGCCGACGCAAATCAGCAGCGCGACGCCCGCGAACCGCAGGGTGAGGATGTCCGCGAGGCGCACGTTGAGCGCCTTGTTGCCCCGCACGAAGCTGAAGTCCCACCACAGGAAGCACGTCCAGATGACGAGCGCGAGTAGCGCCGACGCGCGCCGGAACGCGCAAAACCGCTGGCTGTGATCCTCCAGAAACTGCGC
The DNA here is from genome assembly GCF_031450785.1 of Caballeronia sp. LZ062. Taxonomy (NCBI): domain Bacteria; kingdom Pseudomonadati; phylum Pseudomonadota; class Betaproteobacteria; order Burkholderiales; family Burkholderiaceae; genus Caballeronia; species Caballeronia sp. LZ062. The sequence continues at coordinate 1,313,338 of NZ_JARTWB010000001.1, forward strand.
TTCGAGCGCGGCGTCGGAGAACGGGGCGGGAATCGACAGGTTGCGCACGAGGCTCGCGCCGGCTTCGCGCGCGGCGGCGGTCAGGATTCCTTGAGCGCGCACGGGGGCGGCGCGTGGCGGGACGGCCATCGTCGGGATCTCGAAAGAGCGGTGCAAGGGAGGTTAACTACTTTAGGCTACCGCTGCCATGTGGCAACGGCTTTTTTGCGCGATGGACGGTCGGGCGCGGAAAAAAGTGCGTCTTTGGCGTATGAGTCGGCGCGGCGCATCCAGAAGCAGGAAAGCGAACGGCGAGCGGCCCGATCCTGCTCGCCGCTCGCCGTTTCGAAGGACAGCCACAACCGATCCCCGCGCGGGTGAGAGCGCGGTATCAGAGACCGCTGCTCACGATTTCGGTTTGGCCTTCGTGGTGCGCTTGCCGACGCTCGTTTCCTTTGCGCCGGCGGTCTTTGCGGTGGACGCCTTGGTGCCGGCGGTTTTCTTGCGGCTCGACATTTCGGTGTCGGCGGGGTGGCTCGCTTGAGCTTTACGCGGGGACGGCATGATGGACCTCCTTCAGTGAGTGTCGAAGCGACACACTGATAACCATAGGTCGCACGCCGCCGCTATGCAAGCGATCACGTTCGACGCGCGGGAGAACGCTTCTGAGAGCGAAGCATTTTATGTGGCGTGTGAGCCGGATTCAGCCGATCAGCTTCAATCCCGCCGGCAGCGTTTCGCCGAACACGCGGCCTTCGTCGGCTCGATCCAGTACGACAGTCTCGCGCACCATGGCGATCCATGATTGCGCCGCGCCCATCGTTGTAAGCCGGTCGATGACGGCGGCGCGCACGTCGTCGGCGACATCGCGCGAGCGGTCGCCGGTCATGCGCGCAATCTGCACTGCCGCGAACGCCGCAGGCTCCACCTTCTTCCAGTCGAGCGCGAGGATCGCATCGAGCCAGAGCGCGGCGACGTCCGGCGGCACGACGCCATGCGCGCTGCCGTAGAACGGCTGCCGGGCGCCGATACGCCCGACCGCCCACCAGCTTTGCAGATTCTCCGAAGGCTTCTTCAGGCGCGTGAGCAACCACTCGCCGACTTCGACCTTGCGCTCCACCGGCACGCGTTCGAGCGATGCCGCGAGCCGCACCATGTCTTCATAGCCCGCTCGTGCCGCGCCCGCCGCGCGACGATACCGGCTCGTTCCGGGCGGCTGGAGTACGAAAGCCATGTCGTCGAGCAGACGCAGTTGCGCGGCTTCGTCGAGTCCGCCCGCCGCGCGCCGCCACAGCGTCCACCATTCAGACCAGATCTGATTCTCGTTGACGTACTGGATGCCCTGATCGAAAAGCGTCCACAACTGCTCGACGCGCCATTCATCGAGCGGATGCCCGAAGCCGGGACGCACCGCATAGCCCGCGAGATTGAGCCAGAGGCGTTCGTGGTCGGCGCTGCGCCGACGCTTCTTCGCGCGGTCCCACAGCGCGCCGAAGAGTTCACGCAAGAGCGCGATGTCCCATGTGTCGCGCGGGCCGAGCGCCTGTTCAAGCTGCGCGCGCAGCCGCTTGACTTCCTTGGGCGCGACGTCCTGCGCGCGTGTGCCGAAGGTGCGGTCGATCAAGTCGATGGCTTTCGGCAGCGCCGGATGCGTCTGCCCGACGGCCGCATCGCCTTTGGATTCTTCGCGGCGTAGCTGAAATTCGAGCAGCCAGCGTTGGGCGGAATCGTCGGTCGCGATGCAGTGCATCTCCAGCGTGCCGACTTCGGTGAGCGATGTCGTGAGCTGCACCGGCGTCTCGCGCGGCTTGCCGGCGTTCGTCTGGCCGTGCGGATCGACGACCGTCGCGATGGGCGGCAGACGCACGAAGTCGCCCGCCGAGGCGCTCACGTCGGCGATCTCGCCTGCCCGGTACGCCGTATCCGCGACCGACGAGACGAGGTGAAAGCGCACCGGCGCGCCGAGGCGCAGCGCGAAAGTGCGGTCGGCGAGATGGATCGCCTGACCTTCTTCGGTGCCGCGCGGCAGCACGCACACGCCGCGCGAGGCGTCGCCGTCTTCGTCGAGCAGCAGGAAATAGCTGCGCGCCGAGCCGCCGCCGATTTTCGGCGCGTGGCCCGCGCGCGCGAGCGCGTAGGCGACCGCACCACGCGCGACAGCCACGTCGGGGTTGTCGTTGGCGAGCACGTGCACCGGCTCGCCGCGCCAGTGGCCGAGCGTATCGGCGACGCGTTTCGCGAGCGGCGCCGCGCGGAAAACGCCGCCGTTTAGAAGCAGCGTGTCGGGAACGGGAAGGGCGTCGCTTCGCGCAGCTTCGCGCAACGCTTCGCGCGAAGGCGACGCGTGTTGCGCGAGGAACGCGGCGACGTGCCGCGTGATCGCCGGATCGCTTGCATAAGGCAGCCCGAATTCCACGATGCCGGCGCGCGTGCGCCCGGGGCGCTCGTTCTCCGACACGAGCGGAAAGAAGCCCTCGACGATGATCCGCTCGATCTCTTCGCGCGTCACCTCGGCCGAGCGCGCGCCGCCGATCAGCTTCGATCCCGCGCCGAGCAGCGTGATCGAAGCGGACGCAGGCGCGTTCTCGCCGAGCAACTGTTCCTTGGCAGCGCGGCACCGCTCGACCAGTTGCGACAGGCGCGCCGCCGACAGCCGCCCGTCGCCGCCCGCGAGCTGCTTTTCGACGAGATGCGCGAGCGCGAGGTCCATGTTGTCGCCGCCGAGCATCAGGTGATTGCCGACGCCGATGCGCGTGAGGCGCGGCTCGTCGCTGTCGCCGGCTTCGACCTGAATCAGCGTGAGATCGGTCGTGCCGCCGCCGACGTCGCAGATCAGCACGAGGCGCGTCTTGGCGAGTTCATCGCCGAGCGTTTCGCG